>NZ_AP026678.1:1927500-2570000 GCF_025998815.1 Ignavibacterium sp.
ATCCAAGATTTCTTGCTTCGAGCGAAAAGAGTTTTTCGGCAATCAAAGTAAAAAGGAATTCAAGTTTGTTTGAATCATCCATCTGTTTAATATGTCGTCTGAAGCCAGGTGTAAATTCATACCTTTCAAGAAATTCCGAATCACTGATTACCTTACTGCCAACTCGTGCAACATACGGAGAATTAAAAGATTGGGTAAATGATTCGGATTGAATCAGAATTACAAAAACAATAAAAAGAATATAGCTTAATTTCATATTAACAATTTTAACCAAATTATTTATACGAATTTACTAATTTTGGCTCGGCTCTTAAAGGAAATAATATTTCTGTTACACTGAGCTTGGTTCTTTCCCAAAGTTACTTTTTATGTCACGCTCAGTTCATCAAAGTGTGATAAGTATTTGATATATATATTTCTAATTCATTAAAAACAGGTTATAAAAACTTTATATAACAAATGAAGAAAAAAACTTTAGAAGATCAGAAATACTCCGAAACAAATTCAAAGCAGAAGAAACCACCAAAATGGTTTTATATCGTTTTATTTCTAATTCCGGTTTTGTTTTTTGTTTTACTTGAACTTGGACTCAGAATATTCGATTATGGACACGACTTTACAGTATTCAAAGTTGTAACCGATTATCATCCTGATAAACTTTTTCTTAATCCGGAAATACCATACAAATATTTTTACGGAACACGCTCAGTCCCTTCAGCATTGCCTGATGGTTTTGATAAAGATAAAAAACCAAATGCATTCAGAGTTTTTGTACTTGGAGGAAGCTCCACAGCCGGCTGGCCTTATGTTCCAAATGCTTCATTTCCGCGGCAACTAAAACGAAAACTCGAGTTGCTTTATCCGGGAAATAATATTGAGGTAATAAATCTTGGTATATCAGCAATCAACTCATATACACTTCGTGATTTTGTTCCGGCATTATTAGAGCAAAATCCTAATTTGGTTTTAATTTATGCCGGACATAATGAATACTATGGCGCGCTTGGTGTCGGTTCAACTGTTTCAATCGGCAGTTCAAGATTCCTTGTGAATCTTTATTTGTGGCTTTATAATTTCAAAACCACACAATTGCTTCGTGATGCAATCAGTTGGGTTTATGGATTGTTCAACAAAACTGATGAAGTAGCTGAAGCAAGCAATGAAACTTTGATGTCACAAATGATTGGAAACTCACTAATCACTTATGATTCTGATGAGTATCACGCAGGAATAAAACAGTTTGAAGGAAATCTTCGTGATATTGTTGAAATGATTCGTGATAAAAATGTTCCCGTGATAGTCGGAAAATTAACCTGCAATCTTCGTGAACAAAAACCTTTTGTGTCGGTTAAAACTGAAAAATATCCCTCGGCGGAAGAAGTTTTTAACAAAGCAAATGAGGAATTAAATAAAGGAAATATAGAAGAAGCGAAAAAATTATTTTTGCTTGCAAAAGAATATGATGCTTTAAGATTCAGAGCTCCGCAAAAAATTAATGATATTATTTCTGAAATTGGAAATCAATATAATATTCCTGTTGTTGATATTGATTCCGTCTTCAGAAAATTGAGTCCGAATGAATTAGTTGGTTATAATCTGACTGTAGATCATCTTCATCCGAATATTGATGGCTACAGATTGATTGCAGATACATTTTATGATGAAATGAAGAAAATAAATTTACTTCCCAAAGGAAAACGAGCTGAATTATCAGAAGAAAAAGCAGATAGTATTCTGAAAGCAAACTTTCCTTTTACGGCTCTTGATTCAACGCTGGCAAACTTTTCAATAATTGTTCTTACAGGGCAATATCCATTCGTTCCAAAAGGAACTCCGAATTACAAAATGTTAAATTATAAGATGAGCACAATCGTTGATACAATTGCAGCAAAAATTTTTAACAAACAACTGAAATGGGAAACAGCTCACAGTAAATTAGCAGAATATTATCTGAACAGAAATGAAATAGAAAAATTCATTCGTGAAATGGATGTGATTATTGCTGAACGCCCTTATTACGATGTTCCTTACAGAACTCTCGCAGCTTATCTTATTGATAAAGGATATCTTGAAAAAGCAATTCCTTATTTGAAGAAACTCGACGAAATAAAATCAGATTTCTTTTCTAATAAGTGGCTTGGTCAGGTTTATCTTAAATTAAATGATCACAAAACATCATTGCCATACCTACAAAAAGCAGTTCAATACAAAGAAGCCGATTACCAGCTTTGGTACAATCTTGCCGGTGCTTATTACTTGAATGGCAATTTTGATCTGGCAATAACATCGCTTGAAAGAAGTTTACAGTTGAATCCTAAAAATCCACTTGCAATTAATTTTTATAATCAGATTAAAGGATTGAAACAAAATTAGTATTTCTGTCACTCTTCGATAAACTAAGAGTGACAGAGAAGTAAAATTAAATTCTTATTTTTTCTTCAGCACTGTTCCCGAAGTTGGTTCTAAATCTACTTTATTCTTCACAACTTTAATTGGTTTAACACCAGCTTTTGAATTATCAACCAAAACTTCCCATGCACCTTTTGGCAAACTAAATTGCTGAGTAATTTCAGGATTAGCATTCATTGCAACAAAGAAATGTTCATCTTTATATTTTACTTCATAACAAATTGCGAAGGGATTGGTTTTCACTTCGTGAAATTTTACATCTTCATACTTTGCTCTTCTGAATGAGTGATATTTTTTTCTCAGCTCGATTAGTCCTTTGTAATAATCAAACAACTCTTTATTTATTTCAGCGTGTTTGTAATTGATATAGTTTGTTTCATTGTCCTTTTCATAACTGTTATGATCTATCATACCTTTATGCTGATCAGGAACATCGATATTTGCAGGTATTACTTTTGTCCTTGCAAACTCCTGACCGCTATGAATCATTGTTATTCCTCTTGATGTGAAAAGAAATAATGCTCCAAGTTTATTTAACTTCATCTGAAGCGGCGTTAGCTTTACAAATGAATCAACATCTTTTATAATTTCATCTCTTGTAACAGATTTGGTTCCTAATCTGATAAAATCACCGAATGTATAACCATCGTGTGATTCAAGATAATTAACTGAATGATGTGGTTTCTGGAAAAGACCAAGTGTATCAACAACTAAAGTTCCGTTAACATAACTTTTAATTCTTAGTGGATTATTATTTCCATACCACTGACCAAAAATCCATCCAAGACCATTAAAAGGATTTTCACCTTTTATTCCGTTTCTTATCTGATCATTCCAAGCACCCCAACCACGCAATGAAAATCCGGCAGGATCATAACCTCCGCCCCAGGGTTCACAAACAAAAACAACATCTGGATTAATTTTCTTTGCCTCGTAGATTATAGTCTCAATTGTTTCCCAATCAATTAATTTCCCAAGGTCAAATCTGAAACCATCAATGTGATATTCTTTCATCCAGTAAAGAACGCTTTCAACTATTAATCTTCTTAACATTGGTGCTTCGGTTCGTAAATCATTTCCACAACCGCTTTCAGCAATAAAATCTCCTTGCTCATTTAATCTGAAATAATATTCTTTGTCAATTTCCTTCAGATTACCAAATTCATATTCCGAAAGATGATTGTAAACAACGTCCATTATTACAGCAATACCTTCCTGATGAAAAGCTTTTACCATATCTTTAAAATCAGTAACAGCTTTTGCATCTGCACCACTCCAGGAATTCCATTTTATGTTTCTTGTATTTTCCGAATAATAAGATTCCGGTGCAAAAAAAGCAGCAGTCATATATCCCCAATGATTGCGCTCATATGGATTCCACGTGTTTAATTTTCCTCTCGATTCTTTCTTAAATGGTATTTCAATGTTTGCAAATTCCTGTGAAGGAAGTAGTTCAACAGCATTAACACCTAATTTTTTAATATATGAAAGACCACCTGTTTTACCTTTTTCAACAAGACCTTTATATGTTCCTCTCTCTTCAACTCCACTTGACGGATGCTCTGTCATATCACGCACATGCATTTCATAAATAATCAAATCTCTCCAATCATTTCTTCTCCATTCATCATTTCCCCAATCATAGTTATTTTCTTCTATGATAATTCCCTTCCTCGGTGTGAAATAAGTGTTAAAACTTGCAACTGCTTTTGCATAAGGGTCAAGACATAAAACAGGATTTTGATTCTTATGCTGAACAATAAAATTATAATATTTACCAAAGTATTTCCCTTCAAGCGAAGTTTCCCAAACAGCATTTTCATCACGAGTCATTTCATAAATTTTTCCTTTCTCATCATCAACTTTATCGAATATTATCAGAGAAACCTTTTCCGCATTTGGTGTAAACAAACGGAAATATGTTTTACCATTTTCATAGAAAGCACCAAGTTTTTTATCTGAGTAATATCTATCTGAAATTTTTTGTCTTTCGAGGAGTGAGAGATGCGATTCAATTAAAGTTGATTTTGTTTTGTCGCTTATAAACAATTTAGCACCTGTAAATGTTATTGAAACCAATAAGATTATCGAAATTAAAAATGATTTTTTCATTTGGTATCCGGTTTAATTTTCTATTGTGAATAAATCTCTCCATCAACAACCGGAGTTACACAAACCAAAGGTTTATCCGGTACTTTGAATGCTTCAAAAATTTCTTCAAAAAGTTGAAACTGCAATCCTCTTTTTTCAAGCTTGTAGAATTTGTTGTAAGACATAAAGTTTCCGTTTTTATCAGTAGGAGCATCGAAATGAATTGAGCGCTCAAAATCCTCTTTTGCTCTTGATTTAAGAAAAGCAATTTTTTCATCATCGCTTCCTTCTTCGTCATAAGCAATTGCACGGAACTCTTTAACTATTCCACTGTTTATAACCAGATAGATATTTAAAATAGTTTCTTTCATCTTTGAATGGTGAATTATATAAAATAAGAAAGCTTAAACTAAGTGCATATACAAAAGCAAATTTACACATAATACTTTCCATTGAGGAGATAATTGTGTATGAACCTGCAAACATAAGACTAAAGCCAACAATCACAGGAAGACTAATAAAAATTGTAGAATATAAAAGCACTTTAAATATCAGTTTCTTTCTTTTATCATCAGCTTTTGGGATTGATCTTATCAGAATCAGTATAGAAATAAGAATAGGTATGTAATAAAAAAATCCATACAAATCACCCAAAGGATAATGATAAGATGCATATAGCACTGTGCATTTAGCTATCTGAAACTGATCCAATTTAAACAGATAAAAAATTGAAAAGAATAATGCAGGACTGAATAATAAAATATTCTTCCGCCCTAAGCTATTATTCTGTGTAAGATTTAAAACCAATAATAGATTTAAAGGTGGAAGATAACTTATTATTAGAAATGCTATGTATGGAAATACCGGCTTGGTAAAACCAAGATTGCAAATGATAAATTCCATTGTCTGATAACCTGCAAGAAGAGTAATCATTATCAGCGCAATTACATTAGTCTTATCCTTCTTCGAAAAGATCAAAAGATTAATCAGAAGAATCCATTCAATACAAGCTATAAAAAGCGAAACTATTCCATCAAAATTCATAAAGTGTAATTAAATCCAATCGAGTATAACTTTTCCTGAATTACCTGATTTCATAATCTCAAATCCCTCCTTATAGTCATCAATTTTGAATTTGTGAGTAATAACAGGAGTAACATCCAAACCACTCTGAATCATTGCCTGCATTTTGTACCAGGTTTCAAACATCATTCTACCATAAATACCGCGAATTGTAATTCCTTTGAATATTACTTTCGTCCAATCAATTGCGGCATTTGAAGGAAGAATACCGAGCAAAGCAATTTTCCCACCTGTGTACATTGCATCAATCATATCGTTAAATGCTTTTGGACTTCCGCTCATTTCCAAGCCAACATCAAAACCACCAACCATTCCAAGCTCTGAAATTACATCTGATAATTTTTCTTTTGAAACATCAACTACACGGGTTACACCAACTTTCTTTGCAAGCTCAAGACGATATGGATTCAAATCAGTTATAACCACATTTCTTGCACCAGCGTGTTTTGCAATTGCAGCTGCCATTATTCCAATTGGTCCGGCACCAGTGATAAGAACATCTTCACCAAGTAAATCAAATGAAAGCGCTGTATGAACAGCATTGCCAAGAGGATCAAAAATGGATAAAACATCTTTAGGAATTTTTGGATCACAATGCCAGATATTCGTAACAGGAATAACAAGATATTCGGCAAAGCAACCGGGACGATTAACACCAACTCCTTTTGTGTTTGGACAGAGATGACCTCTTCCAGCACGACAATGTCTGCACTGTCCACATACAAGATGTCCTTCACCACTCACTAATTCACCAATCTGAACATCGTGGACATTATCTCCGTATGCTTCAATTGTTCCGACATATTCGTGACCAACAACCATAGGTACAGGAATAGTTTTTTGAGCCCATTCATCCCAGTTATAAATGTGAATGTCTGTTCCGCAAATTGATGTTTTATGAATCTTGATAAGAACATCATTGGGTCCGTATTCAGGAACAGGAACTTCGTCCATCCAGATTCCCGGTTCAGCATATTTTTTAACAAGGGCTTTCATTTTTTTCATAAGTGGGTTCCTTCAGAATAAGTATAAAAATTTGTAATTCTCTTATCAAAATTAGAGATGCTAATCTAAAGGACAAAGTAAGATATGAATTAAGTAATTAAATGATTGACATCAGTGCAAAGTCATTTGTTTTAATCAAGGAAGGTCTTTCAATATATAATTTTATTTTAGTTTCAACTTGTTCAGTATCCAAACCATTTATTTCAGCAGTTTTTTTAATCCAGTTTTTTTCTGAGTCAGTTACATTTCCATCAGCACAGGCAAGTTTAATAGCATCGTTAACAAATGACTCGGCAATTTTCTTATCTGAGAATTTAATTGGTTCTTCGCTTATATATTTATTGGCAAGAAGTCCCCGAATTGTTTCTTCATAAAAATCATTGGCAAAACCAAGCTTATCAGAAATTTTTTTAAGGATATCTTTTTCAGTCTGATTAAGTTGTTTATCTAATTTTGCGGTTATGAATAGCCCTTTGAGGTAATTGCTTCGGTCCTGAACTGGTATTTGCATTTTATCCCACAGAGTTTAATTATTAAGTAATTTAATTATCGTAACAATTAAAATTATTTTCACTTCAAATATATTTTTTTGAAGTTTAATTACTATACAAAATATAGTGACTTGTATTAATGCTATTCGTCAATAATTACATTTTCCAATTCTTCCACGAACATTTCTTTTAACAAAATCTTTTCTTCAGGGTCAAAATAAATTTTTATCGGTTTCTTTTGATAAATGAATTGAAAGTTCTGATTATTCATCTCATTAAAAACAACTTCTTTAATGGAAGTTCCATCATCAAAAAGTATTTGTACTTCGAATGGCATCTTGTAATAAATATTTTCTTTGTTTTCCTGTGTGAAAACTAAATCAACAAAATAATCGGAAGATTCCTGAGTTATTAAATAATAGTTCTTGTAAATCGGATAATGCGTCCCTGCTAACCACTGATTGAAGAACCAACCAATATCTCTGCCAGTATAATTCATAAATTTTGCTATGAATTCTTCAGTTGAAATATTTCCATATTGTAACGATTTATCATTTGTGTATGATTTTAATGCAGCAAAGAAAATTGAATCGCCTAAAGTATACCTTAACATTTGTAGCACAGCTGCTGCTTTTGCGTAAATAATTTCTCCGTTATATAAAATGTTTATGTCCGGAATTTTATTTCTCCATTCACGATTAAAAATCGGAAATTTATTTTCTGCCCGAAAAAATCTTTCTGCCTGAATTTTTATGTATTCATTATAAGCTTTTTTTCCAAATCTATGTTCAATCCATAATCCTTCAGCAAAAGTTGCAAAGCCTTCGTTAAGCCAGACATCAGACCATGTTTTTAATGTAATCATATTTCCAAACCATTGATGCGAAAATTCATGTGCAATTAAATCCTCATTCCAACAATTAGGACACAAGCTGATAAGCGTCTGATTTTCCATTCCACCAAATATGAAAAGTTCATTCAATGTTGCATAACCATTTTTTTCAAAAGGATAATCACACAATAGTTCAGAAAAATATTTCATCATTGCAGGTGTGATATCCTTAATGTGATTTATTGCGGACTGATTTTCACCTTCATTCCAATAAAACCGAACCGGAATATTCTTCCCATTTAAACTCTTCCAGTTTATTTCATCCATCTGATAATTCTTTTTTGAACTGATTACAATCAGATAAGTTGAGAGAGGATATTCTGTTTTCCAGTTATAATAAATTGTATCTTCATTCTTCACTGAATCAACAAGTAAACCATTAGAACCAAGCAATACATTTGCAGGAGTTTTTGCTTTCAGTTCAAACAATGCTTTGTCCGATGGATGATCGAAACAAGGCAACCATCTTCTTGCACGTTGAGGAGCGTTATTTGTAAATAACATCCCATCTTTAACGAAGAAAGCACCATCAATAACATCGTTGTGCGTATAATAAATTTTAATTTTCTCTGATGAATTTTTCTTTACTGTTTTACTGAAATTTATAAATAATGTGTCTGCTGAATGTTTATATGAAAAATCTTTTCCTTCAATCTTATTTATCATAAGTGAAAACGATGTTGCATTTAATCTTATCTGTTTTAAATCATTCAAAGCTTTGAACTCTATCTCTAACATTCCATTAAATGAATGTGGAAATGGTTCGGAATAGTTGTTATAAAAGTCAACTTCAAGTGTATATTTCAGAATATCGAAATCTTTTTCTAATTCGCTTTGCGGAATGATAAACAGTGCAGAATTAAAAACGATTAAAAATATTTTAAAAAAAGTTTTCATCTGAATCTTTATTTATTTTCGCAGCGAACTTATATAAAATATTAAAGTCCTCAAAAAGTAAAAGGAAGACCAATGCAGATTAAAGTTATTCTATTTGTTTTGCTCGTTTATACGGCATCATTTGCACAAAATAATTGGACAACATTATTTGAACGTTCCGGATTTATATCAACATCTGACTACAATGAAACAATGAATTACTTTAAAAGACTTGATGAAGCTTCTGATTATGCTGATTTGTTTGGATTTGGACGTTCATCACAGGGCAGAGATTTGAATTGTCTGCTTGTTACAAAGGAAGATAAATCTTCAATCGAACAAAGAATTGCAGAAGGTAAAAAACCTTTAGAGAAAGCAACTATACTGATTATAAATGGAATTCACTCCGGTGAAATTGAAGGTAAAGATGCAAGTATGATTTTGTTACGGGAAATTCTTATAACAAAAGAGAAAGAATATCTTCTTGATAGCATCAATCTGCTTGTAGTTCCAATCTTTAGTGTTGATGGTCACGAAAGGAAAAGTAAATACAACCGAATAAATCAAAACGGTCCGGAAGAAATGGGTTGGAGGACTACTGCACAAAACTATAATCTTAACCGTGATTGGATAAAAGCAGATTCACCAGAAATGCAATCAATGCTCATTCTCATTTCAACCTGGAATCCGGATTTCATAATCGACACTCACACAACTGATGGAGCTGATTATCAATACAGTGTAACTTATCAGGTTGAAAGATTCTCAAATATTGATTCGCAAATCGGAAGCTGGCTTTCAGAAAAGTTTGTTCCATACCTTGAAAACAAAGTAACAGAAAAAGGTTTTCTCATTTTCCCTTATGTGTCAATGAAGAACTGGTCACAAGGACTTGACTCAGGAATAACTGATTGGGCATCTTCACCAAGATTTTCAACAGGATATTTCGCATTGAGAAATCGTCCTTCGCTTCTGGTAGAAACTCATATGATTAAACCTTACAAAGAACGAGTTTTTGCAACAAAAGCTGTGCTTGAAAACCACTTTTGAGTTTTTGAAGAACAATTCTTCTGAATTGATTTCGTTGAATCAGAGCGCTGATAAAAATTCTGTTATGAATTTCTACTACGCTAAAAATTTTCTTCCTGTAAAATTTAATCTGTCAGAAAAGTATGATGAAGTACTGTTCAAAGGTTATGAATATAAAAAAGAACAATCTGAAATATCCGGAACAGAAAAAATTGTTTACACTAATGTTCCAAAAGAATTTAAAGTAAAATATTATCATGATGTATTTCCAACCGACTCAATTCAGTTACCTGATTATTATATTATTCCCGCTGAGTGGTCTGCTTTAGTTGACAGAATGGCTTTTCACGGAATTAAATACTTTAAATCAGATTATGATACTACTGTTGTGGTTGAAAGATATAAATTCAATAATGTGAAGTTTGCTAATAATTCTTATGAAGGAAGACAGCGAGTCTCTTTTGATATTGAAAAGTTTGAGGAAGAATTGCTAATTCCTGCTGGTAGTTTTATAATTCCGACTAATCAAAGAACAATCAGAATTATTGCGCACTTGCTTGAACCAAAATGTGAAGATTCATTTGTGCAATGGGGATTTATGAACCAGATTTTCGAGCAGAAAGAATACTTTGAAAATTATGTAATGGAAAAAATTGCAGAAGAAATGTTGAAAGAAAATCCCGAGCTTAAAAAAGAATTTGAAAATAAACTTGCTGAAGATGAGTCATTCAGAAAAAATCCTTTTGAAAGATTGAATTTCTTTTATAAAAAATCTCCTTATTGGGACAAACATTTAAATCTTTATCCGGTAATGAGATTCACTCAGAATTGAACCTGTTATAAAAATTTAAGTATTGATTCATTAATTAATTTAGAGATGATTTTATGAAAAAAAATTTAATACTGTTCTTAATAATTTCCACAATTACCATTGCTCAGGTAAACACAGAGTCATTCAGAAAAGATTATGATTCCGTTGGTTTTGCAGGCAATTTAGGGCTTGACTTTACTGCATTAACAGGCAATACAGACCTCCAACTATTTTCTTTTAATGGCAGAGTAAATTATAACTTTGGCAATTCCTATTCTTTTTTTGTTTTCAGTTCTGATGTTGGTTGGAAAGATAATCAGAGGTTTTCAAACCTTGCATTATTTCATCTTAGATTTGTGACTGGTATATCCAAAATAATGCAACTTGAAGCATTTACTCAGTATAATTTTGATAAAAGCCGGTTACTGCTTAACCGGGAACTATTAGGTATCGGGACAAGAATAAAAATTTTAACCAGCGATGAAATAAAATTAAGGTTTGGGTTTTCAGGCATGATGGAATTTGAAGAATATAATCTGCCGGCCAACTCAAATCATCCTGCAACAGTTAAAGATTTCAGATTTAGCTCATATCTTAGTCTGAGTTACTCTATATCAGATAATGCAAAATTTTTATCAACTTCTTACTATCAACCATTGTTAAAAGATTTTTCCGATACTAAGCTTATTACAGAAAATTCACTCGAGACAAAAATTGATGATTCATTCAAACTTATAATGAGATTTAGTGCAAGGTTCGACAACTTTCCACCCGATGGTCGAAAAAAACTGGATACTGCTACTAAAGTGGGGATAACTTATGATTTTTGATTATTGAATATCAATTAAATTTTGAAATTACATCTTCACTCTAAATTATTGTAATTTTGAATAACAGATTACAGTAATTTTTTAACCATTCAGGGAGAACCGCAATGAACTACCGCATTGAAAAAGACACAATGGGTGAAATCCAAGTTCCATCCGATAAATATTACGGTGCACAAACCGCCAGATCTTTAATGAACTTCAAAATTGGTGGCGACAGATTTCCAAGAGAATTGATTCGTGCACTTGGCATTCTTAAAAAAGCGGCTGCAATGACTAATAAAGAGTTGGGAACACTTCCCGCAGAAAAAGCTGACTTGATTATTAAAGCTGCTGAAGAAGTAATTGAAGGAAAACTTGATGAACACTTCCCTCTTGTAGTTTGGCAAACAGGTAGCGGAACCCAAACAAATATGAATGCTAATGAAGTAATTGCAAATCGTGCAATCGAAATGGCTGGTGGTGAACTTGGAAGTAAAAAGCCAATTCATCCAAATGATGATGTAAACAAAGCACAATCATCAAATGATACTTTTCCAACCGCAATGCACATCGCAGCAGTTGAGCAAATTCATCATCGCTTAATTCCAATGGTTACAAAACTCCGCGATGCTCTTCAGAAAAAATCAGAAGAATTCAAAGATATAATAAAGATTGGAAGAACTCATTTGATGGATGCTGTTCCACTTACACTTGGTCAGGAATTCGGTGGTTATGTTCAGATGCTAACAAATGGATTGGAAAGAATTGATGCTGCACTTCCGAGATTATATGAACTGGCTTTGGGTGGAACTGCAGTTGGCACAGGTTTAAATACTCATCCGAAATTTGCAGAACTTTCAGCGAAGAAAATTGCTGAGATTACCGGACTACCCTTTGTAACAGCCAGAAATAAATTCGAAGCACTTGCAACCCACGATGCTTTAGTTGAATTTCACGGAGTGTTAAAAACATTAGCTGCTTCGCTTATGAAAATTGCAAATGATATCCGATGGCTCGGCTCTGGTCCACGCTGTGGTTTGGGAGAACTTCATCTTCCGGAAAATGAACCCGGAAGCTCAATCATGCCAGGCAAAGTTAATCCAACTCAAAGTGAAGCAATGACAATGGTTTGTGCACAGGTTTTCGGAAATGATGTTGCTGTTAATATTGGTGGTGCGAGTGGAAACTTTGAGTTAAATGTTTTTAAACCGGTAATAATTTTCAATGTACTTAATTCAATCAGATTATTATCCGATGCTTGCGAAAGCTTTACTGATCACTGTGTTGTTGGAATTGAAGCTAATGTGGATAATATCAAAAAGCATGTCGAAAATTCTCTGATGCTTGTAACAGCTTTAAATCCTGTGATTGGTTATGACAATGCAGCTAAAGTTGCAAAGAAAGCCCACGCAGAAAATAAAACATTAAAACAGGCAGCAGTAGAATTAGGTTTACTTACTCCGGAAAAATTTGATGAAATAGTTCGTCCGGAAAAAATGATTGGTCCGAAAGCATAATTAAATTCAAAACCAAATCAGATAGCGAGGACTAAATGACTTCAGAAACAAAATCATATTATAGAAATATTCTCGAAAGCATAGAGAAAGAAGGTCTTTATAAAAAAGAAAGAATCATAACTTCTCCTCAACGAGCTCATATCGAAGTGATGCACACACAAAGTGTATTGAATATGTGTGCTAATAATTACCTTGGATTGGCAGATAATCCGGAATTAATTAAAGCAGCGAAAGATAGTCTGGACAAATGGGGATTTGGACTTTCATCAGTCAGATTTATTTGCGGCACTCAGGAAATTCACAAAGAGCTTGAAAGAAAAATTTCTGAATTTCTTGGACAGGAAGACACTATTCTTTACACATCATGCTTTGATGCAAATGGTGGATTGTTTGAAACTCTCCTTGGTGAAGAAGATGCAGTTGTAAGTGATGAATTAAATCACGCAAGCATTATTGATGGAATAAGATTATGCAAAGCGCAACGCTATCGTTACAAAAACTGCGATATGAATGATCTTGAAGCAAAATTGAATGAAGCCAGAGCAAATAACGCTAAAAATATTCTTATCGCTACAGATGGTGTTTTTTCGATGGATGGTTTCATAGCACCATTAAAAGATATTTGCAATCTTGCTGAAAAGTATGGTGCAATGGTAATGGTTGATGATAGTCACGCAGTTGGATTTATGGGTAAGCATGGTAAAGGTACTCACGAATACAATGATGTAATGGGAAAAGTTGATATAATTACCGGAACTCTGGGAAAAGCTCTGGGCGGCGCAAGTGGTGGTTATACTTCTGCAAGAAAAGAAATTGTTGATTTACTCAGACAACGTTCAAGACCTTATTTATTTTCAAACACTGTTGCACCTTCAATTGTAGCCGCTTCAATTAAGGTGCTTGATATGCTTTCTTCAACAACTCATTTACGGGATAAGCTTGAAGAGAATACAAAATATTTCCGTGATAAGATTAAAGCTGCAGGATTTAATATTAAAGAAGGCGTTCATCCAATTGTTCCGATAATGCTTGGTGATGCAGTTCTGGCTCAGCAAATGGCAGCCAAACTTCTTGATAAAGGTGTTTATGTGATTGGTTTCTTCTATCCGGTTGTTCCAAAAGGAACTGCAAGAATTCGTGTTCAGATTTCTGCAGCACATTCAAAAGAAGATTTGGATTTTGCGGTTGAAAAATTCTCTGAAGTAAAAAAAGAAATGGGTATATAAAATTGAAAGGAGATTTCTTGAAACATTTAACAGTGGTTCTACTAGCCGTAACATTTTTGTTTCTTGCTTGTTCAGATGAGAAAAGTTACAAAACACCTGAAGCTGCCGTCAAAGCCAATGCTGAATTTATGAATGAAGAAAATTTTGATGGTGTAATGTCAACTATTCATCCTGAAAGTCAATCGTACAAAATGACGGAAAACCTGGTTAAAAAAATCTTTGAGACTTATGATTTAAGCTATAAGATAGAAGAGATAAAAGTAATTGAACAAAAGGATAAAGAAGCCAAAGTCGAGTTTGTGCAATTAACTACAAAGATTAAAGGACCGGAATTTAAGAACAACCGGACTTTTGGGATTCATACACTAAAGCTGGATGGTGATTCGTGGAAAATATTTTCAACAGAAGTAACTGACCTGAAATTTCTTTAATCTTTAATAAAAAAGGAGCGAGCAAATTACTGTAATCTGTTCGCTCCTGATTTGTTCTTTAAACTAATTGAATATTCATCTTTCAATTTTAATATCAAGCCATTCTTCAAGTTTATTATAAATCATTTCCCTTTCGTTTTCCGGAAAACTTTTTATTCTTGTTCTATGCGAACCATTTGGAAGAACCATTTTTAATGAATTTGTTTTACCTGTAAGACAAACTCCTGTTGAAGTCCACGGATCATTTCCACCATAAATGAAAATAAAATTGTTCGCTTCATTCTCTACCCAATGAGAAATGTCTTTCATCGGCTCGGGATTAAATTTTAATTGAAGATTATCGGGAATGAAAAACGGAGTATGTCCATCGGCGTATTTCAGATATTGTTTAAATGGTTCAACATCATAACCATAATAACCATACTCAGTATAACATTGATAGAAAAACGGATAGATTGAAGTTATATCTTTATCCGAGAAATAATCTACACCACTGTTTTTTTTGAAGTGCTCGAATATCTCTTCTTTTGAAAAAGTTGAATCAGGGATTTTACTGCAATCACCATCACTCCATTGCCAATATGCAAAAGAATATTCCAACACGGAGTATTCAAAAGCTTTTTCACTTCCAACAATATTATAGCTCAAATTTTCTTTTTCAGCATTTTGTAAAAACATCGGATAAAAAACATCTCGCTTTTTAAGAATCATTTCCTGAAAGTCGTGGACTTTTTTTCTGCATTCTTCGGTAGAAACATTTTTTAACCATTCATAAACTCTTTGGTCTTCAGGTGAGCGATTGATTGGAGCAACATAAGCAACAGTTGCATCAACATCATTAGGATAAAATCTTTTGTGAAAAATAACAGTTGAACCACCTTTACTTATTCCGGTTGTTATCCATTTACTTTTATAAAACTCTTTCAGTTTCTGAATTATTCTGTGATGATCTGCCGCCGCTTGTTTAATATCAAGATATTTCCAATCAAACGGTTCCGACACTGATTCACCGAAATATCTGTGCTCAACAATTATCTGATTGCAATTTAATAGTCTGCTTAATTCATTGGGTCTGTTTCCAACTGAGTAACCATCAAGCTCAGCTACCATTGGCAGGTCTTCATCTTTGTGTGATAAGAAAAACTGCTGTTTAAATTTCGGACTATTCGGATTGAAATGGTCTATTGGCTGTTCAATAAAAATTTCATAAATCTCACTAAACATTTCATTCGATTCAAGTTTTTTAACTGTTAAATCCGGCTGCGATAATAACCACTTATAAAGTTTACTCTCTTGAAGAGTAGTTTGTTGCGTTGCACTGCAGCTGATTAATATAAATATCATCAAAAAATAAGCTGAAATAATGCGAAGAGATTTCAATTTAACTTCTCCTTTTATTTAGATAATTTTAACCGTAAAAATTTTGTGAGCTAACTTAAGAAATCTTCATAACATTTTTTTATAACACGCGAAGAGATATGAAAGCAATAATTTCATTATATAAAGGTGATATCACAAAATTAAAAGTTGATGCAATCGTAAATGCAGCAAACCGTTCACTGCTTGGTGGTGGTGGAGTTGACGGAGCGATTCATCGGGCTGCTGGTCCTGAATTACTCGAATTCAATCGAAAGCTCGGTGGTTGTGAAACGGGTGAATCAAAAATTTCTCCCGGTTTCAAACTACCTGCAAAATATATTATTCACACTGTCGGACCTGTTTGGCAGGGAGGCAAAAGCAATGAAGACAGCTTGCTTGAAAACTGTTATTTAAATTCACTAAAACTTGCTGTAAAAAATAAAATAAAGACAATCGCATTTCCTGCAATCTCAACAGGAGTTTATGGTTTCCCTCTGGAGCGTGCAACTAATATTGCAGTAAAAAGAGTTATAAAATTTTTAGAAAATGATGATACAATTGAAAAAGTAATCTTTGCTTGCTTTGATGAAAGAACTTATAAAGTTTATGAAGCTACCTTGAAATCAGAAAAAATTCCGTTTGAAATTTACTCAATGGATTGAGTAAATTTACTCAGTCAATTGAGTAAATTATGTACCAGAGAAAACAACTTGAAATCTTAGAAAAAAGAATATTTGAGAGAAAAAATCTAATTCAGGTTATTACAGGTCCGAGACAAGTTGGAAAAACAACGCTCGCCAATCAACTAACAAAAAAGGTGAATATTCCTTTTCATTTTGTTTCAGCAGATGCTGTGCCTTCATCTAATTCTTTTTGGATATCTCAACAATGGGAAATATCACGAGCAAAATTTAAAAATTCCGGGTCAAAAATATTTTTATTTATTATTGATGAAGTTCAAAAAATAAATAACTGGAGTGAATACATTAAGAAAGAATGGGATAAGGATCGAAGGCAAAATATTAATTTAAGAGTTATTTTACTTGGTTCTTCAACTCTTCTTGTGAACAAAGGTTTAAGCGAATCTTTGATGGGTAGATTTGAAATTATTCAACTCCCGCATTGGTCACTTTCTGAAATGCACGATGCCTTTGGATTTACTCCTGAACAATATGTTTATTTCGGTGCTTATCCTGGCGCTGAACATTTGATATCTGATGAGACCAGATGGAAAGATTACATTAGGAATTCTATTATTGAGCCAACTATTTCTAAGGACATACTTCAACTTACCAACATACAAAAACCGGCTTTACTCAAAAATCTTTTCGAGCTTGGCTGCGCATTCAGTGGAGAGATTCTATCTTACACAAAAATTCTAGGTCAATTAACCGACGCCGGCAATACTACAACTTTAGCGCAATATCAAAAATTATTGGATGAAGTTTGGTTATTGAGTGGATTACAAAAGTTTTCGGGCTCTAAAATCAAATCTAAATCTTCACCACCTAAATGGATTGTTTATAACACTTCCCTTTCTTCGGTTTATGATGAGTTATCTTTCGAATCGGTTAAAAATAATCTGGTGCGTTGGGGTAGAAAAGTTGAGCAAGCTATCGGAGCTTATTTAATTAATTCGGCAAGAGTAAATAACTTTAATGTATTCTACTGGCGTGAGGTGAACGACGAAATAGATTTCTTGATCCAGAAAAATAAGACTATTATTCCAATAGAAGTCAAATTAGGGAAAGCGAAATCGCACAAGGGACTAATAAACTTTTCTGAGAAGTTTAGTACCAAAAAATCGCTTCTAATTTCTGATGATGGTTTAAAGTGGCAGGAATTTCTAAAAATGGATATAGTTGATTTATTCTAAAGATACTCAATGGATTGAGTAAATTTACTCAACCCACTGAGTAAAATGAATTAATGATTTGCAGAGGGAATTTTATCAGCCCCATCAAGTTTACCAGTTAATTTTTGCGGTGAGTGAATAAGAATTGGTAAACATCTCGAACATATAAATGCTTTCTTACCAGCATAATTCAGGTTCACTAAAGGTATTTCATTTTCAGTAACATTACAGTTTAAACAATGATTTAATTCTTTTTCTTCCTTCATGTTTACTCCATTTATTTTAATGAATTTTTAATTGCGGCTTTGCGTCGTAAGTTGAAATTTGGTTTAGTTTAATTCAACGTAGTAACGCTGAGAGCGCAAAGTTTGGAATTATAAATTAAAATACATTTTATATTCAAATGGATGAGGCATCGTACCAATTGAATGAATTTCCTCATTTTTGGTTTTTATCCATTGCTGCAGTAATTCATCAGTAAAAATATTACCACGCCTCAAAAAATCATTATCTATTTCGAGAGCATCAAGTGCTTCTGCAAGATTGCGAGGAAGAAAATGAATTTTATGAACATCATCTCCTTCAAGAAAATTTTTATCATACGGACCAAACCCTTCCTTAACCGGATCAATTTTGTTTACTACTCCATCAATTCCTGCAAGCAACATTGCAACAAGACAAAGATAAGGATTTGCGGTTGCATCAGGTGGACGATATTCAAATCTGGTTTCCTGTGGATTTGAAACATACTTTGGAATTCTGATTGCACCTGCACGATTTCCCATTCCATAAGTCAAGGCAACAGGAGCTTCAAATCCGGGAACAAGTCGTTTATAAGAATTAGTGCTTGGATTTGTAAATGCTGATAATGCTGGTGCGTGTTTCAACATGCCACCGATAAAATATCTTCCCAACTCACTGAAATTTCCATATTCACCTTTTTTGTAAAAAAGATTTTTTCCGTTCTTAGTTATGTAGAAATGAAGATGCATTCCGTTACCTGCCTGCTGATACATTGGTTTGGGCATAAAAGTTATGTAAAGACCTTTTTGCTTTGCAAAGTTGAAAAGAATGTATTTTGTTGTAATTATGTTATCAGCAGTTGTTAATAAATCAGCGAAGTAAGTTTCAATTTCCTGCTGACCTCTTTCACCGACTTCGTGATGATGGTATTTTACATTTATTCCCTGTGCTTTAAGAAGTTTGCAAGCTTCATCTCTGAAATCATCATATTCATCAAATGGATTTGCTGCGTGATAAGCTTTTTTGTAAAATTCTTCGGCGTGTTCAACACGGTAATATGAAGATGCTGTTCTTGTATCATATTCAACTTTGGAAAAAATATAGAATTCAAATTCTGGACCCCACCAAGACTTATCAGCTCCGGTGATTTCTTTAAGTAAACCCTCGGCTTTTTTAGCAAGATATCTTCCATCCTGACTAAATGGAGTTCTCTTCTGATCAGTAAGAACGATGTGAGAATAAAAACTAAGTGTTGGGGCATCACGAAAAGGATCAATACGGGCAGTTTCAAGATCAGGGACAAGAATCATATCACTGTTTTCTACTTTTTTAAAACCATAACTCGAACCATCAAAACCAACTCCTTCGGTTACTAACTTTTCAAGAATATTGTCATAATAAGGAAGAGTAATGTGATGAAGTCTTCCTGTTAAATCGTTTGCTTTAAGATCAATAAACTCAATTTTATTCTTTTTAATTATCTCTTTGCAGTATTGGATTTGTTTTTTATTCATAGATGCACCTGAAATTTTTATTTAAAGACAAAAATGCCCGACCATATTCAGTCGGGCTTAAGAATTTTAACCGTTGTAATTCAAAGCTGATAATCCCGGAAATACAGCAGTTGTGTCAAGTTCTTCTTCTATTCTTAATAGCTGATTGTATTTTGCGATACGATCTGTTCTTGAAGCCGAACCTGTTTTTATCTGTCCTGCATTAGTAGCAACAGCGATGTCTGCAATAGTTGTATCTTCGGTCTCACCGCTGCGATGACTTATCACAGAGGTATAGCCATTAATTTTTGCAAGTTCAATTGCATCCAGAGTTTCAGTCAAAGTTCCAATCTGATTTACTTTAATCAAGATTGAATTTGCAACACCAAGTTCAATTCCTTTGGCAAGTCTTTCTGTGTTAGTAACGAACAAGTCATCTCCCACAAGCTGAATTTTGTTTCCAAGTTTTTCGGTTAACAACTTCCAACCATCCCAATCATCTTCTGCAAGTCCATCTTCAATTGAAACAATTGGATATTTACTTGCCCAATCAGCCCAGTAATCAACCATTTTTTCAATAGGAATAATTTTATCGGGGGCAGATTTGAAAAGATGATAGGCATTTTTTTCTTTGATAAAGAATTCGCTGGCAGCAGGATCCAGTGCGATAGCAATTTCATCACCAACTTTATAACCTGTTTTGTTTATTGCCTCGAGAATAACTTCAATAGCCTCTTCATTTGATTTTAGATTAGGTGCAAATCCACCTTCGTCACCAACGGCTGTATTGTATCCTTTGCTTTTAAGTACTGACTTCAAAGCGTGAAATGTTTCAGCACCCATTCTTAATGCTTCAGCAAAATTTGGAGCACCAACAGGCATAATCATAAATTCCTGAAAATCAACATTATTATCAGCGTGCTTTCCACCATTAAGAATATTCATCATAGGAACAGGAAGAGTTTTTGCATTCACTCCACCAATGTATTTGTAAAGCGGAAGTCCAAAAAATTCTGCTGATGCTTTTGCGCAAGCGAGCGAAACACCAAGCATTGCATTTGCGCCAAGATTGGACTTGTTTTCAGTTCCGTCAAGAGTAATTAAAAGATTATCAATTGCAACCTGATCAGTGGCATCAAAATCAATTAATTCTTCTGCAATTTTTTCGTTTACATTTTCAACTGCCTTAAGAACACCTTTTCCATTGTAACGATTTTTATCTCCATCACGAAGTTCAACTGCTTCGTGTTCACCGGTTGAAGCTCCACTTGGAACTGCTGCTCTTCCCACAACTCCACTTTCAAGTGCGACTTCAACTTCAATTGTAGGGTTTCCTCTTGAATCGAGTATTTCTCTTGCCCAAATATCAACTATGGTAGTCATTTTAATTCTCCTGTTTCTGTTTGTTCAAATTTATTTTTTTTGCTTTTCAAAATTACCGAAAGACTGTTTAGAATAGAAACGAAAAGCACTTAAGTAAGTGGTATCAGACACATCAACAAATTAATTTTAAAGATTATATCTTTGTGGAAAAATCTTTGCTAATCGTTTAATAAGATTATCAACCAATCTGGTTATTGAAGACTGTTCCTGATTTGAGTATCTCTCGCAATAACTTTTTATAGCGAATGATATTCCCACATCTTTATTCTGTTCAAGACTTACATAGTATTTGTGCGCCATTATATCAACATAAAGTTTTAGAGAATTTGTTTTGGGAAATAAATCAAACAGTTTAAGCTGATTGAATTCGTTAATTGTTGGCTCATAAATATTTTTAATCCAGTCTTGAGCAGCGTCTTTCATATCAATTTCTCTTGAAGCTTTCTCACTCAGGTACCATTTGTGTTCTTCAATTTGTTTAATTATTGAATCGAGTGAATACTGATCAGAAATTTTATAGAAATGCTTTTTAACTTTTAATCCGGTTAGTTTTTCAAAATTTTCTGTTTTAATAAGAAGAGATAAATGCTCAGAATAACTTTTATGAAAAAATTTTTTATCCTCTTCAATAATGGTTAAGTTCTTTTTTCCTGTTAAAGCATCATTTACTTCTTCTATGGATTGAATAAATTTATTTAAATCATCCTGCTTCTGATTCTCAGAAATATTTTTCAAAAAGTTAACTGTTTCAGCATCAGCAAGAAATGCTTTCAGTTCTGTAAATGTTCTGCCATTTTCATCTTTAAGCTTTATAAACTTTACCAGAATATTTGCTAAAGAAGCATCGCCCCAATAGATATTGTTGAAATGCAAATTTGCGATAAGCTCTGCTGAAGCTTCATAAATTAGTTTTCGGTTATGCTCAGTAAAGCCCCAACCGAACAGGATTGAATGCGGAATTGATTTTTCTTCAAGTAATGTAATCAGAAAAGCCAGCACATTATCAGGATCGGAATTTTTCATAAATAAATTCTTTTTATAAAAAACATATCCAACAGGACGCAATGCATGTATTCCATTCTGTAAAAGCTTAATCAGTGATTCATTTTCAAAATAAGCACTTATTGGATTTGTCTGCTTAATTGCAAAAGAAAAATTTTTTGTTCTTATAAATCGAATCAGATGTTTCGAAACTCCTTTTCTGACATCAAGAAATTTTATTTCACTGGAATCCCACTTTTCAAGTGGTTGATTCCATGGCAAATCAATCAGTTCCTGTTGATACTCAGGATTCAAATTTATAACAAGATTTTTCTTATCCATTTAATACTTTTGTTTTATTCATAATTCGTTTGCAATATATTCAAAAGAAATAAAAGATAATTTGATGAAGAATTAAATAATTGTGAAAAATAAAAATCTCCTTTTTAAGTCTGATTATTAAAATGAAATTAAGGAATTAAAAACTTATTTTTGAAACGAATAATTTAAGGTAAATTTTGCACACAGAAATTCTGACATTATTATTACAATTATTTGCTCTGTTATCTCTGGCAAAAATATTAGCTGAAATTGCTCAGAGGTTTAACTTACCAATAGTTATTGGTGAAATTTTTGCAGGAATAATTTTAGGACCATCCTTACTGGGGAATTTTCAGTTTTACAGGGATTATTTTTTACCGAATCAAAACTCTGTTAATTACCTTGATGTATTTGTACTCATTGGCTCAATGCTTTTACTATTCATTGCAGGATTGCAAACTGATGTTAAGCTATTAAGACATTATTCAAAAAATGCATTTATCATTACTATTTTATCTTTTAGCACCTCTTTTCTATTTACATTTATATTTGTTCAATTCATATCACCAAATCTTCTTTCCGGATTTGAAAAAAATTTATTTCTCTCTCTCTTTGTATCATCCACTTTAGCCATATCTGCAATATCTGTTGTTGCTAAAGTATTAATTGATTTAAACTTCATACGAAGAGACTTTGGCCAGCTTGCGGTGGCAATAGGAATGATTGATGAAACAATTATATGGATAATTATTTCTGTGCTTTTAGGTTTCGTTACTGCAACTGAATTTTCTTTCAACTCGATTTTATATTCAGCAATAAAGGTAATAGGATTTATTGCTGTTGGAACAATTTTGGGGAAATATCTGGTAAGCAAATTTCTAACTCTTACACAAAATATTCTGAAGCTAAAGTATAAATTTCTCTCACTAACCTTTTTGACAATTTTTCTTTTTGGATTGATTGCTCAGTTATTGAATCTTGAACCTGTGTTAGGAGCTTTTATTGCCGGATTAATATTTTCCCAAATTCCCGGAGTGCTTGATGATACAATCGATAAAGTTGAAAGTGTAACTTTCTCAGTATTTGCACCAATCTTTTTTGCTTCTGCTGGTTTAAAAGTTGACATAAGAGATTTTGCTAACCTTAACATATTAATTTTCAGCTTATTGATTACTCTTTTTGCATCATTGGGAAAAGCAATCGGTGCTTATTTAAGTGCGCGTTTCCTATCGCAGTTCAAGCATTGGTTGGCATTAAGTCTAAGTATAAGCCTGAATACGAGGGGAACTATTCAAATAATTATTGCTACAATCGGATTAGCAACCGGAATAATATCACAGGAAATTTTTTCCGCAATTATTATTGCTTCTGTTATCAGTTCCCTTTCAGCCCCAATTTTGATGAAGTTTGTAATTAAAAAAATTGAACCAAGTGAAGAAGAAATATTAAGGTTAAAAAAGGAAGAGACTTTTCAGAAAAGCATCCTTTCCAAAATTAATCGTGTACTAGTTCCTGTAAGATTAAGAAGTGATTTTAATGTAGCCAATATAAAAACTATTGAGACCAAGCTTCTGGAAAAAATAAACTCCAAAAAATCTCTCATGGTTACTTTGTTGACTGTAGTATCTGAAAATGACAAAACCACTGCACAAAATTTCCTTAACAACCTTCAATCAAAACTTGAAACATTAAAAGTAGATAAAAAAATAATTGTTTCAGAAAAACCACTGGAAAGTATTTTAGAGAATTTAAAGAATGGCTACGACTTGTTAGTCGTCGGCGCAACCGAAAAGATGAACATTAACGATTCTGTTATAAATCCATTTATAGATAACCTGATAAAATTAGCGCCTTGTTATTCATTGATAATCAGCAGCTCCGTCAAATTTCAAGATAAAAACTTAAGGAAGATACTTGTTCCCGTTGATGGTTCATTGGCTTCGAAAAGAGCTGCTGAACTTGCCTTCTCTTTTTCAGATCCGGAAACCGATGAAGTGCATCTTCTAAGAGTTATAGAAAGAAAATTACACAATGAACAATTGATACCCGACCACACAATGTTTGAGCGTCAATATGAGTACGCAAAAGCAATATTGGATTCGATTAAAGAAATAGGAGAATCGTTTCAGATTAAAACTTTTACAAGAATTGAAGTGGGCGAAAATCCGGAAGATGTAATTTTAAGAGCTGCTAATGAATATCAATTTGATTTGGTTGTCTTAGGGACTGAAATTAAACCAGGTACTGATAAATTGTATCTTGGTCCTCGCGTTGAAAGAATACTGAACAATTGTTCCTGCCCTGTTGCAGTATTCAACTCGCAATAATGTTTTTTGAAACTTCATTTTATATCCTTCATCAAACTGAGAGTAAAAATTAGGGAGTTTGTATGTCAGTTGATGAGATTGTTTCATCTGTAAAAGCAAATCCGTTTATAAAACTAACTAAAGAAGAGCTTGATATTTTTCTCGCTTGTTCAACTATAATTAAAGAAGCTGATACCTGTCTTTCTGATTTCATCCGGATTTTAAAGTACAATGACGAAATTTTCGTTCAGGAAGTATCTGATAAGAATGAAATACTTTTGAGAAAAATGAATTCCTTAGAAGATGCGGAACAATTCTTCAAAGAGAGGATGGATTTTTACGATAGAAAATGGGATGGCTGCGGTTGTAAGATTAATTATTATGAATGAAAATTTTTTTTAGTTTTTCAAAATCCTCCGGTCTGTTCACATTGAAAAATAATTCATCTTTATAAAAGGAAAGTTTTTCGGGATGGATGATTTCTGCTTCAACAGTTTTCAGAAAATGATGGAATGACTTATCACTAACCTCAGTAGTTGAAATAAAATTTTCAACTTCACTCAAAATTACTTTCGAATAAACTCCAACCAACGGCTGATGATAACCGGCAGCTTCGCAAAAGACAATCGGTTTTTCACATTTGTAATTAACAATGTATTCAACCATCTCACGACTCATTAAAGGAACATCACAAGAAAGCACAAATATTTTTTCCGTTGCTGAGTGAACAAGTGCCGAATGAATTCCTGCGAGCGGTCCTTTCCATTTATAAATATCTTCGAAAATTGGAATGTTAAGAAATTTATATTCGTCAGGCGAGTTCGTAATTATTATAACTTCTGAAAAAATGGATTTCATCAGATCAGAAATTCTTTCGATGATTGTTTGGTTACCAATCTTAAGAAACGATTTGTTCGTTCCCATTCGAGAGCTTTTACCACCAGCAAGAATGACTCCGGTTATATCAGAATACATTTCACTTTTTCTCCTTTTTTTGGATTCATTCTATCTTCTTCAATTTCTATCAGACAATTCGCACGACTCATCTCAACAAGATTTCCGGATGACTGCGAAAATTCTGAAGTGACTTTCCACTCGCCGTTTTCTTCAAATAAAATTCCGCGTGAGAAGTGGCGCTTTCCATCTTTTTTCTTTAAATCATTCTGCAATGTAGCCGTCAATAAATTCATTTCATTTTGTTTAAATAAAAAATCAATCGCCGGTTTGATGAATACATAAAAATTAACCAGCGATGATACCGGATTGCCGGGCAGACCAAACACTAAAATTCTACGTTCATCTTTTTCATAAACTCCAAAGTAAATTGGTTTACCGGGTTTGATGTTCACTTTCCAGAATTTTTCTTTCACACCTTGTTCTTCAAAAACTTCTTTCAGAAAATCGTATCTGCCAACTGACACTCCACCAGTTGTTATGAACAAATTAATGTCCATTTCCAAAGCGGCTTTTACTTTTTGTGTTATAATTTCTTTATCATCTTTCGTGAAACCAAGATTGATTACCGTGTGATTCATTTCTTTTATTGCAGAATAAAGAGAATAAATGTTCGAGACTCTTAATTTGTCGCCCTCTGGTTTTTCATTGATTGGAATTAATTCATCGCCGGTTGCGAGAATTGCAGCTTTTAATTTTGAAAAGACTTTCACTTTATCTTTTCCACAGCTTGCAAGTACAGCAATTGTCTTTGCATCAATTTTTGTGAAGCTATGGATTGCAATTTCGTTTTTCCTCAAATCATTTCCTTGTGTGCGAATGTTCATTCCTTTTTTGATGAAAGCATTCGGTTGCAGTTTTAGTAAATCACCTTCTACTTCAACATCCTCAATTGGAATTACAGTATCAGCATTTGCCGGAAGTTTACTGCCAGTTGTTATCATAACTGCATCATTCTCAGTAAGATTGAAAGCAGAATAATTTCCCGCTGAAATTTCCCCAATAATTTTCCATTCTTTTCTGTCAGAATATTTGATAGCATATCCATCAACTGCCGAATTATCAAACGGAGGCAAATCAACATCAGCAATTACATCTTCTGCAAGAATACGATTGAATGATTCATAAATATCAACTTCTTCTGTGTGAAGAGTTAATTTTTCAATTTCGTGTTTAATTATTTCAAGTGCTTTATTATAATTTATCATATTTCTCCTTTGCGTTCCTTCGTGAAAATCCTTTGTGTTCCGTCAGCTGACGGATCGTGGTAAAAAATATTAACCACAAAGGAACACTAAGTGCATCACAAAGTCGCACTAAGTATTCTAATTTCATCACCAATAAAAATTTCTCCGCCACGAATTACTTTTGCAAAAATTCCTTCGCGCGGCATTACACAATCACCAACTTTAAAGAAGATTGCACACTTACTGTGGCATTCTTTCCCAATCTGTGTTATTTCAAGCTCGGCTTCTTTCCCGATTCTCATTCTTGTTCCAACTTCTAACTTTGGAAGTTCAAGGAATTCTGTTGTAATGTTTTCTGCAAACGCACCGGGACGAAGATTTGGTAATCCTTTTTCTCTCATTTTATCAATACTTTCCAATGCAAGAAAACTTATTTGTCTGTGCCAGTTGCCGGCGTGAACATCACCTTCAATTCCAAAGTTTTCAATCAATTTTGCCGATTGAATATTCGTTTTCGGAATTCCTTTCTTCTTGCTGATAGAAATCGCGATTATTTTTCCCGATTGATTTGTACTCTTCAATTCGATCAGGGATTCTTTTATATCATAATTATTCATAATTAACCTTTAAATTTTTTCTCTTTGTGATACTTCGTGAATACCTTTGGGTACTTCGTGGTTAAATCTTTTAATCCACCACAAAGGGACACCAAGTACAACACAAAGGAACACGAAGTTATTTAGTAAAATAATTCCCACTTTTACCTCCAGTCTTATTCAGCAATTTAATTTCGCTGATTATCATTGATTTATCAATCGCTTTACACATATCATAAACAGTTAAAGCTGCAATTGATACTGCTGTCAATGCTTCCATCTCAATTCCCGTTTGTGCATTTGTTTTTGCAAAAGATTTTATCTCGACAGTTTTATTTTTTGAGTTCAGCTTCAACTCAACATCTATTTTGGAAATAAAAATATTGTGGCAAAGCGGAATCAATTCGCTTGTTTTTTTAGCAGCTTGAATTCCGGCAAACTTTGCAATTGAAAGGACATCCCCTTTTTGAACTGTGTTGTTTTTAATTGCATTAATAATTTCTTTCGATACTTTCACTTCAGCAAAAGCTTCCGCTGTTCTGGTTGAAATTTCTTTTTCAGAAACATCAACCATTTCTGCTTTGCCTTTGCTGTTTACATGTGATAATTTTTTCATCCGCCGATACTCATCATATTATTTTGATTTAGTGTTGCCAATTCATCCGCACTCGGATGTTTCAACCATTTTGACTGCAGTGTACTTTGAATAAACCTAACAATTTCGTCATCTGAAATTGATTCATCTGCTAATAAAGATTTTAAACTTACTTCAGATGGATTTGAGAAGAGACAGTTTTTAATTTTTCCGCTTGCTGTAATGCGCAGACGATTACAACTATCGCAGAAATGATCTGAGATTGAACTGATAAATCCGACTTTTAATTTGGATTCATTAACAAAAAAATCTTTTGAGATTTTTCCATCGCTTTCAATTTCCGTCAGAGAATATTTTTCTTCTATCTGAGATTTCATTTCACTCCAGCTTAAAAATTTCGAATCATCCCATTGATTTCCAGTGAATGGCATATACTCAATAAACCGAAGTGTGATTGGATATGATTTGAAATATTCTACGAACTTAATCAATTCATCATCGTTTATGTTTTTGATTATAACAGCATTAACCTTTACTGATTTGAAATCAAGTGAAATTGATTTTCGAATGGCAGTAATTGTTTCATCAAAAAAATCTTTACCGGTTATTGCAATAAATTTTGTTTTGTTCAAAGTGTCGAGACTGATGTTGAGTCGCTCAACTCCATACTTTTTTAACCCATCAAGTTTATCAAGCAAATGAGTTCCGTTGGTTGTAATTCCAATTTCAAAATCATATTGCTGTTTGAGAGAAGAAATCATTTCAAAAAATTTCATTATATCTTTTCTGATTAGCGGTTCGCCGCCAGTGAAACGAATCTTCTTAACTTCCAAATCTTTGACAAGGACTTTAATTAAGCGATATAATTCTTCATAAAAGAGAATTGATTTGTTCGATTCATACTTTGCAAGTGTGTTCGATGGATTGCAGTAAATGCAGTTGAGATTGCATTTGTCAATCAGTGAAATGCGAACGTAATCGTGAATTCTGTTAAAGTTGTCTCTTAATTTCATATTATTTTTTTACCACAAAGAGCACAAAGTTCTTCACAAAGGAACACGAAGATTTTTCTTTGTGATACTTCGTGCCATCCTTTGTGATACTTCGTGGTTAAATGTCTTTCCTTCATAAAATAACTATCCCAATAATAGCTGCAATCAGCACAACATACGCCGGATGAAGTTTGAAAAAGATTATTAATGCAGCACCGACTGCAAGTAACACAAACTCCTGCAAATGATTTCCGTTCTTAACAGCATACTGATACATAATTGCCGCAATCATTCCGATTACAGCGTACTTAATTCCGTTGAATGCTTTCGTTACCAGAATATTTTTTTCATAGATCGAATAGACATAAGTACTCAACAGAATTAATATAGCCGGTGTAAAAATGTTGCCGAGATTCGCAGCAACAACTCCAAGAATTCCGGCAGTTTTGTAACCGGTATAAGTTGCAAACTTTATTGAAATTGCTCCGGGGAAAATTTCAACCATTCCGAGCACTTTTAGAAATTCATCGTGAGTTAACCACTGATGATTTTTCACAACTTCTTTTTCAATCAACGGAATTAATGAATAAGCTCCACCGAAAGAGAATGAACCAACTTTGATGAACGCCCAGAAAAGATTGACCAGACTTTCAATCATTTTTTACTCTCGATAATATCATCAATCCAGCTTAGCGCAGCCATCATTGATGGAAGTCCGATTGTAGGTAATGAAAGTAATGCAACTTGTCTCATTTCTTCTGGTGTGCATCCAGCTTTCAAAGCTTTGCGTGCGTGTGAATGAACCGCTCCTTCTAATCGCGCACCGGTTGAAATTGCAAGTTTAATGAGTGCACGGGTTTTTTCATCCAACGGTCCGGCTGCGTGAACCGCATCGCCAAGTGCTTCGTATGCTTTTGCAACATTGGGATAATCCTCTGTGAATTTCTGAAATCGTTTTGGTATTTGTGACATTGTAATCTCCAATATTTTTATTGAATAAAAATTTTTTATATCCACTTCGAGTTCCTTCGTGATGAACTTAGTTCCCTTTGTGGTAAAAAAGATTTAACCACAAAGGGAATAAAAAACCCCGCTTTGCACTTGCGGGGTTTAAATTGTGATTATCAATTTAAATCAAAAAAGTAAACTCTCCTTTGCAAAGCGTCCCATCGAATTAAATCGACGAACTGGCAGGCAAAACCGTTTCCGGATTTACCCTGTCGGTTGATAAATCTTGAAGTTATTTTTACCACGAAGTCACACAATAGATCCGTCAGCTGACGGACACAAAGGACACAAAGTATTTTCATTGTGTTCCTTTGTGATGAACTTAGTGTTCTTTGTGGTTAAACAAATCTTTTTAGACTCATCAACTCGGAGAAAAATATTTTAAAGAACTAATTAAAGTTATTAAACTTTTACAAGTTTAACCATCGTATCATAAAACGAAACGCTACCACCAACAGGATCAATCATACAGGTGTTATTTCGTAATGATGAATCCGTCCACATTGCAGCGTTCGCGTGTAAACCTTTTGCTCTGCGAGGATCACCTTTAATTGTTTCGCCATCAACTTCAAAGTCTTCAGAGCCAGTTGCCCAGTGTCCGAAGCCAAGTACAAAAGAAACCACTCCAGGTCTCATTGTTTCAGTTAAAATTGCTTTACCAACTATATCTTTAGTTTTTCCATTTTTAAAGTTCCATTTGCCTTCAGTATTAGTTGCACTGACAACTCTTACTTTATCATCTTTACTAATGCCAAGTTTAGCGGCATCCTTAGGATTAATGAGAATTCCATTTTCAGGCATAATTGGTAAAAGCCAATATGCAGCGATTGTCCTAGATTTTGTCTGAGTAACAGTTCTATGTGTGATTAAGTGTAAATCGTAACCTTCTGAGATTTTATCAACACTCTCATGAGCGTAGTTCATTATTGGGAGATACTTTGCATATCCATAATAATGCTTTCCGGTTGCAGCATATTTCTTCGTTGCCGTTTTTTCCTGATAAAGATTAAGCAACGCTGCATAACGATGTTTAAGTTTATCGCCATCGAAAGATTTATCGTATTCCTCAAATCTACCGCCTCTGTTCAGAATATAAACCACTTTACGCCAATTCTCCTCGCCAACAACTTTTTTCCATCTCTGTTCATCAAACACAGATTTATCAAGATGTCTGCGGGCTTTTGAAAATATTTCAAGTTCTCTTTCGTTTGCATCTGGCACGGGAGACTCGGTATAAGCAAGATTTGCAATTGCTCTCAGATAAAAATCATCAGGTTTGGTTATATCCAATCCTTCGCCAAGAGCATTCTTACCAAATGCTTTTAATCCAAGTTTTTCATTCAAAGCCATAAACAATGCTTCAAGACTGCAAGGAATTTCTTCGCCATATACCTTTACTTTTTCGGGAATAGGAGAAATAACCGGCTGACGAACATTTTCAACTTTTGCAGGCATATTCGGATGCGAACCCTGGAACTCCCATCTTTCAAGATATGAAAGGTCAGGAAAGATATAATCAGCATACATTGATGTTGAACCAATTATTATATCGCTGCAGAAGAACAAAGGAAGCTTATTAACATCTGCAAGAACCTCAATGTTTGTGTGTCCGGCTGGAAGCGCATAAGTAGGAGCTCCCATATAAAAGAACAAAGCTTTTACTGGATATGGATAAGCATCGCCAATACTTGGAATAATTTCTTCATAAATGTCCGATGAAAGAGGATACCAGTTTCGTTTTGCAGGATAGCCTTCAAAGATTGTTGTTTTATCATAATCAACACCGTGACGAATTGAGCTGATACCAAATGCAGGAATTTTACCTTTCGTTTTTTTCAGATCAAAAAGACCGCCTTTCGAACCATCATATTTATAAGTAGCAGCTTTAGACATTCCACCAGCCCAATCGTAATTCCCAATTAACATATTTAAAGACATCCAGCTTAAAACATTATAGAAACCATTTGTATGTTGTGCCGGACCTCGATGAATATCAACAGCAGCTTGTTTACCATAACTTGTTAACTCTTTTGCAACTTCAATCACATCATTCTCATTAACACCTGCAATTTCGCACCATTTACTGATTGAATTTTCTTCCGATGATTCTTTAAGAATCTGCAAACCGGATTTTACTTTTACTTTTTTACCTTCTTTATTTGTTAATTCTGTATCAACGAATAAATCACCGTAAACCGGATTCTTTTCATCATTTGGATCAACCCAGGTCGGTTTGCCATTAACCATAACAACAAGAAATTTTTCATCATAATCGTGGTCATCATACTTTCTTTTCTCAGGAGCTTTCAATCCAAAATCGGCAGCTCGAATTAATTTACCGGGTTCGCCGTCTTTAATTTCAACAAGATATGGAGCGGTTGTCCAGCTTGTTTCATTTGTTTCAATAGCTGCGGCTTTGTTTGCATTACGTAAGAACTTTTCATCAAAGCGATTGTTATTAATTATCCATTGAATCATCGCAAGAGCAAGAGCAGCATCAGTACCTGGTTTAATTGGTAACCATTTATGAGCTTTACTTGCTAGTTTAGAAAATCTTGGATCAGCAACTGCAATTTTTGTATAACCCTTTGCAAGGTTTTCTGTTAAACGAACTGTTCTGTTTGTTGGTCCATAATTAGCCTCAAATAGGTTAGCGCCGACAAACAAAACATATTTCGCGTGTTCAAGATCTGCCTGCCAGTAAAATTTTTGACCGCCAGTGAATTTTCCGCCTTGATATTGTTCGCTGATTGCTTTGCAGGTAAAGTATAATGAGCCCTGACAAACAGTTGTATGTCCGTGTAAGTTTGTTGTCCCGAAAGCGGATTGAAAACGAGAGAAGAAGTCTTTTCTTCCGTTTTTCAATCTACCAAAAGCCATAACGAATTGATTATTTTTTGGTCCCAAATCAGGATGATCGGGATCAATTAGTTTATCAAGATTATCTTTATGTTTTTCTTTGAAAGCTTTAACAAGTTCTTGTTTCTTTGCTTTATCTTTTTCATCCCAAATAGCTTTAATATCTGTGGCCATAGCTTTGGCAACTTCAGGATCACGCAAAGCCATAATATCTTTCAAACCTTCAACTACGCGATTTTCTTCTCCGGGAACATTCGCAAATAATTTTCCGCCTTCAACAATTTCCTGAATCGCTTGCTCAAATGGAATTGTAATCCATTTGTTTTCACCTCTTTTGCCTGCGCGTTTTAATACTTTTCTAATCCGATATGGATCGTAAGCAATTTGAACACCGGCTTGACCTTTAGGACAAAGAGCGCCGTCAATTCTTGCTGCTTCATCAATGTCAGTCTTCATTGAAAGATGAGGAACCATTGTCCAAGGGTTGTACGGATTGCCATCAATCTTTGCAAGAACTCCATCCTGAATTTTAGCTTTTATTCCGCAACCGGTGTTACAATTCAAGCAAACCGAGTAGATAATATTTTCGGGATCGTTGAACGGATAATCAACATCCGGTCTTTTACTTTTAATAATCATTTGCTGAGTTTGAGCTGAAGCTTTTTCGCCAGCAAAGATTGATGCGAGAGCACCACCGCCAAGTAAAGCTCCTTTTGCTAAAAAACTTCTTCTTGATTTATCTATTAATTCCTGTTTCATAATTCTGTTCCTAATTTCTTTTTAGTGAATTGCGAAAGAAGTTTTATTCCGAAATAAACCAACGCAACACCAAATGCACCGATGAACAGAGCAATAAGGTATTCATTCAATGTTGCCGAGTAATCGAACCTTAATCTTTCGTGATAGAAAGCCTCTTTTAATCCTTTAAGTTCTGCTACGGCTTGTCCCGGAATTAAAATATTTAATCTTGCAGAAACAAAAGTTACAGCAACAATAAAAGCTCCGGTTCCAACCGTCTGATATGTTTTACCCTTTAATAAAAGATAAAGTGCTACTAATGCTCCACCTAAGTGAACAAGCCAGAAAACCCACCAGAAAGGACCAAACAAAATAAGTTCAACAGCTTCCCGAATGTGTGAATTGGGTGACCAAAAGACTAAACTGTACTCTGCAAATTCTGCGACAAAGTAAAAAATAATTCCACCAATTATTGTGTATCTGAGCATCTTGAATGGTTGATGTGTTAAATCGAATTCTTCGTAATGTAAAAATGTGTAAACGAGCAGCAACACAGCTCCTCCGGATGTGATTGCAGAAACCAAAAATAAAATTGGCAGCAATGGAGAACTCCAGAATGGTTTTGCATCCACAACACCAAAAAAGGCTCCACTTTGACTTGGGAATGCAATAGAAAATAAAAACCCCAAAGCCATTAAAGGAAGAATCCATCTTTTCTTATCGTGAAAATCTGTTTGTTTTTCTTTATTCAAAGTCAGATAAAAAATCACCCCGGCAGTAATGATAAAAAATGTGTACATCCAGGCATTGAATGCCATCATTGAACCGAAGTTTGGAGCATAAAGTATTCTTGTAAATCTGAAAGGCTGTCCGAGATCTAACCAAATAGCAAACAAACCTGTGATTACAGATGCAACGGAAACAATAATTACAACTCTGAAGTTTTCTCTGAATCCTGTTAAATTAAAAATATAACCCAGGGTTCCCAGTGCAAAGACGCCACCGGCAATTCCAACAAAATGAAAATAAAGTGCAACCCACAAACCCCACGGAATATAGCTTCCATAGCCAGCTAATCTTTCACCGGTAATGAATTTTAGAATTAATGCTATGAATCCGATAGTAAAAACTACCATCCAGATTCTTGATAAATTTTTATAAGTTCTTTCTAACATAATTAACCTCACACCAAATAAATTACTGATGGTTTAGTACCTTTTTCCTCGAGCAGTTTAACCTGATTAGGCTGACGAGCCTTTTCTGAGACAAGAGAATCAGGGTCATTAGCATCGCCGAAGTAATTTGCACGACCAATGCAGGTTGATACACACATAGGCAATTCACCTTCATTCAATCTGTGCAGACAAAAATGACATTTGCGTGCATTACCCATTGGTGAATTGTGCCCTTCACGGTTCCAGCTTTTACCATACTCATTGCTAGAAAGCAATTCATAAGGTTGAAGTTCTGGTGTATCTTCAGTATAGTATTCTCCGAAATCACTTGTTCTTGCGCCATAGGGACACGCTGAGATGCAATAACGGCAGCCGATACATTTGTCATAATCAATTTGTGTAATTCCATCAGGTCTTTTCCATGTTGCATTAACAGGACAAACAGCAACACAAGACGGTTCTTCACATTGCATACAAGGTCTCGGGAAAAATCTCAATTGAGTATTGGGATATTCACCAAATTCTTCCTGCACAACAGGACGATAAACAACTCCAGGAGGAAGTTTATTTTCAGCGATACAAGCAACTGTGCAAGCGTGGCAGCCAACGCATTTCCTTGTATCAATAACCATCATCCATCTTCTTTCTTCAACCGGTTTTGCTAAGGCTTTCTTCAACTCTGCCTGCATTCTTAATAACACATCAGATTTTTCATTTATTTCAACTGTTTTGAAATCAGGAATATCGCGAATAGTTTCTTTGCCAGTGGGAACCTCAGGTGGAGGACTCAAGCGAGAAACAGTAACCGCAGCAACTGAAACTGCGACACCGCCACCAACAACTCCGGCAGTTCTTAAGAAATCCTTTCGGGATATTTCTTTGTTTAATAAACCTTCTTGCTTTTTTTCTTCTGCCATTATTTTTCTCCGTTTATTTTCGTAGCACAGACTAATAGTCTGTGTTGCAATTTTTTATAAGAATGAATAAAAGAATGTTATTCTTGGTGTAATTGATGCATCAATGCTTCTTCCATTTGGAATTGATTCATAAGTTTCTATTATAACATTAGGACTGATCGTAACTTTATCATCCGGTTTATAATTCAAGCTGAAGATGAACCAATTCCTCATATCACCTTTTGCATTAGAGTCAGTATTAGGATCGTAATAATCATATCTTCCGATAACTGCTAATTCTTTTGAGAAGTTGTATGAAGCAAATGCAGAGATTCCCATTCCTGTTTTATCTTTTACATCTGTTCCATTTACCATTCCATTCTGTCTTGTGTTTAAGAAGCCTTCAACACCGAATGAATATGCATCTTTTTCTTTATAACCAAGGAACAGAGAGTATGTTAAGTCGTTATTTGCAATGGTTGCTGGTGGATTTGATGTGCTTGCCGGATCATTAATATTCGGACGAGCTTTTAAGTCAGCATAAAGTGTGGCAGTAAATTGTTTAATTGGTGAATACTGAATGTGTGCATAAAATCTTTTGTACTTATCTGTTTCGGGTTTATTACCTGTTCCATCGCCAATCATTAACCAATACTTAAACATTCCGTTACTGTCTAATTTACCTTTTAAAGCAATAGCAAGATCTCTCGAAGAGACTATGCCTCTTAAATCCATAATAGTTTTTTCAAGAAACCGGTTGCCCCAAATACCTTCTGAAACTTCAAAGGCAGGTGTAGGAGATATACCGAAAATGAGATCGCTTCCTTTAAAAATATTTTTCCATTGTAGATAAGCATCTTTAACAAAAACACCAATCTTCCCATTGCTAGCATTCGCTTCCTGGTCTGCTTCTAATCTGAATCGTGTTAAGAATGATTCAGAAATATCATAATCATAAGTAAAATAAATTCTGCGTAACTGAAATCCGTTTAAATCTTTTTTCCCACCATTTACTACATTAGGTAATGATGATAAACCGGTATCTCTTGTAACATTATAAAAATAATCTCCGAACATATAACCGGATATTCTTCCCTTATTTGTAACTTCCTGAGCATATAGCAAACTCAAAGAGGTGAATATCAAGGTTGCTACAAAAAGAACTTTTTTCATTTTTCTCTCCTTCTTAATGATTTATTTCGTGATTTCTTCAATTGATTTAATTTCTTTTTTAAAATCGTGAATACCTTTACCAATTCCTTTAGCTATTTCAGGAATTCTTTTAGCACCAAATAAAAAAGTAATTACTGCTACTATTAACAGTATTTCAGTGAATCCTAAATTTCCGAACATTTTTAACTCCATTTAATTGTTAATAGTATTATGCAATCAAAGTGCCTCTACTAAATTGTGCTATTTCGATTCAAAATAAAAGAATTTTTAGCTCTTATAAATTTTTCAGCGACGAAATCCTGTCGCATTCGCCGAGTTTTCGTTTCTTAATAATTTATTAACATTATTTTAATAATAACTTAACAATGGAGAAGTATGTTCGGAACAAAAAAAGGAGAATTATGAAAAACATTCTTTTAACCTCGATTTTGTTTTTAACTCTCGTATCATTGAGCGCTTTTGCTTCAAATGGTGAGAAAAATATTTACTCCATTGTTGAAGTTGTCACACCAGCCAAAGAAATTTACGATGATGGAATTTACAGAACATTCTTTACATCATTCTTTATTACTGATGAAAACGGTAATAAAATCTTAAGTTCCGGTGAGGTTTTTGACAAAGCAGCAAAAATTAAACTGACCGAGGGCAATTATAAAATTTATTACTTTGATTTGAATGGTAACTTATCCAGTAAAGAATTTGAAGTAACGAGCGGAAATTATTTTAGGATAGAACTTAAATAACCTCTCTTTTCTTTGTGAATCTTTGTGTTGTCCTTCGTGATCCGCCGACTGACGGATTGTGGTAATAAATATTTAACCACGAAGGAACTCAAAGGGTTTTCACAAAGGAGCACTAAGGATTAATTAATTCCATACTTTTCAATTTTACTTTTCAGTGTTGAAGGCGGCAGTCCTAGTAGCTCTGCTGCCTTTGCTTTGTTGTTGCCTGACTTTAACAATGCTTTTTGAATTAATGATTTTTCAACTTCTTCAAGAATTTCATTCAAGGATTTATCTTCATTAGCAGTTATGCTTTCTAAATTGATTTTTGTAGAAAGCAATTCCTGTGGAAGTCTACTTGTTGTAATTTTACAATCATAACAAAGAATTGAAAGTCGTTCGGTAATATTTTTTAATTCACGAACATTCCCGGGCCACTCGTAATTTCTTAAAACTTCATAAACAGCTTCTTCTATTATATAATTTTTTTGATAAGAAAATTGATTTAAGAAATAATTGAACAACGGCATAATGTCATCCTTCCTTTCACGCAAAGGTTTGAGATGAATTGGAAGAACATTTAATCTATAAAACAAATCTTCTCTGAACTTTCCTTCCTTAACCAGCTTGCTCAAATCAGCTTTGGTTGATGCAATTACACGCACATCAATCTTAATTGATTCACTGCTGCCAACTCTTTCTATTTCCTGTTCCTGCAGAACACGCAATAATTTAACTTGTGTTTCGAGGGGAACATCATCAATATCATCCAGATAAATCGTTCCCTGATCAGCTTTTTCAAACCTCCCAATGCGGAGTTTATCTGCGCCGGTAAATGCACCTTTTTCGTGTCCGAACAATTCGCTCTCAATAACTTCTTTTGATAAAATTCCGCAGCTGACCTTTATCAGTGGTTTTTCTTTTCTTGGTGAGTTATAATGAATAAGATTTGCAATTAGTTCTTTGCCTGTTCCTGTTTCTCCAGTGATTAAAACTGTTGAGTTGGTTTGGGAAATTATTTTAAGAGTTTCTTTTAGTTCATTCACATATTGGCTATTGCCGATGAATGCATCAAAGTTAAACTGATCCTGAAAGTAATTTTGGTAATCTAAATTTTTTGATTGAAGTAATTTAAGTTCTTTAATTCTATCAAGAATTAAAAGAAGTTCCTCTTTATCGAATGGTTTTGTGATATAATCGAAAGCTCCTTTTTTCATAGCTTCAACTGCCGTTTCAACGCTCCCGAATGCTGTCATCATTATTACGAACACATTTGGATTAATTGATTTTATTTTTGATAAAAGTTCAAGTCCGTTCATTTCCGGAAGGCGAATATCAGAAATGATAACATCACAGTTCTTTTTTTTGAAATGCTCAAGAGCTTTGATTGGATTTTCAAAATCAGTTACAGAATATCCCGCATCGAGTAAATCATCTTTCAGTGATACCCTTAAAATTTCTTCGTCTTCTACAATACAGATATTTAATTTTTTCATAATTACCTTTCCTTTGTGTTCCTTCGTGAAAATCCTTTGTGTTCTTTGTGGTAAAAAATTAACCACGAAGAGACACCAAGTTCATCACAAAGGTGCACTAAGGTTATTAAAAGATTACTCTTTTAATTCCAACTTTTAAATGTTTTACATTAAAGTTTACTAATAATCCTAACCTGCAACCTGATAATTTGAGATAAGTAAGAATTTGTGCAAGGTGAATATCTGCTAATGCATCAACAGATTTTATTTCAACAATAATTTTGTTTTCAACTAATATATCAACTCTATACCCTGCATCAAGTTTTACTTCTTCATAAACTAGTGGTAGAGGTTTTTGCTTTTCATAATTTAATCCTGACTTTCCAAGCTCATAGCACAAACATTCTTCATAAGCACTTTCCAATAATCCGGGACCTAATGCAGTGTGAACCTTGAATGAGCAGTCTAAAATTTTCTTAAAAATTTCTTCTTCATTCATTTTTTATCTCCTTCGCGTTCCTTCGTGAAAATCCTTTGTGTTCTTCGTGGTAAAAAATTAACCACAAAGGAACACTAAGTGCATCACAAAGGTGCACTAAGTTTATTATCAATTGGCAAATATAAATTCACTGTTGTTCCTTTTCCTTCTTCACTTTCAAAATAAATTTTTCCGTTGTGTGTTTCAATAATGTTATACACCACAGATAATCCAAGCCCTGTTCCTTTCCCCGGTGATTTAGTTGTAAAGAACGGATCGAAAATTTTTTCTAATAAATTTTTCGGAATTCCTTTTCCTGTATCCTGAATATTAACTATAAGAAAATCATTCTCTTTTCGAGCAAAAAATACTATCCTCTTTTCACAATCTGGATCAAACTGATTTTTTTCTTCAATTGAATCAATAGCATTAATCAACAAGTTAAGGAAAACCTGTTCGAGCTGATTTTTATTGCCTTTAATCTTTGGTAAATCAGCAGAAAGGTTATTAGTAATTGAAATCCTGAGTTTTTCTAATCTGTGACTTACAAGCAATAAAGAATTTTCGACAATTTCATTAATTGAAAGACTTATAAAGTCGCCGCTTTGTTTTCTCGTAAAGTTAAGAAGATTACCAACAACTCTTTCTATTTTATCAACGGCAGTTTCCATCATTTTAATGTATTTAATATTCTGCTCAAGATTGGAAGGATCATTTTGAATTCTTCTTATACAATTCTGTAAACCAGCAACCGGATTATTTATTTCGTGAGCAAGCCCGGCAGTTAATGTTCCGACTGTTGCAAGTTTTTCAGATTGAATGATTGTCGATTGTGCATTTTGCAAATCACGATAAGCTTTATCCAAACGAAGAATCATTTGATTAAATTTATCAGCAAGAATGTCTATTTCATCCTCTGCTCTGAAAAGCATTTTAATACGGTTAAGAAATTTATCACGAATCTTTATTTGAGGAATTTCTTTTTTCCCAATCTGATCTAATTCAATGTTATCAGCTACATTTTGAATTGTAATAATCGGCTTAGTGATAAACTTAGCAAAAATCAGAGCGCCGATTATTCCAACAGAAAGAAATGCAGCTACCATTATCCAGAAAATATTAACCGTTTTTTGAACATCTGCAATAATAGAAGTTTCTTTTAATCCAACTCTGACAGTTCCAATTTTCCCATCAAGTATAGGAGTTGCTACATCAAGAATAACCTCATTGTTAAAATCTTTAAGTAATAAAAGTTGTGTATTAAATGATTGGTTTTCTTTTAGTGAATTTGTTTCAATCAAAGTTAAAGGGAATTCATTGGTGAAGGTATGAACAAGTACATTATTTTTATTATCCGTAATAAAGATGTAAAAAATGTTTTCATCAATTTCTTTTATGCTGTTGATTGTATTCTGAAGTGAGATAAAGTCTTCAAATAAAATATGAGATGTTATTTGATTTGAAATACTTCTTGCAATAAATAAAGCTCGCTTTTCAGTCTCAGCCTGAAGTGCCGTTTGAACATTATTATAAATTAGAATTGAATTAATTGAACCAAAAATCAGAACAATTGTGATAATTGCGATAGAAAATTTCCAGAAGAGAGGTAATCTGAATCTAAATGTTTTCATTTTTCTTATCTGTAAAGAGAGTCTGCCGCTAATATAAACTTATCTATCATTATTTTACTCAGTAACTTTTTACCCTCCGCATCCTGATGCATTTCAAGCATAACCCTTCTTAATTTTTCTTTAAGATTCTTGTCGAGATTTTTTTGAACTACAAAAGGAGGGATTCCAAAGTCTTCTGACTTTTGAACAATTCTAATCCCTTCTATTTTTTCCGGTTGAAAATTCTTTAAGTATTCGAAAACTAATCCATCTACGGTTGCACCATCAACTAATTTCCTCTTAACCGCCTGAATTGAATAATCGTGTGCATAAGTAAAAATCGTTTTACTGAAAAACTTTTCTGGTGTAGTTCCTTTTTCTCTCAGAATATTTTTAACGTAAGAATACCCTGTATTTGAAAGAGGATCAGTAAAAGCAAATGATTTATTTTCTAACTCATCGAAAGAATTGATATTACTTTCTTCATTAACTAAAATATATGCCTGATAATAAGGTTTACCATTTACTACCGGCACAACTAATAACTCTATTGGAACTTTATTCATTGCTTCGAGATAAGCTCCTGTGCAGATGAATGCAAAATCAAGTTTGTTTTCGGCAAGAAGTTCATTCACCTCCCGATAGGTTTTTCTTTGTTTAAATTCAATTTGAACATTTAACTTCTTTGAGATATAATCCATTACATCTTTGTAAAGATTAAAGGTTTCCAGTGGAGAAATCATTGTTGAAACAGCAACATAAATAACAGGAATAGTATCTTGTTTTACTTCCTGAATTTTCGAATCACGATTATTTTCTAATTCGACTTCCTTTAAATTTTGTTTATCACCGCAAGAGATTATAAAAAAGAAGGAGAAAAAAAGTATGCTAAAGACAAATTTCATTTTAATACCGGGATTATTTCTGTAACAAATATAAAAATTACAGAAGTAATAATTCGATATATCAGGTAGGAATCAGGAAACTGTATAGATTAGATAAAAACCGCCAATGATAACAAGTACACCACAAATTCTTTTAATCCATAAAATTGTTTTAGAACTTTCAGACCAGTTAAGATATTTCTGGACTTTACCGGTTAAAGTTCCGGCACCAACAATAACAGAACAATGTCCAATCCCAAATGCAAGCAGTAAAATAATCGCGAACGGATAATTTGTTTGTGCAGTTTGAAATACAACCCCAAGCACGGGAGCCATATATGCAAATGTGCAGGGACCTAATGCAATTCCGAAGAGAAGTCCTAAAATAAGTGCGGCAAGTAATCCTTTAGATTTTGTTTGTCTTAAGCCGGCACTATTCCAGTCAATTTTGATAATGTCTAAAAGATAAAGTCCAACAAGAAAAAAGATTCCTGCAACCAGATAATTACCAATTACGCCAACATCACCCATTAGTCTTCCTAATGAAGCAGTTATAATTCCAATTAAAGCAATTGTAATTAAAATACCTGAAGAAAAAATCAGCGAGATATAAAAAGTTCTTGACAAAGAAATTTTTCCTTGAGAAGTAATAAAACCAACTATTAAAGGAATACTTGAAAGATGACAAGGCGAAAGAAGGATACTCAATATTCCCCATCCTAAAGATGCAAGGACTGCAATCCAAGCTGCACCTGTCATTGCTTCGTAAAGTGTTATAAATATACTATCTAACATTGTAATACTTTTTTCTTAGAACCTAATTTTATCAGGTTATGAAGGAAATAAACTTTGATTTAATGTAATTGATTCTTTGAAGTTCTAACTCAAATCCTTATTCCTTTTACCTTATACCTTTATTTCCTTATACCTTTATTTCCTCATACCTTTCAACTTTTAGGTTTCAATCCTTTCCCCTGAAGTAATTTATCTATCTCTGCTTCGGGATAAAATCCTTCGTGACGATGAAATTCTTTTCCATTTTCATCCAGGAAAACCTGAGTGGGGATTAATTTTATTTTATAAATCTGTGCATATTGTTTTTGTTCTTTCGTCCAGACATCATAAAAAACAACTTTCACCTGATCACCATATTTTTCTTCGATTGCCTTCATTACCGGTTGCATCATTTTGCAAGGAACACAATTTACAGAACCAAGTTCAATAAAAGTAACTTTTGTTTTTGAACTCTTCGAAGTTCGACTTTTATTTTCTTTTGATTGAGCTGCAGAAACCTGAACAAAAATGAATGTAACCAGTAATATTATTGAAATTAAATTTTTCATTTTAACCTCCGTTCAACCACTTTAAAATCTGATCATCCTTGGGAATTATCCCAAAGCTTTTAACTTGTTCGTTAATTACTAATCCGGGCGTCATCATTATTCCATAATTCATCATTTCCTGAATATCAGTTACTTTTTCTACGATAGCATCAATACTATTTTTTGTGACAAGTTCTCTAACCTTTGCTTCCAGTGTCTGACATTTTTTACAACCAGGACCAAGAACTTTAACTGAGATCATATTTAATTCTCCTTATTTATTTTTTGTAGTATTGCTTTTCTTATTTCTTCTGATGTTGGAATTCCTTTTGGATAATAACGGCAGGCAAGTGATGGCTCCTCCGGTACAGGCATTCCTAAAAGATCTTCACCATTAATTAATAAAGTAGGTGAACCTCGGAACTTAACCTGCATTGCTGATACTTCATCTTCTACAAGAACCTTTTCAATTTCAATCTTATCTTCTAATCCCTTTATCGCTTCAGCAAGATTGTTTTGCATCTTTATATGATTGGGACATCCTTCAAAATATTGAAATTCAAGTTTTACTCTCATTTGCTAGCTTTCTCCTTTCTCTATTGCACTCTGTGAAATCTCAGTGGCTCTCCGTGTAATAAGTTTCACTGAGAACAACGGAGAAGACACGGAGAACCGCTGAGTATATTACTCATCCCAGAAATACATTTTGGCTTCGGTTGATTGAGGATGTGTATTCTGTATTTCCTTTAATGTTTTTCTTAGCCGTGAATTATCTTTTATTTTGATATAACGGGCGGTTTCTCTTGCTACTAAAAGTTTCGGATAGAAAGATGTATTAACTAAATCGTCAATATCTTTATCAATGATTTTGATGATATCATCATATCTGCCACGAGGCATAATCGTTTCTGCAATTCCCAATCTCATCATTGCCCGGAATTCATCAGCTGGCAGATAACCGTTAAAGTGATAGTATGAATTTCCGTTTTGATCAAGAAAATACATTGCAGGCGTCCAGTAAGCGCCGAGCATTTTTCTAACTTCTCTGTCTTTTATCAAATCAAGCTTCAGCAGCACAAACCACTCATTAATTTCATCAATAACTTTTTGATCTTTGTAAGTTGTTGCTTCAAGTTTTTTGCAGCCGCCGCAACCATCCATTTCAAATTGAAGAAGGATAAGTTTTTTTGATTTTAAAGCTTCTTCTTTTGCTTGTTCAATGTTATGTAACCAGTTCATATTATCCTCTTAAATTATTTTTATTGTTCTCTTGAAAATATTTGGAAAGCTTTGTTATCATATTTTCATCATATTCAATCTTATGAAGCACTTTGTTATTTCCATCAAATACGATTACAGAAGGTGCAAATAAAGTTTCATATTCAATTTGCAATTGATTGTTTTCATAGGAATCAACTATCCAGAAATCATATCCGTTTTGTTTAGCAAAGTTTATTAAATCGGCAGTTTGCTTACGGCACATTTCAAGTGTGCAGGCACAAGAAACAGATGCACTGAATAAAAGTAATTTTACCTTGTCCGATGAAAAGAATTTTTCTTCAGCATAATTATAGAAAGTGTTTGAGAAATGGAGATACCATTGATTAAATAATACAAATGCCGAGTCAGATGAAATGTTTCGTAATGCTGATTCATATTCTTTCAAATGATTTCTCAAGCTATCTAAATCTTTTAATGAAGTTTGATAAGTTTTGATTAGTGTTTCTTCTGCAATTTGCGTAAAGAGAATATTATTTAAATTATTAAACTCAGCATCAGAGTTTTGGTCGGCTTTCGAAATTGAAATAAAATAATTATTGGCAGATTCTTCCAGCGTTTCAAAATATTGAGGAAAAGCTGATAAATTTATGATTATCACAAAAGAAGTAACTGCACTACTAAAAAGATTCATTTTCATTCCCCTTGATAAAAAATTTTACTTATCAAATTCAGGTATAGTTTTACTTTCGATACTAACATTTTTTGTCTCAGCAGCAAAGTATCTTTTCTTAAACCGAAGTGCTACATTCACAAGCATTATTAAAACAGGTACTTCTACTAAAGGACCAATTACAGTTGCAAAAGCCGCCGGTGAATTAATTCCAAATACAGCAACAGCTACTGCAATGGCCAACTCAAAATCATTGCTGCCTGCGGTGAATGCAACCGTAGTTGTTTTTTCATAAGATATACCTTGTCTCTTAACAAAAAAGAATGTAGCAAAAAACATTATAGTAAAATAAAATGTATATGGAATCGCAACTCTCAGAACATCGAGAGGAAGTTCGACGATCTTTTCACCCTTTAAAGAAAACATCACAAAAATTGTAAACAGCAAAGCGATTGGTGTTAGAATTGAAATCTTAGGAATAAATTTTGTGTGGTACCATTCTTTGCTTTTTGTTTTTACTAAAGTAAAACGTGTTAATACGCCGCCTGCAAAGGGGATTCCCAGATAAATTAAAACAGTTACAGCAATTTCCCAGATGGAAACATCAACAAGCGCACCTTGCATTCCAAACAACGGAGGAAGAACTGTTATAAAAATATAAGCATAAACGGAATAGAGAAGTACTTGAAATATTGCATTGAAAGCAACGAGTCCGGCTGCAAGTTCAGAATCGCCGTTTGCCAAATCATTCCAGACTAAAACCATAGCGATGCATCTTGCTAATCCTACAAGAATAACTCCTATTGCCATTTCGGGTTTATCTGGCAAAAGAATAAGTGCAAGAAAAAACATTACCAGCGGTCCAACAATCCAGTTTTGGATTAAAGAAATGGTTAACAGTTTAACATTTTTGAATACTATTGGCAGTTCTTCATACTTCACTTTTGCAAGCGGTGGATACATCATTAATATTAATCCGATTGCAATTGGGATGTTTGTAGTGCCTACGCTAAGTGAATCCCAGAAACCAGCAATACCCGGAAATATTGATCCGGCTGCAACGCCAAGAAACATTACGATAAAAATCCAAAGTGTTAAATAACGATCAAAGAATGATAATTTTTTTGAAACAGATGTGTCCATCTATTTACCCTTCAGATGATTTATTTATTACTTGTTTAAATGGTCTTTCAACCAATGCTCTAAAGTTGATTTAGTGGGAATTTTACCCATCGCTAATACTTTCCCATTGACTACCAGTCCTGGTGTAATCATAACACCGTAATCCATAAATTTTTCTTTGTCAGTTATCTTCTCAATACTAGCTGGAAGATTGTTTTCAGATACAACTTCCTTTACAAGATTTTCCAGCTTAATGCAATTTGCACAACCCGGACCAAGAACTTTAATGTCTAACATAATTCCTCCTTCTTAATTTTTCTTCGTGGTTCTCTGTGAAATCTCTGTGTCTCTCCGTGTGACATAAAAATTACACAGAGGACATAGGAGAAGTCACTGAGAACCACTGAGTTATTTTAATTCATTTATGTAGAATTTATAAAACTCCTCTTTGATTTCATCTCTAACTTTTCTAAATACTGAAAGAATTTCTTCTTCAGATCCTGTTGCATCTGCAGGATCTTCAAATCCAATGTGCAATTGTTTACCAACTTTACCAATAAAAACCGGACAGGTTTCTTTTGCGTTGTCACAAACAGTTATAACAAAATCAAATGAGTCATTGATATATTTTACCACATCTTCAGGTTTGCCGTTACTAATATCAATTCCGATTTCTCGCATAACCTGAACGGCTTTTGGATTTACTCTGTCTGCTGGTTTAGTTCCCGCAGAATAAACCTCAAGCTCCTTATCGAATGATTTAAGAAATCCTTCAGCCATCTGACTGCGACAGGAATTGCCTGTGCACAGTATTAAAATTCTTTTTTTCATTTATTCTCCTTTAGCGATTTGTTACACAGAGAACCACTGAGCATACTCGGAGAGCCTCAGAGTTATTTAATGTATCTTTTAATACCATCTTTCAATCTTAAAACATTAAAGTTTATTAATAGTCCAACTTTTTTCTCAGAAAATTTTAAATAAGTTAATATTTGTGCTTCATGAACAGGATTAAATTCATCAACTGTTTTCAATTCAAGCACTACTTTATCTTCTACGAGGATATCAATTCTATATCCACATTCAAGTTTAATTTCTTTATAAACAACTGGTACTGGTTTTTGTCTTTCAACTTTCAAGCCCTTTTTAACTAACTCATAAGCCAGGCATTCTTCATATGCTGATTCTAATAGACCTGGACCCAACTCTTTATGGACTTCAATTGCACAACCAATTATAATACTTGTTAAATCTTCATATTGCATTTTATCTCCGTGGTTCTCCGTGAATTTTCTGTTGTTCTCCGTGTAATTTTTAATGATCAAAAAATAGCTCCATAAATTAACCCGCTTAATGTTGCCATAATTACAACAAGAGAAACATAAACGATTGTTTTTTGAGTACCAATCACTCCACGAATTACCAACATATTTGGTAATGATAAAGCAGGTCCGGCTAGTAATAACGCTAGCGCAGGACCTTTTCCCATTCCATTATTTATCAAACCTTGAAGAATCGGTATCTCCGTCAAAGTTGCAAAATACATAAATGCGCCGGTAATTGATGCAAAGAAATTTGAGAACAATGAATTTCCACCAACCAAGGTATAAATCCATTCTTTAGGAATTATCCCTCCATTCCCTTCTGCAGAACCAAGAAGGAAACCCGCTACAAGTACACCTGCACCAAGTAGTGGCATAATCTGTTTTGTAAATCCCCAGGTTTCACCGAGCCATTGGTTAGGTTCACCTTCTGTAAAAGTTAAAGCTAAAGTTGTTGCAACTACTCCGATCACAAAAGGTATTGTTGGATTATTATAAAAGAATATCGCAGAAATTAATACGGCAATAACTCCCAACAATACATATAACTTCTTTACTCCAATTATATAGACAAGTGATATGGCAAAACCAATTCCGAACAATGCTGTGATGAACCATTTATTAGCATACATAAAATACCAAAAGCCTTCGGTTTCGAGAGGTTTTCCCCAATTTACAAAAACAAGTATTGCAACAAGAATGAAGAAATGAATTGTAGTTTGCCATAAAGGTCTTGGTTCTTCAACTTCCGGCATAGCAAGTTGTGCATCTGCTCTTTCTTTTTCTTCTTTACTATAAATAAAAGCCATAATCAGACCAATTACCAAACTAAATGAAACTGCACCAATTATTCTTGCGATACCGAGTTCAAGACCAAGAACTTTTGCAGTTAAAATAATGGCAAGAATATTTATTGCTGGTCCTGAGTAAAGAAATGCAATTGCAGGTCCCAGACCGGCACCTCTTTTATGAATACTTGAAAACAATGGTAAAACTGTGCAAGAGCAAACAGCCAGAATAGTTCCTGATACTGAAGCGATAAGATATGCTTTCCATTTTTTTGCTTTAGCACCAAAATGTTTTACGACTGATGCCTGACTTATGAAAACAGCAATTACCCCAGCAATAAAGAACGCTGGCACAAGACATAAAAGCACATGTTCCTGAGCATACCATTTTGCTAGAGCAAAAGCATCAATTACAGAATTACGGAATGTTTCTGTTTCAATTGGCATGAAATAAGCAAACAGAAAAAATCCTGTTATCCACAAAAACGATTTGTATTGTTCTTTCCAGTCCACTTTGTAACCCCTTACAAAAAATTAGTCTTCTGTTTTTTCTTTAATAAGTTTTAGCAGTTCCTCTTCGGGAATAATCCCTACAACACATTTATCTTTCTCACGAAGCATCAATCTTTTGTTCAATCGCTCTTCGTCCTGATTTAATAAATTTGATGATAAGTTACTCTTAATAAAATTGAAAAGGCTTTTATTTTCCTGGTTGTCTTTATTCAGTTTATAATAAACCCATGTACCTTCTTTTTCAGTCGTGAACAGATCAGCATTCCTCATAATGTTAAGCGCTTTTGAAATTGCATACTGTGGAAGTTGCAGTGCATCCATCAGCTCACAAACGCAAAGATTTTTTCCACTTTTCAGAAATAAGTTTAATATCCGAAGTCGGGTTTCATCTGATAGGGCTTTGAATTTTTCTATTGTTCTTTCCATGTTTTCTTTATATGCCAATTTTTGCATACAAATATATGCCGATTTTTGCATATGCTCCAAATAAAAAATGATTTATCAGAAATTAATTATTGCTGCAGTGATTTAAAGCAATCTGTTTAATGAAGATTCAAAGATTTTAGTGCTGAGCAAGTATATCAAACTTATCACAAAGCTCGCATTCGAATTGTAAGGTTGTGTGGTTAATCTCATATCGTGCATGCAACTCTGCTGAAATTATTTTTTGTATCTCAGAAGTTTTGCTAACTGTCATATCCTCAACCTCTATGTGGGCTTCGAAATGTGTGTCATTGTCATTCAGTTTCCACAGATGTATATGATGGATATTTTTTACACCAGGAATTTTCTCAACAATTGATTTTATTTCTTCCAGGTCAATACCTTCGATATTTGACATCATAAGAATGTCAATTGCTTCTTTAAGAATTTTGTAAGCTTCAAATAGAATATATAAAGCAATCAGGATTGTAAGGATTGGATCAATCCAATAAACTTTATAAGCAATTATGAATACAGCTCCGGTTATGATTGCGATACTTGAAACAGCATCACTCAACAAATGGAAGTAAGCTGCTCTGATGTTAATATTTTTTTCCGAACCTTTTTTAAGCAATAAAGCTCCGATTACATTTGGAATAAATCCAATCACTGCAATAAGAAGCATCAGATTGCCGGCAATTTCGTTAGGATTATTTAACCTGTCAATTGCTTCTCTTATAAGGAAAAAGCAAATAATAATTAAAGTACTTGCATTTACAACCGCTGCAATTATTTCTGCTCTCTTTAATCCAAATGTATATTTTGGTGTTTTGGGTTTCTTACTCAATCTAAGTGCAATAAAGGTAATGATGATTGCAACCGCATCGGAGAAATTATGCATTGCATCAGAAATCAAAGACAAGCTACCTGAAATAATTCCACCAATTATCTGAACAATCGTTATAAAAAAGTTGAGTGTGATTGTTATGAATAAATTCTTTTCTGAAGTTTCGTTTGAATTATGTGAGTGATTGTGTGACATTGTTACTATTTTATTTTACTGATTGCATTTCTTATCATCAAAGGTGAATTAGTTGTTATCGAATCAACACCATAACTAACTAACTTCTGAGCTTTACTTTCATTTTCAACATTGTATGTACAAACATCATAATTTTCTGCTTTCAATTTGCTAATAAATTCCTCGTCGATATAAGAATCTGCAAATAAAACCACTCCATCACAATTTAGTGTGCTTAATTTTTTCATTATCAGTTTTTTCGAAAGTGATTTAAAGTAATTCCCTTTGGAAAAATACCAACCAAAAATCAAATAAGCTTTGAATTCCGGAAAATATTTTTTTGCTGTTCTGATAATATTTCTATGGAAAGAAATAATTCTGATTCGATTTTTATGAATATTATTCCCATTCAGAATTTCTTTTAATCTGATTAAAAAATTTTCTCTATTGTCTTTTATTTCAAGATGCAGCCCTTTTTGTTCCGGAATAACTTCAAGAACTTCCTGTAAAGTTGGAATTGTTGTTCCGGCAAATTGATTCCCTTTCCGGATCCCAACATCAACTTTCTTTAATTCATCAAGAGTTGAGATTGTAACTTTGATGTTTTTATTTCCAACTCTGCTTGTATTCGAATCGTGAATACAAACTATTTCGTTGTCAGCAGTAAGCCAAAAATCTCCCTCAATAAAATCAGCTTGTTCATCAAAAGCAACTTTAAATGCCGGTATCGTATTTTCAGGAGCTTTGTAAGATGCGCCCCGATGTGCTACAATTATTGGAGTTTTAACCTTCATTGAATACTAAATTTCACCCACAATTTTTTTCAACTTGTGTTCCAGTTTAACTATGTATGAATTCCTTTTGTATAACTTCAGAATACTTTCAATATTCTCATTCGCTGCTTTCTCTCCTGCTGCAATAATTTTTTCAGCTTCATCAAAATCTGCCCAACTAAGTTTCTTAACATCAGGAGAAATAACAAGATCCGCTTCTTCCAGTCTGATCATCGAAAGATGATATGAACTAATATCTTCTGCGCGATATAAAATTTCGAAAACATTTTTAGGTTCTTCAATTATTTTAAGTTCACGGGTAACATCGACTGCCAAAACTCTGTCAGCTCCGATATCTCTTACCTTTCCCGCAGGAACACTTTCAGATGCGCTACCATCAATTAAAAAGTAATTATTATACTTTACCGGAGGAAATATTCCGGGTATTGCAGAACTGGCTTTAATAATTTTCCTTAAACTTCCTTCGGTAAAATTAATTTCTTCTCCGGAAATTAAATCGGTAGCTATTGCAGAAAATTTTATCTTAAAATTTTCAACAGGAACATCGGGAATAACACTATACATTTCGTCGGCTAATTCTTCATCAAAATATGAGAGTCTGTTTAATGCTCTTAACGCCTGCACTCTTGTTCCAATATAATCAAAGAACTGTTCGAAATAATTTTTATCAGGTTTATGATTTTCACTCAGCTTATCAATTCCAAGTTCGAGAAATTTCGGATGATTAATTATATCCAGGATGAAATCCTCAACTTGCCTAATACTTCCAAAATAAGCATAAAGACCACCAACAATAGCTCCCATACTGCAGCCGGTAATTGAGTGAATTTCTATTCCTTTTTGTTCTAAAACTTTAAGAACTCCGATGTGTGCTAAACCTCTTGCACCGCCGCCACCAAGTGCCAAACCAAATTTTGACATAATTTTTTTCTTTATTTATAAAAAAAATAATCCATCATTTTTATCAACAGAAATAAAATAAAATTTTTATCTCACTGAAATATAACCTCCGGGCACTCCCTTTTTTGAAAGAACAATTTGCCAAAGCTGATTTTTATTCCTCGCTCTGAATGCCCCGGCACTAGATAACAAAAAATATTTCCACATTCTGTAAAATCTTTCTCCATACTTTTCTTTCAACTTATGCCAGTTCGAGTTAAAATTATTGTACCAGGCAATCAAAGTTTTATCGTAATCGGCACCAAAGTTATGCAAGTCTTCAATTACAAATAAACCTTCAACTGCTTTTGCTAACTGTGCAATGGATGGAAGCATACCATTGGGGAAGATATATTTATGAGTCCAGGCGTCTGTATTTTTAACGGAGCGTACTTCGCCTATTGTATGGAGTAAAAACAATCCATTTTCATTTAAGCAATTCTCTGCAATCTTAAAGTATGTTCTGTAATTTCTGTATCCGACGTGCTCAATCATTCCCACCGAAACAATTCTGTCAAATTTTTCATTTAGATCTCTGTAGTCCATTAATTTAATGTCTACAGGTAAGCCTTTACATAATTCTTTTCCAAGCGATACTTGTTCTTTTGAAACAGTTATTCCAAGCACTTCAACTCCATATTTTTCTGCAGCATATTTTCCGAAAGCTCCCCAACCGCAACCAATATCCAGGACCCGCATACCTCGTTTGAGATAAAGTTTTTTGCAAATCAATTCGAGTTTGTTTTCCTGGGCTTCATTAAGATTTGTTGCATTCTTCCAATAAGCACAACTGTAATTCATTCGTTTATCAAGCATGTTCTGAAAAAGATCATTCCCCAAATCATAATGCTTTTCACCGATTATAAAAGCTCTGTGTCGTGCCTGCATATTAATTAAATAGAATCCGGCAAGTTGCAGAGCAATCTTCAGATTGCGTTTTACTTTGTTCTGTAAATCAGCACGAATAATTCTGAAAATCACTTCATCAAGTTGCTCAACATCCCACCAACCATCCATATAAGACTCACCAAGTCCAAGTTCAACTTCCGTAACTGTTCGTTTATAAAATCTATCATCGTGAACTTGAATATCCCAGGGATTTCTGCCGTTAATTTCAATTTCGGCAAGTGATAAAAGTTCATTGACCAACGATTTATATTTTTCTGTCCTCATCTCAACCTCCTTACATTTTTGGGTTTTGAGAGAATCAGTAAAGCCACTTAAAGAACAATTTCAATAATTCGGAAATACTTCCACCCGAAACTTAACAATTTGAATTTTTAATAGATAGATAAATCAAAGTCATTCCTTATAGGGAAAAAGATTTTAAGTATTCTTAAATGGATTAAAATTCCTTGACAAAGCTCACAAAAATATTTTTATGAGAAATGGAACTATTGATATTCATTTTATTGTTTCTAAGTTTCGAACATTCAATTAAAAAGTTTGAGAGATATGAATACTATCGACGCAAAGAAAGAGCTTATACTTAAAACTGCCCGGGAACTTTTGGCAAAAAACGGATTTGCCAAAACAACTCTTGATGATATTGCCCAGGCATTGGGAATGAAAAAGTCTTCTCTCTATTACTACTATTCCAATAAGGATGCCTTAATCGAGGATGTAATGAACCACGAGCGAGATAATTTCTGTTTGCTGATAGAAGATGCTTTGAAAAGTGATGATTCGACAATCAATAAAATCATTAATTACGAGAGGGCAAAGTTTGAATATGTAGCCGAGACAATTAAACTTCACGAAATTTCAACCAGTGTTCTTTTCGAAATGAAAAGCAAAATGTTTGAGCAAATTCAGATAATTCATAAAAAAGAAATTGAAATGCTGAAAAAAGTACTCGACGAAGGCATAAAGAAAAAAGAAATAAAAAAATGCGACACTCATCGTATTGCAGAACTCATTCTTACTTTATCTGAAGCTTTAAGACATCGTGAATTTTATTTCGCATCCTTTTCAATTAACAAGAAGATCGATTTCTCAAAAGCAATTGATGATATGATCTTTGCAATCAAACTGATTTTTGACGGCTTAAAAGTTTAAAAATTTATTTACGGAGGATTAATCGTGAAAAAACTATTTGTTCTATTGTTGGCTTTTTCATTTTCGGCGTTTGCACAAAATAAAAATTTAACGCTGACGATGGATGAAGCAATTAATCTTGCTCTCGAAAAAAACTCAGAGCTTAAGATTGCAAAAATGGAAGTGGAAAAATCAGAACAAAAACTTCGTGAGGCACGAAGCGGACTTTTCCCAAAACTTGATTTAAGTGGTCAGTATCAAAGATACATTAACAAACCAGTTATATTCCTTCCACCGGGTTCACCATTCGGTCCAACACTCGAAATTGGTTCAGATAACTCTTACACTGCTGCTGCACAACTATCATTGCCATTATTTGCACTTCCACTTTATGAAGGAATCGGACTTGCTTCTGACGCACTCGCAATTGCAGAGCAAAATTATTTAAGTGTAAAAAACAAAATTGTCGGTGATGTGAAGAAATCTTTTCTTGCTGTAATTCTTACAAGAGAAACCAAAGATGTGATGCTACAAAGTTTGAAAAATGCTGAAGATAATTTCGAGAACATTAAACGGTTAAATGCAGCAGGAACTTTATCCGATTACGATGTGTTGCGTGCTGAAGTACAAGTTGAAAATCTGAAGCCAGTCGTGTTGCAGATGGAGAATAATTATAAACTATCCCTTGAAGCTTTAAAAGTTACAATCGGACTTGATGCTAATCAGAATATTGATATAGTTGGCGAAATGGAGTTTGATGAAAATTATAAACTTCCAACTGAACAGGAAATTATTGAAGAGTTGCTGCAAAACAATCCTCAGCTTGCAATACTTGATAAACAAGTTCAGTTGAATGACAGAAATGTTTCACTTGAGCAGGCAGCTTATTTCCCAAGTTTAGCTGGTTTTGGAAATTATCAGTATCAAACTCAGGCAAATGATTTTAAGTTTTCTGATTATCGTTGGGTTAAAACATTTGTGCTCGGATTGCAATTACAGGTTCCTATATTCAATGGATTTAAAACACAATCAAGAGTTAGTCAGGCAGAGATTGGATTGAATCAGGCAGTTGAACAAAAAAGAAATCTGACAGAAGCAATAAAGACACAAGCATTAAGTGTTCTTTACAGAGTTCAACAAGCTTTGATAAGAATACAGGGACAAAATAAAACTGTGCGAACCGCTCAGGAAGGTTATGAGATTGCAAAACGAAGATTGGAAAACAATGTTGGAACTCAACTCGAAGTTAATGATGCAGAGCTCGCTTTGCGTCAGGCAAAATTAAACCGGCTTCAGGCAATATACGATTTCAAAGTTGCTGAAGCAGATCTTGAAACTGTACTTGGAAGAATTAAATAAGAAATTTTTAAGGAGAATATTAAGATGAATAAAGCAAAATCACTTTTGATAATCTTACTTTCAGCTTTAATTGTAGTTAGTTGTGGTAAGAAGGAAAATAATAATCAGAATAAAACAGATGAAACGATTCCTGTTGAAGTAACATTAGTTAAAAAGTCAATGATTGATCGGGAAATTGAGTTGGTGGGAAATCTTATGGCCTGGAAAGAAGCTAATCTTGCTGCACAGACAACAGCAAGAGTTCAGAAAATTTATGTTGATGCCGGTTCAAGAGTAAAAGAAGGTGATTTACTTTTTGAAATGGATGATACTCAGCTTGCGCAGTCAAAAATTCAATATCAGGTTGCAAAGGATAATTACGACAGATTGAAGCCACTTTATGAATCCGGCTCAATTTCTCAATCTCAGTTTGATCAGGTTAAAGCTGCTTATGAAACCTCAGAAAAAGCTTATCAGCTTTTATTAACCAACACTCAGTTTCGTGCACCGTTTAGCGGCGTTGTTACTGCAAAAAGATTAAATGAAGGTGAAGTATTTCTTTTAGCTCCTGGTGGTGTTGGTGCACCAACAATTGTTTCGCTTATGCAAATCAATCCATTGAAACTCATTCTCAATGTAAGTGAAAGCAACTTAAAAGATGTTAAACTTAATCAGACAGTAGAAATAAAATCAGACATCTTTCCCGATGAAACATTTAGAGGAACAATCAACAGAATAAACCCGGCTGTTAATCCATCAAGCAGAACTTTTGAAGTCGAAGTTAAAATTCCTAATCCGAATGAAAAACTAAAACCCGGAATGTATGTGCGCGCAAAGATTCTTATTGGTAAAACCGAAGGAATAATCGTAAATCGTTCTGCGGCATTAAAGCAGCTTGGCTCAACTGCATATTATGGTTTCATTGTAAAAGATAACACTGCTAAAAGAGTAGAACTCACTCTTGGAAAAGAATTTGACTCACTTGTTGAAATTACTTCCGGTTTGAATGAAGGCGATTATGTTGTTACACGTGGGCAAGGATTGCTGAAAGATGGAAGTAAAGTTGAAATTAAAGTCAAAGCAGAATAAGGAGAGTTAACGATGAATTTACCTGAAATATCTGTACGCCGACCAATAACAACAATAATGCTTTTTATAGCTATTGTTATTATTGGATTCGTTTCGTTTCAAAGATTACCGATAGATCTGTTTCCTGAAATTGAACCGCCTGTAATAAGTGTGCTAACGCAATATCCCGGTGCTAGTGCTCAGGATGTTGAGTTAAATATTTCTAAGAAAATTGAAAGCGGACTTAGCTCAATTACTAATCTTAAAAAAATTCGCTCGGTTTCAATTGATAACATTTCGGTTGTTCAACTTGAATTTGAATTCGGGACTAATCTTGATGAAGCATCGAATGATATTCGTTCAGCACTTGAGTTTACGAAACGATTGTTGCCTGATGATGCTGAAAATCCAATAATATTCAAATTCAGCACGAACATATTTCCTATAATGTTTATTGCTGTTCAAGCTGAAGAAAGTTATATAGGATTAAACAAGTTAGTTGAAAATGAAATTATTGACCCACTTAAAAGAGTGCCTGGCGTCGGCACTGTTCAGGCATTTGGCGGACCAATCAGACAAATCTTAATTCATCTTGATGAAAGAAAGTTAGAAGCATATAACATTTCTGCTGCACAGATTGCACAAGTTCTACTGGCAGAAAATATTAATCTACCTTCTGGTTCAATAAAAATGGGAGATATGGAATACAATCTCCGTTTGCCTGCTGAGTTTGCAAGTGCAAATGAAATTAAAAATCTTGTTGTTGCTCAGCAAGGTGGTAAGCTTGTTTATATGCGCGATGTTGCAACAGTTATTGACAGTTTGAAAGACAGAACTATCAATGTAAGATTGAATGGTGGAAAAGGGCTTCAGATAATTGTTCAGAAACAATCAGGTGCAAACACAGTACAGGTTGTTAAAGATGTTAAAGCAAAACTTGAGCAACTAAAGAAAAATCTTCCTTCGGATGTTAAGATTGATATTATTCAGGATTCATCTGAATTTATTATTCAGTCGGTTGCAAATCTTACGGAAGCAGTGTTGTTGGGAGCGATATTCGTTGTGTTTGTTATTCTGATTTTCTTAAGACAATGGCGTGCAACAATTATCATTGTGCTTGTGCTTCCTGTTTCTTTGATTGGTGCATTTATTTATCTCTACTTTACAGGAAATACAATCAATATCATTTCGCTTTCGTCGCTTTCAATTGCGGTTGGTCTTGTTGTGGATGATGCAATTGTAATACTTGAAAATATATCACGACACGTTGAACAAGGTGCGCGTCCAAGAGAAGCAGCAGTTTTTGGTTCTGCAGAAGTTGGATTGGCAGTTGCAGCGGCTACATTTACAATCGTTGCTGTATTCTTCCCGTTAGTGTTTATTTCTGGTATAGCAGGAATTCTTTTCAATCAGCTTGGATTTCTTGTAACAGTAATGATTCTTGTATCATTGCTTGCTGCTTTAACTTTGATTCCAATGTTAGCATCCAAACTTCTTAAATCAAGAAAAGAAGCTAAACCAATTACAAATCCTTTGTTAAAGAAAATTGATTCATCACTTGCACGATTTTTTAATTCAGTGGATGATATTTATAAAAGAATTCTTGAGTGGGCGCTTAATCACAAGAAAACAGTTGTTTTCACTGCTCTGTTAATCTTTGTCGGATCGATCTTACTAATTCCAATGCTCGGAACTGAATTTATACCGAAATCGGATTCATCACAGTTCCAGATATTTCTTGAGATAGAACCTGGTAAAAGACTTGAAGAAACTCTTGAATATGTGAAGAAAGTTGAAGACATAATCAAAAAAGATTTTCCGGAAGTTGAGTTTGTTTCAGTTCGCGCTGGTGTTAATGATGCAGGATTTTCATCAATTCTTTTCGGTCAGAATGAAGGTGCAAACATTGCAGGATTTCAGATAAGAACGACCAAACTTAAAGACCGCAAACGAACTGTTTTTGAAATGGCGGATGCGCTTCGTGAAAGATTAAGAGAATTTGTAGGAATAAAAAGCTTCAGCGTAAACACTGCCGGTGCAGGTGCATTTTTAACCGGTGCAACAGGTGCCCCGATTGAAGTTGATATTGTCGGACCCGATCTTGAAGAATCATACAAGATTGCAAATCAGCTTAGAGATTATATGACAAAACTTGAAGGCACACGCGATGTTAGAATTGATATTGGTGATCCTCGACCAGAATTACAAATTGTTCTCGACAGAGAAAAACTTGCCCTTGCAGGATTGAATACTGCATTGGTTGGAAATACATTAAGAAATAATTATTTCGGAATCGTTGCAACAAAATATCGCGAACTTGGCGATGAATATGATGTTTTCATAAGCTTACCTCCGGATAAAAAATCAAGTATTGCCGAAATAGAAAATCTTCCAATCAAAACTTTACTCGGTACTACTGTCAGACTAAAAGATGTTGGAGGGATTGTTCAGGAATATTCGCCTCCGACAATCAAAAGAAAAGAACAGGAAAGAGTTATCGGAGTTCTGTCTGATATAAGCGGAAGATCTCTTGGAGAAGTTGCCGGAGATATAAGAAACTTCGTTTCAAAGATTGAACTTCCTCCAAATACGACAATAGAATTTGCAGGACAGGTTGAACAGCAAAGTGATGCTTTCAAAGACTTATTGCTGCTACTTGCATTAAGTATCGTATTGGTTTATATGGTAATGGCAGCACAATTTGAATCATTAGTTGATCCTTTTATAATAATGTTCTCTGTTCCGTTTGCATTTTCGGGAGTGTTCATCGGATTGTTTGCAACCGGTACAACTTTCAGCGTAATTGCATTTCTGGGAAGTATTATTCTTGTTGGTATCGTTGTGAAGAATGCAATTGTGCTTGTCGATTTTACCAATATAACACGAGCGAGAGGTTATGAACTTAGAGAAGCAATTGTCTATTCAGGTAGAAACAGATTACGTCCTGTATTGATGACAACCTTTACAACTTTACTTGGGTTGATTCCTCTTGCCGTTAGTGCAGGAGATGGTTCTGAAGTTTGGCGACCACTTGGTATTTCAACAATTGGTGGATTGCTTTTCTCGACATTGATTACTCTTGTTTTGGTTCCCGTACTTTATTCGGTATTCGAAACAAGATTCAAAAGAAAAAAGAAAGAAATTGATTAAGGAGAAATATTATGAAAGCAGTAATGATAGTTTATAACCACGGAATTACTGAAGAAGTGAACGAAGCGCTTGAAGAATTATCCATCCGCGGATATACAAAATTCCTGAATGTGCACGGACAAGGCAGTGAAAAAGGTGAACCGCATTTAGGGACACACATCTGGCCAAGTCAGAATGCTGTCGTGCTTACAGTAATTAAAGAAGAACTTGTTGAGCCGCTATTAGAAAAAGTCAAAGAAATAAACAAAGAAGCCGAAGAACAAGGCATTCACGCTTTTGTATGGAATATTGAAAATATGGTTTAAAGTTTCTGTAGAGACTTACTTATGTAGAGACTTGCCATGGCAAGTCTCTACAATTCAGTCTTTCAATTTTACCTACCTAAGGTAAGCATCCAGCCATTCAAGTTGATAGTAACAGTTTTTACTAGGACTATTTTGTTAATATCATCTTCCTGGTTTGTACAAATTCTCCAATCTGAAGTTTATAAAAATATATTCCGCTTGCCAACTGCCTATCGCCTATTGTTGTCTGAAACTCAACTTCATAATTTCCTGCTTCTCGGTACTCATCTACAAGTGTAGCAACTTCATTTCCCAACACATCATAAACTTTTAGTGTTTGCCAACTGCCTACTGGTGACTGCCAACTGATTTTTGTTGATGGGTTGAATGGGTTGGGATAGTTTTGATGTAATACAAATTCATCCGGAATATCATAATCAACCATTACCGAAGGAAAGATTTTGTAAGTTCCATCATAATCTATTTGTTTTAACCGGTAAAGGATTGTCCCTGATAAAGGTTTATTATCTGTAAAAGAATAGTTGTTTTTTTCAGTTGTTGTTCCGGAACCTTTAACAAAACCAATCTTTTGCCAGTCTGAATTTCTATTCAAAATTTTTCTTTGAACTTCAAAACCACTATTGTTTATCTCACTCGAAGTGGTCCAGTTCAAAAGTATTTTGTTCTGAGAAACACTTGCATCAAAAGATGATAACTCAACCGGAATAACCTGATAAACAAAAACCGATATATCATCGAGATACCAACCATCTTTTGTAACAGATACATCTGTTCTGAGTTCGAATCTTAGTTTATTTTGTGCTGAAGTTAATCCGGCCAGAAATATTTCTTCTGCAACCCACGAAGATTGAATTCCATCATAAAGCGGTTCACCGTTTGGTTGAAAACTTCCGGTTCCGGGATTTGTGTACACTCCCTGCAGCGGTATCCAGCTGATTCCATTGTTCGTGGAAATTTTAACCTGGCCATAATCATAATTGTTTTCTATATCAAACTTAGTATAGAATTTTAATTTAGGATTTGAATATGAACTTAAATCAACCGGATATTTAGATGTCATCGTTACAGTTGCATTGTTAGCATAATTTCCAACCGGACTATCAGTGTAGGAGTTTGGTGCAGATACAAAAGTTGAAGTTGTAGTGCCCCAAATTGGATTTGATGGAGTAGCAGTTAAAGTCCACAATGTATTGATGTTATTCGTTGTATCGGCAAACAATAATGTAGGAGTGCCGATTATTATTTTAATTGTATCAACACTCATTGCTGTTGAACTTGTGTAAGTTGTAACAATCAAATTAACTTCAGTTTCGGGAGGAAGATTTCCAATTGTAAATGAGAATGATTGATTAACGGTTTGAACTGTTCTTGCAGGAACATTACCTACAAGAATAGAATTGTTTGTAACATTAATTTCCGAATTATCGCTGCTCAGAGTTAATGATATATTTGATGCAGGCGATAAACCTTTATTTTTAAGATTTACAACCGTAAGTTGAACATTATCACCGGGATTAAAATATTGTTGTGAAAAAGAATAGTTATTCAAAACAACATAATCGCCTGCAACCCATGCATTGTAAAGATTTGGTCTTAGCATTCCCTGAGCAAGAGGAAAAATTCTGCTTTGCGGAGGCCAGAATCCATCGCTTGATGAACCAATTTCAACTGTATAACCGAATGTTTTTTGTTTTGTGATTTGTTCACCATACATCCAGTCTCTCACAGAACCATTTGAGTTATAACCAAGAATCTGTCCGCTGTTTCCATAAACATATTGATTGAAACCTGACATATCGCTTGCAAATTCACGATAAATTGCCGAATCGGGTGTTAATGCGTTGATATAACCCCAGGGATATAAAAAGGCATTTTGATACGAATGCATATTAAAATGAGTTTTGTAATTATTCAGAATAGCGAAGTCTCTTATTGCCTGGCTTTCTGGTTCTGAAAATGCAAAAGGACCTCTGTAAGTTTCAGAGCTGGGAGTCGGACTTGATCCATTGTTATCATAGCCCCACATATAACCGAAATTTCTGTTTAAGTCAACTCCATAACTTCCATCACCATTGTTTCTTCGATTCTTTCTCCACATTCCTCCGCCGTTTGGATTTGTCTGCCGGTTGTATTCATAACCATCCGGATTAAAACAAGGAACGAAGAACATCTCTCTGTTATCAACAAGGTAAGTTACTTCTGAATCAGTTCCATAATTCTGAAGTAAGTACCACATAAAGTACATCATCGAAGCCATTGACTGAGGTTCTCTTGCATGAATAAGAGCATCATAACCAACTTTGGGTTCATTTTCAGATACATTTGGATTATCAGAGATCTTTACTGCCCAAATTGGTCTTCCCTGCTGACTTGTTCCTATCTGAAATTTTTGAGTTATGATATTAGGAAATTGATTGTACATGGAATCAAGCTGTGCAACAATTTCATTGAATGTATAATATCCACCCATTGACCCAAATCCGAATCCATCAACATTAAATTTTTCTTTACTCTCTGTAATAAAATTCTGCTTTTCTGATTCTGACAGAACCGCAAACGATTTGTAGTATTCAAACCAGTCATCAATCAGTATTTCATAATTAAATCCTGAATTATGGAGTTTTTCAAACTCACGCTCTGAGATGAAGCAAACAACGGAATTATTTTTTTCATACTGAAAATGATCATCGAGAATTTGCAGTTCTAACAATTTTGAAAGATTGTAAAAATCATTCAGATAGATTTTAACCTGTTTATAGTTCTGAGCTGAAACTGAGATGGTTAAAGCAATTGAAAAAGCGGTAATTAAATATTTCATAATTGATCCTTACAATTTTGTAATTCTAAATAAATTAATCAGATTTTTAGTGCATTTTCCCGCCCGAGAGGTTCAGAATTTTACTGTTCGAAAAAGTGAATTTTTTATTTCAAAGTCAAGCATAAGTTAGTTTTAAGTCCATTGTAAAACTACAAATAGTTTGATTATGTTTGCCCAAAATTTTTCAAATGATATGCATTTAGTAATTGTAGCCATATTAACTTTTTTAATTAATATTCCTTTCGGATATTGGCGTGCAAATGTCCGGAAGAAATCATTTCAGTGGATACTTGCTATTCATATACCTGTACCATTTGTTGTTCTGTTGAGAATTTATTCAAATATTGGTTTTGAACTTTATACCTATCCTATAGTTATTGCATCATATTTTCTTGGTCAGTTTGCGGGAGTTAAATTTTTCAGTTACAGGAAAAGTCTGCAAATGTTAACTTCTTCCTGTCTTGTAATGGATCTATACAGAAATAATAAATCCAACACAGAATTGAACTAATTTCACTTTAATTCAGTTTTATAACAGAAAGGAATTCTTATGAAAACAGTTCTAATAGCATTATTATTTCTAATAATGTTTGTTTCAACAATAGAACCACAAAATCAAAAGGGAGTAAAAGTGAAAGACGATATACTTTCAATTAAGGTTAAAGATATTGATGGAAAAGAAATAAATCTAACTGACTATAAAGATAAAGTTTTATTGATAGTTAATGTTGCAAGTTTCTGTGGATACACGAAGCAATATTCAGGACTTCAGGATTTATACGAAACTTATAAAGATAAAGGATTTGAAATACTTGCTTTCCCTTGCAATCAGTTCGGGAATCAGGAACCTGGCTCAAATGAAGAGATAAAAAATTTCTGTTCGTCAAAATACAATGTAACTTTCAGGTTGTTTGATAAAATTGATGTCAACGGAAATAACAAATCGCCGCTTTACGCAATACTTACAGATAATCCGGTTACAGGCAAAGGCGATATCAAATGGAATTTTGAAAAATTTGTTGTTGGAAAGAATGGTAAAATTATAGCGAGATTCCCAAGCTCTGTTGAACCTACAAGTGAAAAATTAGTTTCGTTAATTGAAAGTGAATTGAAAAAATAAACTCTGAGATTGGTCACTCCGGATAAATGAAAGCAGTGTTTTGATGCGCGGCGCTGCTTTTCAAATAACTATTCCTGGAGTGACTTCTATTTTAAACCAACCCAAGCTCTGATTTCACTACCAACTTTTTCTCTATAAGTTTTTTATGCTCAATATTCAGCGTCAAACTAACTTTTTTCATCAGATGATCTTCATAAGTGTGCATCTTTTCATCCGTGAAAACTAATCGCCACAAATTTTCAATTAGTTTTTCTTTTTGTTCCTGAGTAAAGTGTTCATTTATTTCGCCTGTAAATTCATAAATGCTTACGCTGTCCTTAACTCTTTTTTCTGCAAGCTCCAAAAGTTCATTGGCATAATCATCATCAATGTTAAAACAGTTTTTCATATGATTGATTATAAAACTTCTTTCTTCATCTGTGAATTTTCCATCAGCTTTGGCAAGCTCAATAAATAATGCACAGGCAGCAACCTGAAGTTTCTTCTCATCAGCATTATCAGTTTTCTGATAACTCTGAGAAGATTGATCTTCTTCTTCAAATAAAAATTTTCTTAATACACTTAACATTTTATTATTCCAGTTCTGATAAAAGATTTGGTAAATCGAGTGGTTTTGTAATCATTAAAATATTCCCGTCTTCATCTCTTGGCCAGAGTTCAAAAGGTCTGTCGGCATATAACTCAACTCCGTTTCCGTCAGGATCTTTTAAGTAAACAGATTCGGAAACTCCGTGGTCGGATGCGCCTTCAATCGGATATTTTTCTTCCCAGATTTTTTTAAATGCCTGAGCAAGTTCTTTTCGTGTAGGATATAAAATTGCAAAATGATATAAACCAGTAGTTCCTTTTGGTGGTTGTGGTGCACCTTCGCCAGCCCAGGTGTTTAATGCAATATGATGATGATATCCACCTGAAGAAAGAAACACTGCAGACGCTCCGAAGCGTGCTGTTACCTGAAATCCAAGTAAGTCTCTGTAAAATGATAATGCTTTATCTAAATTAGAAACGGTGAGATGAATGTGACCAATTTTTACTTTTGGATTTATTTCATACGCCATTAAAAAATAATTTCCCTTTCTTTTTAATCGTGATTTGAATTTCCGTTATTGAGTTTAACCGGCTTTACATTCCATATTTTCTTTGCATATTCACTTACAGCTCTGTCACTTGAAAACTTACCAATTCGTGCAACATTATAAATTGATTTTTTAGTCCACTCTTCCTGATTAAGAAATTCCTGTGCAACTCTGTCCTGAGTATCAATATATGATTGATAATCTGCGAAGACACAATAGTAATCAACATTCATTAAACCGTTAATCATATCATTAAAAATTCCGGGTTCTTTTGGATTGAAATAATTTGAAGCAATCATATCAATAACTCGTTTTAATGAAGGATTGCTTTCATAATATTTTCTCGGATTATATCCTTTTGCTTTTAGCTCAACAACTTCTTCAGCAAGTAAACCGAATATGAAAATATTTTCTTCACCAACCTCTTCACGAATTTCAATATTAGCACCATCCATTGTTCCGATTGTTAACGCACCATTTGCAGCAAATTTCATATTTCCCGTTCCAGATGCTTCAAGTCCTGCAACCGAAATTTGTTCTGACAAATCCGATGCTGGAATAATTTTTTCTGCAAGCGTAACCGAATAGTTTTTCAGAAAAACTACTTTTAGTTTATCGCCAACATCAGGATCATTGTTCACAACATCAGCAACAGAATTGATTAATTTTATTACCATTTTAGCGGCATAATAAGCTGGTGCAGCTTTACCTCCGAAAATTACAGTTCTTGGAACCATTTTAATTTTCGGATTATCTTTTATACGATTATAAAGAGTAATTACATGCAGTACATTCAAAAGCTGTCTTTTGTATTCGTGAAATCTTTTAACCTGCACATCAAAAATTGAGTCAGGATTTACATCAATGTTATTTTCATTCTTGATATAATCAATCAGAAGCCGTTTGTTATGCATTTTAACTTCACGCCATTTTTTCCTGAATGCAGCATCATCAACAAATTGTTCAAGCTGCTTAAGTTGTGATAAATCTTTTACCCACTCTTCTCCGATTTTTGATGTTATCAGTTTTGATAGTTCCGGATTAGCTGCACGAATCCATCTTCTTGGTGTAATGCCATTCGTTACACAAAGAAATTTTTTCGGATATATTTTGTGAAAGTCAGGAAATATTCTTGTTTTCAGAATGTGTGTATGAAGCTCAGCAACACCATTAACTGCAAATGTTCCAACTATTGCAAGGTTTGCCATTCTAACTCTCTTTTCCGGACCGGATGAAATTATTGAAAGTTTATCAAGAACGGCTTCATCGGTTGAATAGTTTTTCTTTACATCTTCAAGAAATCTTCTGTTGATTTCATAAACTATCTGAAGGTGCCTTGGTAAAAGTTCTCCGAATATTTTCTCATTCCATTCTTCAAGTGCTTCTGGTACAACAGTGTGATTTGTATAAGCAAAAGTTCTTGTTGTTATATTCCACGCTTTTTCCCAGCCAAGTCTTTCCTGATCAATCAGTATTCTCATCAATTCAGGTATTGCAATAACAGGATGGGTATCATTTAACTGAATACATACTTTTTCAGGAAAATCTTCCCAATTATCATGATTGATTTTAAACTTGCGAATAATATCCTGCAATGTTGCCGAAACGAAAAAGTATTGTTGTTTAAGTCTTAAAAATTTCCCCTCGACATAAGTATCGTTGGGATAAAGAACTTTGGAAATAGTTTCTGAATCATTTTTCTTTGCAACCGCCTCAACATAATCACCACGATTGAATTCTGAAAATTCAAAATCGGTAACTGCTTTTGCCTGCCAGAGACGAAGGTTGTTCACATTTTTTACTTTGTAACCAGGAACAGGGACATCGTAAGCAACAGCAAGAACATCATCTGTATCAACCCAATCAAAATAATATGTTCCGTCAGGATAAACTTTCTTTTCTACTCTTCCATAAAACTTAACGCGGTATTGAAGTGAGCGTCTTAAAATATCCCAGGGGTTTCCATTCTTCAGCCAGTAGTCAGCATATTCAACCTGATAGCCGTTTTCAATTTCCTGAGAAAAGATTCCATACTCATATCTGATTCCATAACCGAATGCAGGAAGTTGAAGTGTCGCCATTGAATCAAGATAACAAGCAGCTAATCTTCCCAAACCTCCGTTACCTAAACCCATATCGTGTTCATATTCTTTTATCTCTTCTAAATTGTATCCATCTTTTTTCAGAAGCTCACGACACTCTTCATAATAATCAAGATTTATGAGTGCATTGCCAAGCAATCTTCCCATTAAATATTCGAGGGAAAGATAATAAACTCGTTTGGTATCTTTGATGTGATATTCTCTTTGAGTACGAAGCCATCTTCTTACCATTCTATCACGAACAGCAAGAGATAGAGCATAATAAGCATCATCTTTTGTAACTGTAATTCGATCTTTTACGAGTGTAAATTCAAGATGCTCGGCGAACTGATTTGAAATTGAAAAACTTTCAGGGTCTTCTTTGTCTGTAAAAAAAATAGAACCATTAGCAACTTTGCCGTTATTTTTTTTCGCCATTTAGTAAATCTCTCCTCAATGTTTAATCATGAAAACAGCGGCACAAATTTAATTCCACTGTAAAAGAATACAAAACAATTCTTAACATCAACTTAACATTCAATATTTTATATTTATGAAGAAAATAATTCATCAAATTAAAACATCGGTAGGAAAATGTTACAAAAAATTTTTACTCTTGTGTTAATTACTGCTGCGATAAATTTCGCACAGATAAGTTCCGAAAAAGGAAATGTAATTTTTATTCATCCGGATGGAACCGGTTTAAGTGACTGGAATGCATTAAGAATTTTTAAAGTCGGACCTGACAATGATTTGAATTGGGATAAAATGAACTCAATCGGTTTATACCAGGGTCATATAAGAAACAGAATAACTGCGTCATCAAATGCCGGAGCAACTATTCATGCCTACGGCGTTAAAGCTGATGTTGATGATTTCGGTTTAATTGATAATGAAGTTCCTGTTGCACGTTCTGGAAAAAGATTAAGCATAATGAAAGAAGCAATGCAGCAAGGCATTTTCACAGGAATAATTAATTCAGGTTCTATTGAAGAACCAGGAACTGCTGTGTTTGTTTCAAGTAATGTTAAAAGAGGAAATTACAACGAGATTGCTAAAGATGTTATTCAATCCGGAGCCGATTTAATTTTCAGTGGTGGAGAAGATTTTCTTTTACCTGAAGGTACAAAAGGAAGACATTCACAAAGTGGTAAAAGAAAAGACGGGTTGAATCTTATCGAATGGGCAACATCAAAAGGATATAAAGTTGTTTACACAAAAGACGAATTATTAAACACTTCATTCGATGAGAAGAAAATTCTTGGTGTGTTTGCATCAAGAAGTACATTTAATGACAAAACCGAAGAAGAATTGAGAGAGAAAGATTTACCCAACTATAATCCAACTGCACCGACTGTTGCAGAGATGACAAAGTTTGCACTTGAATTCTTATCTCGCAAAGGTCAGTTCTTTCTTGTTGTTGAAGAAGAAGGCACGGATAACTTTGGTAACAGGAATAACGCAAATGGAAAACTTGAAGCTTTGAGCAATGCTGATGAAGCAATTGGTTTCGCTCTTGAATTCATAAATAAAAATCCAAACACATTACTTTTAACTGCATCTGATAGCGAGGCAGGTGGAATGGAAGTACTTGGATATGAAATTGAAAATCTATCTGATAACAATCCTTTGCCGGAAAGAGATGCAAATGGTTCTCCCGTTGATGGTAGAGAAGGTAAAGGAACTCTTCCATTTATTTCTGCACCAGATAAAAATGGAAATCGTTTTCCGTTCGGAATTGGTTGGAGTTGTTTTGGTGATGTTTCAGGTGGAGTTGTTGCAAGAGCACATGGAATACATTCAGAAAAAATGAAAGGTAAAATTGATAATACCGATATCTACAGATTTATGTATATGGGATTATTTGGAAAGTGGTTGGATTAAATTGAAGCTGAAGGTTTTATCCTTAACGAAATAAATAAATTATTTTAATTAAAATTCTGTAGAGACTTGCCATGGCAAGTCTCTACGAGAGAAAATCTTATTTAAGCAGTGTCATCTTTTTTGTGAATGTTAGACCATTTGCTTCAAGCTTATAGAGATATACTCCACTATTCAGATTACTTGCATTAAACTCTACATCATAAGTTCCTGCTTCTCTGAAATCATTCACAAGTACGGCAACTTCCTGTCCAAGTAAGTTATAAACTGCTAACTTAACATTACCTGATTGCGGAATAGTGTAACTTATTGCTGTCGTTGGATTAAATGGATTAGGATAGTTCTGAGCTAATTCAAATTTTGCAGGCGATGTAATATCGACTTCAATTACTTTAGAGTACTCAAATGTACCGTCAAAATCAACTTGCTTTAGTCTGTACTGATATTTTCCTTTACCAAGATTTTTATCACTGAAGATATAATTCTGTTTATCGGAGGTTGTGCCTGCGCCTGGAACAAAACCAATTTTTCTCCAGTCACTGTTTGAAGTTCTTCTTTCAACATCAAAGCCGGCATTATTGATTTCTGTTGCTGTTGTCCATTTAAGTAATACATTTGTTCCGTTAACTGTTGCATTGAAAGAAGTAAGTTCAACAGGTACGATTGAGTTCCAGTTAGTTGCTATTCTGATTCCATCCACTAATCCGGTTGGAGAATTTGTACCTTGTCTGATTGCAACTGCTCCGATGTTTGCAGGATCTGATCCAACACCAGTCCCAATGGGACCAATCGTCAAAATTGGTGAACCTGGTTCAGTTAATGGGAAAGTATTATCGTAAGCATATAATACACATTGATCATCATCAACAGCAGTAGGATTAAAAATGTACTTTAATACAAAAAGGTAAGTTTGGTTGTAATTAAAAACTACAGATGAATCTTCAGTCAGTGTTTCACTGGATTTCGCTAAACCGACTACATATCCACTTCCGAAATTTCTTGCATAAACTCTACCTCTGAATGTAGTTCCGATAGTGTAAGGACCAAGGTGAAAGAAATAATCTGATGTTGTTCGTGCAGAAGCAAGATTTACCATAAAGAAAGCATAAACATTTTGAGCTGTTGTCACGGAATCAGAAAACTTTCTGTTAACATCCCCATCATTAACTCCTGAAGAACCATTAGTGAAAGAAAGAGCACCTCCAATTCCTTAGGAAGGATAGCCAACATAATTCAAACCTGCAGCAACATAGGAAGGTCCTTGAGTTCCACTATGTCTTACCCAATTTGAAGTTAATGCTGTAATATCAGGATTGTCAGTTGTTCCGTAATCAAAATTTTCCTCCAACAAAAGCTGAGCGAAGGAAAGTGGAGTAACAAGTAAAAGAATCAGTAATAGTTTTTTCATTTTTGCCTCATATTTTTTTATCTGAGATAAATATAATAAAGTTTTTGCTCAGAGATAATAGTTTTTAATTAAGATATTGTTAAATAAAAAACCGACCTTCTTTGTGGAAGATCGGTTAAATTTTTAAGGAAATGCTTAATTATTCAATGATTTGAATTTAAACCACCAATCATATCCTTCGGCTTTCTTTCTTTCTTCAATCATTGCCATATCTTTTGGTGGTGGAATAATTACTTTGTCACCAATCAGTTCATTGTTAGGCCAATTTTCCGGCATAGCAACTTTATTCTGATCAGATATCTGAAGAGCTTTCAATGCTCGAAGAACTTCATCAATTTGTCTTCCGACTTCCTGTGGGTAATAAATCATTAATCTTATGATACCTTCAGGATCAATTATGAAAACAGCACGAACAGTATTTGTTCCTTTACCGGGATGAATCATTCCAAGTGATTCAGCAACTTTACCCATATCATCAGCGATAATCGGGAAAGGAATATTCACTTTCAGATTATCCTGAATCCATTCTACCCATTTAATGTGTGAGAATACCTGATCAATTGATAATCCAATCAATTCAGCATTGAGTTTCTTGAATTGATCATTTCTTTTTGCAAAAGCCACAAATTCAGTTGTGCACACAGGTGTGAAATCAGCCGGATGACTGAACAACACAATCCATTTGCCTCTGTAATCTTCGGGAATTTTTTTCATTCCGTGAGTTGTTTGAACTTCCAATGTTGGCATTTTTTCTCCAATCAATGGAATGCCTTTTCTGGTTGTCTGTTCCATCGTATTTCCCTTTCAGTTTAGTTTATTAATTTTGATATGTAAGATTCATTAAATGAAGAAAAGTTTCTTTTAAACTTATTTTTTAATTAGATGATATTGAAACACATCAATAAACTTTTGACGGAAATCAAATAACAGAGGAGAATTTTATGGCAACTAAATACTGGTTGGTTAAAACTGAACCCGATGTTTTTTCTTGGAATGATTTAAAGAAAAGTAAAAACCAAACAACCTATTGGGATGGAGTAAGAAATTATCAGGCAAGAAATTTTTTAAGAGATGAAATGAAAAAAGGTGATTTGGTTTTATTCTACCATAGTAACACAGAGCCACTTGCTGTGATGGGAGTTTGTGAAGTTGTACGTGAAGGTTATCCTGATTTCACTCAATTTGACCCGGAGAATAATCACTATGATCCAAAAGCTGATCCGAAAAATCCGACCTGGTTTATGGTTGATATTAAATTGAAGAAAGGATTCAAACATCCTGTAACTTTGGATGAGATCAAATCAAATCCTAAACTCAAAAATATGAAACTGATTCAGAGAGGAAACAGATTATCTGTTATGCCATTAACAAAAGAAGAGTTTGATGAGATAAATAAAATGGGAAATTAAATTATGGGGCTGTAGCTTCCGCCTTCATTTTATTTCGGCGGACAGGCAGTTGTTGGAGCATCCCGATTTTATCGGGAAGGTCGTCGGTTCGATCCCGATCGGCTCCACATAACTAAAATTTCTTTTCCATTAAGTAATGAGGGATGGTACCAAACAAAGTGTGTGAAGGTTTAACAATTCGATATCCATTCTTTTCATAAAACTTAACAACACTTTCTCTTGCGTGAAGAATAATTTTTTTTGCACCCTTCTCAATAACTTTCTTTTCAAGCTCATCTAAAATCAGTTTACCAATACCTTTTCCCTGCCAATGATTTTCAACAGCCATATATCTTATCTGAGCTTCTTCATCAGAATTAAAATGAGCACGACCACATCCAACAACTTTGCCTTCCTCAACTGCGATTATATGAATTGCCTGTCCTTCAAGTTCATCCTGTTCACTTCCTTTTGGCTGATTCCAGGGTGCGCGAAGTATGCGCCATCTTAAATCGTAATAGTCAAAAAATTCCTGTCTGGTTTGTGGTGATTTTATAATCATTCGTTACTTAGCAAATTGTTCTCATCTATGTTAGCACGATTTAATGCTGCTGTTGGTAAAGATTTGCTTGCTTTGGCTCCAAGCTGTTTCATCTTCTCAACTCCAGCAATAAGATTTCCTCTTCCATCGTGTATTTTCTTCATTGCTTCTTCATAGCTGTCTTTTGCTGAATCGAGTTTTTTTCCCACATCAAGTAGATCATTGTAGAAATTCACAAACTTATCATACAAGGCACCTGCTTGCCGTGCTATTTCAAGTGCATTTCTGTTTTGATTTTCCTGTCGCCAGATACTCGCAATAGTTCTGAGTGTAGCAAGCAATGTTGATGGACTTACGATTACTATATTCATTTCAAATGCATCATTGAATAAGGAAGCATCCTGCTGAACTGCAAGTGCAAATGCCGGCTCGATTGGCATAAACATTAAAACAAAATCCAAACTATTTAACTGATAAAGTGACTGATAATTCTTTGAGCTAAGACTTTTTAGGTGCGAACGAATTGAAATGATATGTTCTCTCAAAGCCTTTTCTTTTTCATTTTCATTTTCTGATGAAACATATCTTTCATAAGCAATCAATGATACCTTTGAATCAATAACAATACTTTTATTCTCCGGCAAATTTACAATCACATCAGGCTGATATCTTTTTCCGGCTTCCGAGACTAAACTTTCCTGAACAACATATTCTCTTCCCTTTACTAATCCGGATTTCTCCAGAATACTTTCAAGTATAAACTCGCCCCAATTACCCTGAGTTTTAGTTTGACCTTTTAGTGCTTCAGTAAGATTTTTTGCCTCCTGAGTCATTTGGTTGTTTAACTCTTTAAGCGAATACAATTGTTCCCGAAGCGAAGATAATCTGTCAATACTTTCTTTGTTTGTTTGCTCTACTTTCTTTTCAAACTCAGAAATTTTTTCTTTAAGCGGATTGAGGATTTCACTTATCTTTTCTTTATTCTGCTCTGTAAACTTAGCAGACTTTTCTTCAAAGATTTTGTTTGCAAGATTTTCAAATTCCTTCACAAACTTTTGTTGAAGTTCTTCAATCTCGGTTTTTTGTTCATTCAACTTTTCCTGAAGATTAGAGTAATCGGATTTAAGTGCTGAGTTATCGGAATTTAGCTTTTCTGATTTTTCTCTTTCAATCTTTAGTTCTGATTGAAGATTGGATTTGTCTTCTTCAAGAATCTTAATCCGTTCGCTCAACTTTCCGTTCTCAATTCTCAGTGAATTAATTTCTTCGTTGAGTCTGTTTACTTCTTCTATCGGGGTTGTCTTCTTGCTTCGTAAAAAAAGAAAAGCAATAACAAATCCGATAACTAAACCGATGATAAGAAAAATTATTTCCATGACTTACCTTAATTATGTTTCACGCAAAGACGCTAAGCCGCAAAGATTTACAAATTGTTTACTATTCTTTTTATTCCGTCTTTGATTAATGCTTCATTGAAATTTACTAGTAAACCAAGTTTTAAATTTGCTAACCTTAAATAAGTCAGTAATTGTTTTGAATGAACAGGAGCAAGTGTGTCAACTGATTTCAATTCAATAATAACTTTATTTTCAACAATTAAATCAGCTCTAAAACCTAATTCCATTTTTATTTGATCATAAAGCACTGGGATTGCTTTTTGTCTTTCAACATTTAATCCCCTCTTCATTAATTCATAAGCTAAAACCTCTTCATAAACAGATTCCAAAAGACCGGGTCCTAATTGAGTATGAACTTTAAAACAACAATCAACGATTATTTTAGAAATGTCATTTTCATTCATATAACTCTCTGCGGCTTTGCGTCTCTGCGTGAAATTCTACTCAAGAAAACCCACTACTTTTTCAACTTCCTCTAGTATCTCACAGGATTTAACAAGTTCTTTCATCTTATTATGATCAGGATAAAGCGGACGATCAACATCTAGGAAATCAACATACTTACGAATTACTTCCTTTGCTTTTGCAACTCCCTTACCTGTTTGATGGTCTCTGAAATCAAGTGCCTGAGCAGCAGCCATAAATTCAATTCCAAGTATTCCATAAGCATTATCCAGTATCTGAGCATTTTTGATTGCAGTATTCATTCCCATCGAAACAAAATCTTCCTGATCGGCAGCCGCAGGAATAGATTGAATTGAAGCAGGCATCGAAAGTATTCTTTGTTCAACAATCATCATATCTGCTGTATATTGACTCAACATTAATCCAGAAAACATTCCAGCACCTTTTGTAAGAAATGCGGGAAGTCCAACACTGAGAGCAGGATTGTTAAGTCTGTTCATTCTTCTTTCAGAAAGAACACTTACCATTGTAACTGCAGCGCCAACCATATCCATCGGAAGAGAAACAGGAGTTCCCTGAAAGTTTGCACCGGTTAATGTTACTTTATCTTCAGGAATAAAAATCGGATTATCACCAACTCCGTTTAATTCTGTTTCCACTTGTTTTCTTGCAAATGCAACCGCATCGTGTGCTGCTCCGATAACTTGTGGTGTTGAGCGCATTGAATAAGCATCCTGAACTTTTTGTTTTAATTTTCCCGTAAGAAGATCACTTCCTTCGATACATTTCTTTATCGCCTGTGAACTTCTTACTGCGCCGGGAAATCCTCTTAGTTTATGAAGTCGGACATCATAAGGTTTCATATTTGCGTGAAGTGCTTCAAGCGTCATTGCTGCAGCAATTTCTGCTTGCTTTAACCAACGATTTATATCATAAAGCTGCAGAGCACTTATTGCAGTAATAAAATTTGAACCGTTGATTGTAGCTAATCCATCTCTTGCTTTTAGTCCGGGAATTTCTATTCCGGCTTTTTCAAAAGCAACTTTACCAGGGAGTCTTTCACCTTTGTAGAAAGCTTCTCCTTCACCTAACATCAGCAAGGCAATCTGAGACATCGGAGCTAAATCTCCACAAGCACCAACTGAACCTTTCTGACAAACAACAGGGATACAATCTTTATTCAGCATTTCAACGAGAGTCAAAGTAATTTCAGGTCTGCAACCAGAATTACCGTGAGCGTGAACATTTATTCTGCTTGCAATTGCACCACGAACATATTCAATAGGCATAGGCTCACCGATACCTGCAGAGTGATTGTAAATTAAATATCGCTGGAAGTCTTTAACCTGCTCATCAGTTAAAACTACTTCTGAAAATTCACCTATGCCGGTATTTACTCCATACATTATTTCGTGAGTTTTAATTTTTTCTTCGAGCATTGCACGACAAACTTTTATTCTTTCAAGTGCTTCAGGACTAAGTTCGACTTTTTCTTTGTGGCGAGCTATTGCGACGAGTTTTTCTATTGTGAGATTTGAACCATCAAGAACGATTGACATTGTTCCTCCTGAGAATAATAAAATTTAGTATGTAAAATTAAACATAGTTAGTCAGAAAGAAGAAGATATTTTCACACGCAGAAAGCAGAACCGGAGAAAAAACTCACAGCAAGGTTTGATTAAAGTTAATTAAATAAAAATAATTTTTAATGAGCAATTATTTTTTTGATTTTCTCTGAGTTCTCTCTGGATGTTCGGTAGATTATTTGAATTTTATCATCATCATACTCAGTTTTAAGAACCTCAGCATATTCGTGAATTTGTGAAGCTTTCTTTGATGCAGTTAGCGGAAGTTCAATTTTTTCTTCAACAACATTTTCATTGAGAATATTTCTAAGCATTGACTTAAGCGAAGAAATATTAATTCCTCTTGAAGCAGATATTATCACGCTTTCTTTATAAACATTTTTTACAAAATCTATAAGTGATTTATCTGAAACAATATCGACTTTATTAAATACTTTAATTACCCTTTTTTCTGCACTCCCAAATTCCTTAAGAGTTTCATCAACTACTTTAATATGGTCTTCAAAATACGGATGAGAAATATCAATCACGTGCAAAATAATATCGGCATCACGCACTTCATTGAGAGTGCTTTTGAAAGAAGCAATTAAATGAGCAGGAAGTTTTCTGATAAATCCAACTGTGTCAGAAATAAGAATTTTATGTGTTTCGTCAATCTCCAAAGCACGTGTTGTTGAATCAAGTGTTGCAAAAAGTTTATTCTCAGCAAAAACATTTGCTTCAGTAAGCAGATTAAACAAAGTTGATTTGCCAGCATTAGTATATCCCGCAATAGCAATTCTGAGAAATCCTTTTCTGCCTGAACTTTGAGTTAATCGATGAGCTTCAATTTTTTCGAGTTTATTTTTCAACAAACTGATTCTTGTTCTGATTAATCTTCTGTCAGTTTCAATCTGTGTTTCACCAGGACCTTTTGTACCAATTCCACCATACTGTTTAGATAAGTGTGTCCATGCTCTTGTTAATCGCGGCAGCATATACTGAAGTTGAGCAAGTTCAACCTGAGTTTTGGCTTCTTTTGTTTTTGCGCGGGATGCAAAAATGTCAAGGATCAATCCGCTTCGGTCAATTACTTTTCTGTTAAAAAGTTTTTCAAGGTTTCTAACCTGAACCGGAGTAAGATCGTCATCAAAAATTACGATATTAATTTCATTCAGTTCGATAAGCTGCGCAAGTTCTTCTGCTTTGCCTTTACCGATATAAAACGCAGGATCAATTCCTCTTTTCGATTGAATTATTTTGAATATAGTTTCAGCTCCGGCTGTTGAAGCTAATTCCTCTAACTCTTCAATATGTTCTTCAATTGTTTCTTTACTAAATTCCTTTGTATCGAGTGCAATCAACATTGCACGCTCAACAGTTTTTTTGGTTACTTCAATCATATTATATAATCTTAGTGTGTCTCCTGTTTCTTGTTGTTAAAAAATTTTTGAATTCAATTATTTATTCCTTCCAAATCCTTTTTAACATTTCTGGCAATTGTCATTTCAATTACTGCTAAAATTATTGCGATGAGTAAAAATGCCCGCCATAATTCTGAGCCAAATCTTGCCTGATTAATTGTTTCTAACGGATTTTTATTTTTATCAACAACTATAAGATTACCTTTAAAGTTTAACTGTTCAAGATATTTTTCAAAATCTTTTTCATCCGCATAAACCGGGTTTGATTCTGATTTTTCGTTATTAACAGCGATGTTATCAATTAGCTCATTTCCGGAAAATATTTTATAAAATCCGGCAAGATCAGTATTAGTGTATTCAACAAATTTTTGGTTTACCAAATCAATGTTAATAAAGTCTGCTGAACTGTCAGGTCTTACAACTTTAATTTGCGCGGAATTAATCTTATTCAAATCTATTGAAATTGTTTCGCCAGCAATCAGGTTATTCTGTAAATTTTCTTTTTGCGATAGATAAAAAACCATTTTGACAACAAGTGGTGCAAAAATAGTTTTGAGTGCAAAATTACTCCAGCCGGCATCAAAAGCTGTGTTGAAGAAAAATATTTTTCCTTTGCCCAATTTATATTCACTCAGAAAAGAAGAACCTTCTGTTAAAGTTATAATGCTACTTCCTTTCCCCTGGGTAGAATATTTAATAAAGTAATTGATTAAAGGAGACTCAATATTTTTTTTGTCATCTTTCCTGAAGAGATTAAGAAATATAGGATGATTAAATTCTATCTTATCAAATTGCACCGAAAGTGATTTATCATTCATTTTTCCTGCATATCCGGAAGCTAATGGTAGATTTAATTTCTGCAGGTTACTGTTGAGTTTATTCAGGTCAGCATTGACAGAAGGTATAACAACAAGACTTCCACCATCTTTCACAAACTGATTTAACTTTTCAATATTCTGAAAAACATTATCTGAACAAAGAAAAATCACATCGTAATTTTTCAATTGTAAAGCGGCAAGCTGATTTGAATTCTTTTCATCGAATTTAATTTTATCATTGCCCACGGTTTGCAAAGCTAATTTTAAGAATCTTGAAGAAGCACTTTCATCAGATATAATTAAAGTTGGAATCTTATCAGGAATAAAGACAGAATTAAATCTTCTGTTATCCTGTTCTATATCGTCGGTTTCAATTTCAGCAGCTACATCAATAAATCCGGTTGCATCTGATAAAGCATCAACATCAACTACGACAGATTTTCCTGCATCTGCATCAAAACTTTTTTGTGCAGCTCGTTTGCCATTAAGGAATAAAGAAAGAACTCCGTTTTGAACATTCTGCTGTGAATAGTTACTAACCGAAACAAGAAATGTAATTGGTTTATCCTTTTCAAAAATCTGATTGTTAACTTTTAACTCATCAACACCAAGATTAAAAACAGTTTTATCAGAAAGTGAAAATGAATAAAGTTTTATGTTTTCGTTAAGAAGTTCGCTTAAATCAGATTTTATTTCTTCCGAAGGAAAAATATTTTTTTGAAAATCGGTAAACAGATAAATCTCGCGGTTAAAATTGTTACTCCTGTTTACCAATTGTGCTGCAAGAGTAATTACTTTATTCAAATCGGGTTTTGTAAAAGAAATTTCTTTTTGATTTAATTCTTCTATAAGAGAATTAAAATTGTTCGTGAGCTTCGGTTGCTGATTTTCATCACTCATAAATATCAGTGCAGCTTCATCTCCCTCTTTTAACTGTTCTATAATTTGTTTTGCAAAATCTTTTGCCTGATTAAAATAAGAACCTCTCTGACTTAATACTGACATACTAAATGAATCATCAATTATAAGAACTGCTGTTGTCTTTGCTGCTGAAGTTGTTCCGGCAATGCTTAATCCGCGCAACGCCGGACGAGCAAATGCAAATACAATCAGAAGAACTATGAGTACACGAAGTACCAACAATAGCCACTGCTTGATTTTTATTTTCCTGATTTTATTCTTTTGTAATTCCTTAAGGAAAGCAAGAGTGCTGAACTCAATTTTTTTTAGCTTCCGGAGATTTAATAAATGAATAATAACAGGGATTGCAGCTGCGAGTAATCCAATTAAGACTGCCGGGTTAAGAAAAGTCATATATTCAAACAAAGTTCCTTTTTATTTATTGGAAAATAACAATAATGACTTGAGAATGCTATACTGTTTTGTGGTGTAAAGGTAGGAGGAAGAGAGCATAAGTAATAAGGTATAGGGTAAAAGGATTAAGTTTATTTAAAAGTTGTTCTTTATAAAATCAAATTTCTTGAACTGGAATTTTTCAAACTAATCTCATTCCCCTTCTGAATAATATTTCATATTTTCATCCTAAGTTCTTTTACTTTACACCTTATACCCTTATACCTTATACCTTATACCGTACAACTTATTCCTTATAACTCATACCATCTTCTATATACCCAAATTTCCCCTCCTCATTCTGTAAGAAATATTTTATGTTTGTGTCATAACACAAATAAATTAAGTGGACACGATGGGAGAAGCTCTAAAACAAAGATTAAAAACAAAAAAGTTTGATTCAGATGATCTTGAAGTAATACTGAATATTTTCGTTACAGCAAATTATTTGAGATCAAAACACGACGCTGTGCTTTCAAAATATGCTCTTACTTCACCTCAGTACAATGTTCTCAGAATTCTCAAAGGTGCTTATCCTGAGGGTTATCCAAGATGTGAAATTATTTCGCGAATGATTGAGCCAGCGCCGGATGTTACAAGACTTGTCGACAGATTAGTAAAGGAAAATCTGGTTGAAAGATTTTATTCAGAAAATGATAAAAGGTTATCTCTCACAAGGATTACTGAAAAAGGGATTAAACTTTTAGATAAGATAAGACCTGATATTGATGATTTGAATAAACTGATTTCATCACATTTATCTAAAGAAGAAAAGAGAAGGCTTTCTGAACTTCTTGAAAAGATTTATAGTGATTCACTGAAAGAATAGTAAAGAAGGGAATCTGATTGGATTCCCTTCCAATTTTTAATTAGTTCTTCTGGCTCTTCGCAATAAGATTCAATGCACTTCCCGCTTTGAACCACTCAATCTGAGAAGCATTCATTGTATGATTTAACCAGATTTCATCCTGGGTTCCATCAGAATGATTGACTAACATTTTTATTGGTTTTTCAGGTTGAAGCTGAGATACAAAAATCGTGACCTTATCATCTTCTTTTATTTTATCATAATCTTTCGGATCTGCAAAAGTCAGAGGCAGCATTCCTTGTTTCTTCAGATTTGTTTCGTGAATTCTTGCAAAGCTTTTTACAATAATTGCTTTACCACCAAGATATCTTGGTTCCATTGCAGCATGTTCACGCGAAGAACCTTCGCCATAATTTTCATCACCAATTACAACCCAGCCAATTCCTTTGGCTTTGTATTCACGGGCAACTTCCGGAACGGATTTGTATTCACCCGTAAAAATATTTTTTGTTTTCCCTGCATCACCTGTAAATGCATTAATAGCACCGAGAAACATATTATTCGAAATGTTATCGAGATGTCCGCGATACTTTAACCATGGACCAGCCATCGAAATATGGTCTGTTGTACATTTGCCCGATACCTTTAACAATATTGGCAAATCAACAAAATCTTTTCCATCCCAAGGTTCAAATGGCTGAAGAAGTTGCAAACGATCACTCTTTGGATCAACTTTAACTTCAATTGAACTTCCATCTTCCGCGGGTGGGATAAATCCGCTACTTCCTTCATCAAATCCCTTTGGAGGAAGCTCTTCACCAACAGGAGGATCAAGTTTGACTTTTTCTCCTTTTTCATTTTCAAGTTCATCAGTTAAAGGATTGAATGATAATCTGCCGGCAATTGCAAGTGCTGTTGTAATTTCAGGTGAAGCAACGAATGCAAGAGTTTCAGGATTGCCATCATTTCTCTTTGCAAAGTTTCGGTTGAAAGAAGTAACAATTGTATTTCTTTCACCTGTCTTGATATCCATTCTCTTCCACATTCCGATACAAGGACCGCAAGCGTTGGCTAAAATTAATCCTCCTATATCCGTTAAAACTTTTAGTTGACCATCTCTTTCAATAGTTGCTCTGACTTGCTCAGAACCAGGAGTAATCGTAAACTGTGACTTTGCTTTCAATCCTTTTGAAAGTGCTTGCTTAGCAATACTAGCGCTTCTGTCAATATCTTCATAACTTGAATTAGTACAACTTCCTATCAAAGCAACTGAAATATTATCAGGATAATTTTCTTTCTTAACAGCTTCTTTCATTTTTGAAATCGGCCAGGCTTTATCGGGAGTAAATGGTCCATTTAAATGTGGTTCAAGTTCATCAAGATTTATTTCAACAATCTGGTCATAATATTTTTCGGGATGTTCCAAAACTTCTTTATCAGCACAAAGTTCATCAGCAAGTCCTTCGGCAAGTGTTGCAACATCAGCCCGTTTTGTTATTCTGAGATAGGAAGACATTTTTTCATCAAATGGGAATACTGAAGTTGTAGCACCAATTTCAGCTCCCATGTTACAAATTGTTGCTTTACCTGTGCAGGAAATTGAATTCGTTCCTTCGCCAAAATATTCTACTATTGCACCTGTACCACCTTTGACCGTCAAAATTCCGGCTAATTTAAGAATAACATCTTTTGGTGAAGTCCAACCATTAAGCTTACCCGTAAGTTTAACACCAATTAGTTTAGGCCATTTTAATTCCCAGGGCATTCCTGCCATAACATCAACAGCATCTGCTCCTCCAACTCCTATTGCAATCATTCCAAGTCCACCGGCGTTTGGTGTGTGAGAATCTGTACCAATCATCATTCCACCAGGGAATGCATAATTTTCAAGCACAACCTGATGGATAATTCCTGCTCCAGGTTTCCAGAAACCGATTCCATACTTTCGTGATATGCTTTCAAGAAAATCATAAACTTCTTTATTTTCTTCTTCTGCTCTCAGCAAATCATCCTTTGCACCAACCTGTGCCTGAATTAAATGATCACAATGAACAGTAGATGGAACCGCAGTTTTCTTTCTTCCGGAAGACATAAACTGAAGCAAAGCCATTTGAGCTGTTGCATCCTGCATCGCAACCCGGTCAGGTGCTAATTCAACATAATCTTTTCCCCGAACAAACTCGCGGGTTGGTTTTTCCCAAAGATGAGTATATAAAACTTTTTCTGCATAAGTCATCGGACGATTTAAAACTTTTCTTGCGTCAGCCAATTTTTCTCGGTAAGTCGAGTATACCCTTTTGATCATATCAAAGTTTGCTGTCATAATAAGCCTTTCAATTTTTATTACTTAATTATTACAAAAATAAAAAAATATTTAGTCTGTTATATGCTGAAATGTTTCATAGTAAAAATTTACAGGTAAAAATTTCTCTTACTTTAATGTTATGCAAGCATAATAAAAGATTACTTAAGAAAATTACACATTTATAATACAATATATGAGGAATAAAATTTGTTTAAGTTATTGATAATAATTTTGAGAGAGTCAAGAAATGAATTTAGGCCAATCGTTATTCGCAATTGGGGCTTTGACAATTTTATCTCTATCTGTTTTACGGATGAATAATAATATTCTTTCCACAGATGAAACAGTTATGGATTCCAAAATTGGAATTCTCGCCACTTCAATAGGAACATCATTAATAGAAGAAGCCAGTAAACTTGCCTTTGATGATAAAACCAAAGTTGATCCGGTAAATAGCTTAACTCTTCTTACTCCAGTACTTTCACTTGGTCAGGAAACTCCAGGTGTGTTTGATGATTTTGATGATTTTAATAACTATGTACAACACGATACTATCTATACGATTCCTTTTCACACTCAATGTTCTGTTACATATATAAACCCAACAAATCCAAATGCCGCTTCAACGAACAGAACCTGGCATAAAAAATTAACTGTCAAAATTTCGAGTGATTTCTCCAAGGATACTTTAGAGTTATCCACAATCTATAGTTATTGGTATTTCAGATAGGAGCAGATTTAATGGGATATAGTACAATATTAGATATTCTCGCCTCAATTGTCATGGGCGGAATATTATTAACAACCGTTTTAAGATTAAGTGACTCTGCAGCAGAAAAGACTTATAATTACTCTGGAGAACTTTCTCTTCAGCAAAATTTAGCAACCATTGCACAAGTAATCGAATACGATTTCAGAAAAATGGGATATTGTGCTAATTGGCAAAATTTCCCTGATCCATCAAAAGCCATTGCTCAGGCCGATTCATCAAGTATTAAATTTTATACTGACATTGATAATGATGGTGACATAGATTCAATAAGATACTACCTTGGTCCAACTTCTGATTTAACAAGTACACCTAATCCACGCGATAGATTGCTTTACAGGGTTGTAAATACAACAACTCCAACCGAGGTCAACCTTGGCATTACTCAGTTCTATCTAATCTATTTTGATGCACTTGGTGATACTGTTCATTTGCCGATTACAAATCCGGGCATCATCAGTTCTTATGAAATAAATGTTAGAGTAGAAAGCGTTTATGCTTATGATGAACAATACTCCTCAGCTTATTGGAGACAAATCAGACTAGTGGCAAGAAATTTAAAAAACAGATAGGAGGAAAATGCTATGAGTGGTAAAGCAATGTTGATTCTTATTTCCGGATTCACAATGCTGTTTATGGTTGTTGCAAATAATTTTAATACTGTTTCCGGAAGAGTAACAGATAACTATGTCGATTACTTTAATAAAACAACTTCTCACAATATAGCCATCAGCGGCGCTAATATGGCAGCTAATCAGTTATTCCTTGACTCAACCTGGAATGCTGGTTACAATAATGTTGATTATCAGAATGGTAAATTGAATGTTACTGTTCAAACAATTGATGCTTACAAAAACATTAAAAGAATTACTTCTGTTGGAATTTTTAGAAAGGATACGAGTCGTGTTGACGTAACATTTGCACCGAGTAAGTTTTCTAAATTTGCTTATTACTCTATTTATGAAGGAACTAATATTTGGTGGATGAATAAAGATACAGTTTGGGGACCATTTCATACTCAGGATAAATTAAGAGCTGCTAATCACCCGGTATTCTATGGTAAAGCAAGTTCAAAAGGTGGAATTCAGTACTTTACAAATCAAGCTACTGATAAACCATACTTTTATGCTGGTTATGAGCAAGGAGTAGACTTGTCTCTTCCTACAAATGGTGTAACTGCGCTTAAAACACCAGCACAAAATAATGGATTATATTTTAATGGGAATAATTCTGGTCAGGGAACAGTTTACTTAAAGTTTAATGGTGATTATTTACTCTATCGTTATTCTACTATGACTCCGTATGACAGCGTTCATTTACCAACCGCTGCACCTAACGGTGTAATTTATGTGGATAATGGAATTGCGAGAATTCAGGGAACTGTTAAAGGTGCTTATACTATTGCCTGCTCTGGAACTTCCAGTGGTAAAGGAACAATCTGGTTAGATGATGATATTGTATATTCAAAAGATCCGAGAACCGATCCAACTTCAACCGATATGCTTGGAATTGTTGCACAAAGCAATGTGTGGATAACTGACAATACTCCAAACAGAGATAATATAAACATCAACGCTTCCATCTATGTACAGAACGGTGGATTTGGAGCTGAAAATTATAATACCAGGCCTGTCAGCGGGACAATAAATCTTCTTGGTGGAATTATTCAGAACACAAGACAGGCAGTAGGAACATTTAATAGCGGAGTAATAAAAACCGGTTTCAGTAAGTCATACCGATACGATACAAGATTTATGACAGCTTCTCCACCTTTTTTCCCGGGCACAGGAGGTTTTGAAATTGTTTCCTGGTATGAGTAACCAATCTAAAATTATTATTTGATTTTAATACAGTGAAAGTTTATTCTTTCACTGTATTTTTTTTATCCTTTGCAAACTAAAAGGAATTTTTGCTGTGAAGAATACTATTCTTGTTGTTGATGATGAAGTTTCTTACCTTGAATTACTAAAATCAATCCTCGAACAAGAGGGTTATGAAAATGTTATTGCAGAATCTAACCCTTTGAATGTAGAAAAAATTCTTGAGAGTCAGGATGTTGATTTAATTCTGCTTGATATTTACATGCCTGAAATGAGCGGTCTTGAACTTCTCGAAAGAATCTACCCAAAACATCCTGATATTCCCGTAATTATCATAACTGCTGTTGATGACAAAAACCTTGCAATGAAAGCTGTTGAGTTTGGTGCTTATGAATTTATTGTAAAACCTCCTGAAACCGACAGACTGTTTCTTACCATTAAACGCGCACTTAATTATAAGCTTCTTGAAAAAGAAAGAGATGTTCTGAGAAATAATCTCATCGAAGTTAAAACCGAACCGAAACAAAGATATGAAGAGATTATTGCAAGTTCAGAATTGATGACTAAGGTTTTCAACCTTGTTGAAATTTTTGCTCCAACTGATGAAATAATTTTAATCACTGGTGAAACCGGAACGGGAAAAGATTTAATCGCAAAAAAAATTCATCAGCTATCTTCCCGAAGAGATAAACCTTTTGTAGCTGTTAACATGGCTTCTATATCGGGAACACTATTCGAAAGCGAATTATTCGGTCATCTGAAAGGATCATTTACTGGTGCTATCAGCGATAAACAAGGTTACTTTGAAGCTGCGAATGGCGGAACAATTTTTCTTGATGAGATTGGTGAACTTCCAAAAGAACTTCAGGGAAAACTTTTAAGGGTTATTCAGTATAACGAGATTTACAGAATAGGAAGTTCTCAGCCGATTAAACTTGATATTAGAATTATTGCCGCAACGAATAAAGATTTGCTTGAAGAAGTTCAAAAAGGCAATTTCAGAGCCGATCTTTATTACAGATTAAATCGCGGATACATCTATCTTCCTCCATTACGAAAGAGAGGTGAAGATATAATTCTTCTTGCAAATCATTTTATAAAGATTGCTAACCAGAAGTATGATAAAAATATTCTCGGACTATCAAGAAAAGTAATCAATCAGTTAAGGCATTATACTTTCCCTGGCAATGTGAGAGAGCTTGAAAATATTATCTTCAATTCGGTTATGAAAAGTGAAGATAACCAGAAACTTGAATCAGTAGAGCTACCAAAAGATTTTATGGCAAAAAAAGCCGAGGAATCATTAACAAACCTTGTTTCTATCGAAGAGATGGAAAAGAATCACATCCTTTATGTGCTTGCTCAGGTTGATAATAATGTAACTAAAGCAGCAACAATTCTTGGATTAAGCGAAAGGTCACTTCAAAGAAAGCTCAAAAAAATTAAAGAATCACTCTGACAATTCTTGCATTTCCGACATTGCAGGCGTCAAATTTGTCGCCTAAAAAATTTGATGTATACGACTACTTTAATTTCAATCTCTAAACAAAACATTTCGTCAAAAAAATAATTTGCACAGCTTTTGCATTATTCTATATAAACTAAAACGGAGTTTCGTATGAATACAACTTATAGTCAAATGCAAATAAAAGAAGATTTTGAGATTGGAAAAGTTTATGCGAAAGAAAGACAAAATGATTTTTCAATAATCATGAGACTTATTATTGCAGCCAGTCTCTTTTTCTCAATAGCTGTAACGATATTCTGATTTATTCGAAAAGGTCCTCATTTCTTATCAGCAATAAAATAGCTGAGTGAGGTACAATCAAATATTTTTCTTTATCAAATTCAATTTCATAAGCTTCTTTTCGTAAGAAAATAGCCAAATCCCCTTCTTTTGCCTGCAAAGGGATATACTTAACTTTCTCTTCAGTTGATTTCCAGGGTTCATCTTCAGGTGGTGCAGCAGTTGCATAGCCAGGACCAACTTTAATCACATAGCCACTTTGAATTTTTTCTTTCTCAGTAACACCCGGAGGTAAATAAAGTCCGCTCGCAGTTCTGCTTTCTTCACTTTCGGGTTTAATCAGCACCCTATCGCCAACTACAATAAATCTCTGAATATTTTTTATATCCACATTCATCTCATTTTGTCCTAATTTCTGATACAAAAATAAAAAACATTTATCGCTTTTGCTGTGACAAAAGAATTCTAACACTTACAAATTCCTATTACAAACAATATTTGATAAATTTGCCAGTGAGATAACTAAAATAATATTTATGAGTAAAAACCTTTGGGATGAAAGATATTCAACCGAAGAATACATTTATGGAACTGAACCGAATGAATTCTTCAAACAACAAATTGATTTAATGGACACAGGAAAGCTTCTGCTTCCCGGTGAAGGAGAAGGTAGAAATGCTGTTTACGCAGCTTCAAAAGGTTGGCTGGTTGATGCTGTTGATTTCAGCTATGCTGCAAAAGAAAAAGCATTAAAACTTGCAGAATTAAAATCAGTCCATATAAACTATTTTGTTTCTGACCTTACTGAATTTCATTATCCTGAAAATTATTATGATGCAGTTGGTTTGTTTTTCGTCCATTTACCGTCAGATATCAGAAAAACAGTTAATGAAAAAATTATTAGTTCATTAAAAGTTGGTGGAAAAATAATTTTAGAAGCTTTCAACAAATTGCAAATCAATAATAACTCAGGTGGACCAAAAGACATAAATCTTTTGTATGATGAAAAAGATATTCTCGAATCATTTAAACATCTCGATATTTTAATTATAGAAAGCACAACAACTGAACTTAACGAAGGAAATTTTCACAAAGGTAAAGCTGATGTAATTCGGTTTGTTGGGAAAAAGAAATGAAAAAAGTTTTGTTCATTACATATTATTGGCCTCCCTCAGGGAAAGCTTCACTTCATTGGCCTTTGGACATTATGAACCATATTCAGGAGTTCGGATTGCAGCCGGTTGTTCTTACAACAAAAGATGAAACTTTCACTCAAAGAGATGATAGTCTCCTTAAAAAAGTAAATCCTGAGTGGACAATAATTAATGCCAAAGCAGTCGAGCCATTTAATCTTTACAGAAGATTCATCGGAAAAAAACCTGATGAAAAACTTATCGCTTCCGAAACAATATCATTGGAAAATAAAAGTCTTGCTCATAAAATTTCTATTTGGATAAGAATGAATCTCTTTATTCCCGACGCAAGAATTGGGTGGTATTTTCCAGCGGTTCGTGAAGCAAAAAAATATTTAAGAAAAGAAAAAATTGATGCAATAGTTTCAATTGGTCCGCCACATACAACACACCTTGTTGGGGAAAAATTATCTGAAGATTTTAATATTCCATTCGTTCCTGTTTTTATAGATCCTTGGGTTGATATTTCATATTACAGAAACTTTAAACGAAGTAAAGTGACTTTGTGTATCGACAATCATTTTGAAAAATCAGTTCTTGAAAAAGCAAAGCAGATTATCTTCGTAACAGAATCGATGAAGGAAGATTATGTGAGAAAATATAAATTCATTGAAGAGAAATCTCACGTACTTTATTGGGGATTTAATGAAGAAGATTTCAGAGGCCTTCCCCTAAATCCCCTTCCTAAGGAAGGGGACTTTTTAAAATTTAAAGTTATTGTGCACGCAGGTAATATTTTCGATTACCAGAATCCCGAAATGCTATGGAAAGAAATTAAAAGAAGAATTGATTCGGGAGAAAAATTCAGAATAAGATTTTTTGGCACTGTTTCGCCATTGATTAAACAATCAATCAGAGATAACGGATTGGAACCAATTACTGAATACAAAGGTTTCCTGCCATACCATCAAATGCTTGCGGAGTTATTCAAAGCAGATTATTTGCTGGTCTGCACAACTGAAAAAAGACATGTTCCCGGAAAATTATTTGAATATCTGAGAGTTGGGAAACCAATAATTGCATTTGGGAATGACAATAAAGAGGTTGAAAGGTTATTAAATAAATCAGGATTGGGAAGATTATTCAGATATGATGAAGAAGTGAAAGAAATTTTTAATAAAGATTTGAACTCAGAAGTAAACTCAGAATTCATAAAACAATTTGACAGAAACGTAATAGCAGAAGAGTTGGTGAGAATAATATGCTAAAAGTTTTATATGATCATCAATGTTTTTCCTATCAGGAATATGGAGGTGTATCACGCTATTTTGTGGAGTTAATTAAGCATCTAAATTCTTTATACTTTGCAGAAACAGATCTCTCAATCAAGTATTCAAATAACCAATATCTGAATGAAATAGATAGGCAAGATATTAAAAAATTTTTACCACGGTTAAAGTTCAAAGGAAAAACTTCTCTATTAAGTGCCATAAATAAAAACCTTTCCAAATTAAAACTCGCTCAGCAAAATTATGATGTATTCCATCCCACATATTATGATCCTTATTTTTTGGATAATCTTTCGGGTAAATCTTTTGTATTAACCGTTCATGATATGATACATGAACTATTTCCAAATGCAGTGAGCAGGTGGGATAAAACCTCTCAACACAAGAGAATTTTAGTAAAAGAAGCAAAAAAAATCATCTGTGTTTCTGAAAACACTAAAAATGATCTCGTACGAATATTAAATGCCGATGAGAAAAAAATTTTTGTTATATATCATGCAAATTCTCTTAAATACAATCGTTCAAAAAAACTTGAAACGGAATTGAACCTTCCAAAAAGGTTTTTACTATATGTTGGAAGCAGAAAGTACTACAAAAATTTCACTTTTATGACAGATGCAATTGCTGATTTGCTAAAACATGAAAAGGATTTGTACCTGATTTGTGCTGGTGGTGGCAATTTTTCCAAAAAAGAAATTAATTTCTTTAAAGAATTAAATATTGAATCAAAGATTAAACAGATTCCAGTGAATGATGATATCCTGGGAATGCTTTATACTAATGCTTTAGCGTTTATATTCCCATCACTTTATGAAGGATTTGGTATCCCAGTACTTGAGTCATTTTATTGCGGTTGTCCAGTAATTTGTAGTAATTCCAGTTCGCTTCCTGAAATAGCTGAAAATGCAGCAGAATATTTCGAGCCAACAAATAAATCTTCTATATATTCTGCTGTTGGAAAAATACTTAATGATAAACAACGAAGAGAAGAATTAAAAACATTGGGAGCTGAGCGGTTAAAATATTTTAACTGGGAAACTTCAGCACTTCAAACTTATGAAGTTTATAAAAATTCTCTGAAATAGATTTTAATTTATTTTATACTTATTTAATTAAAGTCATCTTCTTTCTTGAAATGAAATTGCTTTTATTTTTATCATCTTTTGCCGAAAGTTGATAAAAGTAAACTCCACTTGAAAGATTTTTGGCATCATAAGTAATTTCATTATAGCCACTTGATATTCTACCAACAGATATTTCGTCAACTTTATTTCCAAGAACATCAAAAATTTCCAACAAAGCATTACCAGAGTTTGGTGAATTCCAGCTTATTGTAGTAACCGGGTTGAATGGATTAGGATAATTTTGAAATAGGTAATAATCCCTTAACTCTTTGGATTGGTTTTCAACACTAATGGCTCCACCACCACCGTTTGTAGTTTTAAGTATCATTCCACCACTACCTACTATCCATCCCGTCAAAGAATCAACCATATGAATACAATAAAAATCATTAGAATAATTTGACTGGTTAATCCAGTTATTTCCGGAATTTGATGTATAAAATATTTTTCCCCCCGAACCAATTATCCAACCTCTATCTTTATCAAAAAAGTAAAGATCATTTAAAGCATTAGAAGTACTAAAATTAAGAACTTCCCAATCAAGTCCACTATTAATGGTTTTCATAATATTACCAGATTCACTGCAAGCCCAACCATTGAAGAAATCAGTAAAATAGATTGAGTTTATTGGTGCTTCAATCGGAATTGCTATATAGGACCATCTCGAACCCAAATCAGTGGTGCGAAGCATATATCCATATGTATTCCCGCCAACCCAGAAAAGGTTACTCGATTTTGAATAAGTTGCAGTATACCAGGCAGCGAAGAGAGGATCATAAAAATACCATGAGTTTCCTTTATCAGTAGTAATTAAAATTACACCATCGCTGCCAACGGCAATTCCGTTGTAGGCATCTGCAAAGCTAATGCTGATAAGTACAAAATCAAGATACTGACCTATAATACTCCAGTTATTTCCACCATTTGTGGTCTTAATTATTTGAGATAGACGGTTTGAACCTAAGAATTTGTATAGTACAGCAAAACCATTTAATGAATCAACAAATACAATTGAATGAACATTATAATCAGAAGGAACCATTTGTGGAACCCACTCTGCGCCACCATTAGTTGTCTTTAATATCGTTCCCTGATCCCCAGCAGCCCAACCAACATTCTCACTTATAAAAAAACAACTTAACAATCTTTTTGTTGTTCCTGAATTTTGTTGAGACCATTGGGAAAGTATTACTGAAGGAATAAAAAGAATTAGTATAGTAAGAATATATAAGGTTTTCATGTTAACCTCTTTCTTTTGCTAAAACCTAAATCAAATTCAGATATAAATCAATAGCAAGATAATCTCAGAAACCAAGCTTTATCTTAATTTTATCAAGCAAAGAAAGGTAGTGAATTTCTTGAAAAGTGATTTTATCAAAACTTTGCGAAATAATTTTTTTATCCGGATGGACTATGTTATTAATTTCTTCTACCGGAATGTCCGCCAATTTAGAATTTTTATTTACAGTGTGTGTTGCATCATCCCGGAATCCAATGTTTGTAGCAAGATTTTTTACTGGTGTGATACAGAGAGCTTTATTTTTCCAAATTGTATAAAGCCATTGATAGTCCCAGGTATCCACCTGATTGTTATAAACAAGTTCAAATTTTCTTAGCCAATATTTTTTTTCTCTCCTATCCTTTAAAATTGAGTCTATTGAATTATTTGATTTATATTCCGGAAAGTCAGGTATCTGAGCATTAAATAATTTCCAAGCACGACGCCAGGTAGCCCAACCCCAAATGTGAGGATAAATTGAGAAGTAATAACTGAATGGAATGTCTATTCTTTCACTAAAAAAATTATTTCCGCTTATGTGCATTATATCAGAATCATCCTTATAGTATGCAAGTAAAGATGAACAAAAATCAAAAAATGATTTAGCTGGAACAACATCATCTTCAAGAATAATTCCCTGATCTTCATTTTCAAAAAACCATGTTATTGCATTACTAACAGCTTTTTTACATCCAAGGTTTTCATCATTGAAAAGTTTTTTGACATCACATTCCCAATCAACCTGATTAATAATTTCTCTTGTAAGTTTACACTTTTCGGCTTCCCCATCTTTATTCTTTCTCGGACCATCTGCTGAAATGTATAATTTCTTAGGTTTTAATTGTTTTAATTTATTGAATACAATTTGAGTCGTATCAGGTCTGTTGAAAATTATGAAAAGAATTGGAGTTGAAAACTGGCTTTCTGATTTCATACTACACGATTCTTAAAAATTAATGTGCTTGGTGTTTTCGCAAAGAGCTGATAATTTTTCTCAACCAGAAAGTTGAAAACTCTGGATTTTTGCGGATTTGCAAAATCAAATTCTGCGTCTTCGCAAAGTATTACCGAAGGTTTATATTTTTCCCAATCATTCGATTTCAGTACTGAAAGGTCAAATCCTTCAGTATCGATTGATAAAAAATCTATCTTCTGTTTAGAATCAAGATATTTGTTAAGTATATCTGATAAACGAATTGTATCTAATGTAACCTCTTTTATAATCTTATACTTAGTTTCATTAGATCTTTGAATACTTAAATCTTTATCAAAACTGTTTAACGCAGGTTCATCAAAAATAAAATAAGTTAACTTTGTAGGAACATCTGAAATAGCTGCTTCAATGTTGATATCATATTTTCTCATTTTATCAAATAATTTTTTACTCCCGGGTCTGGGTTCAATATTTATTCCTCTCCAACCCATTTTGTAGAACAAATATGTATTTGAAAATCTCTTAGGATGATGTGCTCCGACATCAACATAAAATCCTTTATCCTTTTCTTCAAAAATTCTACGGAGAATTAAGTCTTCCCCTTCTTGCGAATAAGATAAATTTCTATAACCAGAAATAGATTCATTATATAAATCAATCATTTGTCTGTAAATTTTTTCTGGTAGTAAATTTTTAAGCTCCATTTTTTACAAGGTAATTTTTTAGAAATTTGAATGAGTTAATCATAAGAACAGATTTAAACATCATAAAAAATTGATGCCTTGATTTTTTATCAAAATAGATTGAAAAAACTGCAACTGAATACGATACCAATGTTGCAATTGCTGCTCCGTTTATTCCGTACAATGGAATTAAAAACCAGTTCATAATTACATTTACAATCATTCCTATCAAAGTTCTATAAAAAGAAAGTTTTGTCAAATTTTCGCTAATAAGATATTGACTGCTTGCAACTCCAAGAAATGTTGCTACTCCTGCCCAAATATAAATAGTCAATACCGTAGCTGCAGGTTTGTATGCCGGACCAAATAAAATATGAATAATAAAATCTGATAAAAGTGTAACGGGAATTGCTATAGCAATCGAAATTGCAGCCAGAAAATCATAGAGTTTTTGCAAACGACTTAAATAAAGTTTTTCACTTGTTTGTTTTGCATTTACAATTGCGGGAAACACTGATGTACTTATTGCCATAGGAACAAAATACCAGGCTTCACAAAGTTTTACTGCCGCAGCATAATATCCAACATCTTTTGCCGACATGAAATTTTTAATCATTACCTGATCAATCTTCATATAGATAGCAATTACAACTCCTGAAAGAACTAATGGCCAGGAATCTTTAAATAATTCAATGGCTGCTGTTTTCGCAAATCTCCATTTGGCAAAAGAAAATTTATTCTTTTTATAAACAAAGTAATAACCTATTGCAAGGAAGACTGATTCGAGTGTTTGAACAATTGCGAAATAAAGCAATGGTTGATTAAAAACTACTAGTAATACTTTTAAGACCGCAGAAATGAAAAAAGAGCTTGACTGAGCAATAACATTATACTTTGCTTCAACTCTTGATTGAAAAAATTGTTCGACAACTCCCAATGACTGAAAAATTGTTGCCGAAGAAATAATCACAATCAACATAAGGTTGAAAGATGATTCGTTGGCAAGGAAAGCAGTTAATGAGACGAGTGTAATGGTAACGAAGGAACCAATTAATCTTAACCTGAAAACTGTACCAAGTATTTCATCTCTTCGTTCTGGTGATTTGACTAATTCGCGAACAACAATGCTATCCATACCAAGGTTTGCAAATGAAGTAAATAAACCAGCAAAGCTTATCGCATAGTTGAGAAGTCCGAACTCACCGGGACCAAGATATCGTGCCACATAAATTCCGACAAAAAATGCAATTAAAGTTCTGAAAATTTTTTCTGCAAACATCCAGCTGGTGTTTGCAAAATATCTTTTAAAAGTTTCAGAACCGAAGTTAATCCTGGTATTTATATTATTATCGCTCAATGAAAAATTATTTAAAATTTTAATTCTATATATCTGCAGACTTTGTTAATTGATTGATCAGTATTTTGGTTTGTTCGATTTCTTTGTAAAAAAGATCATCAAGAGGTTCATTAAGATTGATTATATCAAACTCAAGCTCAGGAAATTTTTCTTCCATTTTAAAGAGGAATAAATTTTTCTTATTCTCAAAATCAATTTTTGATAGATTAGATTTGATGGCCAAATCAACATCTCCTCCCTTTTTTATTTTATCAGTCTGACTACCAAAAAGATAAAATTCAGAATCGGGAAAATTCTTTGTCAATTCATCTAAGATTTCCACAAGAATTTTTTTTGACAATCTCATTTTAACAGCTTTTCAGAATAATTTTTAACATTCTGAAAGTATTTAGAAATCTTCGAATAACTATTTACACAAAATTCCAAATCATTCAATGCCTCAACTAGCTCATCAGGATATTCATGTTCCAGTTCATTTCTGATTTGTCTGAGTTCTATCCAATCACTTATTGAATCTATTATTCCTTCTTTCTCTGCATTAGAAATGACTTCACTCATTTTTGTTGATGGAAAACCAGCTAGTTCGAAAACAAGTGGAAATATTTTTGCTCCAAGAAAATCCTGGAGAGAAGAAAATCTTTTTAAGTAAGCATCCAGCAAAGCTTTTTCAGTTACACTTAGGTTATTGAAGATATCGACAGCAAAAATATTTTTTGAAGTCAAAATTTGGTCGATTGAATTCTTATAATCGGTTAATGCTTCAAAATGCTTTTCTGCTTTTTGAAATCTTCTTATAAGAATTAACTTAAGATTTTTCATTTGTATTATTTTTCTTTTTTAATCTTTGTGAAATATTCTTTACCAATTAAAATAAACAATCCCAAAATCACAAGAGAGCTTAATACTAATGCTATGTTTCTGGAAATGAAAAAGCTTTCAGGTGCGTATTCAATCTTTAGTTTATTCTTACCTTTAGGAACCACAATCCCAAGATAACCGTGATTTGCTTTATAGACTTCTGTTTTTGTTCCGTTTATGTAAGCTTTCCAACCAGGATGATAACTATTACCAATGAAAATAAAATTGTTTCCCGAAGCATTAACTTCTGCTTCTATTAAAGCTTCATCATATTTTAATAATTTTATTGATGCAGTCGAATCAATCGCATCAACACTCAAATTTTCATTTTCAACAATTGCAACCTTAGTCGGATCTAGTTCCCCGGACTTTATTTTGTTCAGATATTCAAGGGCAGATAGCTTGTCAATTTTATTTATGAAAAACATTCGTGGCAAATAATTTTCATTCAACATTACAACTGTATTTGCTGAATTATATACCGGTTTTAATCCGGGCAATCCAATTGGCTGATTAGCAATTATATATTTAACATTAAGCATATTCCACAAAGCAGGATTAGCTGGTCCAACAACATCCATATAGTCCTGATATGCTCTTGGTTTGATACCAGAGTAACCATAAAAATCTTCGATTAAAAAATATGCGTGAAAATTTGCGTTGTTACTGAATGAACCAATTGAACCATCTTGCTTTAAATTGAAAATTCTGAAAGGTTCTTTTTCATTCTGCTGTTCGATAAAAGAAATATAATCTGGTTTTGTAAACAAACTTTTTATATCAGGATTATCAGTGTACTTGGCTCCTCTTGAATCAATTCGCCATAAATCAACTATTGTAAGAATGATAAAAACTCCCACCAAAACATCAGCACTAAATTTTTTATTTATGTAGAGGTAGATACTCCAGACACCTATTGCAATGAACAAAAATGCAAAGGTCAAATCAGTTGTAAACATTTGCGCAGTGTAATCAGCTAAAACCTGATATTGCTGTGCAAGCTGAGGTTTGCTTTGCTGAATTGATGCAGCATAATCATTAACTCTACCAATAAACCAGTTTGATATAGGAGCATTCAATAGAAGAACAAGAATAAAAATTCCGGATACTGCGAGTGAAATATTACGGATGATGGTTTTTATCTTTTCATTTTTCTCCTCGCGGAGTGAAATTAATTTCATAAGTCCCAATCCGGCTAAAACCGGCATACTCAACTGAACAAGCACAAGTATCATCGAAGGCACACGAAACTTGTTGAAGTATGGGAAGTAATAAAACATCAAATCGAAAAGCAAAGGGAAGTTTTTTCCAAATGAAATAAGAAGCGAGATTAATGTTAATATTGTTAGAAACTGAACGAAAGGATCTTTTCTGAGAGCAATCATTGCATACAAACCAAGAAGAAAAACTAATACACCCATATACATTGCAACATCAACAAAAAGCATTTGACCGAAATAAGTATTTACCTCAACTTCCTGATTATTGGTTAGTGGACCTTTATACTTAGAATTTCCAAATCCATAATAAGAGGGGACAAAAAATGTAAGAACTTCTTCAGGTGAAAATGACCATTCTGTGTGATAGTTGTAATAATCAGATTCACTTTTTTCTGTTTTAGGAGCTTCTTTTTCAAGAAGACTTTCAGTCCCACGGGTTGAATATGGAGTATATTCAAAAACCTGGGTTAGATTGTCGGATTGAATTGTAACCGCTATTATTCCAGCAAAGAAAAACACAAAAGCAGATTTCAGAATTTGAGTTCTGAGATGACCATCCTTTTTCTTTAATGAGTATATAAAGAAATAAAGAAAATAGATTCCTATTGCGAACAAAGTATAAAAGATAATCTGCACATGCCAACCAAGTAAAAACATATTCAAGATTATTACAAGTAAAAAGAAGTCTCTAACCTTAATTTCTCTTTGAAACTTATAAAGAATAAGAAAGATAACCGGATAAAAAGCCAATGAAGTTAATTTTGTAACATGACCGATGTAAAGAAATACTATTAAACCGGTGCTGAAGGAAGTTGCAATTCCTACAAAGAGACTAAGTAAGGTATTCTTTGTTTTGTTGTAAAAAAAGAAAAAACTCGTATATGCTAGTATGATTAAATAAAGTGTCCAGCGAACATAATCATTACTAAAGGGAAGCATAAAAATTTTATGGACCATTTCGAGCGATAACCAAATCAAATTAAACCATTTGAAACCTGTGGCAAGTGCATAAGCTGGCATTCCTGTAAAAATATAAGGATTCCATAAAGTATAACCATCTCTATCTTTTTCAAGGTATGATTTCATGCTTTCAATAACAACAATATCACCAGATTGAAAAGTCTTATTTCCAAAGTAAAGTGGATTCAGAAAAATCAGAAAAAGAATAAGTATTACTAATAAAACTATCCAAGGGTGATGTTTCTGCGGGATAATTTCGTTCAGATTAAATTTTGCCAAAAAACTTTCTGATTGAGATTTAGTTTCTCTGGTGGATTTTTTTTGTTTGGTCATCTAAACTCCGTGATTATTTATTTCTTTGCGATAAAATTAATTCCCGAGCCAAGTTTATTCTGGTTTGTGAAATCTAAATACATCATTATAAGTGTGAACGGGAAAGTAATTAAATAGTAAAAAGGAAGCACGATAAAAAATAACTTACTTAAGTTTAATAAAATCATCGGATATTTTATTCCCAATCGCCACGCTTTATCTCCCCAAAAGCCATAAGTGTATCTGGATTTATATGTACTGAAACCTATCGGATGAAGTTTTGATTCCAACTCTTCTTTTGAATATCCAACTCTTGCATGTTCGCCAATAAAGCTTTCTTCATCTTCTTCGTGAACATCGCTCCCACCAAAAATTGAAGGGGTATTTATCAGCAAGTAACCATTCTCATTCAATGCAGTATAAAAGTTCTTAAATACTTTTACATCGTCGGGAATATGTTCCATTACATCAACACAAACTATTAAATCAAATTCATTTTTATAATTAATCTTAGTAAGGTTTTCAATTCCGAATTCAACATTTTCAACTTTTCTTTGTTTAAAAAATTCTTTGCAATCAATAATCCAATCTTCTTTTATATCCACAGCTTTAATTTCACAAGGCGAGAGATGTTTTGCCATAAAGTATGCATATTGCCCATATCCTGTTCCGGCATCAAGTATTTTTATTTTCTTATCTCTAAAATTTTTTCGTAATTGTTTTAACTCTCTTCTCACATACCAGGAGCGCAGAAACATCAGGTCAAGAATTTTATAAAAAACTACTCTTAAAAAAGGAATCTTTCTGATTACAGATGCAAATACATTTTTGATAGGATCGTAGTGCATTTCAGGCAGGAAAATAATTTTGATTAAACATTTTGGTCTTTGATTATATATTCTCTTTCGCTCTCAGTGTTGTGGACAATCATCTCGCCAAGCAATCCAACTGAAAAGAACTGAACGCCAACAATAATCATAAGCATTCCAAGGAACAACATTGGACGATTACTCAATGGTTTACCACTAATCCATTCAATAGTTAAATAAGCATTAACAATAAAACCAATCAGAAAAGAAAGCGCACCGAAAAATCCGAAGAAATGCATTGGCCTTTTAATGTATCTGGTTGCAAACATAACTGTTATCAGGTCAATAAACCCTTTAAAGAATCTTGAAATACCAAACTTAGTTTTGCCGTATCTTCTTGGATGGTGTTTTACCGGAATTTCTGTTACTGAAAAGCCCTGCCAGTTTGCTAGTACAGGCATATATCTGTGAAGCTCACCATAAACTCTGATATTCTCAACAACTTCTTTACGATATGCTTTTAATCCACAATTGAAATCATGAATTTTAATTCCGCTCATCAATCTTGTGACAAAATTGAAAAATCTGGAAGAGTATTTTTTAATAAACGGATCAAACCTTTGTTTCTTCCAACCGGAACACAAATCAAATCCTTCATCTAATTTTTTAAGAAGGTTTGGTATCTCGTGCGGATCATCCTGTAAATCAGCATCAAGAGTAATCACTGCATCCCCGCTGGCAGCTTTAAAACCAATTTGAAGTGCAGCTGATTTTCCATAATTTTTTCTGAAGCTGATATATTTAAATCTCTTATCTGTTCTTACAATTTCTTTAATAACATTTAAAGAATTATCCGTACTACCATCATCAACAAGAATTACTTCGTATTGGGTGTTAAGTGGTTTTAATGCTTTCCGAATCTCATTTGCCAAAGGAACAAGCGATTCTTCTTCATTAAAAAGTGGTATAACCAAAGATATTTTCTTAAATGAAGTTTTAGGTGCTCCTTCAGTCTGACCTTTCGAAGCCGCAGAGGTAAAAGTTTTTCTTGGGTAAAATCTCTTGCGACTTTTTCTCCAGGTTGATGAAGGTTTATTAGAACCTTCACCCTGTTGATTATCTGCCTTATTTTCGTTTTGTTCGTTCAAGTCTAATTCTGTTTAATTTTTGTCCAAAATTAACCGAATAAGCGAATAAAAACAATTTAAATGAATTTTGAACTTGGAAATCAAATTTGTGGTTTATGTCAATGAATCTTGACAAATTTGTACAGATTAAGTAGCTTTGAAACACAATTAATAATGATTCCTTCTAAGGAGAAAATATGAGTACAACAGAAACTCAAAAAATAGAAGAACTTGCCAATAAAGAATATAAATATGGATTTGTAACAGAAGTTGAGGAAGACCGACTTCCAAAAGGGCTGAATGAGGATATTATAAAACAGATTTCAGCTAAAAAAGAGGAACCCGAATGGATGACTGAATGGCGCCTGAAAGCTTTTCGACATTGGTTAACTATGGAAGAACCGAGATGGCCTAATGTGAAATATCCTCCGATTGATTATCAGGATATTTCATACTATTCAGCACCAAAGAAAAAACCTAAATACAATTCTTTGGATGAAGTTGATCCTGCTATCCGTGAGACTTATAACAAACTCGGTATTCCTTTAGAAGAACAGATGATGCTGGCTGGCGTTGCAGTTGATGCGGTCTTTGACTCCGTTTCTGTTGCAACAACTTTCAAAGATAAGCTAAAAGAACTTGGAATTATTTTCTGCTCAATGTCCGAAGCAATAAAAGAACATCCTGAACTTGTTAAAAAATATTTAGGTAGTGTTGTTCCTTATACAGATAATTTCTATGCAACACTTAACTCAGCAGTATTCAGCGATGGTTCATTTGTTTATGTTCCAAAGGGAGTTCGTTGTCCGATGGAGCTTTCTACTTACTTCAGAATCAATGCATCTGAAACCGGACAGTTTGAAAGAACCTTGATAATTGCTGACGAAGGAGCTTATGTAAGTTACCTTGAAGGTTGTACCGCTCCGATGAGGGATGAAAATCAATTGCACGCTGCAGTTGTTGAGTTGATTGCTCTTGATAATGCAACCATAAAATATTCAACGGTTCAGAATTGGTATCCTGGAGATAAAGAAGGTAAAGGTGGAATATATAATTTCGTTACGAAGCGAGGAGCTTGTCGTGGTGTTAATTCAAAAATTTCCTGGACACAAGTTGAAACCGGTTCTGCAATTACCTGGAAATATCCAAGCTGTATTCTTCAGGGAGATAACTCGATTGGTGAATTTTATTCGGTTGCTGTTACCAATAACTATCAGCAAGCTGATACCGGCACAAAGATGATTCATATTGGAAAGAACACCAAAAGCACAATTGTATCAAAGGGAATTTCTGCCGGAAGAAGTAATAATAGTTATCGCGGATTGGTCAAGATTACAAAGAAGGCAGAAAATGCCAGAAACTTTTCACAATGTGATTCTCTTTTAATTGGTGATAAATGCGGAGCTCACACTTTCCCGTATTTAGAGATTAACAATTCTTCTGCTCAAGTCGAGCACGAAGCAACTACTTCAAAAATTGGTGAAGATCAGATATTCTATCTTAATCAAAGAGGAATATCTACTGAAGATGCTGTTAATCTGATTGTGAATGGTTATGTAAAAGAAGTTCTTGCAGAGCTTCCAATGGAATTTGCAGTAGAAGCTCAGAAATTATTAAGCATAAGTTTAGAAGGTAGTGTAGGATAGAGAGTGTTTTTCATCCCGAACTTGTTTCGGGATCTCTGGAAATAAATTATAAGCTGAAACGAGTTCAGCTTGACAAGTTTGAAAATAAATAAGGAGAAAAAATGTTATTAGAAATAAAAAATTTACACGCAAGCATTGATGGCAATGAAATCTTAAAAGGAATTGACCTTAAAGTCGATGCTGGTGAAGTTCATGCGATTATGGGTCCAAATGGTTCTGGTAAATCAACTCTTGCATCAGTACTCGCAGGAAAAGAAGAATATGAGGTAACTGAAGGTGAAATCTGGTATAACGGAAAGAACTTGCTTGAACTTTCACCGGAAGACAGAGCAAGAGAAGGAGTGTTTCTTGCATTTCAGTATCCGGTTGAAATTCCGGGTGTAAGTAATACGAATCTTTTGAAGACCGCAGTAAACGAAATAAGAAAATACCGTGGTGAAGAAGAACTTGATGCGATGGAGTTTTTAGAATTACTTAAAGAGAAAAGCAAACTCGTTGAACTCGATCAAAAATTTTTAAGCAGATCTGTTAACGAAGGATTTTCCGGTGGAGAGAAAAAACGGAATGAAATTTTCCAGATGGCAGTATTAAATCCGAAGCTCGCAATCCTTGATGAAACAGATTCGGGTTTGGATATTGACGCATTAAGAATTGTTGCAAATGGAGTAAATAAACTTCGTTCGAAGGAGAATGCGATTATAGTTGTAACTCACTATCAGAGATTACTTAACTACATTGTTCCTGATTTTGTTCATGTTCTTTACAAGGGTAAGATTGTTAAATCCGGAGGAAAAGAACTTGCATTAGAGCTCGAAGAAAAAGGATATGACTGGATTAAAAACGGTAAATCAGAAGTAACTGTTTAAGGAATGAACCAATGAGTAACGTAGATTTCAAACAATGGTTTATAGAAAATTTTCAGTCATTTGAAAAAAGTCTCAATGGAGAAAAGACTGAATCTTTTCATAAAATTAGAAAAGATGCATTATCAAAATTTTCTTCATTAAATATTCCAACTGTAAAAGACGAGGAATGGAAATACACTAACATTTCTCCTGTAGTTAAATACAATTTCAGTGTTGTTCCTCCTAAAACAGATGCAGCTCCGGAAATTGTCGGTAAGTTCTTATTTGATAAACTTGAGCATCATCTTCTTGTTTTTATTAATGGAGAATTCAGGAAAGATCTTTCAAGATTAAATGAGTTGCCGGAAAAGGTAGAAGTTATTAATCTTTCTTCTGCCATAAAAAATAATCATCCGGCTTTGTTAAAACACTTCGGCAAATATGCTGAAGATTCAAACAATCTTTTTACTGCTCTTAACTCAGCTTATACAAAAGATGGAGCTTTTATATTAGTTCCAAAAGGGATGGTAATTGAAGATCCGGTTCATATAATTTTTCTGAACATTGCAGGAGAAGAAAAATTTATTACACAACCGAGAAATCTTTTTATAGCTGAGAATAATTCTCAGGTTACAATTATAGAACATTATGCATCCGATGATAATGGAATCTATCTAAGTAATTCGGTGACAGAAATTTTTGTTGGTGAAAATGCAGTTGTAGATCATATTAAACTTCAGGAAGAAAGCCCGAAAGCATTCCATATCGGCAGAATGGAAGTTGATCAGGAACGAAGCAGTAATTTTTCATCTCATTTGATTTCAACTGGTGCAGAATTTTCCCGCAATGAATTTACAACGAGATTTAATGGCGAAGGTGGTGAGTCAATGCTCAACGGATTGTTTATGATTAAAGACGAACAATTTTTTGATGCACACACAATGATTGACCACGCAATGCCACATTGTAACAGTCACGAACATTATAAAGGAATACTACAAGATAAAGCTCGTGGTGTATTCAATGGTAAAGTAATGGTAAGACCAGATGCGCAAAAAACAAATGCTTTTCAGGAAAATAATTCAATACTTCTTTCAGATGATGCAGTGATGAATTCAAAACCTCAGCTAGAAATTTTTGCTGATGATGTTAAATGCTCTCACGGTGCTACCGTTGGTAAACTTGATGAAGATGCCAAATTTTATTTAAAGACCAGAGGTATTGGTGAAGAAGCTGCCACAGCAATGCTTATTCACGCATTCGCTAGTGATGTAATCAAAACAATTAAAATTGAAGCTCTGAGAGAATATCTTGAAGAGATTATAACAAAAAGATTTAATCAATAAGGAAATATAATGTCTATCAGGTCTGATGCTGCTTTGCCTTCTGTTAATTCGGTTTACGATGTAAATCGCATCAGAGAAGACTTCCCTATTTTAAAACAAATTGTTCACGGCAAGCCGCTTGTTTATCTTGACAATGCAGCTACAACTCAAAAACCCTTACAGGTTCTTAAAGAGCTCGAGAAATATTACTACACTATGAACGCCAACATTCATCGTGGTGTTCATGCTCTAAGTCAGGAAGCAACCGAAGCTTATGAAAGTTCCAGAATAAAAATTAAAAAGTTCATCAATGCACTTGGAAAGAACGAAATAATTTTTACCAGAGGAACTACAGAATCAATAAATCTTGTAGCTCAATCTTACGGAAGAAAAAACTTTAATGAAGGTGATGAAATAATCATCTCGCATATGGAACATCATTCCAATATTGTTCCCTGGCAAATGATCTGCGAAGAACGAAAAGCTAAATTAAGAATAATCCCGATTGACGATAATGGAGAACTTGTCATTGATGAATTTGAAAAAATGCTGAATGAAAAAACAAAATTTGTTTCGATTGTTTATGCTTCTAACTCACTTGGAACTGTAAATCCTGTTAAGAAAATTATTGATCTGGCTCATTCATTCAATGTCCCTGTTTTACTTGATGCAGCTCAGGCAGTAAATCATCTCAAAATTGATGTTCAGGAACTTGATTGTGATTTTCTGGCATTCAGTGGTCATAAACTTTATGGTCCCACCGGTATAGGAATTCTTTACGGCAAAGTTAATCATCTTGATTCAATGCTTCCATATCAAGGTGGTGGCGATATGATTTCTAAAGTAACTTTTGAAAAGACTTTATACAACGAACTGCCTTACAAATTTGAAGCAGGAACTCCAAACATAGCCGGAGCAATCGGGCTTGGCGCCGCAATCGATTATGTAGAAAAAGTTGGATTAGAAAAAATTGCCAAACATGAAAATGACTTACTTGAATATGCTACCGAAAAAATTTCTGAGCTTAAAGGTCTAAGAATAATAGGAACATCAAAAAATAAAATAAGTGTTTTGTCATTCGTGCTTGAGAATGTTCATCCGCACGATGTGGGAACATTTCTGGATTTTGAAGGAGTTGCAATCCGCACCGGGCATCATTGCACTCAACCCATAATGGACAGATTCGGAATTCCGGCAACATCAAGAGCTTCTTTCGGAATGTATAATACATTTGAAGAAGTTGATGTTTTAGTTAACGGACTTAAAAAAATTCTTGAGGTATTTGGATAATGCAACAGGAACTCAGAGAGCTTTATCAGCAGGTTATTTTAGACCACAATAAAGCTCCAAGAAATTTCAGAAAAATTGAAAATGCGACAAACCATGCAGAAGGACATAATCCTCTGTGTGGTGATAATGTAACAGTTTATTTAATTATTGATGAAAACAATGTTATTAAAGATATTGCTTTTCAGGGTTCTGGTTGTGCAATTTCAAAAGCATCTGCATCCTTAATGACATCAATGCTTAAAGGAAAAACAGTTGAAGAAGCTGAAAAACTTTTCCATAAATTTCATGATTTAGTTACAGATAAACTTGGTGATAATTTCAGCGTTGATGAATTTGGTAAGCTGGCTGTATTTGCAGGTGTTAGAGAATTTCCGGCAAGAGTTAAGTGTGCTTCGCTTGCCTGGCATACTTTAATTAATGCATTACACGGAAAAAATGAAAGTGTTTCTACAGAGTAAAACTTAATAGAGATTAGGATAAATGGCTGACAAAGAAAAAATAACTAAACAAGAACTCGAGGATAAAATAATTCAGGCATTGAAAACCTGTTACGACCCCGAAATTCCTGTAGACATCTTTGAGCTTGGTTTAATTTACGAAGTTGCAATTGATGATAATAACAATGTGAAGATTAAAATGACTTTAACATCGCCAATGTGTCCTGCGGCTCAATCACTGCCATTGGAAGTTGAAGGGAAAGTCAAATCAATTCCACAGGTAAATGATGTTAAAGTTGAAGTAGTCTGGAATCCACCATGGAATAAAGATATGATGTCTGAGGTTGCAAAACTGGAATTAGGATTTTTATAAATCAATTCAGATTTAATTTCAAGAATTCTGATAACTTAATCTTAAAGAGAGATTTATACTTAAAAATAAACTTTAAAAAGGAGACCAAATGTTCAACATAGTTTCACGACCACCAATGTACGATCAGGATGCAGTACAACCAATGCGTGATGAATTGATTGCTGTCGGCTTTAAAGAACTTCTTACACCCGAACAGGTTGATGAAGCGATAAATGTTAAAGATGATAAAACCGTTTTGGTAATGATTAACTCGGTTTGTGGATGTGCTGCCGGAAGTGCTCGTCCCGGAGTTTCACTTGCTTTACAGAATGATATAATTCCTGATAAACTTTACACTGGATTTGCCGGACAAGAAAGAGATGCGGTAGATAGAATCAGACAATACATAAAAGGATTTCCGCCTTCATCACCAAGCGTTGCGCTCTTTAAGAATGGTGAGTTAATTTACTTTATGAGAAGAATGGATATTGAAGGTTTTACCGCAGAGCAAATAGCAAATACATTAGTTCAGGTTTTTAATAAGTATTGCAGTGCAAAAGGTCCGTCAATTACACCCGAACAATTTGCACAGGTTCAGCACGCAAAGCAGTGCGGCTCAAAAATACCGTTATTTAAAGGATGACACTACAATGTCACTCTGAGCCAGTCGAAGAGTGACGGTTCATGAAAAGAATAAAATGAAATTCAGTACACAAGAAGAATATGGTTTAAGACTTTTACTGAGAATCGGGAAAGATCATTCCGATAACGGGATGACTATTCCCGAACTTAGTGAGCTTGAAGGATTGAGCGAAGCCAATGTTGCGAAGATTCTGCGCATTCTTCGTCTTGCCGGATTTGTTGAAAGCTCGCGTGGACAAACTGGCGGTTACAAACTAACTCGTCCCGCAAAAGAAATTTTAGTCGGCGAAGTTTTAACTGCACTTGGTGGTAAACTTTATGAATCATCTTTTTGTGACTTACACTCCGGTGTTGAAAACATTTGCACCAACTCAATTGATTGTTCAATTCGCTCTCTTTGGAAAACAATTCAAACAATGCTTGATGGTTTATTAAGTAAAATTACTTTACAGGATTTGCTTGGAAGTGAACAGCAGGTAGAGATTATTGTTTCAGGCATTGCCGAAGAACTGGACAAATAATCTTTCTGTTTTTACTTTCACTACAATACAATAACTCACCTGACAATTTTCTATTCTAATACCTTTCTAATATTTTTGCCTGTAAGCAAAAATTTTCGCTAAGATTTTTGCTTTAAAGCAAAATTATTCGAACCTAAAAATGAGACTAAAATGCAAATAGATCGATATCTCAGCAGGAACATATTAACAGACCTTAAAAATAAAATGGTGTTTGTCGGTGGTGCACGCCAAGTTGGTAAAACCACTTTAGCAAAGGAATTAGTAGCAAAAAAATTCGATACATCATTTTATTACAATTGGGACTACACACCTGATCGTAAAAAAATTATTTCGAACGAACTGCCCGGGGAATCCTCGCTTCTGATTTTCGATGAAATTCACAAATACAAAAAATGGAAAAACCTCATTAAAGGCATTTACGATACTTATAAAACAAAATATAAAATAATTGTAACCGGCTCTGCCCGATTAAATATATTCAGAAAAGGTGGAGATTCATTACTTGGTAGATATCATTATTACACACTACATCCGTTTTCATTAGCTGAGTTAGAAAATATTCATAATGAATTTAAGCCATTTGAAGGACTTCAGTTCAAGACATCATTTTATAAATCAGGTTTTGAAAAACTTTTTACATTCGGTGGTTTCCCCGAACCATTACTCTCGCAGGACAGTAAAGTTTTAAGACGTTGGCATAATGAAAAATCCGAAAGATTATTCAGGGAAGATATAAGAGATATTGAGAATCTTCGTGATATCAATTCTATGATGCTTTTAAGAGATATTCTTCCATCGCGAGCAGCAAGTCCCATTTCTATAAACAATCTTAGCGAAGATTTAGAAGTCAGCCATCGTGCAATTACCAATTGGTTAAATGTGTTAGAAGCATTTTATTACAGCTTTAGAGTTTATCCATTTACCTCCAGAAAAATCAGATCAATCAAAAAAGAATGTAAATTGTATTTGATTGATTGGTCTGAAGTTGAAAATGAGGGGGCTAAATTTGAGAATCTGATAGCTTCCCATTTGTTAAAATTTGTTCACTATCTCTATGAGAGTGAAGGATACAAAACAAATCTATTTTACTTAAGAAATGTTGATAAAAAAGAAGTTGATTTTTTAGTTACGATTGACAACAAACCTTGGTTTTCTGTTGAAACAAAACTCAATGATAAAACCCCTTCTCCAAATATTTTTTACTTCAAAGAGAGACTTAAAATTCCATTTAATTACCAGGTTGTAAAAGAAGATAATATTGATATTATAAAAGAAGGAATAAGAATAATTTCAGCTAGTAAGTTTTTAAGTGGTTTAATATAAAGAGCTGCCGGAATTAATGATGTGAAAATTCTTTATCAGTTAAATTCAGCTCTTCTAACCGTCACTTTTTCAAGCATTTTCATATTCACTTCAACACCAATTCCAGGTTTGGTTGGAACATTCATCGTTCCGTCCGGATTGACTACAAATTCAGGTTCAACTATATCTTCTTTGTAATATCTTTTACTTGCAGAAATATCTCCGGGCAAAGTAAAATTCGGTAATGATGCAAGTGCAACATTTCCTGCTCGTCCGATTCCGCTTTCCAGCATTCCACCGCACCAAACAGGAATATTTTCAGATGCGCAGTAATCGTGTATTAGTTTTGATTCTGTAAATCCACCAACGCGACCGGGTTTAATGTTTATAACCCTGCAACTATCTAATTCAATTGCTGCACGAGTATCATCAAGCGAGTGAATGCTTTCATCAAGACAAATCGACGTTTTTAATTGCTTCTGTAATTTGGAATGTGCATAAATATCTTCATACCCAAGCGGCTGTTCAATCAATAGTAAATTGTAATCATCCATTTGCTTTAATAATTCGATATCATCCAAACTATAAGCAGAGTTTGCATCAACCTGGAATAAAATATCAGGAAACTCTTTTCGAACCGCTCTTACAAATTGAATATCTTTTCCAGGAGCAATTTTAATCTTAATTCTCTTATAACCTTCTGAAAGGTATCCTTCAATTTTTTTGATAAGTTCCTCAACTGAATTTTGAATGCCAATACTTACACCGACATCAATTTTTTCTTTTGTTCCGCCCATCATTTTTGAGAGAGAAATATTTTTTGACTTAGCAAACAAATCCCACAAAGCTGCTTCAAGTCCGGCTTTTGCCATTCTGTGTCCGCGAACTTTTGAATAAGCTTTTATTGCATCGCCAATGCTTAAAATATTTTTTCCAAGAATTGACGGAATTAAAAAATCCTGTAAGATATGCCAGGCAGTTGTAACTGTTTCATATGAATAAAATGGTGTTCCTTCGGCAACACATTCTCCCCAACCGGTTAGTCCTTCACCATCAACACGAACAATAATATGTTCTTCATCGTATTCTGTTCCCATTGAAGTTGTAAATGGTGAAACCAATTCCATTTTAATATGACGAAGTTCAATTTTTTCAATTTTCATTTTTGTTCCATATTTGTAGGGGAAGGGCTTGCCCTTCCCGCCACTTTCTTCGGACAAGGCAAGCCTTGTCCCTACATTTTATTTTATCTGCTTCTCGTAGGGGCGAGGCTTGCCTCACCCGTTTCTTTCCGTATCATTTCAATTATTCGGACAAGCAATTTATTCGGACAGGGAAAGCCCTGTCCCTACAATATACTAATTTATAACTCTCAGAATTTTATATTTTTCTTTTGGCTTCAATAAATACTCATACTGTTTATAAGTTACCAATCCCAGCATTGATTTTGGTTCAAGTGCAATGACAATCATATTATTTTTTAATTGACTGACCGGAAGAAAATAATATTTATCCAAATCAATTTTATCTTTTATTTCGTTAACAGAAATATAGGGATTGATTATCGTATCTCTTTCAAAATCAATTGTGCCAATCGAGTCAATAAAATATTCTTCAATCTTATCACATTTAACTGATTTAGCTTCTTCATAGAGAAGATTATGATTATCCATCCAGTTTTTCAGATCAGTAAACTGTTTTGGTATTAAATATCCTTTCGGTCTTTCAACATCATAAAGAGATTTGACAACTGATCTGAAATCATTTACCGCTACAATTGTGTCGTTATTTGAGTAATAAGAAAGCAGATTCAATTTAAGCTCAGTTCCATCTGAAAAATGATCAAGTTGAATTGCAACCTTATCATCGACTTTATTTTCAATTAGTTTTTCTCTTTCATCAGCAATAAGTTTTTTAATTTCATCTTTGTTATCATAACTAAACTTTAACAAAGCAAGCATTCCTGCCATCTGACTTCTTGCTCGTCTCTCAATATTGTCTGTGCTGTAATTTTCTCCGTTCATTCCTTCCTGAATAAAAGATAGAGTATTCTGAATTCCGAAACTTTGTCGTCCATCGTTTATATCAAAAGTACTATAGCGAAGATAATCGACACCAACAGGACCACCAGGCAAATAATGAAATGCTGTATAACCTTTTTCTTTTACAAAATCAAAAACGAAAGGAAAATATTTTTCATAAGAAAGCTTTTTGATTTTCTCAGAGATATTAATGTTTGTTACTGCACCAACAGTTACATCAAAGTTTCTCCTGAAGCCAAGTTTTTTCCATTCTTCACCAAAGGGCCAATATTCGTGTACATCCATTGTAACTTCGAAAAGATATTTATCGAATAGCTTGTGAAGTGCAATTGTTTCCGGCTCTGTCAGAATCAGATGATTACGATTTAAATCCATTCCGTTTCCGTTTCGTCTTTGATTTTTTTCAGAACCATCCGGATTCATTTGAGGCACAAGTGCAAAATCAATTTTATCAAACAAGTATTGATTTTCGGGTTTAAGTAATTCGTTAATTAAAAGAAGTGCGGCTTCTTTTCCCGACTGCTCATTGCCGTGCTGTTGTGCAAAGATTAAAACTTTCAATTTGGTTTTATCAACACCAAATTCATCTTTCGAAAAATAAACTGCAAAAAGCTCTCTGCCTTCGATTGATTTAGTAAGTACTTCTGTTTTTATCAAATCAGAATTATAATCAACCTCCTGAATAAACTGTTTTAGTTCATCGTGCGAGGTAAGTTTTGTGAAGTTTGATTTTTCGAGCGGTGTTTGTTGTGCAACAATGAGGTTAAATGTTAAGGTGATTATAACAAATATTTTTTTCATATGAATTACCTTATATTTTTTTGTAGGGGAAGGGCTTGCCCTTCCCTCCTCTTTCTTTGGACAAGGCAAGCTTTGTCCCTACATTAATTCTAAATTTTCTGGATTGTCCTTTTCTAATTCCCATCTTAAAGGATTCTGTTCTATATATTGTCGGATGTAAAACAATTTGCTCTCATTTCTGATTATCCGATCATAGTAACTTCTTTGCCATTTAAAGTTTTCCAAACCCATTTTATGTATCTCAATGGTAGTAACCGACTTAAAAGCACCTACAATCTTAGGGACACTACAAGTAAGATTTTTATTTGAATTATCTATTATCATAATAAAGTGAATATGATTTGGCATTATTATATAATAGTCAATTTCACAGCATTTATATTTCGTACTTAGACCTGTTAATATTGTTTTTATAACTTTACCATAGTCATTTAGAATAACATCTGATGACTCTACTTTTCCAAAACAATTTACCATTTCATCAACACAAATTGTAATGAAGTAATATCCGTCATTCGAATAATCAAATTCTCTTAACCTGTTTCTTTTCCGCTGTGGGTATTCTTTTTTACTACCATTCATATTTCATTTTTCTAACTGTAAGGAGATATTTGGACAAGGCAAGCCTTATCCCTAATTTTATTTTATTTGCTTCTCGTAGGGGTGAGGCTTGCCTCACCCGTTTCTCTTCTTATCATTTCAATTATTCGGACAGGGCAAGCCCTGTCCCTACATTTTTATTTCAATAATACCATTGATTTTGTTACTGAATAATTTCCGATTGATAATCGATAGAAATAAATTCCACTGGAAAGATTCGTTCCGTCAAATTCGACTTCATATGTGCCGGCGGGTTTATAATCATTAACTAATGTTGCAATTTCACCACCAAGTACATCATAAATTTTCAAAGAGACTTTTCTGTCACTCTGAGCTTGTCGAAGAGTGACATCGTCTCTGTCATCCTTCGATAAACTCAGGATGACATTTGGAATACTGAATTTTATTTTTGTTTCTGGATTAAACGGATTTGGATAATTCTGATAAAGAATAAATTCTTTTGGTTGAATGTCCGATGTTGCTTCATTAACCTCAGTAAGAAAATCAAATCTTCCCTGCTCTGTTAAATATTTTATTTGCGGATAATTCGTAAGAGAAAATCTTAGATGATCAAATGCAACAACTTGTCTGGGTCCAATACTGTTGATCGCTCTGTAAGTTGATGAATCAACTTTTGTAGCTTCCCGTGCATCGACAATCAGATAAGGAATTGCGGAAACGCCGCTCACACTTTTATCTGAGGATAAAATTTTAACATAGCTGCTGCTGTTCAAATAAAGTCCAAGTCTTTTTCTGCTTCTCATCATTCCCAACAAAACTGAACTCATTCTGTTTTCGTAAAAATCCGAATCATCAAAAAGCATTGGCTGAAAGATTAAATCACCGAAAAGATTTATTCCTTCATTTAATTTCATCTTTCCGCGATATGACGCATAAACATCTGTGTCTGTATTCCCGACAAACTTTTCTCCGGAAATTTTTCCTGCATTACCAAAAAAGAAAATTGGTTTACCGTATTGTACTGATAATTGGAATGCATCGGGAACAAGATTACCTGTTTGGTTCAGGTATGATAAAACATTTAATGAATCTCCGGCAAAAACAAAGCAAGTTCCAACGCTGATTTTAGCTGCTTCATTTGCATCGTTAAGATTAGAGTTGGTGATATTAACAACTGAGTAGTTGAAACTATTACTGCTCAGATAACTCGTTATTGTCGAGAGTGAAATACTAAATCCCGGATGACTGATAATAACTACATTACTACTATTAACTGCGGAAAGAAATTCAGAAAAACTTGTATTGAGTAAAGAAGAAATGTTGTTACTTCCGGTTAAATAAAAATCAGTTAAAGGAAATTGCCAGCTTCTGTTTGTATCAACATCTTTTGCTGAAGACGGAATGAAAGTAATTTCTTTAGTGATGAAATTAAATTTCCATCCTTTGGTGAGAATGTGAGTTTTTAAATTTTCAATTGTGTACTTACCGGATGTGAATGGTGAATATTTCGTAAGATTATCTTTATAAAAAATTGAAACAGCACCACTTCCCATCACTTCTCCAACTCCATCTGGCGAAATACAAATTGCAGTTCTGTCATCAATACCGGCACCAATTAAATCTATACCAAAGTTGAAATACTGATTGTAAATCATCGCAATTAATCTTCCGTGTCGTCCTCGTTCAATAAAATGAGTATCGAACAAAACATTTGGTACGAGTTTCAGAAAATTATTTTCAAATTTCATCCGGTTGTAGAATGGATTTTGCAAAGCTTCATCAGGATAAGCTGAACCGTTCTGCGCACTGAAATCAACATCGCCAAGTACTGCTGCACCTGCACTTGTTCCTGCAATTACTCCACCGTTATTAAAGACATATTGAATTGCAGAATCAACCTTTGTTCCTTTCCACAAACGGATATAATCCCACTGATCACCACCACGAATGAAAATTGCTTTTGCAGTTAACAGTTCATCATAAGTTGATTGAAGATTTGCTGCAGAGGTTGTTGCGATGGTTTTGTTATAAGCAGTATCCGCACCAAGTGACATAAAATAATTTGGAAGCCAGCTTGTAGCATCAGTAACATCAATGATTATTATTTTTCCACTATCAGCTTTCTGAACAATCCAACTGTATGGTGCATCGCTCCAATCATTATAATTTTCTGATCCACCGCCAATTGCGCAAACATAGCCCTGAGCAAAGAGAGGAAGAGTGATAATAAGATTAAAAGTGAAAATGAGAGTGATGATATTTTTCAGTTGCATTATCATTAAATGTCGAGTAAGATTTTATCTTGATTAACACACAGATAAACGTGATTTGACTGATTAACACGAAATTCTATCTGCGAAAATCAGTTTAATCTGTGTCATCTGCGTGCTATTATGTTTTTACGGATTTATCGCCTTCTACATAGTTAATTTTAATGAAATTCTGTGCACACTTGGAAGCAAATCATAAACTGAGTACGAATAATCAAAGTAAACAAATGTATCTGAGAACGGAACATTTGCACCTGCACCAAAGCTGAACTTCTGATCATCATAGTTTAATTTATATCCACCACGAATATATAATCTATCGAAGAATGATATTTCGCTACCGAAGTGAACACGTTCTTTATTATCATTCGGATGTGTAGCATCAATGCCACCGCGTATCTTCATAAAATCCGTCTGATAAATATCGAAACCAATTCCTACCTGAAAATGTAATGGTAAAGGATACTCATCAGTTTTTAATCGTGCAGGAGTTAATCTGCTAATAGGAAAGTTGGGATCTTTAAGATGCACAACATCCAGGTCCGGACCATCAAACATCATATCCCCACCAAAGTTTGTCATACTCATAGCAATTGTAAGATTCTGAAAATCAATCAGATATTGAGTCCCGATATCGAATGCAAAACCGTTTGCTGTTTCATTCCAGATTTGCTGATGAACATATTTAATTGTTAATCCGACATTAAACCTATCAGTAAGATATCTTGCATAAGTGATTCCCAATGCCAAATCACCTGCATCAAAATATCTTCCGGTGCCGTTTGGATTTTCTTCAGTTGTAATTTCCATTTTACCTGTAGTGAATAAAATCATACTTGCACCAAGCGAACCAAAATCACCGGCGTTATAAACAACTGAGGCAGCATTCAGGTCAAACAAATCAAACCATTTTGCATATGAGAAAAACACTTCAATGTTTTTAACTTTAACTATTCCAGCCGGATTATAGAATACAGAACCTGCATCATCAGCTAAGCCGACGATTGCATTGCCAAGTGCTTCTGATCTGGCACTTACTGGTATCTGTAAAAATTGCGCTCCGCTTGTACCAAGGTTTGGATTCTGTGCAAAGCTGATTGCATTAAATAAAATCATCAATATTATAAAAATCTTTTTCATTTTATTCTCCTGAATAAATCAGTAATTGTATAATTATTTAATTACTGCAAATCTTTCTTTGTATTCAATGTCTCCGGATTTCACAAGATAGATGTAAACTCCCGGAGCAATTTCTCTTCCGCCTTCAGATCTTAAATCCCATACTTCAGTACCATTATTTGAATTGTGATAAATAGTTTTCACCAAATCAGCATCAACAGTAAAAATATAAATTGTGCATTCAGGTGGAAGATTAACAAATTGAATCTGTCTCAGTGGTTCTCTTCTTAACTCACCAAATTCCGGTTCATAAAGAGATGATGCTACATAAGGATTGGGAACAACTCTTATTTTACTGATATTTTCTCTGATAAGTTCAGGTTTAATAGTTGGACCTTTTATCTTAAATGAATAACTATCTTTCATATTCGGTTCAACAGGTTTGATTACTTCTACAGAAAATCTGTTTCCTGCAGAAGGAATTAAAGATGCAGGAAACTGAACTCTTCCCTGAATTCCGTTGAATGTAAATGTTCCGAGATTGAATACACTGTCTGCAGCAATAATTGTATCAGCGGGAGTTGAGTTGTTTATAACATTTATTATTATAAATGGATTTCCATCCGAGATTCCGTTTCCTATTACATTTACAAAATAAAGTGATTGCTGAATTAATGTCTCCGCAACAACAGTGAAATCAATTGTAAGATTATCAGTTCCACCTATTCTGGAAACGCTTTTAATTATATCAGGTTTATTAAGTGAAAAAACTACTCCATCAGTTGTTGACTGAATCTGATTAAGATTAAACGGTCGTTCTTCAACCACACTCTGAGTTTGATTTTTAACTACATTAACAGCATAAGAAACAGTAAACAAATCGCCCTGCTCAGGTCTTTCATCAGCAGTTGCACCTGGGGCATCTGTAAATCGAACTCTTAAACCATGTCCGCCAATCAAAACCTCTCTTCCACCTGAAGGATAATTATAACCAGCACGAATGATTTCACCAGTAGAAAGATTTATTAAATCAAAGTTATTAGCTGAATTAAACTTAAAACCATATTTAAGTGGTTTTGTCTGATTTGAATCTGAGATTGTAACTGTAATTTGGGTTTTTGCATTTCCCTCTTCAACTTTGGGAAGATATGAGAATGTAACATCATAATTTCCACCAGCAAGTTCTTCGTTATCAATCGGCTGAACATTGAGAACATAATTTGAATTTCCGTTCAACTGCTGAATATCGTAACCTGAAACCGGCTCTCTTCCCAAAGCATTTGATCTTGGAGTAAGTGCGATTGTGTTTTCCGCAGCAAGTGTGTTTCCAATCGGACTTTCAAGACTGGGAACTATGTTACTTCCTCTGTCATAAGCAGTGATTGAATACCAGTATTCAAAGCCATTAATTACTGTTGTATCAGTATAACTGTATTGAATTCCTTTATCTTCACCTAAACCGTTGCGAACATCAAACTGAGCAATTCTTTCCCAATTAATTCCTTTGTCTTTGCTTCTGTAAATTCTATATCCTTCAAAATCATATTCACCTGAGGAAGCATCGGGAGATTTTTCAGAGCGATCATCCCAATAAAGAGTTGCTGATTTATCACCGGCTGCACCAAATAATTTTGGTCTTTCAGGTGGTTTGGGAAGATTAAAGTTTGCATCAACAGTTTGCTGAGCAGCAGTTGCAGCAGCAAGCATTTCGTCTTTTGTTTCACCTGCAACAAAAGCTGTTACAAAAGTTAGTGTGTCACCACGATTTAATCTGTATGGACCTGATGATAATGTAGCGACCAAATCTAAACCTGAAGCAGGAATAGTTGCAGGATCATCATAATGAAGATTGGTATTGTTTCCGATATGGAAATATCTTGGACCAAGCGATGAATTATATAAAGACGGACTGCTTGACATGATTCCATACTGAACTGAATCTATATCAAGATCATCATCATATAAATTGTAATGCATATCGGTAATGCCAAGCATTTGACCATTTACATTGGGAGTTTTTAACATTGCAATTCCAAAGAAACCTGTTTTGCCACCAGGCCATTCAGATGAAACTCCATCATCAAAAAAGTAAACAAGATTTCTTTCTTTGATAAAATCAATTTTATCATCACCGTATTCAGGAACACCACCACTGACATTTCCAACATCAATATCGCTGTATAAAGCGAAGTACAAACTATCTAAATCGCGTTGTCCATTATTTACAATCTGGAATTTGTAAAAAAGAATATTTTTTGCGAATTGAATTCCATATGCATAACCAGTTTGAATCACCTGAAGTCCCAAAATTTCTCTCGAATTATTACTATCACTGTAAACACAATAACTATCCTGATCTGAAAGAAAAAGATTATTCCCGTTTTCATCTTTAACTGGCCAACCATTTACTGGATGCCAGGTTTGTGGATTATCACTGAATGCTATCTGAGCCAAATCAGGATTATGATAACCACCAATGGCTTCCCACTCTTCATTTGTTGTATGCAAACCTTGTACAACATTTCCGGGAATTCCAACCCAGGGATTAACACGATAGATATAGTGTTTTGTACTGTTGATTGGAAATTCGCCCGAAGGTCCTTGTGTGATTCTTCTCGGATAAAGTTTGCCACGATTCTCGAAAAACAGTCCGATGTTACTTGCATTGTGTATTCCTGCAGCACGATCAACTATTCCAAAAACTTTTTCAAGATTACTTCGGGAAAGTTGCTCTTCAATTTCTTTTTTGCTTTGAGGAAAAATGTTCTGTGTTAGAAAAATTATAACAGATAGAATGATGATTTTTTTCATCTTCAAATTCCTTTGCTTAATATTTTATCAGAATCTGATTGTTGTTCCAAGTCTAATTGATCTTGGTGGACCAAAGTTTGAAGGATCACGCATCCATTCAACCGAATGATTTCCTTCAAAAGTAAAATCCGGTTCACCGGTATCTCTGTAAACATAAAGTATGTTTCTATGATCAGTCACATTTAGAATTTCTGCGAACAACCTGACTTTCAATTGGTTCATAATTTCGAATTCTTTTCCGATCATTAAATCCAAAGTATATGTTCCCGGTTGTCTTAAAGAATTCTTTATAACAAAACCAACATCTCTTCCACCAGGAGTGTAAGGAGCACCTGAACTTGCTCTAAACACAAAGCTGAAATCCATTCTGTCAAAAATGTGTTTGTCAAATAAAACGGGTCCTTCATTTTCGGGAATTGTGTAACTTCCCGTTACATTAAGAACATGTGTTCTGTCAAAATCCAGATAATAGAGAAGTGTTGATTCCTGCGTGCCCGGATATTGTTCTGTTTCTGAAGATGCACTTCCTTTTGCAACTGAATAAGTATAACTCAGTCCGCCAGAGAAATATCTGTCAGGTCTTATATCAAGATTAATTTCGAAACCTTTTACATTTGCATAATCTTCATTAACATAAAGTGTATAACCAATATATCTTCCATCCTGAAACGGGAAATAATATCTTGTTCCGATAAGACCAGTTATGTCTTTGTAATAGGTTGTAAGATTGATTGCTATTCTATCTGAAAACTGATGAGCAATTCCCACCTCGTAAGAAATTGTTCTTTGTGCATCAAGTCCGGGCTGCCCAATCAAAGGTTCTCTCACATTCAAATCATATTGGTTATTCTCGAACAGATATTGAAAATCAGGATTCTGGAAAAAGTGTCCGTATGAAAAATGAAGTTTCGTTCTGTCAGAAATTGGATGAGCAATTCCAACTCTTGGAGAAAGTTGTGATCTTGATTTAGCTTTTACCAATGAATTCGGATCGAGCGGATTGTTTCTGAAAGTGATATTTGCGTTCATATAATCGAAACGCAATCCGAGATTAATTACCAGATACGGCAATTCAATTTTGTCCTGAATATATCCGGCTAACTCAAAGGGTTCTGTTACATAATCATTCTTATAAGGAAAATTTCTTTTAGGATCATACACATAAAAATATTTTAAACGATGCTTTTTGTATGATGCTCCGAACTTAACTTCATTTGTATTATTAAACTGCCATACTGCATCAAGTTTTCCGTCAAGAGTAACTGTTCTGCTATCAATCAATTCAAGTGGATCTGCTTTGGCAAAAAATTCAAAGCCAGTTCCGATTGGCAGATATTCTCTTTGTGATGTTGAAAGGTATTGCGATGTATCTTTATCAATTCCGGAATAAAAACCCTGATTGAAGTAAGAAAACTTTAAATCATAAAAGAAATTGTTCTGAACAGTATGTGTAATATAAAGTCCTGTCTGCCAGCTATCAGTTCTTCTTCTGAGATATTGCTCAGGAATATATTTGAATTCGTGACTATAGTTTTGTCTTCTTCCCAAACTACCACGATTTGAGAGCGAGACTTTTACATAAGGAATAGCAGTGGTTGTTAGCTTTGTAAAAAAAGTCCTGTCGTTATTATATCCAAATGGAAGATAACTTCCTCTTTTATCCTGCTCGGCAGAAATAAAAAACTTTAAATCATTAGTAAGAAGCGGACCGCTCAAACTTCCGTTAACTCTTGATTCGTGTAAACTCTGATATCTTTCTATTCCAAATTCTGAAGTTCTGTATTCAAACTTCCCGGAAAGTCTATCAGAACCATCACGAGTAACGATGTTGACAACACCACTCAAGGCATTTCCATATTCAGCATTAAATGTTCCGCTTAGTAAACTCATTTCCTGAATTGCATCATTATTAACCTGTGTTGCAAGTCCACCGAGCAATGGATCAACCACAAGCATTCCGTCAATCATATATGCAATTTCGTTAGCTCTTCCACCACGAACATGCAGATTTGAACCACTTCCTACAACTCCTGCCTGAAGTGAAAGTAACTCAGTAAAAGTTGAAACAGGAAGTGCTTCAATTTCATCACGACTAATAACCGATATTGAGCTTGTTAAATCTTTTTGTATCAGAGGAGTTTTTGCAGTTACAACAACTTCTCCGACCTGAACTGTCTGCGGTTTTAAATTCACAGACAAGTTTGTGGTCTGATCAACTATGATTGCAACATTCTGCATCAAAACAGTTTCATAACCAATGAAAGAAATTCGCACATTGTATCTTCCGGGTGGAATGTTGAGGATAACATATTCTCCATTTGCATTAGTGGCTGCACCAAATGAAGTCCCTTCAATCAGAACATTTGCACCAACGAGTGGTTCGCCGTTATCAGCATCTTTAATCACACCGGCTAATTTACCTGTTGTTCCAGCAAACAGATGAAATGAAAACAAAAGAATAATTAATAATATCTTTTTCATATCTGACTCCTTATCAGATAATTATAAAATAACCTGATCCTGTTCGATCATTATTTTTTCACTCTCTTTAAGAACTTTTTTCGCCTTTGCTTTATTCTTAACAGCACAAGCAGTTGCGATTGCATTTATTATTACTGAAATAGCAGCGAATGAATTTGTAAAAAGCATGTTCTCACTTTTTACTGTAAGCACCGCCTTTGAGAATACAGCTATTGGTGATGTTGATTTGTTCGTAATGCTTATCACTTTTATTCCGTTCTGATGGGCATATTTTGCAACATCCACAGTTTCTTTTGAGTATGGTGGAAATGAAAAGCACATTAACAGATCATTTTTGTTCATATATAAAATCTGCTCATGAAACAAAGTGTGTGTATGTTTTAATACTGAAGCATCAACTCCAACCTGAGTTAGCTGATAAGAAAGAATTTCTGCAAGAAGATAAGATATTCCCAGTCCGGCGGTATAGACTCTGTTAGATTTAACAATTTCTTCAATGACAAGATTAAACACTTCACGATCAATTATGGATAGAGTATCGTTAATATTCTTAACATCCATATTTGCAACCGAAGTGAGTAAATCATTTTCAAGATTACTTTTTTCAAACAGCGGAAATATTTCTTTTTTCTTCAGATGTTTTTTGAGTGAATCTGAAACAGCATCACGAAGTTCGCTGAATCCTGTAAATCCAACACTTTGCGCAAATCTTATTACAGACGCGACGCTTACTCCAACAAGTCTTGAAACCTCATGAACATCAACAAAAGGGATGTTATCAAAATTATCAATTACAAAATCAGCAACCTTCCGTTGATTGTTTGGAAGAGAATCAAACTTGCTTTGAATTTTTTCTCGTATTTCTTTATAACGACTTACCATAATTATTAAAAACTGTCACGCTTCGATTAACTCAGCGTGACAGTTATATTTTATCTCATCAGAATCATTTTCTTAGTTTCAGAATAATTGCCAGATTGAAGTTTGTAGTAATAAACTCCACTGCTCAAATTGGATGCATCAAAGTTATATTCATAAATGCCAGGGGTTAGTTCTTCATTAACTAAAGTTGCTATTTCATTACCAAGTACATCAAAAACTTTAAGAGAGACAGATTGTGCTTTATTCACCGAGAACTGAATTTTAGTATTCGGGTTAAATGGATTTGGATAATTCTGTTCTAAGGAATAACCTGTTGGAATTTCAGAAATTTTTTTATCTACACTCAGAACAGTGCTATATTTTGTTTGTGCTTCCGAAATTGCTGCAATAATTTCGTTTTCGTTTTCACCAATTGCAAAAGCGTAAAAAACAGCTATTGAATCATTTGGATTTAGATTAACAAAAGATTGAGACGGAATTGTAACAGGTCCTTCAACACCGCCTGGATATTGATTTTGAATTGAACCATAATTTAACCAGTTCCAATAGTTTGTATCTGCTGTATATCCGTTAAACCACTCAAAAGAAATTAATGAATGAAGATTGTGAGAAAGAAGTTTTAATCCCATATTCCTTGCACTGCCTCTATGAAATCTGATAATTCCATTTGCTGGCAAATATGTTACTGTATCATTTCCATATGTCTGATCGAGTTCTGGAATAATATCCAAACCAATTTTAGCATTAATTGCTGAAGTTTCCCTGTTCTTAACTGTCATCTTTAAAATCATATACTCAGTATTATTCCAACCATAAATATTGTAATTAATTAAAACGTCTGGAGATAGTCCGCTATAAGCATTGTTATAACTTCCGGTAATTTCATAATCACTAAGTTGTGGATTAGTTACTAATGTAGTTGGAACTTCAACATCAGCATCATTTTGATAATCCCAAACTGCATTTGGTCCAACACCAACAAGGGCTGAAGCTCTTTGTAAATGTCTAACCTGGTCGCCGGTTGTTAACAATCTGATTCTTCCGTAAGTGCCTACATTCACATCAATCTGGCCGGTGCTGAATGTTGCTTGCGCGAATACATCAGCAAAGCCAATCAAAAAAACAAGAAGGAAAAAAGTAAAGTTTTTCATAGTGCACCTCTTTTAGTTGTTGATAAAATATTAAATCCTTTTTAATGCCATCCGAATAAGTTTGGTGGAATAAGTAAAATAAAACCAAGAATAAAAAGAACAATCATTAAAGGTAAAACCCATTTTGCCCATCTATCCCAGGGAACGCGAGCCATTGATAAAGCTCCCATTGTTACTGCTGATGTAGGAATTATAATGTTCGTGTATTCACCAAACTGAAAAGCAAGTATTGCTGTTTGTCTGGTTACACCTGCAAGATCTGAAAGCGGAGCCATAATAGGCATTGTAAGTGCTGCTTGTCCACTTCCTGAATGAACGAAAAAATTAATTATTGCCTGTACTATAAACATTTTTTGTGAAGCAAAAATCGGTGAAGAAGATTCAATGTACGGAGATAATCCATAAAGAATTGTATCAATAATGTTTGCATCTCTCGACAAGACAAGGGTTGCTCTTGCCAAAGCAATTATTAAAGCAGTTCCGACAAGATCTTTAGCACCATCTACAAACGCTTTAATTAAATCATCACTTTTTAATCCACCAATAATTCCAACTACAATTCCCATTATAAAAAACATTCCGGCTATTTCTTCAATGTACCAGTGAAATTCAACAACACCTACTACAAGTAGCACTAATGATAAAACAAATGTTATGAGAACAGCTTTATGCTTTAGCGAGAAATGATTATCATTATTATAAATTACATCAAAGTGTTCGTTCTTTCTTCTGATCTCATCTTCTTCATACATTGGACTGATTCGAGGATTTTTTTTCAATCTGTTTACATACCATAAAAGAAACAGTATTGCTACAAATGTTGATACTGCCCAACAAATCATTCTGTAACCAATTCCGGAGAAGAGAGGAACTTCCGCGATACCCTGAGCAATACCGACATTAAAAGGATTTAAGAATGCACTAGCAAAACCTATGTGAGCGCCAATCAACGGAATTGCAACACCAACAATTGAATCATATCCAAGTGCAAGACAAATCGGAACGATTATTAAAACAAAAGGAATTATTTCTTCATTCATTCCAAAAGTTGCACCGCCAAGAGAAAACATAAGCAATAAAACCGGAATGAAGAGATTTTGTAACAACTTTGATGTCTTATATGCTTTTGCAAGTTTGTTAATGAATGAGTTTATTGCATCGGTTCTTGCAAGAACATTGAATGCACCACCAACGATAAGAACAAAGCCGATAATGAGTCCTGCTTCTACAAATCCTTTCAGTGGTGAGATGAATAAATCAAAAATTCCCTGTGGATGACTATCAACATATTTGAAGGAATTCGGAACTACAACTTCTCTTCCATTAAGAAGCATTCGTTCATATTTTCCACCAGGAATAATCCAGGTCAATGCTGCAATTAGTACCAATAGTGAGAAAATCAACAAATAAGTGTTTGGTACTCTAAGACGGAATTTTCTCTTCTGTTCTGTCATTCAATAACTTTTTTTGATTTTAAATCGAATTTATCACCACTTATCAGAAGATGCATTTTCATTCCTGTAATTCCGAGATTTCCTCTTTTATCCTCTCTGATATTTTTTGCTTCAGTAGGATCATAAACCAAAACCTGATTGTTACCAATTACTTCAAATGTTTCATCTGGTTTTACTATTATCGCAGTTGATTCATCAATAGCAATTCCAAGCAAATCAGGATGTTCACACATAAGTGTAATTAATCTGTTGTGTCTTTTCCTTTTAAGAAAATGTTGATCAATAATTGCATTCTTAATGAATCCAAATCCCTTGCTTGTTTCAATATTCCCTTTTTGAATTGAAATGAATGCCGAAGTTGAATCTTTATTCATCAATTCATTGCCGGTTATCATTACTTCACTCATAACTGCAGCACCAGCACTTGAGCCACCAACAACACCTCCATTATTATAAATATCAAAAACTTTGTCAAGAAGTTTTGTACCAAGCATATCTCGCGTAAGATCGCTTTGATCACCTCCAAGAAAATAGACAGCATTAGCCCAATTCATTTTCTTAATATTTGAGTCAGCATCAGCAGTTTCTTTTGTAAATAAAAGATAATCTGCCTTTGCACCAAGCTCTTCGAATTCTTTTTTATGAAGTTCGCTGTTTTTAATTGGATTTGACCCGGCGTTTGGAATGATAACTATCCGAGCATCTTTACCACCAGCAAGTTCAATAAATTTCTTAGAAGTTTCAATCGTGTGAACGCCGCCAATTATTACCAGGTAACCTTTATTTTGAGATAGAATAATTGAAGAAAAAACAATTATAATTATCAAAGAAATTTTTTTCATAGGTCAATCCTTCTTAACTAGTTCAAGCGCTATTTCTGCTGACTTGATTAAATCTTCGATATAAACGAACTCATCATTTGAATGAGGATTCTGTGCACCAATCCCAATATTCACAGATTCAATTCCATTTGCGTTAAGTGAGTTTGCATCACTACCACCAAGAGAAATTTTGGGATTGGGTACTAACCCAACTTTAGTTAGTGCTTTTACAATCTCTTTATAAACATCAGAGTTTTCTTTGATAGTATAAGGTTTGAAATCCCAGAAATAATCATATTCAATACGAGCGTTTAGTTTATTAGCTTCATCTTCAAAAGTGTTAACCAATTGTCTGAAATATTTTTCTGCCTTATCAAGATTGAATGAACGAACTTCACCGACCATTTCAGTTAATTCGGGAATAACATTTACAGCCGAACCACTTTTCAATGTCCCGATGTTCATCGTAGTTTCTTCATCAATTCTTCCAAGTGGAAGTTTTGTTATTGCATTAGCAGCTATAAGAAGTGAATTGATTCCCTTTTCAGGTGCGATTCCGGAATGTGATGCTCTTCCAAAGATCTTAAGATTAAATCCGATTGCACCGCAAGCTGAATAAATAAAACTCCCTGGGCGATAACCGGAATCAAATACAAATCCCTTTTTTATGTTTCCGTTTAGTCCAAGATATTTTGAACCAAATAAAGTTGTTTCTTCACAGGTAGTAAATGCGACTGTAAAATCCTTCACGGAAATTTTATCTAAAGCGATTTTTTCAAGAGTATAAAGAAGAACTGCAACTCCTTCACGATTATCAACACCAAGCACAGTATCACCTGATGAAGTAATACGGTCTTCCCTGATTACTGGTTTTACATTTTCAGTTGGTCGAGCAGTATCCATATGAGCTGTAAGAACAAAATCGCCACCGGACCCAACTTTGCAAATTAAATTACCAGTGTTGCTGTTTGTGAATTTTGCAGAATCATCGAATTCAACTTTGTAACCGAGTTGCGAGAGGAAGGAATTAATGAAATCAGCCAGAGGTTTTTCATTAGCGCTCAATGCATTTATTCTGATTACCTGAAGAAAAATTTCTATCAAACGGGAAGGATTCATTTGTAACTCTGCTTACAATTTTAACAAATATTGTAATTTCTGTTACAGAGTTACAAAAAATTAATTAATAAGTCAAGTGGTTTCTTTAAAATAATTACTCATCATCAGAATAGATTTCCAGATCGCCTTTTTTGATATATCCATCTTTTATTAAACTATCTGCAGACCGATAAAGTACAATTGTTACTTCATTTGTGTTGTTATAACCTGTTGATTCGATTTTTACACCATTCAGTTCTTTTGCAATTTTAACTTTGGCTATCAACATATCATTATTTATCAATGATTTCTCAAGCTTCGCTTTCTTCACCGGAATATTCATCAATCCCCAGAATATCCCTTTACGGGCATTTGTCAATGCAGCTTCAATATCCGTATCAACTTTTGATTGTGAAAAAACAGAGAAAGAAATTATTAACTGAAAAAGAATGAAGGAAAAGATAAAATGATATTTCATAGCACCCTCAAAAATATTCTGTTCAATTATAGAAATAATTTATTTCAGCTTCAAGCAAGTGATGTTTGTCTCAATCTTTTTTTAATTCAACTAAAGACTTGTTTTTCATTCAACACTGATTTAATTTGGAAACTAATAAAACGAAAATAGTTTCCAATGGCTAGGATTAAAAAAACGGAAAACTCCGCTGAGCAGGATAAAATAATTCAGTTTTGCACTTCAAAATTTTTGCAGGATGGTTTTTACTTTGTCTCCGTTGACCAGATTGCCAGTGAATTAAGAATAAGCAAAAAGACAATCTACAAATTCTTCTCAAGTAAAGACGATCTGGTTAAAGCTGTGGCTTTAAAACTTATGAATGAAGTGAGCGATAAAATTGAAAAGATTATAAAATCAGAGAATGACTCATTAACAAAAGTGATAATGTTATTTGAAGTAATGGCTGGCGTTGTTGTAAAGTTTTCTGAAAAATGGTTGAAAGACCTTCAAATTCATACACCTGAATTGTGGAAAGAAATAGACGAGTTCAGAACAAAAAGAGCTTTCACAGCTTTAGGTAGTATTATAAAACAAGGTCAGATTGAAGGAATCATAATTGAGAAACCAATTGAGCTTATCATTCACATTTTTGTAAATACCATTCGTTCAGTCGTTCATCCTGATTTTCTTTATCACCAAAAGTTTAACTATAAAGAAGCTTTTATTCATTCTTTTGAGATTTTATTTAATGGGATTTTAACTCCAAAAGGCAAGAAGATTTTTGACAAAATTTTTCCAAAGGTAATCAAATGAAAAACATAAAATTTTTATTTCTGTTTTATTTAACTGTTAGTTTATTTGCTGGATGTAGTACTGAAGACAATCAAAATTTAATAGAAGTTACAGGCACTATCGAAGCAACGAATGTAACTGTTTCTTCAAAGGTAAACGGAGAAGTAATTTCAATATTCAAAGATGAGGGAGATAAAGTTTCAGTCGGAGATACATTATTAATTATTGATCCGATTATTTATAAAATAAAATTGCGGGAAGCAGAGGCATTATTATTATCAGCAGAAGCTCAATACGAATTGGTCAGAAACGGTGCACGGAAAGAAGATATTCAGCAAGCAGAACAACTATTGAAACAATCAGAAATAAATCTTCAGACGGCACAAAATGACAAAATAAGATTTGAAAATCTTTATCAGACAAAATCCATAAGTAAAAAACAATATGAAGATGCAGTTGCAAAGTATGAACTAGCACTTGCTCAGTTTAATTCCTCAAAAGAAAATTACTCAAAGATTCAAAACATTTCGCGACCCGAAGAACTTAAGCAGGTAATGGCTAATGTTGAAAGACTTAAAGCCAATGTTGAACTGATTAAAAAGAATTTAAATGACTGTTTTGTTACTGCACCTATCAGTGGTGTAGTTGTTAAAAGGTTTGTTGAGACGGGCGAAACAGTTACAAATCTGTCTTCACTTATAAAAATATCCGACTTAACGCAGGTTGAATTGATGGTTTATGTTAATGAAAAAGATCTCCCAAAGATAAAACTTGGTCAGGCAGTTGATGTTAAAGTGGATGCTTTTCCCGATAAATCTTATAAAGGTAAAATAATATTTATCTCACCTGAAGCAGAGTTTACTCCCAAAAACATTCAGACGAAAGAAGAAAGGACTAAACTTGTCTTTGCAGTTAAAGTAAAAATTGATAATCCTGATTATGAACTGAAATCCGGTATTCCGGCAGACGCGATTATCAAATTGCAAAAGTGAAATCTTAAGATTTTTAAAATGGATATAATAGAAATTAAAGGTTTGACTAAGTCCTACGGAGAATTAATCGCTGTTAATAACCTATCGCTTACAGTAAAAGAAGGTGAAATGTTTGGACTTGTTGGTCCTGATGGAGCCGGTAAAACAACTACTATCAAAATTCTATGCGGACTTTTGAATCCTGATGACGGTCAGGTAAATCTTTTCGGGAAAAATATTCTAGATAACAGAAAAGAAATTCAAAACAACATTGGATATCTTTCTCAAAAGTTTAGTCTTTATGGTGATCTTACTGTAGATGAGAATATCGAATTCTTTGCACAGATTCATAATGTGAAAAATTTTCATTCAAGAAGAGATGAGCTTTTGGATTTTACAAGATTAACTCCGTTTCGAAATCGATTGGCAGATCAGCTTTCCGGTGGAATGAAACAGAAGCTGGCGCTTGCGTGCAGCTTGATTCATAAACCTAAAATACTTTTTCTTGATGAACCTACCACAGGTGTTGATCCTGTTTCACGAAGAGATTTCTGGAAAATACTTTCAAGTTTAATTAAAGAAGGGATTACAATTCTGATGACCACACCTTATCTGGACGAAGCAGAAAGATGTAATCGTGTCGCTTTGATGCACAAAGGAGAGATCATTAGTCTTGATACACCAGAGAGAATAAAAAATTCTGTTGGTAAGAAATCAGTTGAAATAATTACAAGTGATATAAAACTATCTTATAAAATTCTTAAAGCAATGGAAGGATTTGAAATCCAGATTTTCGGTGACAGAATAAATCTTATTGCAGAATCAACTGAAGAGGTAATCAAAAAGGTAAAACAAATTCTTTCGTCGAATGGAATTGAATTAATCAGTTATCGTGTAGTTAACCTTTCACTTGAAAATGTTTTTATCCATCTGATAAACAAATGAATAGCATAGAAGTAAAAAATCTTACTAAAAAATTTGGTGACTTTATATCAGTAAACGAAATTTCATTTACTGTTAAAAAAGGTGAAGTATTCGGGTTTCTCGGTGCAAATGGCGCCGGCAAATCAACAACAATAAGAATGTTATGCGGAATATTAAAACCTACTTCAGGCGATGCAATTGTTGGTGGTTACAGTGTTATGAATCAGCCCGAAAAAGTTAAGCAGCAAATTGGTTATATGTCGCAGAAGTTTTCTCTTTACAATGATCTTACTGTAGAAGAAAACATTAATTTCTTTGGTGGAATTTATGGATTAACAAACAAAGAACTTGAAGAAAGAAAAAAATGGGTACTTTCAGTTGCGGATTTAACTGGTAAAGAAAATTTTCTAACCGATTCACTTCCGGGTGGAATTAAACAAAGACTTGCACTTGGTACGGCAGTTATTCACAGACCTGAGATTGTTTTCCTTGATGAACCAACAAGCGGAGTTGATCCAATCGCAAGAAGAAGTTTTTGGGAGCTTATTAACTCTCTTTCGGAAGATGGAACAACAATCGTAGTAACAACTCATTACCTTGAAGAAGCAGAGTATTGCAATAATATCATTTTGATTGATGCCGGAAAACTTATAGCAGAAGGTAATCCGAAAGAACTAAAAGCAAAATATATAACATCAAAAATATTTGAAGTTGAATGTGATAAAGTTGTAGACGCAATTGAGATACTATCAAAACAAAACTTTGTTGATGAGTCAAATATTTTTGGTAATAACATTCACATTAGTGTTAATAATAATTTTCTTAGTAATGAACAGATAATAAATCTTTTGACATCTCACTCAATTACTGTTTACAGAATTGATGAAGTAATGCCAACACTTGAAGATGTATTCATTCATCTGGTAGATAAGAAATGAATATCATAAATAAATTTTTAAATTCTCTTTACTTCATTGCTGCAGTTTCAAAGAAAGAAGTAAGACAACTTAAACGAGATTTCAGACTTTTGTTTGTAATATTTTTCTTTCCGGTGTTTTTACTGGTGATTTTCGGATATGCAATTAACTTTGATGTGAGGCATATAAAATTAGCAGTTTACGATCAGGAGAAATCTGACCTAAGTCGGGAACTTGTAAACTCATTAAAGAATTCCGAATACTTTGATGTTGTTGCGTATCTGAACAGCATTCAGGAATCAGACAAAATACTTGATGTAAAAGCCGCACAATGTGTGCTTGTAATTCCTGATGACTTTTCAAGAAAAATATTTTCTCGACAGGATGTAACTCTGCAATTTCTTATTGATGGTGTGGATGGAAACACAGCTTCAATAATAAAAAATTATGTTTCGATGGCAACTTTTGAAATGAGTAATAACATTTCACAGCAAGTTTATTCACGATTGGGAATTAATACTCAGCAACCAATTGCTGTTGAACCAATTTTCTGGTACAATCCATCTTTACAGACAACGAGATTTCTTGTACCAGGATTGATTTCGATGATTTTATTAATCACTTCTGTCATTTCTATTTCTCTAACACTTGTTCGTGAAAAAGAAAGAGGAACACAGGAACAATTAAATGTTTCGCAATTAAATTCACTTGAACTTTTAATCGGGAAAATTATTCCTTATCTGATCATTGCTTTTGTTAATGCAGCATTTATTCTATTAGCAAGTTATATTTTATTTGGAGTTGAAGTGAAAGGAAGTTTTCTCGAGTTATTTCTTACAACTCTTTTGTTTTTATTCTCATCAGCAAGTCTTGGAATTTTTATTTCAGTTATTTCTGATTCACAACAGATTGCTTTTACTTTGGGAACATTTATTTCACTATTACCATCAGTAATTTTATCGGGATTTATTTTCCCGATTGATAATATGCCTTTCGCAGTACAGATTTTGACTAACATTACACCTGCAAAGTTTTTCATCGTAATTCTTCGGAACATAATGCTCAAAGGTGTTAGTGTTGAATCTTATTTTATGCAAATAATTTATCTGCTTATTTTCGCTTTAATTCCATTAACTCTTGGAACAATCATAAGCCGAAAGAAAATGGAATCAATATGAAATCAATTTTGAATTTTATAAAAAAAGAATTTCGGCAGTTCAAAAGAGATCCAAAAATGTTTGGGATAATTCTTATTGCACCTGTTATTCAATTAATATTTTTGGGTTATGCTGCAAATCTTGATATCGAAAAAATCAAACTGGTTGTTTTTGATCAGGATAAATCTTCAACTTCAAGAAAACTTGTGGAAGAATTAACCTCATCAGGTTACTTTGTAATTCAGGATTATGTGAATGATTACAAATCAGTAACAAAGTCTTTAGATTACAACAAAGCTATTGTGGCTTTAGTTATCCCAAACGATTTTGAGAAAAGTTTAAATAGAAAAGAAACAGCCAAACTCCAGGCGATTTTTGATGCGGCTGATGGTAACACAGCATCAATTGCAGCAGGATATCTTCAGCAGATCATTTTACAATTTGCTAAAAATATTTCATTCCAATTGATGCAGAAAAGTGGAAATCTTATAATCCCGGTTGGTAGTATTTCTCCTGAAATCAGAGTTTGGTACAACCCAACATTAAAAACAAGAAATTATATGGTTCCCGGCATCGTGGGATTATTGTTAAGTGTTGTTACATTGCTACTAACTTCACTCGCAGTTGTCAAAGAAAAAGAAATCGGTACAATGGAGCAATTAATCGTAACTCCATTAAAACCTTATCAAATAATTATTGGAAAACTGGTACCATTTATCTTGTTAGGATTCCTATCTATTGTAATTGTATTAACAGCAATGCGAATTGTTTTTGATATTCCGGTTAAAGGCAGCATTCCGTTTTTATTTCTTTCCGCATTTTTTTACATACTATCAACTCTTGGATTAGGATTGTTTGTTTCTACTATTTCAAAAACACAACAGCAGGCAATGATGATCGCAGTTTTTGCTGTAATGATGCCGATGGTCTTTTTATCTGGTTTTGCATTTCCGATAGAAAACATGCCTGAAATAATTCAGTATATTTCGTATATAATTCCACTTAAATATTTTATTAATATAATTCGTGGAGTAATTTCAAAAGGGCTTGGATTTTCTGAACTCTGGATCAATGCTCTCGTACTTTTGATAATGGGTATTTTTATTCTCGTTCTCAGTTCACTAAGATTTCAAAGAAGATTAGATTAAACTGATGGCTTCTTATAAAGACTTTTTACTTAACAGATTGCTTGATCATCTGGGAATTGATAAAAAAATTCCGGATGAAAAATTAATTCAGGAACTTGTTAGCAGTGAGAAACTCCGCGCAAAAATTCTTGCATTTGTTCTTACTGTAATGCTGATCGTAATAATTATTATCGGTTTGGTTTATAGCGAAGAATTCAAACCAACCTACAGCAGCACTTTTGTTTTCCTGATTACTGCCGGAATGATTTTGTTCTTACTGCTTAGAACAATAATCTTAAACAAAGTTGTAAAACACTGGACTAAATTTGGTTTTGGCTGGTTTAACTTTTTTAGATATGTAAACATCTTTCTGGAGATAAGTATACCAACTATTGTTTTATATTTTTATTCATTCTTCATTCCATCCGTGTATCCATTACTTACTCCGATTTCATCAATTTATTTTATTATAATTTTTCTCTCAGCTCTTGAGCTTGATGCACACTTAAGTATTTTCAGCGGACTAATTGCAGCTATTGAATTCACAATACTTTCTTTGATTTTACTTGATAATTCCACAACAAAAAATATTTCTCCCGTTTTACAATTTTTTCCGATGTATTTAGGTAAAGCTTTGTTATTTGCACTAAGTGGTTTTATTGCTGCAATGGTAACAAATCAGGTAAAGAAGATTTTATTACGATATTTTGAAACGAGAGAAGAGCGAAATAAAATTGAACACATCTTCGGACAAATGGTATCGAAAGAGATTGTTGAAGATATATTAAATAATCAAACTGAAATTGTAAGCAGAACCAGGTTTGCCTGCATTATGTTTCTTGACATCAGAAATTTTTCTTTGTTCGCTGAGAATAAATCACCGGAAGAAATTATTGAATATCAGAATAAAGTTTTCGCACCGCTGATTGAAATTGTAAATAAGCATAAAGGAATTGTAACTCAGATAATGGGTGATGGATTTATGGCAATCTTCGGCGCACCAATCGAACACGAAAATGACTGTCAGCTCGCTTTGAACGCTGCAATTGAGATTCATAAAGTTATCAGAGAAAAAAATGAAAATGGTGATATACCCATAACTAAAATTGGAATCGGGCTTAATGCAGGAGAAGTAGTTACAGGAAATGTCGGAGCTGAAAACCGGAAACAATATTCCATTACAGGAAGAGCTGTAATTGTCGCAGCCAGATTAGAACAACTCAATAAAGAATTTAATTCAGAACTTCTGATTTCAAGAGCTGTATTCGAAAGAATTAATCTGGATGGATTAAAACCTGTCAGACATTTTCAGGTTAAAATTAAAGGTCAGTCAGAACCAATCGAAGTTTATCAAATCATTTAATTGAATTTTAAATATGCCAAGAATAAAAATTGATTTGCCGGAAAAATTTATTTTCAAAACTGATATTCCTTTGAGAATATCAGACATCAATTACGGTGGGCATCTTGGAAACGATTCTGTTCTTTCAATTTTTCAGGAAGCAAGAATAAGATTCTTAAATCAATTTGGTTACTCGGAAACTGATATTGATGGTAGCAGCATCATAATGACTGATGCGGCAATTCAGTACAAATCGCAAGGATATTATGGTGATATTCTATCAGTTGAACTTACTGTTGATGATTTTCATAAAGTCGGCTGTGATTTTTTCTATCGTGCAACCAACAAGCTAAATAGGAATGTTATTGCAATTGGTAAAACAGGAATTGCTTTCTTTGATTATAAGAAAAATAAATTGACTTCTGTTCCTGAAAAATTCGTTCAACTAATTGAAAGACTGAAAGCAGAATAATGGGTTTCTATTCCAAAGTAATTATTCCATTCCTCTATGACTTCTCAATGGATTCAGAACAAATTAATGAAGGGAGGAAAAATTTATTAAGTAAAGTAACTGAAGAAAATGTTGTTGAAATTGGATTTGGCACCGGGATAAATCTTAAATTCTATCCCGAGAATGTAAAACACATTATCGGCATTGATGCGAATGAAGGAATGCTAAAGCAAGCAGAGAAAAAAATATCTAACAGTAAGATTAGAGTTCAACTCATACATCAAAGCTCTGAAAAGTTACCTTTCGAAGAAAACAGTATTGATGCAGTGGTTTCAACTTACACACTTTGCAGCATTAAAAATGTTGAGTTAGCACTTAAGGAAATTTACAGAGTGCTTAAACCCAAAGGAAGATATTATTTTCTCGAACACGGACTTGCAGACAAACCTTTTACACAAAAACTTCAGCATATATTAAATCCAATTCAGAACATTTGGGCTGGAGGATGTAATCTGAACAGAAATATTTCCTCAATTATTTCTTTATCGGGATTAAGTATAATTGAAATGAAAAATTATTATATGAAACGTGACCCTAAAATTGTTGGCTATATGTATGAAGGAATAGCAGAGAAAATTACCTAAATAAATTACCCTGCTTTTTCAATTCCTCCAGTTTTTTATTTGCTAGTTTAACATATTCTTCAACTATGTCGTAACCCAGATAATTTCTTTTTAATTTTAATGCAGCAATGCATGTTGTACCGCTTCCAACAAATGTGTCTAAAACAACATCATCTTCAAAGGAATATAATTTTATAAGTCTTGCTGGAAGTTCTTCGGGGAAAGGCGCTGGATGTCCCACTCGTTTTGCCGAAGCAGCTGAGAATTTCCAGATGCTCTTTGTGTATTCCAAAAATTCGTTTTTAGTAATCGAACTTTTTTTATTTCTACTTGGAAGAGTGAAATTCCCTTTTGAGAATATTAAAATGTATTCGTGAATATCACGCAAAACAGGATTTGCTGCAGATAACCAACTACCCCAAGCTGTAGAAGCACTGGAACTTGAGCCCTTGTCCCATATAATTTCACCTCTCATTAAAAAACCAATTTCCAGCATTGAGTCAATAATATAACTATGTAAAGGTATGTATGGTTTTCTACCAAGATTGGCTACATTTATACAAACTCTTCCCCCAGGAACTAAAACCCGGTAAGTTTCCTTCCAGACCCTGTTTAATAAATCTAAATACTCGCTTAGAGATAAATCCTTATCGTACTCCTTGGTCACATTATAAGGAGGAGAAGTTATCATCAGATGTACTGAATTATCAGGTAATTCATGCATCTCTTCACTGGATTTACAATAAACCTTATTAAGTTTGTCGGGACTGATTTGATTTTCAAAATATTCGAGATCAAAATCTGTTTTTAATTCTTCATATAATCTACTGTTATAAAATGCTGATGAATCGTGATTGATTCTTCCCGATGTTCCGAATTTTGATGTTACTGTACTTTTAACTTTTACTTTCATTCCTGAGCCCATAATTCAACCCATCTTTTGAAAGGATTATAATAAATGTCTTCTTTCTTCCATTGTATATCGATTGATCTTGTCGATTTATCTTCTATCATCGCTATCATTGCCTTTTCAGAATATTCAACTCCTCGAGGATTTGTTCCTTTTCTGTAAATCTTAAAAAATTTTTCTCTATTTAATGATTTGAATACTTTAATTTGAGTCTCAAGAGGAATAAAAAATAAGTTTCCCCTATCATTCCATTTAATTTGTGCTAGCAGAATTGCCATATGAGGTTCATAATTTTTTAAATATGATTTTATACTTTCCTGGTCAACAGTCCAAATTGATTTTATTCCTGATAGACTATTTCCCGTTTTAGTCTTTATCGATAAAGGGAAACCTTTTACAATTACATCGGTCTCCGATTCGGTTATAGGAATTTCATTGTTAACATTTTCTTCACCAAATTTATATATCAATAATGCAACAAGTATTCTTTCTCTCACGGATCCTACTTCCATCCCAATCTTACCAGCTCTTTGACTTTCCAATTCAGCAATTTGGAAAAGTTTAGGTAATTTTGCCTGAATTTTTTTGATTAATATTTTGTCTTCAAAAATTTCTTCAATTGGATGTTTCATCAAAAACCGTTTTTGTTTAGTTAAAGATAACAAAATTATATTTAATGATTAACAACATACTTTTTACAGCTAACATTGTTGCCCCGGTATTTTTAATTATTGCACTTGGTTATTTCTCTAAAAAAATGAAAATCATCAATGAGAACTTTGTTGATGTAACTTCTAAATTTGTTTTTTCAGTCTCCCTTCCGGCATTGGTTTTTATGCAGATTGCTGAAATGGATTTAAGTAAAGCGATAAACTTTCCACAGATAATTTTTATATATATCGGAACAATTGCGAGTTTTATTTTAATATGGTTGATTAGTATTCCTTTCATTAAAGATGGAAGAGACAGAAGTGTTTTTATTCAGGGTGCTTTCAGAAGTAATTTTGCAATAGTTGGATTCGCCATAATCTCAAATTTATTCGGAACATCTGCTTTAGGTAAAGCTGCCATAATTCTTGCATTTATTCTTCCGCTATACAATGTTCTTGCAGTAATTGTTCTGACTGTTCCGCTTCGACAAACAAATCAATTAAGCTTTAATCCAATCATAAAAGAAATACTTTTAAATCCACTGATTGTTGCTGTAATAGTAGGACTTCCATTTTCTTACTTTGCAATTAAACTTCCGTCAATAATAATTACAACAGGAAATTTTTTATCAGACCTCGCACTTCCACTTGCATTGATTGGAATTGGTGGCTCATTAAATCTCGAACAAATTAAAAAAGCATCAACCCTTGCATTCACTTCATCCTTCATTAAACTAATTCTTATTCCTTTAATTCTAACTTCAACAGCTTATTTTATAGGATACAGAGGAATTGATCTTGGAATAATGTTTATACTTTTTGCGTGTCCGACTGCAATTGTAAGTTTCATTATGGCTGAAGCAATGGGTGCAAACAGTAAGCTTGCCGGGAATATAATTCTCATTTCAACACTTGGTTCAGTGTTTACAATCGCAGTAGGAATTTTAATTCTGAAAACAGCGGGACTGATTTAAATCTTTTTATTCCCATCCAATCCAATATTTATTTAAATTTGTATTAACAAGCGGAGCAGAAAAATGAAAGTAATTGTTGATGTTGCAATAATTCCCCTTGGAGTGGGATTATCACTTTCTAAATATGTAGCAGAATGTGAAAAGATATTTAAAGCTGCAGGACTAAAGTCAACTCTTCACGCAAACGGAACAAACATAGAAGGTGAATGGGATGAAGTATTCAATGCAATTAAGAAATGTCACGAACACCTTCATCAAATGGGAGTTCCAAGAATTTCAACAAATGTAAGAATAGGAACCAGAACAGATCGTGAACAAACAATGGAAGAAAAAATTAAAAGCGTTGAAGAGAAGATTAGTTAATTAATTTTTCCCAAAATTGAACTAAATGAGTTTAAAGTTAGTAGTAATAATTAAACAATCGAGGAAATAATGATAAATAATGAAAAAAAATCTCCAATTGAAAAAATATTAAGTCCAATACAAGAATTTATGCATGCCGAAACATCAGGCGGAATTATTCTGATTATCTGCACAATCATTGCATTGATTTGGGCAAATTCACCCTTTGCAGATTCTTATCATCATCTTTGGCATACATATCTAACTTTTGATTTTGGTGGATATGTATTAAAGCATTCACTCCATCACTGGATTAATGATGGACTAATGGTAATTTTCTTTTTTGTTGTGGGACTTGAAATTAAAAGAGAGCTACTGGTTGGAGAACTTTCTTCAGCCAAGAAAGCAGCTTTGCCTGTTGCTGGTGCTCTTGGTGGAATGATATTACCTGCTTTGATTTATTTTTATTTCAATGGTGGAAAAGAAGGCGCTGCTGGTTGGGGAATTCCAATGGCAACCGATATTGCTTTTGTTGTTGGTATTATGGCACTACTCGGTCCAAAATTTCCTTTCTCATTAAAAATATTTATTCTGGCTCTTGCAATTGTGGATGACATCGGAGCAGTATTAGTTATTGCAATTTTCTACACTGCTGAAATCTCTATCACTGCGTTAATTATCGGCGCAGCTATAATATTATTGTTAATAGTTTTTAATCGGCTTGGTGTAAGAAGCTTGATTGTTTATACAATTATGGGAATTGCCTTGTGGCTGGCATTTCTTGAATCAGGCGTTCACGCAACAGTTGCCGGAGTGTTACTAGCATTTACAATTCCTGTTTCCTCAAGAATCAATACCCGCAAGTTTACCACTGAGACAAAACAACTTTTAGATGAATTTGAAAAATCAGGTGAACACGGTGAAAATGTTTTGACAAATGAAAACAGATTAACACTCGTACAGTCAATTGAGGGAAACTGTGAAAAAATATTAACTCCATTACAAAGATTTGAACATCTTCTTCATCCCTGGGTTGCATTCTTTATTATGCCTGTCTTTGCACTTGCAAACGCAGGAGTTACAATTGGTTCTGGCTTTACGGATGCTTTAACAAATCCAATAAGTATAGGCATTATACTTGGACTTTTTTTGGGAAAGCAATTCGGGATTTTCGGTTTTTCGCTTCTTGCAATTAAACTTGGACTTGCATCCAAACCTGAAGGTGTTAATTATACTAAAATGTATGGAGCAGGAATTCTTGCAGGCATTGGATTTACAATGTCCTTATTCATTGCAAACTTAGCATTTCCAACAGAAGAGCTATTGAATATTGCTAAAGTAGGTGTTTTGACAGCTTCATTGATTGCTGGAATTGTTGGGTTCATAGTTGTTAAAATTGGATTGACAAAAGTTTAACCTAAAATATGACTTATAACAATATAACTGATTTTTATCTGTAATATTTTTTGTAAAAATATTTTGAAATTTTTTCGGGAGTGAAATATGTACAAAGTAGTTTTATTACGCCACGGAGAAAGTATCTGGAACAAAGAAAACCGTTTTACCGGATGGACAGATGTTGATCTTTCCGATAAAGGGAAAGAGGAAGCTAAAAAAGCTGGTGAAGTTCTTAAATCCGAAGGTTATACTTTTGATATTGCTTACACATCAGTATTAAAAAGAGCAATAAGAACTTTATGGATTGTTCTTGATGAAATGGATTTAATGTGGATTCCTGTTATCAGGCACTGGAGACTGAATGAAAGACATTATGGAGCTCTGCAAGGATTAAACAAAGCAGAAACAGCTAAACAATACGGTGAAGAACAAGTTAAAATCTGGCGAAGAAGTTATGACATTCAACCACCTGCTTTGGAAAAATCTGATCCAAGATATCCCGGACACGACCCACGCTATAAAGAACTTTCAGAATCTGAATTACCTTTAACAGAATGTTTGAAAGATACTGTAGCACGCTTCGTTCCTTATTGGGAAGGGACAATAGCACCGATGGTAAAATCTGGTAAAAAAGTTTTGATTACTGCACACGGAAACAGTTTGCGTGCTTTAGTAAAATATCTTGATAACATTCCGGATAGTGAAATAGTTGAGTTGAACATTCCAACAGGAATTCCATTGGTTTATGAGTTGGATGCAAACTTAATACCAATTAAGCATTATTATCTTGGTGATCAGGAGGAAATCGCAAAAGCTACTGCAGCAGTCGCTGCTCAAGGAAAAGTTAAATAGCGTTTTAGATATTTCTGTTAAACCTGACCCGATTTATCGGCGTCAGGTTTTTTTGTGATATAATTTTTGCATTGTCCAAAGTGATGTCGCAAAAGATTTTTACTTCAAATAAAATTTCTCATATTATCTGAGAAAGGTTTTTATTGTAAAAGTGAATCTGCTCTTAATCAGTTTTTTCTTTTGAAAATTGCCGATAAAATAGACTTGACATTAAAACTCAATTTCTTGATTTTCTCAACACGAAAATCTTATAAATAGCGGAGTATTTATGCGCTCAAAAATAATTTTAATCTTAATTCTGTTTTTCTCTACATTTGCAACCATTAATGCGCAAACCGTTTTCGCTAAATATGCAGGAGAATTTATGGCTTTGGGTGTTGGCGGAAGAGCTTTAGGAATGGGTGGTGCATTTGTGGCAGTTGCAAATGATGTAACATCCGGTTATTACAATCCTGCAGGATTAGCAAATTTAAATTATCCTCAGATTGCATTGATGCACTCCGAACAATTCGGCAACCTTGTTAACTATGACTACGGAGCAGTAGCAATTCCATTCAGCACAGATATGAGCTTTGGTTTAAGCGTTATGAGATTAGGTGTTGATGGAATTCCCGATACACGAAATGCACTTTATGACGCTAATGGTGACGGAGTAATCGACATCAGAGATGACAGACTTGACTACGGACGAATTACTGAATTCAGCAATCAGGATTGGGCATTTTACTTAACCTTTGCAAAAAGACAGGAATCAAATTTTTATTGGGGTGTTAATGCAAAAGTTATCAGAAGAACTTTAGCAGAATACAGTGCTACAGGAATCGGTTTTGATGTCGGTGCTTTCTACACACCGATGGAAAATCTTTTTCTTGGTGCAAATCTTCAGGATGCTACAACAACACTTGTTGCATGGAGTACCGGAAGAAATGAGTTGGTATCACCTACTCTTAAAATCGGTGGAGCTTACAAATTAACTGAATTTCTTGGCGGTTACATTATGCCTGCTCTTGATTTCGATGTGCGTTTTGAAAACAGAAGATTCGCCTCTCAGTTTAATCTTGGTCCGGTAAGTTTTGATATGCACGCCGGACTTGAATATACTTTTAAGAATTTGATTTATGTCCGTGGTGGTTATAATGATGTTAAGCAGTTCACTGTTGGTGCCGGAGTAAAACTTCCGAAGTTAAACATAGATTATTCATTTGCAAGATTCAGTGAATCTGAAATTGACCGTCTGCCAGATTCACATAGAATTTCTATTATGCTAACCCTTGAAGAGCCAAGATTTTTAAGAACCGGTTTATAAAATTTTGATTTAGACTTTTCATAACCCGGCTATAATTAGTCGGGTTTTTTATTTTACTTCTATTTTCTTTTATAATTCTGTTCAATCAAATTGAATATTGTGTCAATCAGAATTTTATTTTGAACTGGCTTTCGTAAATAATAATTTGCTCCTGCTTCCAAAGCTTCCATTTTATCTGATTCTGCAATATGTGCCGATAAACAGATTATTGGAATTGTTTTAAATATTGGAATCTCCCTCAACGATTTAATAAGTTTCAATCCTGATTTTTCACCGGATAAAGAAATATCCATAAGTATTAAGTCAAAACGATTTGAAATAGCCGAGCTGAAAAACTCTGTTTCAGATTTGCAGACAAGAACATTGAAATATCTGGAAAGAAGTGTTTTTAAAAACTTTAAGTTTTCCGGGTCATCTTCAACGACCAGAACTGAGTATGTTTTGATTCCCCCGTTCATAATGGTTTAATAATCTGATTATGTACTAAACAATATGCTGCTGCCTGAATTTTGTCAGGCAGCTTAAAGTTAACTACTTCTTTTTTAATAAACTTTTTATCTGGTCAACATAAACTGTTTTTGGAACCAGGCCAACATGCGAATCAACTATATTTCCCTTTTGGTCAATTATGAATGAAGTTGGTATTGCATTTATTCCACCGTAATCTTTAACTACTTTTTCATCTCCAAGAACAACAGGATAATTTATTTTATAATTCTCAATAAATGGTTTTAGGTCTTTAATAGTGTTCTGTTGATCCAAAGAAATTCCAATCACAACGAGATCTTTTTTAAACTCATCCTGAAGAGAAATTAAATCAGGAATTCCTTTACGACAAGGTGGACACCAGGTTGCCCAGAAATCAATAATAACAACTTTACCACGATAATCAGAAAGCTTAACTTCTTTACCTTCAAGAGTTTTAAGCTTAAAATCTGCAGCTTTTTTATCACTCGATAACAAAGAAGCTATTTTATCATTTAAAGATTTTGCTTCAGTATTTTTAACTATTTGTGAAGGAAAAATGAAAGCTAAAAGAATAAAAGCTACTATCAGAATGTTTTTCATATTAAGATATCCTTTACTTATTTGAATTAATTGTATTTTCTGTTTGCGGTTGATATCCCGGAGGATAAGGTCCTTCTTTTGGTTCTTCTCTTGTGTTATTAACAATAAAGAAATATAAAAGTATCAAAAGCACAAGTGCTGTCCAGAATCTGCTTCTGTTTTTCTTATCGCTCCACCAGGATTTTTTCTCAACTACCTGAGAACCAATTTTTCGCTCTTTATTTTGATTTTTATTTTGCTTTGCCATTTGCATTTAATAAGATGTTTATTTGAAATTTTGGTTGCGTAATTTAATAATATTATGATTTATGAAAAGGTAAAATTTGGTAATCAATATCAAATATTTATGGAGAAAATGTGGCTGCTGAATGGTTTTAATTCAATATACAGTCCTCTTTCGTTTATCTCTTCAATACTTCTCTCATAACTAACTGAATTAAGAATATCATTAAGATTCAGGATCATTTTATCTTTGGGTGTCTCAAACTTAACCCGACACCGGGATGTTGAGTTAGCATAATTCACAGCTACAATAAAAAGATTGTTTTCATACTTCCATTGCCAGATTAAAATATTTTCGAAACTGTAGTCTGAAGTAGCTGCCGGAATTGAATCAAGCATACTCCATTCACCTTTTCTGAATGCCGAGTATTTTGTTATTCGCAAAAGCTTATAGTAAAAATTTTTAATTCGGTCATCTTCTTTTTCAAATGGTTCGCGACCAAGCTGTACAGGAATCTTAATTTTTTTACCTTCAAATTGTCCATCGTGATAAAGAATCATTCCCTGAATTGTGCTAATGATTGTCGCGGCAGCAAGTGATCTGTCCTTCCCAAATTTTGAAGCAGCTCTGTCTTCGTCATGATTTTCAATAAACCTAACAGACTTCTGTTGGAAATCTTTTTCAGCGTGAAGATGATCTTTTACACTTTTAATATCATTACCGGCTAATCGGTCTAATAATCTTTTATCATAAGTAAAATCAAACCCAAGTTGCTGCAACTGCCATTCAAGATCCCAATAAGCTTCTGCTATAAAAACAAATTCTGGTTTTTCAGATTTAACAGCATTTATAGCTTCTGACCAAAATTCTTTGCCGGGTTTTTCATAACCATATTTTTTTAATGCACCAACCCAGGTGTTATAGAAAATATTATTCAATGAAAGCATTGCCATATCGCATCGAACACCATCACACAAGTCAGAAATTTTATTTAATGTTTCGATCAAAAAATTTCTTGCTTCGTTACTGTAAAAATTAATTTGTATTGTGTCTTTCCAGGGTGGAAATAAAGGATCTCTTCCGTGTGCAAAGTATTCTTTTGAATTGTAAGGAGATTTAAAGAAAGTATATGGATCATTTCTGAAAAGATATTCATCAGCCGGAAGAAAAATTTCTTTCTTCTCTTTTACCAGGCGAGAACCAACACTTAGATGATTACTAACAAAGTCAAGAATTAATTTTATTCCTTTTTTATGTAATCGTTCTCTTAATTGTAATAATTCAGATTCAGTACCCAAATCAGGATTTACTTCATAACAATCAATTGAATAAGGAGAGCCGATTATATCTTCGGTTCTCCAATCCTTAAGAGCGTTTGTATATGAAGAAACGAGATCCGGTTCAAAGCAGTATTGAGCTATGATATCTTTATTGGTTTTCCATATTCCCATCAACCATATATAATCAAAGCCGAGGTCTTTCCATTCATCAATCTGTGATTCAGAAATTTCTGCAACTGAGGTGAGCTTCTTTTTCTTTAACCAGACTCTCGTATTTATTTCTAATATTCTTGGATTGAAGTAATTCATAACTTAAAAATCTTCTATCCAAAAATAACTAATAAACAAACTAATTTTTGTGAAGTAAAATAAAATTACATCACGAATATTTTTCCTGTAATATTTACAAATAGTTGTCATATTCAATTTATTATTACAATTTTACATCAAGCGGTAAAATTATTCTTCTAATTACATCCATTTTATTCTTGTTTTTTTCTGATAATACTAAAAAGTTTGTAAGCAACTCAAAATCAATTATGCCGGAGAACTTTCAGAAGCAAATTAATTTTACTCAGATGGTATGATACTTGACTTTACAAATGCCTGAAAAGATTTTTCCGGTGAAAATATTTGTAACAGAGATATAATCTTAATTAAAACATATTAGAGGAGAAAGATGGTAACCCAAACTATTAAACCACCAAAGGACAACACAAGAGATTTTTTAAATCCCGACATAACCAATAATGAGCTGGAAAGAGAGCTTGAAGAGTATACTAAGTCTGCTGTAAAAAATATTCAATTTGCTGTTGTATTCAAGCCGGCTTTAATTTCATTTGCTGCTCTTATACTCTCATTCTTTCTTGATTTATCAACAGTCCCAATTCTTGGTAATGTGACTGTGGACTTGGCGCGTGCATTATTTCCTACCTGGCAACCTGCACAGGAATCTATTTCGCCATACAGTTTCTGGTGGCTTCCAGTTTTAACTTATGCATTTTTTGTCTTTATGGCATTTCTTGCTTACAACAAATTGAAGCTGGAAATTATAAGAACACCAGCAAGTGCAACAATCGATAGGATAATTAATTCATACACAAGTGTAATTGACAGTATTTCAACCGCTCTTCCACTGATTGGTGCTGCAATATTGCTTATCAGTATTAAACTCGGTGAAGAGATTTTTTTGGGTCTTTCAGTTCCATTTGAAGTTAAAGCATTGATAGTGCTTGCAATTGGAAAATTGTTTGAACCTGTTTTGGATCAACTTGGTGTTGAGTTTCAGAATGTTGTAAATCATGTAGAAGATATTCGTGAAAAATATTTTTCAAGAATTCAGATTGAGAATTCTAAAAATCTGATGAAACAATTAAATCAGGTTACTGGTGGGAACAATGCTGGTAATGCAAATCTTTCCCTTGCCGATCTTGAAAAATATAAACTTCTTGTTGAGCACTCAGCAAAGCTGAGTGAAATTATGCATAAGAATTTTGCTTCAATATCAATGCTTGCAGAAAAGATTAATCAGATTGACGCAGTAAGCAGCCAGAAGATTCAGGAATTAAGTACACTGGCAAATTCAATTCATCAGGCAAGTAACTCATTATCAGATGAAAAAACACTAACAGGATTAAAATATTTAGAATCAATTGTAGTTAAGAAATAAGAGCGTAAAATGATTAACAAAAACAGAGACAGTAAATTCGTTATTTACCAGGTGCTTTACATTTTTGTGATTACAGTGCTTGCTCTTAAAGGTGCTGACCTCGATTTGCGTCGTGTTGCACTCGAAGAAGAAACCGTTGATAAAAAAGTAAGGGATTCGCTAGTAACATTAATTGATTCTTTATATGCACTTGGTTTAAAGTTTGATATAAAAATTGATGAAAATCTCCCTGTAGAAAATTTAGAACTTAAGAAGAAACTAGCTTCATTAAATCAACGACTTCAGGAAGTTCAAACCAAACTTCAGGAATTACCCCCACCAAAAGAAGAAGAAAAACAAGTAGTTGAAGAACAGACTCTGATGCCGATGCCAATTTCGAATAAGCAAACATTTATTCAATATACCTGGAATGTTGCTTCAAATACCGGTAGTGTTCCCGTTGAGATTTATGATCCGCGAGACAGAAGTAAACCAATTGTTGTAATTCCCGCTGGTCAAGAACGAAAATTTGATCTGACTGATCAAACAGAAGTTGTAGTTAAATTCGGTTCGCAGGAAGACAGAATAAAAGTTGTTCCGAATAAACCACCCGAAATTAAAATTGAAAAAGTAACTACCAAGATGAACGCCAGAGATATTTATGTCCAGGAGTTGCAAAGGATTACTGTATTCAAAGTAACTGTGATTGATAACAGACCGGACCAGCTTAAAATTACCTGGAACGGACCAATCAGTGTTTCGGGTCCGGTAAAGGATAGTAACGGTAATTTAATCTACAATGTCTCTCTGAAAATTGCTTCAACACTATCAGCATTTGATGATTGGCTGGACAAAAACGGAAACCTTAGAGAATCAGACGGAAGATATAAGGTAAACTTTTTCTTCACAGCAGTCGATGATAGGACTAAAGACCGGGTTCAGGTCGGTGATTCGTTTTTCTTTACAGATTTTTCAAAATAATCAGGTGTAACTTATATGAAAAAAACTGTTCTGATTTCTGCTGTACTGTTTCTGGTATCATCCTTCTTTCTGAGTTTGTCATTTGCTCAGCAGGAAGATGAACAAATCAGGTATTATCAGATGGAGCCTCTTGATGATAGTTTATTCATTCAGATTCAGGAAGCTCTGTTTATTGATCCGCCTGATCCAAAAGCAGAAATAATAGTTGACCTGAGAGATGCTAATAATCAAACTATTTCAATTAAGGGCGCCTTATATCCATTGCTTGCATTATCTCCTGAAATGCGGGCAAGAATAATTACTTATCCTTTCAAGATTAATCTTGAAGAAGATATTCATTATGCAAGTGTATTTACACGTGTAGTTGAAAAAATCAGATTTGGTAAAGTTCTTCAGCCACCAACGAAAACTCAGATTTCTCCAACGCTTGGTTACATAAATCCTTTCCTTCAGCTTCAGGGCGGAGAAAGACTTGGAGTATCATTAAAACAGGATGTTGGTTTATCATTCGGAATCGGAACTCCTTATTCTGGTCCGCTTGAAACAAACTTCTTTGAAGCTAATTTCCATATTCTTGGTGTGCGCGCTGGTATATTCAGTCATGTTGACGCAATGATTGAACCAATAAAAGAACAAAATCATAACAATCTGATATTCAGCGAAGGATTTCACATTTCATATACAATTCCTTTCGGAAACTTTTTTGAATTCGGTTATCTGAAGGCAACAACAAAAATCGGAACTGCAAAGTATAACAGTTACATAAAAGAGTCAGAAGGAACAATTGTTTATAATGACGATGGCTCTGTTAAATATCAGGCAAGAGTGATTCACGATCAACAGTCTTTCCTGAATTGGGAATTCAGATATCCGGTTTCTATTCTTGGTTCAACAAGAGGGAAAGTATATGTTGCTCAATATCTTGATGAATGGCATTTCGGTTTTGGATTCAGAGAAATGTCTCTTGCAGGAAGCACATTCGATTTAGCATTTGATGGAATGCCTGGTGGCAAATACAGACAACCTCAATATAACATTACTCTGCTTGTGCAGAAGATAATGGAAGGTTGGGGATTTAGTGCATTTGCAATTGGACCTGCTGCAAGTATTTCACGCACTGATGCTGGAAGTATTGGATTCACAAAAATATTTGTGAACTTAAGATTCAAATTGGGTACATCATTCTAAGTTAGCGGATAATAGTATCTTTCTTTTACCCCGTTCTCAAACGGGGTTTTTTATTTATGTTTGTTTGAAAAAAATTTTTAGGTTATGAAAGAATCAATTATACTCTGGCTTAGCTCCATCATCATAATATTTCTTCTATCATATTTCAAATCTGTATTCGGTGAATATTATCCAATAACAGGAACATTCTCAATTGATGGTGAGAAGATATCTTACAAACTTGATAAGGTTGAATATGGCGATGTTTATAAATTATTAGTAAGAACTGATTTTAAAAATCTTAATGGTCAAGTGATAATAAATTCAGAAGAAGTGAAAAATTACACGATCAAATTGAATGAGGATGATAGAATTTTATTTGCAGAAATCAGAAAAAAGGATGTTGGAAATAATTTCAATTACTCATTGATTCTAAATGGTAAGGACAGAGTTTATCGAATTCCTAAAGAAGGTGAAGCTAAATTTATTTTCTTCGGGAAAATTCCGAAGATGCTTAATTGGTTGTATGTATTATTTCTTTATTCAGGATTAATATTGATTATAAGGTCTGGCCTCGAACAATTTAAAACTAACAGACGAACAAAAAATTTTCTGGTAATCACATCAATTGTATTGCTCACATTTACTATGATGATAAACCCTTTATATCTTTCTTATAAGTTTGAATACATAAACAAATCGATTCCTCCGATTCAGAATCTTTTTCCTATCAATTTTTTAGTTATCACTTTTCTTTGGATTGGAGTTACAATTTATGTATTCACAAAAAGAAAAGACAAACCAATAGTTTTAGTTACTTCAATTATCTGTTTACTTATCTATCTCTTTACTTAAGAATATCAAGTACTTTTGAATGTAGTTGAGGAGATGCTGCAATAATACTATTCCCATTTACAGGATCATTACCATTATAATCGGTTATAATTCCACCGGCACCTTTGATGATTGGAATTAATGCCATTGTATCCCAGACAGACATAATTGGATCAATCATAATATCTGCAAATCCTGTTGCAAGTAAATAATAACCATAGCAATCACCCCAATTTCTATATAGCCAGACAGAATTGATAAGTTTATCAAACTTTTCAGCATCCTGATACTTTTTAATATTCAGATGATCTGTTGTTAAAAGAACAGCTTCAGAAAGATTATCTTTTTCTCTGACCCTGACTTTACTTTCATTCAATAAGCATATTCTGTTATCACCAATTAAAAACTCATTCAATATTGGTTGATTTATTACACCAATAACAGGTTCATTTTTATAAAGCAAAGCGATTAAAGTCCCGAAAGACATAGCACCACAGATAAAACTTTTAGTGCCGTCTATTGGATCCAAAACCCAGACAAAATCAGCATCAGATTTCTCATTACCGAACTCTTCGCCAATTATCCCGTGATCCGGAAATTCCTTGTAGATTAAATTACGCATCAGTTCTTCCGCCTTTTTATCAGCAATGGTAACCGGTGAAAGGTCGGCTTTATTTTCAATATTCAAAGGATATCTGAAATATTTTCGAATTATCTCGGCACTTTTATCTGCGAGTAATTTGCAAAAGGGTTTAAATTCTTTAAGAAAGATCATGATTTAACCAATTAAATTTCTTTGGCTGAAAAAATAAGTATTCATATATTTGAAGCCCAAATTAAAGAATAGTTCTTACAAAATTTTGCAATCCGAATTTTACTTCCAAAAATTGCTGGAGAGGTGGCAGAGTGGTTGAATGCGGCGGTCTTGAAAACCGTTGAGGATTCACGTCCTCCGGGGGTTCGAATCCCTCCCTCTCCGCAAATATGTATTTTACTTATATTCTTAAAAGTCTTAAGACCAATAGATTTTATTATGGTCATACTCAGAATCTCTCTGAGAGATTAAACTACCATAATATTGGTAAAGTTAAATCAACCAAAGCTTTTAGACCCTGGGTTATTCATTATTTTGAGTCCTTTGAAACTCGTTCTGAAGCTTACAGAAGAGAACTATTTTTCAAATCTAAAGATGGTAAACAATGGTTAAGAGCCAACAACATTATTCCCTGATTCACGTCCTCCGGGGGTTCTGCAAAGCATCCTTCGGAGAATCCCTCCCTCTCCGCAAATATGTATTTTACTTATATTCTTAAAAGTATTAAGACCAATAGATTCTATTATGGTCATACCCAGAATCTCTCTGAGAGATTAAACTACCATAATATTGGTAAAGTTAAATCAACCAAAGCTTTCAGACCCTGGACTATTCATTATTTTGAGTCCTTTGAAACTCGTTCTGAAGCTTACAGAAGAGAACTATTTTTCAAATCTAAAGATGGTAAACTATGGTTAAGAGCCAACAACATTATTCCCTGATTCACATCCTCCGGGGGTTCTGCAAAGCATCCTTCGGAGAATCCCTCCCTCTCCGCAAATATGTATTTTACTTATATTCTTAAAAGTATTAAGACCAATAGATTTTATTATGGTCATACCCAGAATCTCTCTGAGAGATTAAACTACCATAATATTGGTAAAGTTAAATCAACCAAAGCTTTTAGACCCTGGATTATTCATTATTTTGAGTCCTTTGAAACTCGTTCTGAAGCTTACAGAAGAGAATTATTTTTCAAATCAAAAGATGGTAAAGAGTGGTTGAGGGCTAATAATATTATTCCCTGATTCACGTCCTCCGGGGGTTCTGCAAAGCATCCTTCGGAGAATCCCTCCCTCTCCGCAAAGAACTGTAATAATAAACTCAATTATTCAAATCCGATTATTATGAAATTTACACCACCCAACTCTTAATGATTATTTAAAGATTCTTGGTAGAATTCTATTTTTTATTTTATTATTTTAGCGTAGAAATTAAATCTTATAAATTATACTTCCATTCAACAAATCGCGAGGTTCTTATGAAAAAACTAACAACTCTTTTGATTTCATTTTTCCTAATCTTGGCAGATATATCGATTGCTCAGGTTAGCGTGCTGTGGGAAAAGTCTGCAGCAAATTCAACTTTGCCAACTTGGTTTTCCAGTGCCAGTAGCACAGAAAGAGGCATGGGCTATGGAGTGGTAAACGGAAACCACAGGTTATATATTGTCAGCAGAAATGGAGGTAATTTTATCTATGTTTATAATGCACTTAATGGTGACTCAGTTGGTACTTTATCTACCGCCGGTATTTCTGGTGGTGCTTTTCCAATAAACGATGCTGGTGTTTCCGATGATGGGCTAATTTTTGTTTGCAATTTAACCACAGGTGCCTCTACTTCTCCATTCAAGGTGTATAAATACACCACTGAAGCAGATTCTCCTGTTGTCGCAATAAATTACACGGCTGCCTCTGCTGTAAGATTGGGTGATAAATTTACTGTAACAGGTTCGGCATCAGATAATTCATTAACGATTTGGGCTGCTTCAGGTAATTCATCTGAGGTATATAAATTTACCACAACTGATAATGGTAATACTTTTAACGCAGAAATAATAAATATTTCATCCACCGGTTCTTCACCATCGGTTGGACCGATAGATTCAGCTTTTTATTATAATGCTAATGGCACAAACCCAATTAAATTTGATGCAAACGGGACTTCACTAGGAACAATACCAGGCAGCGTAGTTGCAACAGGATCCAATGCAATCAGATTTTTAGGTAATATTCTTAGCGATGAATATGTTGCGACTTTTGCATATGGCACGGGTAACCAGAATGCACGTATCGTCCGAGTTCCGTTCGGTATACCTGCCAATGCTGAGCTTTACGGGGTTACACCTCCGCTTGGTTCAAATAGTAATGGAAATGGTACTGGTGATGTGGAAATTAGAAAAGTTAGTGAACTTAAATATCAGGTTTTTGTACTAGCCACCAACAATGGGTTTGGTGCTTATGAAATAAATATCGCTCCATTAACTTTACCAATTGCTGTAGTTAGAGAAGATACTAATAATGATCTCATTCCTGACAGACTTGGTGATACTGTGACAATTGGTGGTATTATAATTTCTCCAAATTATCAAACCACAAATCATTCTTATTATGTTTGGGATGGTACAGCTGGAATTACGGAGTTCCTGGGAGGTACGACATCTCCAACACTGAATTTGGGCGATAGTGTTTATATGCAAGGTGTGGTTGGCCAATTCAGAGGTTTAACGCAAATTCAACCTTTCTCTTCAAGTCATATAATTTATGTCAACTCCGGCAATCCAACTCCTGATCCGGTAGTGCTGACTATGGCTGAATACATGCAGAATCCTGAATCTTATGAAGGTACTTTAATTGGTTTTGTTTCTGTAAATAAAGTTAGTGGTAACTGGCCATCCAATGGTAGTGCAACATTGGTTGTAACTGATGGTACTGATACTATTGATTTAAGAATTGATTCGGACACTGACTTAGATAACAATCCTGAACCAACATGGCCTGTTGATATAATTGGACTTGGTTCTCAATTTTCATCAGGATCAACAGTATTAAATGATGGCTATCAGTTGTTACCACGATATTATGCAACGGATATTTTGCCGGCTGGAACTATTCCTGTTGAGTTGAGTTCATTTGTAGCATCGGTTTCTAACGGTAAAGTTATATTAAGCTGGGCAACAATTACCGAGACCAATAACAAAGGTTTCGCTGTTGAAAAATCCTCGGGAAGTGAATTTGAACAAATCGGGTTTGTTGACGGTAAGGGAACTACGACTGAAAAACAATTTTATACCTTTACCGATAACACCCCTGGAACAGGTGTCGTCAGATACAGACTGAAACAGATTGATTTTAATGGTACTTTCAAGTATTCAGATATTGTAGAGGTTGATGTCAATATCCCGGCCAAATTCGATCTTGCACAGAATTATCCGAATCCATTTAATCCAACAACAACTATCAGATATTCAATTGCTAATCCTGTAAATGTAAGTCTGATTATTTATAATACTCTTGGTGAAGAAGTTATGACACTTGTAAATAATCAGTTCACTGAGCCGGGAGTTTATAATGTTGTGTTCGATGCTTCAAACCTTGCGAGCGGAACTTACATTTACAGATTAACTGCTGGTGATTTTGTGATGACAAAGAAAATGGTATTGACCAAGTAAAATACTGAAATCAAAAGTGTTAAATAGAAAGAGCGGACAATTTGTCCGCTCTTTTTTTGAATAAATTTTTATTTATACAAAATGCTTTTTGTCATTTTAAAATTTAAAAGGCGAGTTGCAATTAACTCGCCTTAATATTATAAATGCTGATAAATTAATTGAGTCAACTTGAATAATTCATATTATAACCACTGAAGAAAGACATAAAGAAACTCCACATCGCAGCAAAGAAAATTATTACAAGCACAAGCATAATTAAAGCAAAAAGAAGTGATGCCTGTGCCCAGGTTTTCTTACTTGGATGAGTATCACCTCCGAAAGCCCACACAAATAACATTATAAAACCAACTAATGGAATTGCCTGAATCAAAAGTGTAATAAGCCAATCTCCAAGTGTCATTGGTCTATATTGTTGCTGAAAAGCGTTCTGATTAAACTGGTTCATTTGATCCATAGAGACCTCCTCATAAATTGTTAATTCACATCTAAATTTATCTTATAATCTTCTCTATAGCAAAAAAAATCCTCAATATTTCATTATGAGCAATATTCATTACATCATCAGTTATTTTCTTAAAATTGGAAAAAATAAAAGTAGATGATTTTCAGTAATGAAATTTACTTCTTAAAGAATATTCAAAATCTCCGTTTTTTGCCAAATATTGCTGGTATTATTATTGGGTAAGCTGAAGGAATCATTCAAGCTGAAATTAACTAATATTAAAATTTAACGGTAAAAAAATGGATAGAAAAAAAGTTACAATCGATGGTAATGAAGCCGCAGCGTATGTGGCATACAATACGAATGAAGTAATAGCAATTTATCCTATTACTCCATCTTCTAACATGGCAGAATGGTGCGATGCCTGGTCTGCTGTTGGAAAGAAAAATATTTGGGGAATTGTTCCTCAGGTTACAGAAATGCAAAGTGAAGGCGGTGCTTCCGGGGCCGTTCACGGTGCACTACAAAGTGGAGCATTAACTACAACCTTTACTGCTTCACAAGGTTTGCTGTTGATGATTCCAAACATGTACAAAATTGCCGGTGAACTTACACCAACAGTTTTTCATGTTTCTGCACGCTCAATAGCTGCACAAGCGCTATCAATTTTTGGTGATCATTCAGATGTAATGAGTGTTCGTCAAACAGGTTTTGCATTACTTTCTTCTGGTTCAGTTCAGGAAGTTATGGATTTTGCATTAATTGCACAGGCAGCTACTCTTGAATCAAGAATTCCTTTCCTTCATTTCTTTGATGGCTTCAGAACTTCTCACGAGGTTATGAAAATTGAACAGCTTACTGCAGACGATATGAAAGCTATGATTGATGATAAGTTTGTAATTGAACACAGAAAAAGAGCTTTATCGCCTGATCATCCATTTATAAGAGGAACTGCGCAAAATCCTGATGTTTACTTTCAGGGAAGAGAAACAGTTAATCCATTTTACGCTGCTTGTCCGAACATAGTTCAAAAGCAAATGGATAAGTTTGCTAAACTTACAGGCAGACAATATCATCTGTTCGATTATGTTGGTGCCCCTGATGCAGAAAGAATAATTATTCTTATGGGTTCTGGTACTCAGGCAGTTGAAGAAACAGTTGAATATCTTGTTGCAAAAGGTGAAAAGATTGGGGCAATCAAGGTAAGATTATACAGACCGTTTTCAATTGATCACTTCATAAAAGCATTACCAAAAACAACAAAGTCAATAGCTGTTTTAGACAGAACAAAAGAACCAGGTTCTGCAGGTGAACCTCTTTATCAGGATGTTATCAATGCAATATCAGAAAAATATATGAATGGTGAGCTTGGATTTTCTTATCCGAAAATTGTTGGCGGAAGATATGGCCTTTCATCAAAAGAGTTCACCCCTGCAATGATAAAAGCTGTATTTGATAATCTTGCTTCAGATAAACCAAAAAATCATTTCACAGTTGGAATAATAGACGATGTAACAAACTCAAGTCTCGATTTTGATCCCAACTTTTCTGTTGAAGCACCCGAAACTTTCCGTGGAAAGTTCTATGGTCTTGGTGCAGATGGAACAGTCGGTGCAAATAAAAACTCAATTAAAATTATTGGCGAAGGAACTGATTACTTTGCGCAAGGATATTTTGTTTATGATTCAAAAAAATCCGGCTCTGTAACTGTATCACATTTAAGATTCGGACCAAAGCCAATCAAATCAACTTATCTGATTAACAAAGCAAATTTTATTGCATGTCATCAGCAGGTGTTCTTAGAAAAGATGGATATGCTTGAAGATGCAGTCGAAGGTTCAACTTTTCTTCTGAATACTAAAGTTCCGAAAGAACAAGTTTGGGATTCACTACCTGAAAAAGTTCAGAAAGATTTGATTGAAAAGAAAATGAAATTATATGTTATTGATGCGTATAAAGTTGCTGACGAAACCGGAATGGGAGTAAGAATTAATACAATAATGCAAACTTGTTTCTTCGCAATATCAAACATCTTTCCTAAAGAACAGGCGATTGGCTTAATTAAAGATTCTATTAAGAAAACTTATGGAGCTAAGGGAGATAAAATTGTTCAGATGAATTTTGATGCAGTTGATAAAACTCTTGATAATCTGTTTGAAGTTCCTGTTCCGAATAAAATTACAAGCAAAGCTCAGCTACAACCACCAGTAACTCCAAATGCTCCCGATTTCGTCAAAGAAGTTCTTGGAAAAATAATTGCTGGTAAAGGCGATTTGATTCCTGTAAGCAAAATGCCTGTTGATGGTACTTATCCCTCAGCAAGTGCAAGATGGGAAAAAAGAAACATTGCTCTCGAAGTTCCCGTATGGGATCCTGAAACATGTATTCAATGCAACAAATGTGTAATGGTTTGTCCGCACGCTACTATCAGAGCAAAAGTTTATGAAGAAAAGTATCTCGAAGGCGCACCAGAAACTTTCAAATCAACTAAGTTCAAAGCAAAGGATTACGGAGAAGGATTACTTTACACACTTCAGGTTGCAGTAGAAGATTGTACCGGTTGCGGACTTTGTGTTGATGTTTGTCCGGCTAAGAATAAAAAGGAAACAAAACTCAAAGCCATCAATATGGCAGAGCAACTTCCTCTTCGTGAAAAAGAAAGAGCTAATTGGGACTTCTTTATTAACATTCCTGATTTAGACAGAAGAAAAGTTGCGGTATCAAAAGTTAAAGACTCACAATTCCTTGAACCATTATTTGAGTTCTCAGGAGCTTGTGCTGGTTGTGGCGAAACTCCTTATGTAAAATTAGTAAGTCAGCTTTTTGGTGACAGAGCAATTATAGCAAACGCAACAGGTTGCTCATCCATTTATGGCGGAAATCTTCCAACAACTCCCTGGTCAGTGAACAAAGAAGGAAGAGGACCTGCCTGGTCAAATTCACTATTTGAAGATAACGCTGAATTCGGCTTAGGATTCAGATTGGCAATAAATAAACACCAGCATCAGGCAATTGACTTACTTAAGAAGTATGCTTCTGAAATTGGTGATGAATTGGTTACTGCAATAATCAATGCTGATCAAAAAGATGAAGCTGGTATTTACGAACAAAGAGAAAGAGTAGAAGTTTTAAAGAAAAAATTAAGTGATATGATCAATGCTGGTGCTAATGGAAAAGCATCCGATTTGAATCATCTATTAAGTATTGCAGATTATCTTGTTAAAAAATCTGTTTGGATAATCGGTGGTGATGGATGGGCTTATGATATCGGTTATGGCGGACTTGATCATGTAATCGCAACTGGTGCAAATGTTAATCTTCTCGTTCTTGATACAGAAGTTTATTCCAACACTGGCGGACAAAGTTCAAAAGCTACCCCTCGTGGTGCTGTTGCTAAATTTGCTGCAGCCGGTAAACCAGCAGGTAAAAAAGATCTCGGACTTATGGCAATGACTTACGGAAATGTTTATGTAGCAAGAGTTGCGATGGGTGCAAACGATCAGCATACATTAAGAGCATTTCTTGAAGCTGAAGCTTATGACGGACCATCAATCATTATTGCTTACAGCCATTGCATTGCACACGGAATAAATATGGCAACAGCAATGAATAATCAGAAAGCTGCTGTCGATTCAGGTTACTGGCCATTATACAGATACAATCCCGAATTGGCAAAAGAAGGAAAGAATCCTTTCAAACTTGATTCTAAAGGATTAAAGATTCCTCTGAAAGATTATGCTTATATGGAAACAAGATATAAGATGTTGACTAAATCTCATCCCGACTTAGCAGCAAAGCTGATTCAGGAAGCTCAGGAAGATGTAATCAAACGATGGAAAGAATATGAAAGATTAGCTGCCTGGGATCCACAGAAAGAAGCAGTTCAATGATAAGCAATTGAGAGCGCAGGATTTTTTCCTGCGCTTATTAAAAAAGTTTATAGTAAAATCAAAAGGAAAGAAAATGGATTTATCAACTAATTATCTCGGACTCAAATTAAAATCTCCGATTATTCCCTCAGCCGGACCATTATCAGAAAAAATATCAAACATCCGCGAGATGGAAGATGCCGGTGCAGGTGCTGTTGTTCTATATTCTCTATTCGAAGAACAAATTGAGCACGAACAAATTGAATTAGATTATCATACTTCTGTTCACGCTGAAAGCTATGCTGAAGCTACTTCTTACTTCCCTGAACCATTTGAATTTAAAACCGGACCAGATGAATATCTTGAGCATATTCGCAAAGCCAAAGAAGCAGTCAACATTCCAATCATAGCAAGCTTAAACGGAAAATCTGTTGGTGGTTGGACTGAGTATGCAAAGTTAATTGAACAAGCTGGTGCAGATGCACTTGAGCTGAACATTTATTTACTTCCGACAGATGTTGAACGCTCTGGTAATTTTATAGAACAAATGTATATCGATATAGTTAAAGCAGTTCGTTCAGCTGTTAAAATTCCAATTGCTGTAAAGATGCATCCATTCTTTACTTCAACTTCATATATGGCTAACCAATTTGCAAAAGCTGGTGCAAACGGACTTGTTTTGTTCAACAGATTTTATCAGCCGGATATTAATCTGGAAAAACTGGAAGTTGAACCAAATGTTTTGCTTAGTACTCCAATGGCAATGAGATTACCATTAAGATGGATTGCTATTCTTTATGGAAAAGTTCAGGCAGATTTGGCTGCAACAAGCGGAGTTTATCATCCTGAAGATGTTATTAAACTGACAATGGCAGGTGCAAAGGCAACTCAAATGCTTGCTGCTCTTTTGAAATTCGGAATTGGTCATATTGCTGATGTAATCAGTGGTATGAAAACCTGGATGGAAGAACACGAGTATGAGTCACTGAGTATGATGCGTGGAAGTATGAGTTATATGAATGTTGATGATCCATCTAAATTCGAACGCGCCAACTATATGAAAGTTTTACATTCATATAAATAACACAATTTTTCAGACTTGTCAGGCTAACTACTTAATTAGCCTGACAGGTTTTGAATTCAATTAATCATTTTCAGAATTATATTTTCAACTCTCTTTCAACCCTTTCCTTAAGAATGATTTTTTAATCAGTGACTGGTATGGAATATCGTTTTTATTGGCGAGAACTTGAAGTAGGTTCAATAAAGAAAATCTCTTCACATTCATTATTTGTCACATTATGTTTAATATAGTTTTGTTGGGATTACCAATATCCCAATCAAAACCCCTACATTTATCATAAATTTTATCCATCCTGTTTGTATACCATAATGGTATACATAAATAATCAAGCCGACTTAAGTTGAAGTTGAATTCGAATAAGAATTTTGTAATTGTGATTCATACCCATTTTCATTTGAACTTATATCAATATCTTTTGTTTAATCAAAAAACAAAAAAGTATTATGTCATTATTTTTTATAATATTCTTTACAGTTTATACATCACTTAATTATTATGTTTTCATTCGTGGTTGGCAGGCAATTGGTAATTATCCATTAGTCAAGATAATCTATTTGATTTTGTTTGTTTTAATTGCTTATGGATATGTATTTGCAAAATTTTTATATAAGGTTCTTCCACCTCTTCTTTACGATATCTGGCTTGGAGTTGGCGCAATCTGGTTTGCATTTCTGGTTTACTTTATTCTTTCATTACTTTTAGTTGACATTATCAGATTCTTCGATTCTAAATTTCTTTTCCTTCCGGAAATATTCAGAAGTGGAAGTGATAACATCAAAAGATATACTGCGCTTGTTTTAATTGCAGTTGTAAGCATTATTGTTTTTCTCGGAAACCTTAATAAAAGGAATATTGAGATAAGAACATTGGAGCTTACAATTCCAAAAGGTCAAAGCAAGCTTAGTGAACTTAATGTTGTGATGGCAAGTGATATTCATCTTTCACCAATTGATGGAGAAAGGTTACTTACACGAATAATTGATAAAATGAATTCACTCAATCCTGACATTGTCCTTCTTGCCGGTGATATAGTTGATGATAAAGCAGAAATTCTTGAAGCAAGAGAAATCGGAAAATCATTTCATAAACTGAAAAGTAAATATGGAGTTTATACAATTAACGGTAATCACGAATTTATAAACGGGGTCGAAGCATCAGTTCTTTATGCCGAGCATCTCGGAATTAAAACTATCAGAGATAATTATATTTTTATTGATAGCAGTTTTTATGTTGTTGGAAGAGAAGACAGATCAATGCCTCAGTTTACTGGTAAACAAAGAAAATCATTGGAAGATATCATTTCTGAAATTCCAAAAGATTATCCGATAATTTTGCTTGACCACACTCCATTCAATTTAGAAGAAGCTGAAAGAAATAATATTCATCTTCAGCTTTCGGGACATACACACCATGGACAAATCTGGCCTGCAAACCTTATCACTAAAATGATTTATGAAGTTAGTTGGGGATATAAGAAAAAGGGAAACACACATTTTTATGTTTCCTCAGGTGCGGGAACCTGGGGACCACCTGTCAGAACCGGCAGCAGCAGTGAAATTGTAAATCTTAAAATAAAATTCGAATAAATTTTCAAGAATAATTTATAACCAAAGTCTTTATACTCAGATTATAAATCCTTATTATTAAAGGAGGCTGTCCTTAAAATCTAAAAGTGTCATGTTGAATATTATGATTTTCAACTTATCTGTTCTTTGTCACACTTCGATGAACTAAGTATGACAAAGATAATTACTAAAAGGACAGCCTAATAAAATGCTCTGTTGAAGTAAAAGTCATCCTGAGTTTATCGAAGGATGACCTTTAGATAAAATTACATTACTAAAGCCATTATAGCTTTCTGAACATGCAATCTGTTTTCAGCTTCATCAAAGATTACTGAATTAGGTGAATCGGCAACTTCATCAACTACTTCTTCTCCTCTGTGTGCAGGTAGGCAGTGCATAAACAAATAATCTTCTTTAGCGTGTTTCACAAGCTTCGGATTAACCTGAAACTTAGCAAACTTTTTCTTTCTCTCTTCAGCTTCTTCTTCCTGACCCATTGAAGCCCAAACATCTGTATAAACAATATCAGCATTTTTAACTGCTGCGATCGGATCATCAAGTATCTCAACTTTGCTTCCCATATATGCAGCGAACTTTTTAGCATTAGCCACAATTTCTTTATTTGGTTTATAACCGGAAGGTGAAGCTATAGCGATATTCATTCCTACTTTTGAACATCCGTTCAATAAGCTGTGAGCCATATTATTGCCATCGCCTATGTAAGCAAGTTTAAGTCCCTGAAGTTTTCTTTTCTTTTCGAGTACTGTAAACAGATCAGTAAGAACCTGACAAGGATGAAGCAAATCGGTCAATCCATTGATAACGGGGATATCAGCATACTTTGCAAGTTCAACCACATCATTGTGGTCGAATGTACGAATCATAATTCCATTAAGATATCTTGAAAGAACTCGTGCTGTATCTGCAATACTTTCACTTTTACCAAGCTGTAAATCATTGGGACCGAAATACATTCCAAGTCCACCAAGTTGATAGATGCCGGTTTCAAATGATACACGTGTTCTTGTTGAGCGTTTTGTAAAAATCATTCCGAGTGTTTTGCCTTCAAGATATCTGTGTGGTTCATTGGTATATAATTTTTGTTTTAATGAATGAGCCACATCAAAAATCTCATAAATTTCTTCAAGTGTAAGATCTGCGATTGAAATGAGATCTTTACCTTTCATATTAACAGCCATATTAAATCTCCATAATTATTTTTTGAAATTTCTTAATTAGTCCGGAATTATTCTCGTTCCACAAGCCGGATCACCAAGTTGAGTTGATTCAGTAATAACAGTTTCTTTTCCACCATTCTCAACAAAACTTAATGCCGCAAGAATTTTTGGTCCCATACTTCCGGCACCAAATTCCCCTGCCTCATAATATTTTTTTGCGTCAGAAACTTTAATGAAATCCAGTTGCTGCTGATTAGGTTTATTAAAATTAATATAAACTTTTGGGACATCAGTTAAGATAAAAAATTCATCAGCTTCAATTTCATTCGCAAGTAAAGCTGACGCAAGGTCTTTATCAATTACGGCTTCAACTCCGTGAAGCATTTTATTTTTATCCTGATAAACAGGAATTCCGCCTCCACCAGCGGCAATAACTATGTTTCCTTTTCTAACAAGTTCTTTAATTATTTTTTTATTGATTATATCTTTTGGCTGAGGTGATGCAACAACTCTTCGCCAACCTCTTTTACGGGCATCTTCTTTGAACACAAAATTATTAATTCTTGCAAGCAGATCAGCTTCTTCTTTCAGATAAAAAGGACCAATTGGTTTAGATGGGTTTTCAAAAGCAGGATCATCTTTGTCAACAAGAACCTGAGTAACAAGTGTTACAACATTTTTTCTTAATTTATTTTCGGTCAGAATATTTTTCATCTGCCGTTCAATCATATAACCGATTCCACCCTGCGAATCAGCCACACAAATATCCAGAGGCATTTTGGGAATCTTATAAGTGTTGTAACCAGCTTCATTACGAAGCATTATGTTACCAACCTGAGGACCATTACCGTGAGTTATTACTAAGTTATAATCTTGTTTAAGAAGCTTAATGAGGTTAATACAAGTGTCGTAAGTGTTTTTTTCCTGCTGTTGGATTGTTCCGATTTCGTTTCCGCGAAGGAGTGCATTGCCGCCTAATGCAACCACAGCTGTTTTGCGCATAAAAATCCTTTTTATTCATTAGCAACATTGACAAAATTTTTTTAGAATTACATTGTAAACTTAAATAAGCTTGAACTGAAATAAAATCAGATTTGATATGGTCGAAAAGAACAATGAACTCCTGAAATCAATGTTACAACCGGATAATATGATCCGGCTTTATGCAAGCGGTGCATTCCCGATGGCAGATGATTCCGGACAAATAAACTGGTATATGCCAGAAATCAGAACGATTATTCCTCTTGATAATTTTAATATTCCACGCTCTGCACGGAAAACAATTGAAAAGCAGAAATTTGAAATAAAATTTGACAATGATTATTTAAGCGTTATAAAAGGTTGTGCAGATAGACCATCAACCTGGATTTCGGATGAGCTTATTGTGGCTTACCGGAGATTACACAAGCGAGGTTATCTCCATACAGTTGAAACATATCAGAATGGAAAGCTTGTTGGTGGCTTGTATGGTATTACATTCCGTGGTGCATTCTTTGGTGAGTCGATGTTTTCCAAAGTCTCTCAGGCGTCTAAAGCCGCTTTAATTGCTTTGCTTAATCATCTCAAAGAGAAAGATTTTGTTCTGCTTGATGTTCAGTATATGACAGAGCATCTGAGAATGTTTGGAGCAATCGAGATTTCGTGGGAAGAATACAGCTCACTTCTGCAAAAAGCTTATCTCTCAGGTTGTAGTTTTTAGGTATGAGGTATATAGAGGTAAGGTATAAGGGAATAAGGTATATGGAATAATTTTTATTTAATTCATCCATTCAATTTTACCTACCGAATGTAGTCATTCGTTCATAAATAAAATCATTCAATATTTCAATCCAATGAAAATTTATGGGATCGAATATTCAAGTAATGACTCAATCGTTAAAAGGTTATTAAGTTTTATTTAATTAAAATCAATTCCTTCTGCGGTGGAGAAAGAAATTCGCATCCGTCTTTGGTTATTACAACCTCTTCTTCAATTGTGGAAACACCATAACCTTCAACCGGTAAACGCGGTTCAATCGTGAATACTTGTCTTTCTTCTAATTTCATAAATGGAGTGTTACCATATCTTTCCCAACGAGGAAAAAGTCCTGCCCCGCCATCGTGTACTTCTCTTCCCACCTGATGACCAAGTCCATGCGGATATTCAGGATAACCCTTATCAGTAATATAATTTCTGGCAATATCATCCATTTCAACACCAGTTACACCAGGTTTAATTGCATCTGAAACTTTTTGTATCGCATCACGAATCACTTCAAATCCTTTTTGAACTTCTGCCGGTGCTTTTGTTTCTCCATCACGTAAAACATACCAGGTTCTTTGTAAATCGGAACAATAACCTTTGTACTTAATTCCAAAGTCCATATTAACCAAGTGTCCCTTTTCAATTTTTCTGTCAGTCGGTCCCGAATGAGCACTTGCCGGATTTGGTCCTGTAAACACAGCTGGACAGGTTTCTTCATCCCACGCTGGCTGAAATCCTTTTTCTTTCATTAATTTCTTCACATACTCAGCAACATCTTTTTCTGTTAGTCCCGGCTTAATAAACTTTGTAACAGCATCAAAAATTTTCAGAGTTTCTGTTATTGCTTCCTTCATTATAGACAATTCAGAATCTGATTTTCTACCTCTGAGAGCTGAGATAATTTCTTCAGCACTTACTAATCTGTTCTTAAATTCAGTTCCATCCAGATAATCATTTAGCAAAAGATACATTCCATAAGTTAATCCATCTGACAGAACAGAATTTTTAGAGTAATTAATCGCGATGCTTTTTGGATTTTTACCATTCAAATATTCGAGCAAAGGTTCTTTAACAGACTTAACATATCCAATTACTTTCTGATATAATCCTGTCTTAACGATATTTTCTTCCTCAATGCTTCCGACAATCGCGGCTGTTTCACCATCTCTGTTTATTATAAAAGCAGATTGCCAGGTTGAATGTTCGCCAACAATCATATCAATCATAGGATCTTTGGTTACTTTTGTTTCGCGGACGAAAGTCATCCACATATCAATATTTTTTTCGTTAAGAATTTCAATTGCCTGCTGGATTTTTTCTTTTATAATCTGGTTTGACATTTTAACCTCAAAAATTTAGATAATTTGCTGATTCAAAATTATTGATTTAACTGACCACTTGCTATCAGTTTAACTAAAAATAAACTTGAAAATAATCACACAGAGCAGAGTATAATTAGACTTTTCTTAGGTTTTTATAGCTGCAAAATCTAATTTTGATATACGAATAATTTTAGTTTATTGATAATGACAGCAGTAAAAGAACACAAATATCAGGGGAAATTCCAATGCTAAAATTTTCTGTTGTCATTCATCATTTCACAACGACTTCCGACATTTCTCCAGATAATCAATTCAAAAAAATCACAACAATGTTTAACATAAAAAATAAGAGGTTAATATGGCTTCTGAATATGTAATGAAAATATTGGCTGATGTTAAAGCCAAAAATCCAAACGAACCAGAATTCCATCAGGCAGTTGAAGAAGTTCTTGAATCACTTGATTTGGTTCTTCAGCGACATCCTGAATACCGCTCACTTAAAATAGTAGAAAGAATGGTAGAACCTGAAAGAGTTATAATGTTCCGCGTTCCGTGGATGGACGATCAGGGACAAATTCATATCAACCGCGGATACAGAATAGAAATGAATAGTGCAATCGGACCATACAAAGGTGGTTTGAGATTTCACCCGTCAGTTACTCTGGGCATCTTAAAATTTTTAGCATTCGAACAAGTTTTCAAGAATTCTCTTACAACTCTTCCGATGGGTGGTGGTAAAGGCGGTAGTGATTTCGATCCTAAAGGAAAATCTGATAATGAAATAATGAGATTCTGCCAGAGCTTTATGACAGAACTTTTCCGTCACATTGGTCCGAATACAGATGTTCCTGCTGGTGATATCGGAGTTGGAACAAGAGAAATCGGTTATCTCTTCGGACAGTATAAAAGATTAACAAATGAATTTACCGGCGTATTAACAGGCAAAGGGATTAATTGGGGTGGCTCTCTGATTCGTCCTGAAGCGACCGGATTTGGTGTTGTTTATTTCGCTAACGAAATGCTTAAAACAAAGGGACAAAGCTTTGAAGGAAAAACCGTTGCAGTTTCCGGCTTTGGTAATGTTGCCTGGGGCGCTGTTCAGAAAGTAACTGAACTTGGTGGAAAAGTTGTAACCCTTTCCGGACCAGATGGATATGTTTATGATCCTGATGGAGTTAAAGGCGAAAAAATTGATTATATGCTTAAACTTCGAGCAAGCAATAAAGATGCAGTTGAAGATTATGCTAAAGAATTCAAAGTTCAGTTCTTCCCCGGTAAAAAACCATGGGAAGTAAAAGTTGATGTTGCTTTGCCTTGCGCAACTCAGAATGAAATCCATGAAAAGGATGCAAGAGAACTTGTAAAGAATGGCTGCATTTGTGTATGCGAAGGTGCTAACATGCCAACTACAATTGAAGCATATAAAGTATTTATGGAAGCCGGAATTCTTTATGCACCTGGCAAAGCTTCTAATGCTGGTGGTGTTGCAACCAGTGGTTTGGAAATGACACAGAACAGTATGAGATTACCTTGGAGTCGGGAAGAAGTTGACAAAAAACTTCATGAAATAATGGTTAGAATACATAATACTTGTCTGGCAACTGCAGAGAAATATGGAACTCCGGGTAATTATGTTAACGGTGCAAACATTGCGGGATTCTTAAAAGTAGCTGATGCAATGATTGACCAGGGACTTGTTTAATAGAATTCTGATTGGATCAAATTAAAGGCGATTCTCACGAGTCGCCTTTTTTGTTTTGTAAAAAATCTTCTCGCGCACCTTCTCGATGACCTTAGTGCTCATTGTGGTTAAAGTTCTTTTTCACCGCAAGGAACGCTAAGATCTTTATGATCGGTTATGTTCTTAACTGATCTTAATAAATCAGTGTACCATTATCTTAATTACACGGCGCTGAGTTACTGCTCGCCGTTGATGTTCTTCCGTTCAGTGTCCGACAAGGTTGCTGCCGTTAAAGTTTACTGTAAATACTTTTATACTTAGTTGTTATCGGGAAATTGTTTTTGGGAAGTGGGTTGTAGGTGAATGAAATTCTTTGTGATACTTTGTGTTATACTTAGTGCGACTTGGTGGTTGATTTATTTTTTTACCACTAACTTCACAAAGTACTTCACTAAGGAACACGAAAATTTTTATCTCATCAATATCATCTTTTTCGTTTGTGTGAAGTTACCCGCTTGCAATCGATAAAAATATACTCCGCTGGATAAGTCGGTTGCATTGAATTCTACTTCATAATATCCGGGTTCTTTTTGTTCGTTTACTAATGTTGTTACTTCGTTACCAAGGATGTCGTAAACTTTTAATGTTACAAGATTCCTCGCTCCGCTCGGAATGACAAATGCAATTTTATAGTTTTTAGGTATGAGGTATATAGAGGTAAGGTATAAGGGAATAAGGTATATGGAATAATTTTTATTTAATTCATCCATTCAATTTTACCTACCGAATGTAGTCATTCGTTCATAAATAAAATCATTCAATATTTCAATCCAATGAAAATTTATGGGATCGAATATTCAAGTAATGACTCAATCGTTAAAAGGTTATTAAGTTTTATTTAATTAAAATCAATTCCTTCTGCGGTGGAGAAAGAAATTCGCATCCGTCTTTGGTTATTACAACCTCTTCTTCAATTGTGGAAACACCATAACCTTCAACCGGTAAACGCGGTTCAATCGTGAATACTTGTCTTTCTTCTAATTTCATAAATGGAGTGTTACCATATCTTTCCCAACGAGGAAAAAGTCCTGCCCCGCCATCGTGTACTTCTCTTCCCACCTGATGACCAAGTCCATGCGGATATTCAGGATAACCCTTATCAGTAATATAATTTCTGGCAATATCATCCATTTCAACACCAGTTACACCAGGTTTAATTGCATCTGAAACTTTTTGTATCGCATCACGAATCACTTCAAATCCTTTTTGAACTTCTGCCGGTGCTTTTGTTTCTCCATCACGTAAAACATACCAGGTTCTTTGTAAATCGGAACAATAACCTTTGTACTTAATTCCAAAGTCCATATTAACCAGGTGTCCCTTTTCAATTTTTCTGTCAGTCGGTCCTGAATGAGCACTTGCCGGATTTGGTCCTGTAAACACAGCTGGACAGGTTTCTTCATCCCACGCTGGTTGAAATCCTTTTTCTTTCATTAATTTCTTCACATACTCAGCAACATCTTTTTCTGTTAGTCCCGGCTTAATAAACTTTGTAACAGCATCAAAAATTTTCAGAGTTTCTGTTATTGCTTCCTTCATTATAGACAATTCAGAATCTGATTTTCTACCTCTGAGAGCTGAGATAATTTCTTCAGCACTTACTAATCTGTTCTTAAATTCAGTTCCATCTAAATAATCATTTAGCAAAAGAAACATTCCATAAGTTAATCCATCTGACAGAACAGAATTTTTAGAGTAATTAATCGCGATGCTTTTTGGATTTTTACCATTCAAATATTCGAGCAAAGGTTCTTTAACAGACTTAACATATCCAATTACTTTCTGATATAATCCTGTCTTAACGATATTTTCTTCCTCAATGCTTCCGACAATCGCGGCTGTTTCACCATCTCTGTTTATTATAAAAGCAGATTGCCAGGTTGAATGTTCGCCAACAATCATATCAATCATAGGATCTTTGGTTACTTTTGTTTCGCGGACTAAAGTCATCCACATATCAATATTTTTTTCGTTAAGAATTTCAATTGCCTGCTGGATTTTTTCTTTTATAATCTGGTTTGACATTTTAACCTCAATAATTTAGATAATTTGCTGATTCAAAATTATTGATTTAACTGACCACTTGCTATCAGTTTAACTAAAAATAAACTTGAAAATAATCACACAGAGCAGAGTATAATGTTACTTTTCTTAGGTTTTTATAGCTGCAAAATCTAATTTTGATATACAAATAATTTTAGTTTATTTATAATGACAGCAGTAAAAGAACACAAATATCAGGGGAAATTCCAATGCTAAAATTTTCTGTTGTCATTCATCATTTCACAACGACTTCCGACATTTCTCCAGATAATCAATTCAAAAAATCACAACAATGTTTAACATAAAAAATAAGAGGTTAATATGGCTTCTGAATATGTAATGAAAATATTGGCTGATGTTAAAGCCAAAAATCCAAACGAACCAGAATTCCATCAGGCAGTTGAGGAAGTTCTTGAATCACTTGATTTGGTTCTTCAGCGACATCCTGAATATCGCTCACTTAAAATAGTAGAAAGAATGGTAGAACCTGAAAGAGTTATAATGTTCCGCGTTCCATGGATGGATGATCAGGGACAAATTCATATCAACCGTGGATACAGAATAGAAATGAATAGTGCAATCGGACCATACAAAGGTGGTTTGAGATTTCACCCTTCGGTCACTCTGGGCATCTTAAAGTTTTTAGCTTTCGAACAAGTTTTCAAGAATTCTCTTACAACACTTCCGATGGGTGGTGGTAAAGGCGGTAGTGATTTCGATCCTAAAGGAAAATCTGATAATGAAATAATGAGATTCTGCCAGAGCTTTATGACAGAACTTTTCCGTCACATTGGTCCGAACACAGATGTTCCTGCTGGTGATATCGGGGTTGGAACAAGAGAAATTGGCTATCTCTTCGGACAGTATAAAAGATTAACAAATGAATTTACAGGCGTATTAACAGGAAAAGGAATTAATTGGGGTGGCTCTCTGATTCGTCCTGAAGCGACCGGATTTGGTGTCGTTTATTTCGCTAACGAAATGCTTAAAACAAAGGGACAAAGCTTTGAAGGAAAAACCGTTGCAGTTTCCGGCTTTGGTAATGTTGCCTGGGGCGCTGTTCAGAAAGTAACTGAACTTGGTGGAAAAGTTGTAACCCTTTCCGGACCAGATGGATATGTTTATGATCCTGATGGAGTTAAAGGGGAAAAAATTGATTATATGCTTAAACTTCGAGCAAGCAATAAAGATGCAGTTGAAGATTATGCTAAAGAATTCAAAGTTCAGTTCTTCCCCGGTAAAAAACCCTGGGAAGTAAAAGTTGATGTTGCTTTGCCTTGCGCAACTCAGAATGAAATCCTTGAAAAGGATGCAAGAGAACTTGTAAAGAATGGCTGCATTTGTGTATGCGAAGGTGCTAATATGCCAACTACAATTGAAGCATATAAAGTATTTATGGAAGCCGGAATTCTTTATGCACCTGGCAAAGCTTCTAATGCTGGTGGTGTTGCAACCAGTGGCTTGGAAATGACACAGAACAGTATGAGATTACCTTGGAGTCGGGAAGAAGTTGATAAAAAACTTCATGAAATAATGATTAGAATACATAATACTTGTCTGGCAACTGCAGAGAAATATGGAACTCCGGGTAATTATGTTAACGGTGCAAACATTGCAGGATTCTTAAAAGTAGCTGATGCAATGATTGATCAGGGACTTGTTTAATAAATTTTGATTGGATCAAATAAAAGGCGATTCTCACGAGTCGCCTTTTTTGTTTTGTAAAAATCTTCTCGATAACCTTAGTGCTCATTTTGGTTAAATTTCTTTTTCACCACAAGGAACGCTAAGATCTTTATGATCGGTTATGATCTTAACTGATCTTAATAAATCAGTGTACCATTATCTTAATTACACGGCGCTGAGTTACTGCTCGCCGTTGATGTTCTTCCGTTTAGTGTCCAGACAAGATTACTGCCGTTAAAGTTTACTGTAAATACTTTTATACTTAGTTGTTATCGGGAAATTGTTTTTGGGAAGTGGGTTGTAGGTAAATGAAATTCTTTGTGATACTTTGTGTTATACTTAGTGCGACTTGGTGGTTGATTTATTTTTTTACCACTAACTTCACAAAGTACTTCACTAAGGAACACAAAAATTTTTATCTCATCAATATCATCTTTTTCGTTTGTGTGAAGTTACCCGCTTGCAATCGATAAAAATATACTCCGCTGGATAATGAAGAATTTACAGTTAATAAAGTTGAATGATAACCAGCTTCAAAATATCCATTAATAATTGTTTCAATTTCTCTTCCCATTAAATCGTATAGTTTGATTGTTTGCCAACTGCTTACTGGCGACTGCCAACTGATTTTCGTAGTAGGATTAAATGGATTTGGGTAGTTCTGCTCAAGAGTAAATTCACTCGGAATTGAATTGTCTGATAATTCAACTTCGGTTGGAATATTCATATAATCCATTACTCCGCGAAGGATAGCCTTGGCAGTAACATTAAAATTACCAGTGCCACTGCATTGATACATATCTTCATAAGTTAAAGCCATAACACTTTCACCGTGATAATACCAGAACCAACTTTCAGGATATTTCATTGGATTCCCACCAGTCCAGCTTACATAATAATTCCACGGTTCTATCCCTGTCGGATAATAGGATCTGACTCCTTCAATAAATTGTTGCTGCATAACCGCAAACTGTGGCGAAGTTCCGGTTGAATCGTGATAAACAAAATATCTTTTACACAACGATGATGAATGCATATTGAGTTCAACTTCAATAGGATTTGGTGATGCCATAAGTTCTGTGAATCTTGCTTTTAATGCAGCAACTTCAGGCTCATTGGGAAAGGTAAACCAATTACTTTCAAGATCAACATTGTTGGCATTTCTTCTTGGATATCCAAGCTCAACTCCATCAGGATTATACATAGGCACAATATAGAACACACAATTTTCTCTCACAGTTTGTGCAAATGAATTTTCGGTCAATAGTATTTTTATTATTTCTTTAGTCACCCAAAATCCCTCCGTCTCCTGAGGGTGGGTTCTTGCATGAATGTAAACAGTTCTTTTACCAGCAATGTTATTCGGGTCGGATGTAATTGTTAATTGCCACAATGGTCTGCCCTGCACACTTAATCCTATCGAGTCAATTTTCACATAAGGACTTTGTCGCCAGATTTCAAGATCAGTCAGCAGACTATCATAACTGTAACCCCAATTATCTATGGAGTTAACTTGACTCTCTGACTCAGGAGGAAATCCACATTTATCCATTTTAACAAAATTTCCGTCAACCAGTTGTAAGTCCTGTGAATAAAGAAACGAAGAAATAAAGAAAAACATTAAGTGAATTGTAATCAGTTTCGTCATTATTATTTTCCTTTTATTATCCCGAAATAATATCAACTAAAAATTAACTTGTCTTTTCATCTAAACAAACACTATGAGTATTTTTAAATGAGAATTATAAGGATAAATTTTAATGTCAGACGAATTCAATAAAGAGCTTCAGCAAAGTTTAAGAAAAGCTAAACCTTATTCTCAGACTTCGGAAATTAAAAAGTGGCTTCCGTCAATAATAATTTTACCAATCGCTATTTACTGGACATTAAATCGCGGTAAGTACGGTTTAATTGATAATGTTGATCTGGTAATTCACGAAGCAGGTCATTTGTTCTTTATGTTTTTCGGTAAGTTTATTTATACACTTGGTGGAACACTGATGCAGATAATTCTTCCTTCATTAATTGCATTTACTTTTTTCAGAAATAACTACAGAACCGGAATTCAATTCGGATTACTTTGGTTAGGACAAAATTTCATCAACATAAGTGTTTATGCTGCTGACGCACAGGCAAGAAAACTTCCGCTGCTTGGCGGTAATAAAGTTTATCACGACTGGCATTATATGCTTGGTGAACTTGGAATACTTGAATATGATTTTGTCGTCGGTTATATATTCTATGGAATTGCCATTCTGATTTTTATTCTTACTGTTTTACTGCCTCTAATAATTAAGGATTAAATCTTATCTTTGCCCCGAAAAATTTTTCTAATAGATGAAGTTAATACTTACAACATTTTTATTCTTATTCGGATTAAATGTCTTTCCTCAGCAGGATAGCATTGTTAATTATTTTCCTGACGGGAAAATTGAATCAATCATTCACACTTATAATGGAGTTCGGGAAGGAACTGCACTATTTTATTATGAGAATGGAAACATTAAAGAAGAAAGAAATTACTCGAAGGATAAAGTTGAAGGAATTGTGAAGATTTACTATCCGAATGGAAATCTTAAAGAAATGTTCAATATAGAAAATGGAAGAAGAGAAGGTCCTGCTTCATATTTTGATTCATCAGGAGTTCACATTGAAGATGTTTTTTTCTCTGAGGGATTCCGGAAAGATCAGGAGTTTACTCTTATTGGTGAATACAGATATGAAGATTATCTGAAGTTGCTTGAAGAATGGAAACAAAGGCAGGAAGAGAAAAAGAAAAAATCTGATGATATGCCGCCTGAGCAAATTGACGAAAAAAATTTTGATGACGATCCCGCTTATTTTGTTAATGCTGAAGTAATGCCCGAACCAATTGGTGGAATGAATACCATTTACAGGAAACTTACTTATCCTGAAGAGGCACGAAGAAAAAAAATAGAAGGAACTGTTAAAGTTCTCGCATTTATTGAAAAAGACGGAGAAGTTTCCAACGCAACGGTTGTTGAAGGCATTGGTTATGGTTGTGATGAAGTTGCTCGCCTGGCAGTTTACTATACAAGATTTAAACCCGGACTAATGAAAGGCAAGCGAGTTAAAGTTCAAATGACAATCCCGGTTGAATTCAAATTGAATCGCTAAGTTGCTAAATAATTTTAAATCTCATTCCTTCAAATATTTTTTTCATCTCCAATGAATTGGTTTTAATAAAATAGTTATTGAATTCTCTTCTCAGCGGATAATATTTTCTGAGCGTATCAAAATATTTTATCCGGTCTTCCCTGCCGAAGTAAAGCATTTTTTTCATCTGTAAATCATCCGCCTCAATATTATAAATTCTGCTTAGTAAATAATAAAACTCTCCTTCATCAAAATGATTATTAGTATACGGTAAAATGTTGTTCTCAACTTCCGGCAGCACAAAATCAAAATTATAATCAGATTTAAGAAAATTATTCAATGCATTAAAAATCATAATTGTGCCGTTAATTTTTCCTTCCAAACTGTAGCCGGCAATATGAGGTGTTGCGATTTTAACTTTTTCAAGCAACGACAAATCAACATCAGGTTCATTTTCCCACACATCAAGAATTAGATTAAGATTTTTATTTGTAATGATTTTTCGCAGGGAAACATTATCGATTACAGCGCCTCGTGAAGTATTGATAAGAATTGCGCCGTCTTTTAATTTCTTAAGATTATCTTCATTTAACAAATGATATGTTTTATCATCCCCTTCAATAGTCAAAGGAACATGAAGTGTTACAATGTCGCATTGCAGAGCTTCATCAAGGGAGTAAAATTTTTCTTGCGGATTCTTTCTTTCAAGTGGTGGATCGTTTTTCAGAACTTTTAATCCAAGTAATTCAGAAAATTTTGCTACTTTACTTCCAACATTTCCAACTCCAATTATTCCAATTGATTTATCCTGGAGAGAAATTTTTTCTTCGCTGCAAACTTTCATTAAAGCTGTAAGAAAATATTCTGCAACTGCAAAAGCATTGCAACCTTTTGCGTCTGCAAATGTGATGTTGCGGGATTTTAAATAATTTAAATCAATATGGTCAGTACCAATTGTGGCAGTACCAACAAATTTAACTGCAGTTTCATCAAGAAGGTTTTCATCAACATTAGTTACAGATCGAACAATCAGGATATCGGTATCTTTTAATACTTCTCTTGTAATATCTCTTCCGGCAAGAAGAACTGTTTCACCAAAATGTGAAAAAGCTTCTCTGGCAAAGGCAATATTTTCATCAACAACTAATTTCATTTTTATATCACAAGAGAATATACATAAATTTACAATTGTGATTTGAATAAGTTAAAATTATTTTTGCACACCAATAAGAAAAATCTTTAGCCACGAAATATGTAAACTTTCAATCCAAAAATAAGGATTTCCAGATGCTAAGCAGATTGTTACAACCAGAAATAAAGTCTCTCATTGAGGAGAGAAAACTTAGCATCTTAAAGGAAATTCTTCAGGATTGGACTCCAGCCGATATTGCTGAACTTCTGATTGACCTCGATGAAAAAGAAAGAGTAATAATTTTCCGGCTTCTTCATACCGAATTAGCTGCTGATACTTTTGAGTATCTCGACTTTGACACTCAAATGGATTTGCTTAAGGCAATGGGTAACGAAGAGGTAGCAGCAATTCTGAATGAAATGGATCCGGATGATAGAACAGCTTTGTTTGAAGAACTTCCTGCATCTGCTACAAAACAGTTAATTCAGCTTCTTTCACCTGAAGAAAGAAAACTTGCAGTAACACTACTCGGATATCCGGAAAACAGCGTCGGAAGATTAATGACGCCGGATTACATCGCTGTAAAACCGGATTGGACGATTCAACAAACTTTAGATTACATTCGTGAAAATGGAAAGAACAAAGAAACATTAAACATTCTCTATGTGGTTGATGATAAAGGAAAACTAATTGATGATATTAAAATCCGTGAAATCCTTCTTGCTCCACTCGATTCGAGAATAGCTGACCTGATGGATGAAAATTATGTTTCGCTTAATGTATATGACGATCAGGAAAAAGCTGTTGAAATGTTTCGGAAGTATGACAGAGTGGCTTTACCTGTTGTTGATCATAGCGGAAACTTAATCGGAATAGTTACATTCGATGATGTAATGGATGTTGCTGTTGAAGAAACAACTGAAGATATTCAGAAGCAGGCAGCAGTTGAAGTTTTAGATGAACCTTATCCGACTATTCCAATTCTGAAAATGATTAAGAAAAGAGCCGGCTGGCTTTCGGTTCTGTTTATTGGAGAAATGTTTACAGCATCTGCAATGGCTGTGTTCGAAGAAGAAATTGCAAGAGCAGTTGTGCTCGCCTTATTCGTTCCTTTGATTATTTCAAGTGGTGGTAATTCTGGTTCTCAGGCAGCTACTCTTGTCGTTCGCGCTATGGCTTTGGGAGAAGTTACTCTGAAAGACTGGTTTCTTGTTATCAGAAGAGAACTTTTAACAGGATTATCTCTGGGACTTATTCTGGCTACAATCGGTTTTATCAGAATTTATATTTGGCAAATGGCTTCACATATTTACGGCGAACATTGGTTTTATGTTGCCATAACTGTTTCTCTTTCTTTAATTGGAGTTGTTCTTTGGGGAACAGTCACCGGCTCTACGCTTCCCTTCATATTAAAACGACTCGGCTTTGACCCTGCCTCTTCATCAGCTCCATTTGTTGCAACATTAGTGGATGTAACAGGAATTGTTATTTACTTTACAGTTGCAATGTTTATTCTTGGTGGAAGATTACTGTAAATACCTCATAAAAACCTATTCGGAATATTTTTATATTTGCCAAAGCTATTAATAACAACTGAAAATTCTCTATGAAAAAAACAAATAAAGGAATTATACTTGCCGGAGGTTCCGGTTCAAGACTTTATCCAATCACAAAAGTTTATAGCAAACAGCTTGCACTTATTTATGACAAACCTCTTATTTACTATCCACTTTCTATTCTGATGTTGGGAGGAATTAAAGACATTTTGATAATTTCAAACAAAGAAACTATTCCGCTTTATCAGCAACTATTTGACAATGGAAATCACTTAGGACTAAATATTTCATATAAGGTTCAGGACGCACCAAACGGAATTGCTGAAGCTTTTATCCTGGGAGAAGAATTTATTGGTAATGATAATGTTACTTTGATTCTTGGCGACAATATTTTTTACGGTGATCTCAGCTTTTTCTACAGAGCGCTTAAAAAAGAAACCGGTGCTACAATTTTCGGTTATCAGGTAACAGATCCACAGAGATACGGCATAGTGGAATTTGATAAAAATGGTAAAGCCATTTCGATTGAAGAAAAACCATTGAATCCTAAATCGAATTATGCAGTACCCGGACTTTATATATATGACAATCAGGTTGTTGAGATTTCAAAAAATCTTAAACCATCCGCTCGCGGAGAACTTGAAATTACTGATGTGAACAGAACATACCTTGAAAGAGGTCAGTTGTATGTTGAAAAGATTGGAAGAGGAATTGCCTGGCTGGATACAGGAACTCCTGAAGCATTACTTCAGGCATCAAACTTTTTTGGTGTAATTGAAGACCGTCAGGGATTAAAAGTTGCCTGCATCGAAGAGATTGCTTTCAATAAAGGTTTTATTAATAAACAGCAATTTGAAAAACTTGTTGATTCAATTCCCAAATCCCTCTACCGAAATTATCTTGAAAAAATTCTGAAAGAGTCTTAATGGAAATAATTAAAACACCTATTGACGGACTTCTTGTAATTAAACCAAAAGTGTTTGGAGATTCACGCGGCTATTTTCTGGAATCATTTCGCTTATCAAAATTTCGTGAGCATGGAATAGATTATAATTTCGTGCAGGACAACATCTCAAAATCCAGAAAAGGAACAATAAGAGGATTACACTATCAGATTGGCGAGATGGCACAAGGAAAACTTTGTCAGGTTATTTACGGAAAAGTACTTGATGTGGCAGTTGATATCAGATTCGGCTCACCAACCTTCGGGAAATATTATTCGGCAATTTTATCGGAAGATGATCACACACAACTCTGGATTCCTCCAGGTTTTGCTCACGGATTTTCAGTCCTTTCCGATGAAGCAATTTTCTACTACAAGTGTACTCAATACTACAGCAAGGATCATGAACGAGCAATTAGATTTGATGACACTCACTTAGCGATTAATTGGCTAATTGATAATCCAATTGTTTCTGAAAAAGATTTAGCTGCAAAATTTTTTAATGAAATTGAAAAAGATTTTTTTTATTCAAAATAAATTCGAAAAGGAAATTTTATGCGAGTACCACTTCTTGATTTAAAGCCACAATACCAATCCCTCAAAAAAGAGCTTGATGAAGCAATAATACGAGTTGCTGAATCACAATACTTTATTATGGGTCCGGAACTTTCTGAAATGGAAAAAGAATTTCAGAATTATCTGAATGTAAAGCATGCCTGGGGAGTTTCATCCGGAACAGATGCACTTTTACTTGCTCTTATGGCATTAGACATCAAACCCGGTGATGAAGTCATTGTTCCTACTTACTCATTCTTTGCAACTGCAGGAGTTGTTTCAAGATTATTTGCTACACCTGTTTTTGTTGAAAACGATCCTGTCACTTTTAATATTGATCCCAAAGACTTTGAAAGCAAGATAACACCAAAAACAAAAGCTGTCATTCCTGTTCACCTTTTTGGTCAAAGCGCTGAAATGGATGAGATAATGAAAATAGCCAACGCTCATAATCTTTATGTGATAGAAGATGCCGCACAAGCAATTGGCACTCAATATAAAGACGGAAGATTTGTTGGAACCATCGGACATATTGGATGCTTTTCGTTTTTCCCAAGTAAAAATCTTGGTGGTTATGGTGATGGTGGTTTAATTGTAACTAACGATGATAAGCTATCTGAGATAATCAGAATTAAAAGAGTTCACGGTGGCGAACCAAAATATTATCACAAAGTGATTGGTGGAAATTTCAGATTAGATGCTCTTCAGGCAGCAGTTCTCAGAGTTAAACTTCCACATCTGCAATCTTGGTCAGAGAAAAGACAGCAGAATGCAAAAAGATATAATCAACTTTTTATTGAAGCAGGGCTTGCAGAAGAACCAGGCAGAACAAAATTCGACAGCAGGAATAAAGTGTTGCTTCCAAAAGCAGTCTATGAAAATTCCGGTGTCAGAAATTATCATATCTACAATCAATACAAAATTCGTGTTGAGAAACGCGATGCTTTAAGAGAATTTATGACCAAGCATGAAATCGGAACTGAAATTTATTATCCGGTTCCTTTCCACTTACAGGAATGTTTTGCTGATCTTGGTTATAAGAAAGGTGACTTCCCTGTTTCTGAATTCTCAGCAAATACATCAATTGCTCTTCCCATTTATCCCGAGTTGACTGACGATCAATTACAATATGTTGTTTCGACTATAAAAAAATTTTTTGATGAAAACTAAATGAAGAATCTTTTAATAAAAGTTTTTTTCATCTTATCATTTTATTCAGTTACTTTCTCACAGGTTGTTTACGAACCTTTAGGAAGTGATGTCTATTCTTTTTTAAGCCGGCTTAGTCAGAAAGGAATAATTGAGCTTGATGATCAGATAAGACCATTGAGCAGAAAATATATTGCAGAAAAATTATCCTTACTGAAACAAGACACAAATAAATTAACTTCACTTGAAGTTGATGAATTAAATTTTTATTTGACCGATTTCGGAAGAGAACTTGATTTGTTAAGCAATACTAAGGTTGACAAAGAAAAAATTTCAAGCATCAGTAAAGATTCCTACGGCAGATATCGTTTATTCTCTTATCGTGATAATCTTTTTAGTTTTAATCTTTCACCAATCATCGGAGCTGAGATTGGCTCAAGAGATAATGAAAGATTAATTCACATCTGGAATGGAATTTCGTTTTATGGATATCTCTCAGATAACATCGGATTTAACTTCAGATTTATTGACAATACAGAAAAAGGAAACACAATTGATAAATGGAGAACTTTCACTCCTGAAACCGGATTTCATGTAAGAAATGATCAAACAATATTCGGATTTCCACCAGATAAAATTGAATACAGTGAGGTCAACACAAACATTGGAGTTGATTGGTTGTGGGGAAAATTTTCAGCCGGTAAAGATTTTATGGAATGGGGCTATGGTGAAAGCGGTTTACTTGTTTTATCACAAAAAGCGCCTTCCTTTCCCTTCATCAGACTTGATGTTAATCCTGTTGATTGGTTTAGCTTCAATTATTTTCACGGCTTTCTTTCTTCTGATGTAGTTGATAGCAACGCAACATATTTTCATCAGACTAATGGAGAAAGAATTGTTTTTCGCGAAAAGTATATTGCTTCACACACTCTTTCAATTAAACCAACTAACGGCTTAACTCTTTCACTCGGTGAATCAATTGTTTATTCAGATAAGTTCGAATTCTCTTACTTATTTCCATTGATTTTCTTCCGTGTGAATGATCATCATTTAAGTCGCCAGATAAATGAAGCCGGCAGTAACTCGCAATTTTTCTTTTCTGTAAGTTCAAGAAATCATTTGAAGAACACACATCTTTATGGAAGTTTGTTTATTGATGAGCTTACAATTACAAACATCTTTGATAAAGAAAAGCAACGAAATCAATTTGGTTTTTCGTTTGGAACTTCTGTTACTGATTTGCCTTTCGATAACTCTTACTCTGACACTTGAGTACACAAGAATTTATCCGTTTGTTTACGAGCATTATATTCAAACAACAACATATCAGAATGCATCATATAATCTTGGACATTGGATGGGTAGCAATGGCGACCTGGTTTATGGTTCAATAAATTACAGATTTTTAAGAGGATTGCAGGCAACCATTTGGGCTCAATATATTCGCAAAGGCGAAAAAGGGAATGCTTATCTTCAATATCAAACGCAACCTCAGCCACCATTTCTTTTCGGACTCAGAAAGAATTACACTTACTTCGGTGGATTTATTAAATATGAAATTTATCATGAACTTTTTGCAAAATTTAATTTTCAATTGATGAAATTATCAGAACAACAGGAAGATTTGAGTTATCGTGATTCAAATCTGAATGAATTTTACTTTTCAATTTATTATGGGATTTGAAATAATGAGCAAGTATAAAAACAAAAAAATTTATGTTGCCGGACACAATGGAATGGTTGGCTCAGCTATAATGAGAGCTCTGCAAAAGAATGGATATAAAAATCTTATTACAAAGTCCTTCAGTGAACTTGATTTGAGAAGACAATCCGATGTTGAAAAATTTTTCAATGAGCAAAAACCTGATGTTGTAATCGTTGCTGCAGCAAAAGTTGGTGGAATTCTGGCAAACAATACTTATCGTGCTGAATTTATTTATGATAATCTGATGATTGAAGCTAATCTTATTCATGCTTCCTATCTGAACAAAGCAGAAAAATTAATTTTTCTTGGAAGTTCTTGCATTTATCCAAAGCTTGCACCACAACCATTGAAAGAAGAATATCTTCTCTCCGGATATCTTGAATATACAAACGAACCCTATGCGATTGCGAAGATTGCAGGAATTAAATTATGCGAAAATTATTTCAGACAGTATGGATGTAATTTTATATCTGCAATGCCAACAAATTTATACGGACCAAATGACAATTTTGATTTACAAACTTCTCATGTTCTGCCCGCACTAATCAGGAAATTTCACGAAGCGAAAATTCAGAACGCGCCTTCTGTAACAATCTGGGGAACCGGAAAACCTCTCCGTGAATTTTTATTCGTTGATGACCTTGCCGAAGCTATACTTTTTATGATGGAAAATGTCGAAGCTTTAGAATTATATAATCTTGGTATCACTCATTTGAATGTTGGAAGCGGAAAAGATATTTCTATTGCAGAGCTGGCGTCATTGATTGCAAAGATTGTTGGTTACAATGGTAGAATTGAGCACGATACATCCAAACCTGACGGAACACCGAGAAAGTTAATGGATGTAAGTCGGATAAATTCTCTTGGCTGGCAATACAAAACCGAACTTGAAGAAGGAATTAATAAAACCTACGATTGGTTTCTGAATAATTTCAATCCGAAAGTTTAGTGAATCTCTTTAGTAACAATTTTATTTCGAAAGTAAGGCAACATTCTCGATGTGATATGTTTGAGGAAACATATCCACAGGTCTGATCTTAAGTAAATTATAACCAGCTTCCACAAACATTTTAATATCTCTAACCTGTGTTGTTGGATTACAACTCACATAAACTATTCTTTTTAGGAGAAAGTTGAATTACATCTTCAACTGTATTCTGATGCATTCCACTTCGTGGTGGATCAATTATCATTACTTCAGGAACCGGAAAATTTTTTTTATGAATAATTGGTAAAAATGATTTGTAAAGGTCTGTTGTGATGAATTCTACATTGGAAACACTGTTCAGTTCTGCATTCACCTTAGCATCTTCAACTGCGGATTGAACAGATTCAAATGCAAAAACTTCTCTTGCTTTTTGTGAAATATAAATTGCAATTGTTCCTGCACCTGAATACAAATCATAAACAATTTCATCGCCTTTTAATTCAGCATAATCCAAAGCTGTTTGATAAAGTTTTTCAGCTTGTCTGGTATTTGTTTGAAAGAACGAATTTGCGCTTATCCTGAAAGTGTAATTTCCTATTTTATCGTATATGAACCCGCTTCCGAAATAAACTTTCTCATAATCACCAACTGCAACTGCAGATAATTTTTTGCTGATATTATTTACAATTGTTGTGATTGCCGGAAAATTTTTAACGAGTTGTTCAACATATTCTTTAAGAAGTTCATCATCTTCATCTGATGTTACTAAATTCACCATTAAATCTTTTGTGTGATAGGATTGTCGAATCACAAGGTTCCGTAAAAATCCAGTGTGAGTTTTTGTGGAATAGACAGAAACATTTTTTTCAATAAAAAATTTTCTGGTAAAATTTAATATTGAATTACTCAATTCGGACTGAAGAAAGCATTCGTTTATATCGAGAACTTTATCATAAATCTTTGGAATGTGAAGTCCGAGTGCAAAATCTTTTTGAAATTTATCGGCAGACGAAATTTCCTGTTTAGTTAACCAGCGTTTATCACTGAATGAAAATTCCATCTTATTGCGATAGAAATAAATGTCATCCGAAGGGAGAATATTTTCAATTTCGAAATTGTTAAATCCACCAAGTTTATAAAATATTTCTTCTACTTGTTTCTGCTTATACTCAATCTGCTTTTGATATGAAAGGTCTTGCTGCTTACAGCCACCACAAACACCAAAGTATTTGCATTTTGCTTTCACTCTATCTGGCGAAGCAGAAATGATTTCTGTTGTAATCGCCTCAGCATAGGATTTTTTAATCTTTGTTAATCTTGCTTTAACTACATCTCCGGGATAAGAACAATGCACAAATACAACATAATTTTTTTCAAAACCATCGGAGTCATTTATTCCGAGTAAATCATTCTTTGAAACTTTTGCAATTCCCTTTCCTTCGAATGCATATTTTTCAATTTTAAATTCTGCTATATCGCCTTTTTTAATCTTCATTTTTCGTTTTGAGTTTTCTTTAATATCATCATCTTCAATCCAATAAACTTATCAGCTCCGAGTTTAAGATATGCATTGGATTCGTGACTGATTTTATTCAGCAGTTTTTTGTAATAACTTTTTTCTTTATCTGTTAGTGTTTCAATCGCTTGCTTCAACTGATTTGCAGCATTCTCATAATAATTTTTCAATGAAGATGATAAATCTTCCTGATATAGGACAAGGAAGTTTCTCTCTTCATAATATTTTGCACACTCATCGTGATACAGGGGTAAGATATCAGATGATTCGAAAATGTCTTTTACAAATTGAGGATATTGTTTGGCCAAAGCTGTAATTTCACTTACACACAGTACCGATTCATTTTTCAAAATTCTTTTAATCTCTTTGACAATTTTGTTTCTGTTTGTCAGAGAGATTGACGCCTGAGCATAGATCAAATCAAATGATTCATCATTAAAATCTGTGTTTTCATAATCCATCATCTTAACAGAAACTTTTGAGTCCTTTGGAAGATTTAATCGTGAGTTGATTAATGATTCATAGTCATTTACAATAACTGTAACTGAAGCCGCACCGGAATCAATCATTTTTTCTGCAATCAATTCACTGTTTGAACCGATAACTAAAACAGTTTTATCACTTAAATGAATTTTTGATTTCAGAATTCTGAATTGCTTGAAACCACCGGGAAGAAATATGTTTTGGTTCTTATTCATAAAATTTATCTCCGTAAAGTTAATAAAATTACTCTATCTGTTTTTTTGAATGAACAACAAACTGAAAACTGATTTATTACTTTGTCATTAGGCATTCCAAAGACTATTTTTGAAGAGCAATTTCAACATACTTCAGAGGCACAAATGAAAAAATTTCTCTCGTTAATTTTTCTGATAATATTCATTTCAATAACAATTTTCCCGCAATCAAAAAGAGCAATTACAATCGACGATTTATGGGCGATGAAAAGAATTGGCAGTTATGATGTTTCTCCGGATGGAAAAACTTTGGCTTTTGCTCTGACATCGTACAGTTTCGACACTAATAAAGGCAACTCCGATATTTATCTTATTGATATTGATGGAAAAAATTTAAGAGCACTGAAAAATTCTGATAAGAATGAAAGTGAACCAAAATTTTCACCTGACGGAAAATCAATTGCCTTCACAAGAGATGGCCAAATCTGGCTATGTAATTTAGATGGTTCGAATGAAAAGCAACTTACAAAAATTTACTCAGAAGCTTCCGGATTTGAATGGTCTGCTGATGGTAAAAAGATTTTATTTGTTTCATCAGTTTATCCTGATTGTATTACACAGGACTGTAATGAACAAAAAGACAAAGCTAAAGAACAGAGTAAAGTTAAAGCTCAGATTTTTACTCAACTTATGTACAGACATTGGAATGATTGGCGTGGAGATAAAAGAAGTCATCTTTTTATACTTGATGTTGCTTCCGGAGACTTTAAGGATTTAACCGAAGGCAACACTGAAGATGTTCCGCCACTTGCTTTGGGCTCGTCAAATGATTACAACTTTTCTCCTGACGGGACTGAAATTGCTTTCACACTTAATCCTGAGTTCAGCAAAGCAACAAGTACAAACCTAGAAATTTTTCTTTTAAGTCTTACAGCTCCAGGCACTCCTAAACTTATTTCCGATAGCAAAGGAGTTGATTGTCAACCTGTTTATTCACTGAACGGGAAATGGCTTGCCTGGACATCAATGAAAAGAGCCGGATTTGAAGCTGACAAAAAAGATATAATTCTCTTTGAACGAAGCACGGGAAAGATGAAAAATCTTACAGAAAATTTGGATCGCTCGGTGGAAGAATTCATCTGGTCACCGGATTCAAAAACAATTTACTTTACTGCGCAGAATGAAATAAACAGTTCTATCTACAAGCTTGATGTTGAAGAAGGTGAAATAACTCTATTTCATAAGGACAACTTCAATACATCCATAAAATTATCAAATGATGGAAAGACTTTATTTTTCCTTAAGCAAAGAGCAACTATGCCATCAGAGATTTATTCTCTCAGCACCGATGGAAAAAATACTTTGCGACAAATAACAAAGGTAAATGAAAATCTACTTTCTCAAATCGAAATGAATTCAGTTGAAACATTCTGGTGTGAAGGTGCAAATGGTGATAAAGTTCAATCAATTTTAGTTAAGCCACCGTTTTTTGATCCTGCAAAAAAATATCCGATGGTATTTTTAATTCACGGTGGTCCGCAAGGTGCGTGGGAAGATAATTTTCATTTCAGATGGAATTATCAAATGTTCGCTTCACAAGGTTATGTAGTAGTTGCTCCTAATCCACGCGGCTCAACAGGATACGGACAAAAATTCACAGATGAGATTTCCGGCGACTGGGGCGGAAAAGTCTATACAGATTTGATGAACTCTTACGATTACGCTGTTAAAAACTTTTCATTCATTGATTCAAAAAATACTTTTGCTGCGGGTGCTTCTTATGGTGGTTATATGATTAATTGGATTGCTGGTCATACAGACAGATTCAATGCTTTGGTTTCGCACGCAGGAGTTTTTAATCTCGAAAGTATGTATGGAACAACCGAAGAACTTTGGTTTCCTGAATGGGAATATGGTGGAACTCCGTGGGAAAAAAGAGAAGTTTATGAGAAATGGTCTCCGCACAGATACATTCATAATTGCAAAACTCCGGTCTTGGTTGTACACGGTGCAAAAGATTTTCGTGTTCCAGAAGAGCAGGCATTTCAGTTATTCACTTCTCTGCAGCGACTTGGTGTTGAAAGTAAATTTTTATATTTCCCTGACGAAACTCACTTTGTTGCAAAACCACTTAATTCAAAACTATGGTGGGAAACTGTTTTTGAATGGTTTAAAACTCATTTGAAATAATGGAGGTAAAAAATGAAAGAGAGAGATATTCAAATCGTATCACCCGATGATGAAATATTCGAAGACTTAAATGATCTTGGTGCCTTCAATATCGGAGGCAAAAGCGAAAAACAAATTGAAGAAGATTATAAAGAAAAAGCAACTTATGTTGAAGAAAATCTTTGGACGAAGCTTGAAAGGGTTGGTAAGAAAATTTCTTTTGCTAAAGATATTATAGCGCTGTTCAATTATATGCGTGACCCTTTAGTAAGCTGGCATCGTAAAGCAATTGTTGTGATGGGATTGATTTATTTCATTTCACCAATTGACACAATTCCGGATATAGCTCCTTTAATTGGTTATCTGGATGATCTCGGCGTAATTACTGCACTGCTAAAATTTCTCGGTCACGAACTGATTCCATATTATGATAAAAACTACAGAGCTTAATGAATTACAAACTTTTAAAATCTGAAATAAAGTATCACGGAAAAGTTTTTGATCATCAGGTTGATGAAATTCAATACGACAGCGGAAATATTGGGATAAGAGAAGTTGCTGTTCATCCTGGCGGAGCAGTTGTAATTCCAATAAAAGATGATGGAAAAATTATTTTAGTAAAACAGTTTCGTTATCCGCTACAAAAAACTTTAATTGAACTTCCTGCCGGAAAGCTTGATAAAAATGAAGACCCTTTAAAGTGTGCAACAAGAGAACTTGAAGAAGAAACAGGTTACAAAGCCAAACATTTCGAAAAGCTTGGTGCAATTTATACAGCGCCCGGATATTGTACTGAAATTCTTCATATATACAAAGCGACAGGATTGATTGCCGGCAACCATAATCGTGAGGAAGGTGAGCAAGGCATGGAACTGCTTGAATTTTCTTTGGATGAAATCAAAAAGAAAATTTTATCCGGTGAGATAAATGATGCAAAAACAATTGCAGGCATATTTTATTTAGCTCAAAAATGATTATAGGAGCAGTTATGAAAAAGTTTTTTGCGCTTCTTAATCTCTGCTTAATTTTCTTCACTTTTGAAAATTCTCTTTCACAAACCAAACTTGAATTTAGTGCCGGATACATTCACACTCTGAATAGTGAAAATATTTTCGCACACATCAAAGATGGTTTTCAAGGCTCTGTTGCCATAACACATCCATTATCAGAAACAGTAGATTTAACCGGAAGAATACTTTATCAATCACGAAGTTTTGACACCAAAAGTTTCTCATTTATAATCCCCGCTGTTGTTGGTTATTCAATTCCGGTTATAACAAATGGTGATAATCTGAAATCCTACGGAGTTTTGTTGGGTGTAAGACTATTTTCAAGTCGTTATAAATTCATAAACACCTTTATCAGCACTGAAGCAGGAATTATTCATCATTCAGACAGTTATTATGAGTTGGATAACTTCACAAGAATTAAATATGCTAACAGCAAAACACTTTTTGAATATTCATTCGGACTTGGATTTCGCTTCAGTATCAATGAGAATTATAGCGTCAATATTGAAGGGAAAATGTCTCACATTCCCTCTGAAGGATTGGTTTATTTCCCGATAAGTCTGGGTTTTATGATTCCATTTTAGAAAAATCGGTGACAAATATTTATTTCAAATCTTTTATCTATACTTCAAAATTTCTATATTGAACAGGCACTAATGCAATCTTTATGAAGATTTATAATCATCTTAGAAATACAATTAAACAAAAGGGAGCGGCTTATTTAATACTGCTCGATCCTGATAAACTTCCCGAAGAAAAACTTCAGGGATTTCTGATTCATTGTGAAAAAAGTGGAGTGGATGGATTTCTTGTTGGCGGTAGTTTGATGATTAATGGTGATTTCGAGTCTTTCATTTCCAAAATAAAATTATTCACAAAACTTCCTTTGATAATTTTCCCGGGAAGCATTACACAAGTCTCACCAAATGCAGATGCAATTTTATTTCTTTCTGTTGTAAGCGGAAGAAATCCGGAACATCTGATTGGCAAACATGTTCTTGCTGCTCCTTCAATTAAAAAAAGCGGGATTGAGCCAATATCTACTGCTTATATTCTGGTTGATTCCGGCTCAACTACAACTGCAGTTTATATGAGCGGCAGCTTACCAATTCCACGCAACAAACCTGAAATTGCTGCTGCAACTGCTTTGGCTTCTGAATATCTTGGTATGAAACTTATTTATCTTGAAGCCGGAAGTGGTGCAGAGCAACCTGTACCTGATGAAATGGTAAAATCTGTCTGTGAACAATGTTCTGTTCCTGTAATTGTTGGTGGTGGAATCAGAGATTCTGCAACAGCAAGAAAAAAAGTTGAATGTGGTGCTTCGATTATTGTAACCGGAAATTTCTTTGAAGATGAAAACAACTGGGATTTAGTTAAGGAATTTGCAAATGCAGTTCATATTAAAAATTCCATCCTGGTTTAATTAACTTTTCTCCACAATCTTTAACAAGAAAGACTTTTATGGACGCAAAAAAATTTTTTACTGATTCTTTAAATGAAAGCGCTGAAACAAAATTAAAAATGAGAGATCAGCTGATGGATGAAGTTCTTTCAGCCGTTGATTTGCTTGTTGATTGTTTTAAGAATGGGAATAAATTATTGTTATGCGGTAATGGCGGAAGTGCTGCTGATTCACAACATATTGCAACTGAGTTGATGATAAGATTAAGTCATCATATTCAAAGACCTGCATTACCTGCAATTGCACTTACTACAGACACATCAAATCTTACTGCAGGTGGAAATGATATTGGTTTCGAAAATGTTTTTGCAAGAAATGTTGAAGGGCTTGGAAATAAAGGTGATGTTCTGCTTGCAATTTCTACAAGCGGAAATTCTCAGAATGTTATCAAAGCAGTTGATATGGCTCATCAGAAAGGAATGAAGGTAATCGGATTTCTTGGTGGAAGCGGCGGTAAATTAAAACCGATGGTTGATATTCCGATTGTTATTCCTTCACCCAACACACAGAGAATTCAGGAAGGACACATCACAGTTGCACACATTATTTGTGAATTGGTGGAGGATAAATTATATGGTTCGTGATAAAATTATCACTGACTTAGTTTCATTTCCATCCAATCAATTTTATCACCGACCTGAATATTGTGTTTATCAGTAAATCCGGCTAAAACTTCCACAACATATCTCGCGGGCTTTGACGAAGGATAACTTATATCCGAAAGTATTCTTGTGTTTTTATGAATGGTAACTATTGTTTTGCTTTCATCTACAAAAATCATATCAAGAGAAATAAGAGTATTACGCATCCAGAATGAAAGAAAATCCTGTCGCAGGAAAATAAAAAGCATTCCCTGATTTTCAGTCATCTCTTTTCTGTTCATTAAACCAAGTTGGCGTTGATAGTCATCATCAGCAATTTCAATATCAATTTTAGCTTTTGTGTTGCCAAGTGAATCAGAAAATATAAGTTCACCTTCTTTGGTAAATGTATAATATTCCATTTCGTGCTTTGAGTCTTTTATAAAATTGTTAAAAATTAAAAAAGCAGCTATTAAAACTAAAACGATTACAATGCCTATCTGCTTTGCGCCAAACTTCTTTTGCGTTTTATTTTTTTTTGAGTTTCTACTGTTCTTTTGTACCATATATATTTTTTTGAATATTTGTTTGTGAAAAATAAAAAAAGTATTACTCAGATTTAGCAATCAGTTTTATGCAAATATTATCCCGTGAAATGATCTCTTTACCCGAGCAACAAAATAAAATGATCATCAGCGGTTGGGGCGCTGATGTTCTTGATAAAACTACAGTTGAAAAGATTACATATCTTTCTGATGGATTAAAAGTAAAAGGTTATATCGCTTATCCGAATGATAATTCAAAAACATATCCTTGTATTATATGGTGCAGAGGCGGTTATGGAAATGCCGGCGCAATTGATAAATTCACCGCAAGAGGAATGTTCGGACAATTAGCAAGTTGGGGCTATTGTGTATTTGCATCTCAGTATCGCGGCAATGATGGTAGCGAAGGTCACGATGATTTTGGTGGTGATGATGTGAATGATATCCTTAATCTAATTCCGCTTGCAGATGAAATTCCGCAGGCAAATAAAAATGTTTGGGGAATTGAAGGTTGGAGCCGCGGCGGAATGATGACTTACCTGACTCTTACCAGAACAAATATTTTCAAGGCAGCAATTGTGCTTGGTGGTATAGCTAATCTGCGTTGCAATGCTGAAGAAAGTAAATTTATGCGTCGGCTTTATGAATACTCTTTGGGAAATTTTACTAATGAGGAATTCAAAAAGAGATGTGAAGAAAGGTCCATTATTAATTTTCCTGAAAAGCTTTCACGACAAACACCTCTGCTTATCATTCACGGCAATGCTGACGAAAGAGTTTTACCACACGATTCAATTGATTTATCCTACAAACTTCTCGAATTAAATTTCCCATTCCGATTGGTAATGCTTGAAGGTGGTGATCATTTTCTTAAATCTCACCGTCAGGAAGTTGATGAAATGAGAAGAAAATGGTTTGACAGGTTTCTGAAAAACTGAGTAGGAACTATTTCCAGGAATCGATTTCCGGACGACTTTACTTTTAATTTTGTCGATGAAATAATAATTAATCTCAGTCACACCGCACAGCTCATTTCTTGTTAATCAAAGCCGATTGATATATTTTTTCAAACCAAGTTGAGCATAAATTTCCTTCGCTTCATCATATTGAAGTGAATTTTTCTAACATAGAATTGTTTAATCAGAAAATCGTAAAAAAGGATTGATTTATGAGTAATCAGTATAAAAGAGACCCACAAATTGATGAAATTGAAACCCGCGAATGGCTTTATTCACTTGACTATGTTTTAGAACACGGAGGTCCTGAAAGAGTAATTGAACTACTGCAACAACTACAGGTTCGTGCTCATAAAGCAGGTGTTCAGATTCCTTTCAGTGCAAACACTCCATATATCAATACTATTCCCAGAGAAAAACAACCACCTTTCCCGGGTGACAGAGAAATTGAAAGAAGAATTAAAAGTTTGATTCGTTGGAATGCTATGGCAATGGTTGTTAAAGCGAACAAAGAAGAAAACGGAATTGGCGGACACATTTCTACTTACGCCTCTGTGGCAACTTTGTTTGAAATTGGTTTCAATCATTTCTTCAGAGGAAAAGGTGATGGATATGATGGTGACCAAATTTATTTCCAGGGACATGCTTCTCCCGGCATTTATGCAAGAGCTTATCTCGAAGGAAGAATTACCAAAGAGCAGTTGATCAATTTCAGAAGAGAGTTAAAACCTGGTGGTGGGCTTTCATCGTATCCTCATCCTTGGCTTATGCCTAACTTCTGGGAATTTCCAACTGTATCAATGGGACTTGGACCTATTATGGCAATTTATCAGGCAAGATTTAACAGATATCTTGAAGACCGTGGACTTAAAAAGCCGGGCGGAAAAGTTTGGGCATTCCTTGGTGATGGTGAAACCGATGAACCGGAAGCTCTGGGTGCAATTACATTAGCATCAAGAGAAAAACTTGATAACCTGATTTTTGTAATCAACTGTAACCTTCAAAGATTAGATGGTCCTGTTCGTGGAAATGGAAAAATAATTCAGGAACTTGAAGCAATTTTCCGTGGTGCCGGATGGAATGTTATTAAAGTTATCTGGGGTAGCGATTGGGATCCTTTACTTGATATGGATAAAGACGGAAAACTTGTTAAAAGAATGGGTGAAGTTGTTGACGGCGAATATCAGAAATATTCTGTTGAAGGTGGTGCGTATATCAGAAAGAATTTCTTTGGTAAAGATCCTGACTTGCTGAAGATGGTTGAAAAAATGAGTGATGAGCAACTAAGAAAAATGAAAAGAGGTGGACACGATCCTGAGAAAGTTTATGCGGCATTCAAAGCTGCTGTTGATCATGTCGGACAACCAACTGTTATTCTTGCAAAGACAATTAAAGGTTATGGACTTGGTGAAGCAGGCGAAGGCAAAAACATTACTCATCAGCAGAAAAAACTTAACGAAGAAGAGATGAAAGAGTTCAGAAGCAGATTTGGTATTCCAATTTCTGATGAGCAAATTGCTAATGACCCGTTCTACAAACCCGATGAAGATAGTGACGAAATAAAATATCTTAAAGCCCGAAGAGCTGAGCTTGGCGGATTCGTTCCTTCAAGAAGAACAGATGTCCGACCAATCAAAACACCACCTGAAGCAATCTTTGAAGAATTCTACAAAGGGACTGAAGGCAGAGAAGTTTCATCAACAATGGTATTTGTAAGAATACTTGCAAAGCTTCTTAAAGATAAAGAAATTGGAAAACTGATTGTTCCTATTGTACCTGATGAAGCCCGAACATTCGGAATGGAAGCTTTGTTCAGACAGGTGGGAATTTATTCTCACGCAGGTCAATTATATGAACCGGTTGATGCTGATTCACTTCTTTACTACAAAGAAGCTAAAGACGGACAGATACTTGAAGAAGGAATTACTGAAGCAGGTTCAATGTCTTCATTCATAGCAGCAGGTACTGCTTATCTTACACACGGAATAAATATGATTCCGTTCTTCATCTATTATTCAATGTTTGGATTGCAAAGAGTTGGCGATTTGGTTTGGGCTGCAGGCGATATCGGTGCAAAAGGATTCTTAATTGGTGGAACTGCAGGAAGAACAACTCTTGCAGGCGAAGGATTGCAACATCAGGATGGCAATAGTCATCTACTTGCTTATCCTGTTCCAAATCTTGTTGCATACGATCCAGCTTATGCCTATGAACTTGCTGTAATAATTCGTGATGGAATAAGAAGGATGTTTGAAGAACAGGAAAACATTTTCTACTACATAACTGTGATGAATGAAAATTATCCGATGCCTGAAATGCCAAAAGGGAAAGATGTTAAGGAAGGTATTCTGAAAGGAATGTATAAGTTCAGTTCATCGGATAAAAAATCTTCAAAGCTAAAAGCACAATTATTTGGAAGCGGAACAATTCTTAATGAAGTAATTAAAGCTGCTCAGATACTTGAGGATGATTATCGTGTTGCCTGCGATGTTTGGAGTGTTACAAGTTATAAAGAACTTCGTCGCGAAGCTTTAGATATTGAAAGATGGAATATGCTTCATCCTCTTGAGAAACCAAAGAAAAATTATATTCAGAAAATTCTTGAAAAAGAAGAAGGGGTTTTTGTTGCTGCATCAGATTATGTTAAAGCGCTTCCAGATTCAATTGCCAAGTGGTTCCCGGGATATCTTTATTCACTCGGCACTGATGGATTTGGCAGAAGTGAATCAAGAGCAGCACTTCGCGACTTCTTCGAAGTAGATGCTAAACATATTGTATTTGCAACTCTGGTGGCTCTTTACAGAGAAGGAAAAATTCAGGAGAAAGTGCTTGATAAAGCAATTAAAGAACTTGGAATTAATCCTGATAAGAAAAATCCTATGATTTCTTAAGCTGCCTTGGTTACACAGAGCTGCACAGAGAAAACACTGAGAACCACAGAGATGTTATTTGAAGAATTTACAAAAGAGATTATTGGAGCAGCTATTGAAGTTCATAAAGTGCTTGAACCAGGATTGCTTGAATCTGCTTATGAAGAATGTCTTTACTATGAATTGAATAATAGAGGGATTAAAGCAGAAAGACAAGAACCTATACCGATTGTGTATAAAGAGATAAAACTGGATTGTAGGTATAGAGCTGATTTAATAATTGAGAACAAGGTATAGTTGAATTAAAATCTGTTGATGCTTTAAATCCTGTTCATAAAGCTCAAGTTTTAACTCATATGAGATTTTCAGAAAAGAAAATCGGATTATTGATTAACTTTAATGTTTTAAAACTATAGGATGGAATTAAAAGATACATTCTTTAACTCAGTGTTTCTTCGTGAGTTCTCTGTGGTACTCAGTGTAATTATTATCTTATAGGTTTCACAGAGTTAAACTGAGAAAACACAAAGATGTTATTAATTATAAGTCTTATTTAAAACTTTAAAAGAATTTAAAGGATAAAGATGCAAAAAGAATTTAAACTACCAGAACTTGGCGAGAACATTGAATCAGCCGATATTGTCAATGTTCTAGTTAATGAAGGTGATTTTATTAAAAAGGATCAGGGAGTTGTTGAGATTGAAACCGACAAAGCAACCATTGAAGTACCATCAACCATTGAGGGTAAAATTACCAAACTGTTAGTGAAGGCAGGTGATAAAATTAAAGTTGGTTCAATCATAATGATTGTTGAAGAAGAATCAGAAGTAACTGAAAAGAAACCGGAATCCACATCAGAGGAAATGGTAGTTGAGAAACCAACCGAAGTTAAACCCAAAGAACAAACTGAAGCTAAAACTTCAGCAACTCCATCAACATCCGGAAAAAAAGAAATTGTTGAGTTTCATTTACCTGACCTTGGTGAGAATATCGAGAGCGCTGATGTAGTTAATTTGCTTGTTAATGAAGGTGATTTTATTAAAAAGGATCAGGGAGTTGTTGAAATCGAAACCGATAAAGCTACCATTGAAGTACCATCAACTGTGAGTGGAAGAGTTGTTGAGGTTCTTGTTAAAGCTGGTGAAAAAGCAAAAGTAGGTCAAACAATAATTAAAGTTGAAACAAGCGAAGCACAAGAAGTTAAAGTTGCCGAAGCACCCAAAGTTGAACAGAAGCAGGAAGAAAAATCAGAAGAAGTGAAAAAAGAAACTCCAAAGGCGGTAACCACTGAGGTCAGAGGAGAACTTCCCGCACTTCATCCAATGGAACTTGATGAACAACCGCCAATTCTTAAAGGTGCTGCACCAGCTGCTCCTTCTGTAAGAAGATTGGCTCGTGAAATTGGTGTGGATATTAATAAAGTTCCGGGAACAGGTCCGGGCGGCAGAATAACAATGGACGATGTGAAAGCTTACTCAAAGAAGTTACACGAATCGAGAGCTGAAGGCGGATTTACTCCGGGAATTAAAGCAGAAGCTTTACCTGATTTTTCAAAGTTCGGTGAAATCAGAAAAGTTGAGATGAGCAACATCAGAAAGAAAACAGCCGAACATCTTAGTTATGCATGGGCTACAATTCCGCATGTTACTCAATTTGATAAAGCCGATATAACAAATCTTGAAAAGACAAGGAAAGAATTAAGCAAAATTGTTGAGAAATCAGGAACCAAACTTACAGTAACAGGCATTCTTGTTAAAGTTATCGTTGAAGCATTGAAGAAGTTCCCGCAGTTCAACAGCAGTATTGATATGGAGAAGAAAGAAATCATCTATAAAAATTATTATAACATTGGAATTGCTGTTGATACCGAACACGGATTGATTGTTCCTGTTATAAAAGATGCTGATAAAAAGTCTTTAACTCAAATTTCAGTTGAGATGAATCTTCTGGCTGAAAAAGCCCGCACAAAGAAAATCGGATTAGAGGATTTACAGGGAGGTTGTTTTACAATAACCAATCTTGGTGGAATTGGCGGCACTTATTTCACACCAATTGTAAACTCTCCCGAAGTCGCTATACTTGGTGTATCAAGAAGTGCTTATGAGCCAGTCTGGAATGGACACGGCGTGTTCGAGCCAAGATTAATGCTTCCTTTATCATTGTCTTACGATCATAGAATCATCGATGGTGCTGATGCGATAAGGTTTTTAAGATTTATTGTTGAATCTCTTGAACAACCAATGAAGCTTTTTCTGTAATTAATGAATTATAATTAATCTGCGTACTATAAATAAGGAATTATATGTCTGAAAAAATAAATCTAACTGTAATTGGCGGTGGACCCGGTGGTTATGTTGCGGCTTTCTTTGCTGCCGATCTGGGAATGAATGTAACGCTTATTGACCTTGAAAAAAATCCTGGCGGCGTTTGTCTATATCGCGGATGCATCCCATCAAAAGCTTTACTTCATGTAGCTAAACTTATTCACGAAGCCGAACAGGCAAAAAACTGGGGAGTTGAATTCGGAAAACCAAAAATTGATATAGACAAACTCAGAAATTTCAAAAACAATGTGGTAAGTAAATTAACCGGTGGACTTGGACAGATTGCAAAGCAAAGAAAAGTAAATTTCATTCAGGGAAGAGCAAGTTTTATTAACTCCAACAAATTAAAAATTGAAACTGTTGATGGAAAAACTGTTGAACATTCTTTTGACAAAGCAATTGTTGCAACTGGTTCTGTTATTGCAACCATTCCTTCACTAAATATTCAATCAAAAAGATTACTCAATTCAACCTCAGCCCTTGATTTACCGGAAATTCCCAAATCACTTCTGGTAGTTGGTGGAGGATATATCGGACTTGAACTCGGTTCAGTTTATCAGGCACTTGGAACACAGGTATCTGTTGTTGAAATGTTGCCAAATATTTTACCCGGAGCAGACAGAGATTTAGTAAACTTTCTTGTTAAAAGAGTTAAAGAAACTTTTGCGGAAGTGATGACAAGTAGCAAAGTTCTTGAAATGAAGGAAATTGACAATGCAATCAGTGTTAAAATTCAGGATGAAAAAGGAAATGTAGTTGAAAAAAATTATGACTATGTTTTAATGTCAATAGGAAGAAAACCCGAAACACGCGGACTTGGTTTGGAAAATACAAAAGTTACTTTGACTGAAAGAGGATGGATAAAAGTTAATAAGCAGATGCAAACCACTGACCCAAATATATATGCTATTGGAGATATTGCCGGAGAACCAATGCTTGCTCACAAAGCAAGCCACGAAGGACGAGTTGCAGTTGAAGCAATAGCCGGACATAAAGTTGCATTTGAACCAATGGCAATTCCTGCTGTTGTTTTCACTGACCCGGAAGTTGCCTGGGCCGGTTTAACAGAAGAAGAAGCAAAGAAACAAGGAATAAAATACGAAGTGGCGAAATTTCCATGGGCTGCAAGTGGAAGAGCTATTACATTGGATAGGACTGATGGAGTTACCAAACTAATCGTTGACCCGGAAACTCAAAGATTACTTGGTATCGGAATTTGCGGACCAAATGCGGGTGAGTTGATTTCAGAAGGTGTTCTTGCAATTGAAATGGGTGCAAATGTAACTGATCTTAAACTTACAATTCATCCACATCCCACTTTGTCTGAAACTATTATGGATGCGGCTGAAGTTTTCTTTGGTCAAAGCGCTCACTATTATGTTAAACCGAGAAAGTAAAATCAGATTTCCGAAAGTATTTTAATCAACCATTGATCAAGCATCTCACGGTTTAGCTTTTGTATTCCCTCGCCGGTTATTGAATCAGGCGGAGGCACAAGCTCGTTAAGCTTCTTAAATACAATCGGACGATTTTCTTCGCTTGATAACTGAAGTATGTGCCAAAGAGATAATGCATCTGATTTTGTTGCAAGACCAACAATCACAACCATATTTGGATCAGCAGGACCACTGTACTCTCTTATCAGATTAACTATCTGATTATCAGAATTAGGATTATATGGAACTGCAAATTTCCCTCTTCTAATATCACAGGCAAAATTTTCAGGAACAACTGATTCAAAACCTTTAACAACAACTTTTACATTACCTTTATAAACAAATAATTTATTCCACTCTTCATCTACAGTTAATTCAAAATCACTCGAAAGCTCTTCGTTAAAATCAGCAAAATCAGTTTGAATTAATAGTTTATTTTCCTGTGCCTCAGCTTTTTTTATGATTTTGCCTTTGATAACCTTTAGTTCAAAATCTTTTCTTGTTCTGGAAATTTCTGTATTTGGTTCAACTTCAATAACACCAGCCAAAGGAATATTAATTCTTGCAGTTGAATTTTCATCAGTTCTAAGAGTAGAGTTTAGATTCAATTCTTCTTCGTTGTTCACTGCAACATTATTAATCAAAACGCTTCCTCCCGAAGCAGATATATTCCATCCTTTTGCACGATTTAACCAGAAGAACACCAGTGCTGCAATAACTATAACTCCAAGACCGGTGAAAATGTACTTCTTAACATTGCTGGTATTAACATCAATAGTTACTTCAGGTATTTGAACTTTTTTCTTTGATTCTTTCGGCTCCTTTGGTTCCTTTTTCTTTTTTTCTTTCTTCGGAGGTTCTGGTTCTTCAGCTTTAGGTTTTTCTGCATTTTCCTTTTCAGCAAGCTTCATTCGTTCTTCATAGATAAAATTAAATATTTCGTCCGTGACTGATTTATCGGGTTGAATTTCAATTGGTAGCTTTGATATCCTTTCCTGAAATGAATTGTCAAATTTATATAAGGGATATTTATCATGAAGTTTTTCTACGGCAAGGTTTAAATGAAATTCGACATCCTCTCTTTTCATAATAATCATATCAGCAATTTCATCAATTGAATATTTCTCAACCTTATTTAGAACAAATATCAGTCTTTCAAGATGAGGTAGTCGAAGAATGTCATTCTCAAATGAATCTTTTGATTCAATCTCAGCTAAATCGGGTTTCTTCGCAAACTCCTCTTTATTATTTCTGAAAACATCCAGAGTTTTATAAACTGCAATTGCAATTAACCATCCTGTAAAAGGTGAGTCTTCGCGAATTAATTTTAATTTTTTCCAGGCTTCTATAAAAGTATCAACAGTAATTTTTGAAGCAAATGATTTATTCGCCGTCATTCTCAGAACGATTGCGTAAACCTTGCCGATGTTCATTCTGAAAAGCTGCTCCAGCGCTGTAAAGTTTCCACGCTGGGCATTCTGAAGTAATGAGCGAACAAATTTATTATCTGGTATCAATTTGCCATCCTGTATTTTGATTTTATCTTATGCAAAATTAAATCATTTATAAATAGATTTCTAATTGATTATAGCTCAGCAATTCTTTGGATGACTTCATCAACATTATTGGTTGGCTTTTCACAAACGAAATCTCTGCAAAGATAAATTGTTGGTTTCTCATCAATCTTATAATCCTTAAGATAAGGTACTAATTCCGGAAGTTTCTGTCTGTTCAATTCATTCATATTGATAATAACTTTTGATGGGAAATATAACCGCGAAATCTTCTTTACAATTTCATCTGAGAGGTTTCTGTCTTTTGCTGTTATAACAATTTCAACAGATGGACCCAAAAGAAAATCCAGGCCGCAAAGAAATTGCGCAAATACTGAAGGCATTCTGTTTACATCGGAAGCAAATGTTTTAATATGCTTTTGTGCCAAATCAAAATAAAGATTATCTCCGGTTATTTTATATAACCTGACAAGATTCATTAATTGAATTGAGTTACCTGATGGAATTGCTCCATCGTAAATTTCTTTTTGTCTTACTATCAATTGCTCGGCATCTTCAGAAGTGAAAAAATATCCTCCGTGATTTTTATCCCAGAACTTTTTAGATAAAATTTCATTCAGTGTGATTGCTGTTTGGAGATATTCTGTTTCGGAGGTTGCTTCGAACAAATCAAGTTGCGCCTGAATGAAAAAAGAATAATCATCAAGATTACCATCAATCGCTGATTCGCCATCTCTGAATCTATGAAGAAGTTTTTCGTCTTTATAGAGATATTTTTTTATAAATCTATCAGCTCTTATTGCAGTATCAAGAAAATATTTTTTATCAAGAATGATTGAAGATTTAACCAAAGCTGAAATCATTAATGAATTCCAATCAGTTAGAATTTTATCATCTTTATGTGGATGAATTCTTTTCTCTCTCCACTCAAACATTTTTTTTCTTATTGAACTTAGATTTTTTATAAAATCATTTTCACTTATTGATAAATCATCGGCGAGTTCTTTATAAGATTTTTTTAAATGCAGAATGTTATTCCCTGTTCTCACTCCCCTTGCTTCATCGTACCAATTTCCGTTTGGTTCGATGTTAAAAACTTTAATAATAAAATCAGCTTCATCTTTTGAAAGCAATTGTCTTAATTCAGTTTCTGTCCACAAATAAAACTTCCCTTCTTCACCTTCGCTATCAGCATCTTCAGCCGAATAAAATCCTCCTTCGGGATGTGTCATATCCCGTAAGACATATTCAATAATCTCTTCGGAAGTTGTTTTATAAAACTTATTAGCGGTAATTTGATAAGCTTCGGCAAATGCCATAAGCAGCAAAGCATTATCATACAACATTTTTTCAAAGTGAGGAACCAGCCAATATTTATCAGTTGAGTATCTTGCAAAACCAAATCCGATATGATCATAGATTCCTCCTTTTCGCATCTGAGTCAAAGTTTTTTCTACCATTTCAAGTGCAGATAAGTTTTTTGTTCTTCGATAATATCTTAACAAGAAAAGTAAATTATGGGGTGTGGGAAATTTTGGTGCGTTGCCAAATCCGCCAAAGTCTTTATCAAATCTTCTTGAATATTCACTAAAAGCTTTATCAAAAATATTTTCATCAATTTCTTCTTCTGATTTTTTATCCGCTATCTGATTAATTGATTTTGTAATTTCTTCTGCGGAGTTAAGAACTTCTTCTCTTCTGTTATTCCAAATATCTTTTAACTTTGTAATCAGCTCAATCATTCCAATGCGTCCGAAACGATTGTACTTTGGGAAATACGTTCCTGTAAAGAATGGTTTTTTATCCGGCGTCATAACAATTGTTAATGGCCAGCCCCCTCCACCGGTAATCATCTGGCAAACAGACATATAAACTCCATCAATATCTGGCCTTTCTTCACGATCAATTTTGATTGAAACAAAAGTATCATTCATTAGTTTGGCTACTTCTTCATCTTCAAAGGATTCTTTTTCCATCACATGACACCAATGACAGGTTGAATAACCAATGGATAAAAAAATCGGTTTATCTTCGCGCTTTGCTTTTTCAAAAGCTTCTTCACACCAGGGATACCATTCAACCGGATTGTACGCATGCTGGAGCAGATAAGGACTTTTTTCATTTATAAGTTTATTTGCTTTTCTGTTCATAAATTTGTCCTGACTAGTTTGATTTATGTTGTTAAAATTTACCTTTTTTGATATGTTTCTACACAAATATTAAACGAATAATTCATTAAAACTATGGAAAACAAGAATAAAGTTTCTATTGATTTCGGGATACTTGGTATAAGTTTTATAATCGGTGTAATAATTTTTACTGCTGCCTGGAAATCAAATCAAAAATCCAATCAAACTATTACTGTAACTGGCTCAGCTAAGAAAGAGATTGTATCTGATTTAGGAATTCTCCGCGGAACAGTTTTCGTTCAATCACTATCAGCTTCATCAGCATACAGTGAACTGAATCGTCAGAAACCAATTATAATTTCTTATCTTGAACAAAAAGGTTTTCCGAAAGATAAAATAGAGTTTTCAACAATTAATAGTTATCCTGTTTATGAAATTGGACCTAACGGTTATCAAACAAGTAAAATAATCGGATATGTTTATAATCAGAGAATAGAATTAAAATCTGATGATGTTTATAAAATTAAAGATTTATCATTGGACATTGCATCACTGATTGAAAAAGGAATTGATTTCAGAGTTGAACCACCTGAATATCATTACACAAAAATTGCTGACTTAAAGATTGAAATTCAGGCTGAAGCAGCAAAAGATGCAATGGTTAGAGCTAAAAAAATTGCTGATGCAACAGATCGCGATTTGGGTCCGATGAGAAGCGCAAGAATGGGAGTTCTTCAAATCACACCAAAATTTTCAAATGCGGTTTCAGATTATGGAATTAATGATTTAAGTTCCATTGAAAAGGAAATCGTAGGAGTAGTAACAGCATCATTTCAAATTGAATAATTCAAACACTAATTACAGGGACTAGTATGACAAAACCTCAGATTTGGGTAGCAGCATTTTTATTTTTATTTATTGCTCTTTTCTTAATTCAAAAAGCAACAAAGAAAGAAGAACCTGAAAAAGATTTTTCTCAAATGGGTTCATCAATGATGCAACAGGAAAGCAATGAAAATCTTTCAGGTGCTCAATTAATGAATAATTTTGGTTGTCTTAATTGTCACGGCGCAAATTTAGAAGGTACTGCAATGGGACCAGCTCTTGTAAATTTAAATCAATTCTGGAGTCGTGATAATCTTATCAACTATTTAAGAAATCCAAATTCCTATATGAGCCAGAAAAGATTTCAGGAATACAAAGAAAAGTACCCAAACATGATTATGCCTGCTTATGGAAACAAAGATGTTAAAGACTTAGGCAAAATTGCAGATTATTTACTAAGCAGATAAGTGTGTAAAAATATAAATCATCTAAAAAGGATTATTGGTCGATTATTACTGATTTAATATGTGGGCAAAATATATTGAAAGTATTCTGCGTAACCTGAAAAATGCAAAAGCGTTTTGGATTGAATTGGTTTTCTTGATTCCCATTGAATTCATAGGTTATGTTTTGAAAAAAGATTTATACTTCGAAGCATATTTAACTAAGGAGTAAATCTGACTTATCGAATAAAGTTCCATTCAAACTTTAGATTAATTATTTCAAGATAAGCAGGATTAGAATTATTTTATTTTAAGATGAAAGTATTTGATCAAACAATTCAAGCTCAGAAATTTATAACAACTAAAAAGACAATTTTACTCAAGTAATTTTTGAACTTCAAAGTGTAAAGTATAAAAATAAAAGCGAGCATCTTGCTCGCTTTTTTATTGACTGAAAAAAATAATTTTAATAAACCCAATTAGTTATTAAATCCATATCATCAAGAGGCAACATTAACATCGGCTCTCCATTATATTTAAATCGAAGTTTCAAATCTTCAATCAATGGTGAACTATCTTCTATTTTAATCGGAAATAAATCCGGTAAAAACTGATTGATGTTTATAAATGGTCTTTGTGGATATTCTTTTAACTCAAATTCGTTTTTTGTTAAACCTGCTTTTAATCTTGCCATTTCAATCGCTTCGTTCAGTCCACCTATAATATCAACTAATCCATTTTTTAATCCGTCTCTTCCGCTCCAGACTCTTCCCTGCGCAATATTTTCTATTTCTTCATATGACTTTTTTCTGCCGGTTGCTACCCGGCTTACAAAATCTTTGTAAAGAGTTTTTATCCGAGTTTCAACAATCTGAGATTCTTCTTCTGTAAAATCTCTGTCTGGCAAAGAAACCGGAATTATCGGAAGCGTAAACCCAAACCCAAGGTCAGCGAACTTGCCGCGCTTCACAAAGTCAGTTGACAATCCTAAATCTTGCTTGAGATTTTTGTTGTAGAAAAATGAACCTATAACACCAATAGAACCTGTTATTGTTGTTGGAGCAGCAACAATCGTATCTGCATACATAGAAAGCCAATAACCACCTGAAGCAGCAACAAATCCCTGCGTAACAATAATTGGTTTTTTACCTTTATTCTTTCTCAAAACTTCTGCAATTAAATCAGCAGCAAGCGCATCACCACCTGGTGAATCAACACGAAGCACAATTGCTTTTACATTGTTATCAGAAAAAGCTGATTCAACCTGACCCACAAGACTTCTGGCTTTAATTCCATCATCCATTGATGTGCCGCCTATTGCATAGATAACCGCAATTTTGGGCTTTTCGCTCCAATAATTATCTGTTGGAAGATTATACTTTTCAAGAGAGGCAGGATTTATCAATGATCTTGATTTGCCTTCATAAGATTCAATAATTTTTGTCATATCACTCCATCTTCCCAAAGTATCTACAAGATTTAATTTCACTGCTTCATCAGGAAGGTAAGCTATCAAACTATCAACAAGTTTATCAAACTGTGAAAGAGTGAAACTTCTTCCTTCACAAATATCCTTTCTTGCAACATCATAATATTCATCAACAAGTCGTTGTCTTTGCTCTCTGTCTGCTTCACTGAAATTTTCCCGCGAATATGTTTCTGCTGCTGACTTATACTTAAAATATCTTAATTCGTGAAATCCAATTCCAATCTTATCCAAACTTCCTTTAAGAAAAGTTCTTCCTATTAAATAACCATTAAGAGCAATTGAGCCCATTGGATCGAGAATTATTTTATCAGCCACGGATGCAAAATGATATTCATCCATCGCAGCTCTGTCAATATAAATGTAAACTCGTTTGCCTGCCAACCTGAACTGCTTCAGCTTTTCTCTTACTTCCCATAACATCTCTCTGTTTATAATTGCACCGGATAAATTTATTGCAATTGCAGAAACTGATTTATCATTTTTTGCAGTTTCAATTTTATCAATTAAATCAATCAATGAATTTGAATTATCCAACAATCTGTATGTCTGATATTTCAATCCACCATTTAAGTTCAGTTCAACGACTTTATTATCGGATGAAAACTTTGTGAAAATATTTCTGTCATAAGCACCAATACGAATCCCGTGTGTGTTATAAAATTGTTTACCATCTTTATCAAGATGCGAAACTGTTGTTATTCCGAAGTTACCAAAACTGAGTTCGATTCCGACATTAATTTTTTTATCTTCAAAATACCTTCCTACCAATCTGAAACCATCAATTGGTTCTGCTGCTGCACCAAAGCTGTAATTAGTTTCCTCTGGTTCCATATCACGCGAAAGAACATAATCACCGAAAAAGGCAATAAGCTGATTTCCGAAAGGTCTGATTGCAAAGTCAATTACTCCTTCTCTTTCGCCATTGGTTGGAAGGTTACCTAACAAACCAATTGAAAAATATTTATTTGGTCGCAATAATAATCCCAAAGAAAAAACATCAGCGCGATTGAAGTATGTTACATTTCCTGTTGACCAACCGTATCCAATACCTGCACTGAATGAATTGTTTCCGAAAGCAGCTGATAATTTGAAATCAGTTACATGATATTTGTTGAGTGATTGGTTGTACATAGCAAAACCAAAATTTGGCAATGCAGCAAAGATTCCCCAATTATTAAAATCATTCCAATCACCTATTCTGTCATTCCAGGTGAATAAAAAGTCGGGTTGATGTAAAGTTGAAAGTAAAGCCGGATTATCCCAGCCATACAGTCCAAATTTCAATGCAGATGCAGGAGCAAGAGACATATCATTCTGATGATAATAAGACGGAAAATTAATTTGTGAGAATCCTGTGGCAGTTAAAAGAATAAGTAATAATAATAAATTTTTCATAATGCTCTCCGGGAATAATGATTAATTAATACTATCCAAAAATACTCACAACAAAATTTAAAGGGGGAAATTTATGACCTCACAAAGAGGAACTATCAGTTAATCAAATAAGTTTTGTAAGTAGCGCGCGAAACAGATTTAAAACATTAAATAATCATAAAAGGAGAAAAAATGTTAATCAAGAAGATGTTATTTGTACTTTTAACTTTCGCAACTACTATTTCGCTGGCAAGCTGCAGCGACGACGAAAACACAACAGCTCCAACACCTGCAGAGAAAGCTAATGTGCTCGTCGTTCATGCTTCGCCTGATGCACCGGGAGTTGATTTATTAGTTGATAATACCGTTGTCGGAACTAATCTGACTTTCCCCAATAACACTGGCTATTTGTCAGTTGACGCAGGAACAAGAAATGTAAAGGTTAATGTAACCGGTACAACTACAACTGTTATTCAAGCAGATCTTAATTTAACTGCAAATAAAAATTATTCAGTATTTGCAGTAAATCAGGTGAGTGCAATCGAACCATTAGTGCTGGAAGACGATTTGACTACTCCTGTAAGCGGAAAAGCACATGTAAGGTTTATTCATTTATCGCCAAATGCTCCCTCAGTTAATATTACTTTAACTGACGGTACAATTGTATTTGGAGATGTTGCATTCAAGGGCTCTGTTAATTTTACGCCTCTTGATGCAGGTACTTATAATCTTCAGGTAAGAGACGCTGCAACAAATCAAACAGTAGTATTAGAACTTCCAAACATTACTCTTCAGGCAGGAAAAATCTATACTGTATTTGCAAAAGGATTGCTTGGTGGAACCGGAGCTCAGGAATTGGGTGCCCAGATAATAGTAAACAAATAGTGATTGCTCTCTCCACATTAAAAGCCGGTTCAGAAATGAATCGGCTTTTTTATTTGCTTGTCTTAATTTCAACTGAACTTTATTGTTTATAATTTTGAACCGCAAAACAAAATATTAACTGATGATAGAGATAATCAATCTTCATAAAAATTTCGGAAGAAAAGAAGTTCTTCGCGGCGTTAATCTAACAATCGAACCCGGAGAAACTATTGTAATTATCGGAAGAAGCGGTTGTGGCAAAAGTGTGTTGATAAAACATATTGTTGGTTTACTTATACCTGATGAAGGTTATGTTAAAGTGGAAAATAAAATTGTAAATGAGTTGAGCATAAAAGAATTATATGAGTTGAGAAGAAAATTCGGATTTTTATTTCAAGGTGCTGCATTGTTTGATTCAATGACTGTTGAGGAAAATGTTGCTCTTCCCTTAATTGAATCTTACAATAATTACACACTGAAAGAGGTCCGCAAAATTGTTGAGGAGAAACTTGAACTTGTTGGACTAAGCGGTGTATTAAATCTTAAACCAGCAGAACTTTCAGGTGGAATGAAAAAAAGAGTCGGACTTGCGCGAGCACTGGTAACCAATCCTTCTTACATTTTGTACGATGAACCAACAACCGGACTTGACCCGATAATGTCAGACTCAATTGATCAGCTTATCAAAGAACTTTCAGAAAAGCTCAAAGTAACTTCGGTTGTTGTTACACATGATATGTACAGTGTAAAAAATGTAGCTAAAAAAGTTGCAATGATGAACGATGGAATTATTTATTTTGTGGGTAAACCGGATGAACTTCTAAATTCAAAAGATAAAGTTATTATGGATTTCATTCGTCGAACCGAAGTTTAGTAAAAAAGAATAAATCAACCTCTTTACACTTCTAAGTAAAAATCTTATATTGAAATCAAAAAAGAGGAGGTATGTATGGAAACTATCAAAGACATTATCAAAGGTCGTGATATTTACACAGTGGAATCCGGGACTTCAATTAAAGCTGCAGTAAATTACATGGCTGAGAAAGGCGTTGGACTCGTTCCTGTTCTTAAAGACGGTAAGCTTGTTGGAGTATTTTCCGAAAGAGATTTGGTGAAGAGAGTGATTGCTAAAGATAAAGACCTTAATTCAACTCTGGTTGATGATGTGATGTCCACTAACCTTGTGATTGCAAAAATTGATGAAACAACAGAACAGGCAATGGCCAAAATGAAGGAAGCAAAAACCCGACATATACTCGTAATTGACAATGAAAAGCTTGTTGGTGTTTTATCAGTAAGAGATTTACTGGAAATAGATTTAAATCAATGTAAAACCACTGTGGAAGTTCTTCACAATTATATCTATTCAAAATAAAAAATGAATCAAATTCCTTCTATTGTAGAAATCATTCAACTGATGCTCGCACCTGGATTAATGATATCTGCCTGCGGGCTTTTATTACTTGGAATGAACAATAAATATTCTTTGGTTGTAAACAGAATCAGGCTATTAAATGACGAAAGAAGAAAAATTGTTCATAAGCTTGATGATAAGAATTTCAATTACCACGAAAATGTTCGTCTCGCAAGCATATCAAAACAACTTGATGCACTCGTCTTCAGAGTAAAGCTGGTACGGAATGCTGTGTTGTCGTACACAGTAGCAGTTGCTTTATTTGTTCTAACATCACTGTCAATAGGAGCAGAAGAAATATTCAGTATTAACAGATTAACATCCGTAATTACCATTTTATTTTCTTTGGGAATGTTATCAGTTTTAACGGGAGTAATATTTGCTGCATACGAAACCTACAAAGGATATGAGATAGTTAGATTTGAGGTTTTGGCTGAGGAGTAAGATTTAGGTGGGAATAAAGGAGAAGGTATACGGGAAAAAGGAAATAAGGTATAAGGCAAAAGGAGTAACTTTTAGTTAAACTATTTAATTGAAAGAATCGGACTAAGTCTGAAACGGAAAAAATCACGTGGGAACGAACAGGAGTTCGTTCCCTGCAAAAGTAAACATGCTTGATACTCAATGAGCAGAATTTTGTTTTTCTTAATACCAGAAATGGAACTGCAACACAAACGAATCATTATCAACCGAGGGATTTTCAATTTGTAAACGGTACTGAGGTCTTATCTCAATAAAACTGTATGGTTGAAATTCGAAACCAATCACTACTCTTGAAACTTCATCTTTGCTTAAGTCAATATTCGGATCTATTCTGTCGTAGCGAACAATTGCATCAAGTCCGGTTAATATTCCGTAAGCTGCTTCGATCATCATAACAGAAGTTTTAGTATCAGTACTAATAAGATTTTCAGCTATATCAAATTCTGCCAATAAAGAAAATTCATCATAACCAAAACCAGTGAAGCCGCCGTACATATTTACTTTATCCGGTACTTTAGCAGAAGCAAATGAACCTCCGAATAATAATCCAAGTGAGCCAACATTAGGAGTTAGTTCTATTCTCGAAGTGAAAGTGGGATCTTTGGATAAAGGTCTTGATGGAGAAATATTATTTGTCCCCACACTTGCAGATGCATACAGAAATTTATCTGCAAAAATTCCAAGTTCAACTCCGGCTTCATTATAAAATGGATTGTATATCAAACCTCTATAAACGCCTTGAGAAAATAACAAACCGAAATCACCACCTCGTGTGTAAGCTGTATGATCATCAGTTCTTATTCCAAAATTCGGAACAAAAGCTCCTACTTTTATATAACTTTTATTCGGAAAAATGTGCGCAACTCCGTAGCCTTCCCAAATACGATTTACGAAATCATATTTTGCAGTTACATTAATTTCCTTAGATAGTCCGAAGTTAGTGTAGATTGAACCGCTCATATTCTGAAAGTCAGTTCGCTTTTTTTCCTGAGAGTATAAATATTGCGAACGGAAGTCCAAGCCAATATGAATATTATCCGAAATTCTTGGGGACATTATAAAATCTTTATCCGGAGTTGAAATCATGCTCAAAGTGTTTTTTCCCCAGTGCCAGCCATTTTCATTTCTGATTGTTCCACCAGAAGGATTAAAATGACAATCAATGCAACGATCTTTCAGTTTTACTGCAAAGCGTGGTAAAGCAGTAATACTCCCAACTTCTGAAATTAAAAATACAATACACATTATAAGAAAGAATTTTTTCATAAAGCACCCTTTCGTTGATTAGTAATAGTGATGATTCTTTTAATACGAAATTATTCCGGAAAAAAACTTAAATCCTGATAAAGAATAGTTATTGAATCGGGGAATTAGTGACAACAAATACTAATTTAACTTTCTTGCAACTACTACAGTGGTTTTAAGAGTTTCAACTGTTCCACTATTATCATTGAGTGCTTCAAGCAGGATAATGTAAATTCCGATTCGAAGAGCATTGCCATCATCATCCAATCCATCAAAAATTACTGAGCCGTTTGAACCACTTGGCTGATTACTGTACACAGTTCTAACCAATCTTCCTTTGCTATCAAAAATTTTCAGCTTAATCTGTGAAACTGATTGTGAGAGGCTGTAATTGATGATTGCAAAATCTTCAAAACCATCATTGTCGGGTGAAAATGGATTTGGTGAAACAGAAATGTTTGATTGAATATTTTTATTTTCCGCGAAGATGCTGTTAACATAACCTGGAGTTCCGCCAACAGAATTTACACAAGTGCTCCAATTGAAAGGGTCATTACTTCCTAAATTCGGATTAATTCTTTCAATTGATTTGTTTTTTGTTGTAACAAAATTTCTGTTGTGCCATTTGCTGGAATAAAAGACCGAATCAATAACATTTCCTTTAACATCTCTGAGAAGAATTAATTCGCCTGTATTAACTAAACCAAGTGAGGATGTCCCAATAATATTTTTAAAGTCATAATTACTCAGATTAAATTTATCAAGCATAATTGAATCGGCTATCAAAAGGAAATATGCTTTGGGTGGAAGTGAAAAGCTTGATGAAAACAACTTAAATGAATTTCCATTTTCATCAGAGATTGTCCAGCCACCAATATTTACGGAATCATTGCTGATATTATAAAATTCAATATACTCGCTGTTATCAATATCAGGATCAAACATAATTTCATTGATGACAACAGAATTCCTTTGATAAGATGGCAAGTTAAAAATAGAATTTGCTTCGCCCGGTGTACTTCCCTTTTGAGAAAGCGATAATGTCCAGTTTGTGCTGTCATTTGTGGATTCATTTAAATTTATTCGTTCCAGAGAGACATTAGTTTTACTTCCCCAGGATGAACGATAGAATAAACTATCAATAATTCCATTCCTGAAATCATACAAAACAACTCCATCGGAGGTGTTACCAAGCGTACCAAAGTTCGAATAAAATATTTTGCATTGAACATCAGGATAAAATCTAAGAAAAGAAGTATCTCTTGAAATGACAAAATATTCGTTAGGTAATACATAAACATCCTGCGAACTGATTATTGCTTTTGTAGGAGATGTTAACAAATCGCTGATACTCCAGTCTTTAAGATTTACAGAATCTGAGGAAGCATTAACAAGCTCAATCCATTCGGGTCTATCAGAAGAAGTATTGTACATCACTTCATTTATTTTGATTATTTCCGATGCAAAGCCCGGTTCAATAAATTTTTCAAGATAATTATTCAGCGTATCTGAATCACTAACGAAATAGACTGAAGCTGCGAGTAAAGTTTTTCTCTGAAGATTCTGAATTTGTACTGATGAAGTTACAATAGTAGAATCACCCGAAGAAAGATTTGTTCCTGATATTGATGAAAGCATTTGGTCAACGACATTGTTAGAATCCGTATCAATGAAAAATTTAACTTCGAAAGTGCTGGTACTATTTAATCCGGAATTTTTGATTTTTGCAGATACAGAAACATTATCATTCAATACCGGAAATCGCGGCGTGAAAATAATTTCTGAAACAAGAAGATCAAATTCTTTTGGTGTAACACTATTAATTCTTCCGGGAGTACTTTGCTCAATATCTTTGCTGCTCTGCCAGTTAGATGATTGATTGGAACTAGCAACTGCTGAAATCCTTTCGAGCGAATATCCGTTTGTTCCTCCCCACTGATTTGAGTAGTAAACTGAGTCGATTGTCATACCACGATTGTCTTTAATAATTACTCCATCAATATCATTGTTCAGACTTGGCAAATTTAACTTTAATACCTGTGAAGGAATGAATCTGTGATAATTAAAGATGGTTGTATCTTTCGTCAGCACAACATATCCTTCAGGAGCAATAATTAAATCTGATTTTATTTCTGCAACAGCAGGAGTAGTTATCACATCAGAAATTTTCCAGCCATTAAGATTAATCTGTTCGGAAGAATTATTGTAAAGTTCAATCCATTCAGGTTCACCACCAAATGGGGCAAACATTATTTCATTAACCACAATTGTCTGTGGTGGAAATCCAGGTTCAATATTTTTATAAAAATAATTATTTGAAGTATCCTGATCATTCTGAAAATCAGCAATAAAGTAAAATGCTTTTTTACTGATTAAATTCTGAATCAGGTATGAAAAGTTTATAACTACTGAATCATCATTTGCTAATTGAAATTGTGAAGAAGTTTCGACAAGAATATCAGGCAGAGAATCAAGATTGGTATCTTCAAAAAGTCTTAATGAAAAAGATGCCGGCAAATTTCCGATGTTTTTAATTACAGCAGCAACACCAACATTATCGCCATTCAATGGAAATTTTGGAGTGAACACAATATCGCTTGCAAGTAAATCGTAATCTTTCTTCGTAACAGAATTGAAAGTGCCGGGAGTAGCTTTGTAACGACTTACAGATGTTTTCCAATTTAACGAATCAGTTGAAGATAAATTAACATTCACTCTTTCAAGCGATTTACCATTTGTTCCTCCCCACGAAGAAAAATACTGCAAAGAATCAATTACACGATTGAGAGAATCAAGCAGAATTAACTTATCATCAGTATTATTGAGTGTTGGGATTGAACTCACATAAACTCCTGACTGAACATTGTAAAAAGAGTTTATGGTTGAATCTTGAGCAATAACTAAAAACTCACTCGGGTTTAATAATAATGAACTCAAGATTACATTAACTGTATCAGCAGCATCAGCTATTCTGTAGCCTTTAAGATTAATTGTTTTGTTTGACCGGTTATAAATTTCAATCCATTCTGGTTCAGGTGAAGTTGGTGCGAACATTATTTCATTTATTACAATATCGTTTCGAACTTCATTAACTACTACGCCAACAATTTTATTAAAAGCAATATTGTTTGTTGTATCATCATCAATTGAGGTCTGAATTTTCAGAATAAAATTATTTTCACCTTCGTCGAAACTTTCCGTGCTAAAAACAGTTTCAAGACTGTCAGCAACATTAAGAGTAATAAAGCTTTGTTGTGACAACAACTCATTAGTTTGAGGAATAGAATCAAGATTTACATCGTGATAAAGCAACAAATCAAACTGAGCAGAATTATTTAATCCGATATTTTTTATTTTTGAACTAAAAGAAATCTGCTCACCAACTATTCCATAATTATTTATTGATTTGAATTCAGTTATTGTTAAGTCATAATCCTTAGGTGTAACTGAGTTTATCTTGCCCGGAGTTGCTCTGAATATGCTTTGTGAAGTCTTCCAGTTTTGTGGATCATTACCTGGATTATCTTTAGATATTCTTTCAAGAGATTTACCATCAGAATTTCCTCCCCACGATGGCAAGTATGAAACTGAATCAATCAAAACATTCATAGAATCTTTAATTACGACAGCATCACCGGTATTGTTTAGTGCCGGCATAGATATTTTAATTATCTGAGAAGCTACAGGAAAATAATTTAGTATGGAAGAATCTGCTGTGAGCACAACGAATGAATCCGGTTGCAAAATGAAATCCTGATTAATGATTATAACACTTGATGTTGCATCAGAAAATTTCCACTTCTTCAGATTCACAGGATTTGCTGATTTGTTCAGTAACTCTACCCACTCCGGCTGACCACTCAACGGCGCATACATAATCTCATTAATTACCAAATCATTAAAAACATTTCCCGGAGGATATACTATTAACGATTTTATCAATTGATTATTCTGAGGATTTTCATCTTCATTAAAAGTTACTTTGGCAATTATCTGATAAGAACCAATCAACAAATTTGTCAGTGTAGTCGAAACAATTAGCGAATCTCCGCTTGAGAGATTTGTAAAAGATTGCGAATAAATTATTTCATTTGCCTGACCTGTTGAATCAAAATTAACATCGTTAAAAATCTCAACGAGAAAACTAGTAGCAGTCAGGATTCCTTTATTTCTTACTGTTGTTATAATTGTTACATCTTCACCCAAAATTGGCTGCGGAGGATTGAATATCAGAGAAGATATTTGCAAATCATAATTTAATGGTGTTACTGAATTTGTAAATCCCGGCGTCCCGTTTGAGTAAAGCGAGTTTGACCAATTAGTTTGCGAAGAATCTCTGTTCATTAAAATTTTTTCATCAGAGAAGGTTTGCAAGTTATCAGCGGAATAAAAGTAATAATCAACTGTATCGTTAAATGAATTAATTAACCACAAAGGTCGGCTTGTTGTATTCGCCATTCCTGAAGAACCATATGAACCATCAGATATTTTTAATATCAACGCATTTGCCGGCACTAAGCCGGAGTAAATTCCATTAACAATATCGTAATCATTCTCAAAGATTATTGCGAAAGATTGCGGAGGCAGAATAGTTCCAAATCCGGCGTCAATAATTACATCATTAGTAGAAGTGTAGTATTTGATTTTCCAGTTCAAAAGATCAACAGATTGAGTTGTGCTTGTATTATAAAGTTCAACAAATTCATTGTTACCGCTTGCCGGATAAAACATTATCTCAGAGAAAATTATAGAAGTGTCTGCCTGAGAAAAAATTTTCTGAATAAGTAAAAGAGATAAAATGATGTAAAGTTTTTTCGTCATTAAAATTTTAAATGAAAAAATTATTTTCTTGGTATAGGTTCCCGCGAAGCAAGATATTCAAATAAAGAATCAGGAATAATTCTTAATAACCTTACTGCTAATGAAATTGCCAATGGAAATTGAATTCGACTCTTTTCTTTTTTTATTTCTTTAACAATTATATCTGCAGCTTTTTCGGGTTCCATCAGAAAAGGCATGAAAAATTCATTTTTATCTGTCATAGGAGTTTTAACGAAGCCAGGTCTTACGGTAATTACCTTCACATTATATGGCTTCAGTTCAATTCTTAGACTTTCAAGAAAAATTGAAGCTGCAGCTTTACTCGCACAATAAAATCCGCTTTTAGGAAATCCTCTGCTATCTGCAAGACTTGAAACGCCAACTATTACTCCGTTTTTCTCAGATATAAAATCCGGAAGAAGAACTTCGATAAAATTTATCAATCCCATCACATTGGTATCGAATGTCTGTTTGGCTTTTACTGAATCAAACTCTTTTATGCCTGAACGAAAACTTACTCCCGAATTAAGGAATGCTATATCTACTTTTCCGCAATCAACTTTTATCTGACGATAAACATTTCTGACTTCATCAAGATTTGTTACATCACATTTATAAGCAGCAACTCTGGTTTTCAATTCAAGTTGCTGTGCAATTTTATCAATCATATCTTTTCTTCTTGCGGCAAGCGCAAGCAAAGCTCCTTCGTCAGCAAACTTTTTAGCAACAGCTTCGCCTATTCCGGAAGAAGCACCGGTAATCAGGATAACTTTATTCTTCAGATTCATATCGGATTGATTTTTTCAACTAAAATCTAAAATAAGTTTTGTTGGAAATCAAAAATTATACTAAGCAAATTTTTACCTGAATATTGCGAGGTCAAAATTTTTTCGTTTATATTTTGTTCGAAAATCACAAAATTTATTCAGATGTTTTTTGGTAAAATAATTGCTATTGATGAAGTCCTTGTTAGGGAAGAAGTGCTGAATACACCATTTGCCTGTGACCTGAAAAAATGCAAAGGAGCTTGTTGTACACTCGATAGCGAATTTGGTGCACCGGTAAATGAAGAAGAGATTGAGCAAATTAAAGAAGTACTTCCTGTTGTTAAGGATTATATAAGTGAAGAGCACTGGAGCGAAATTCAAAGAAACGGATTCTTTGAAAAAAAATTTGATGAACTTCTGCTTAGAAGTATAAATAATAAAGCTTGCGTGTTTGTTTATTACGAAGGTGATATTGCAAAGTGTTCCATTGAGAAAGCTTACTTTGATGGAAAAGTGAAATTCAGGAAACCAATTTCCTGTCACTTGTTTCCAATAAGAGTTGCAAAGTTCGGTGGGGATATTTTACGATACGAAAAATTTTCTGAATGTACACCGGCTTTGGAAAACGGGAAAAAACAAAACATAACAATTGCAGAATTCTGCAAAGATTCTTTAATAAGACTTTATGGAGAAAAATGGTATTCACAACTAAAGGAAAAATCGGGTCGTTAATATGCTAACACTTAATCAAAGACTTTCACAACAACAGAGACTTTCGCCACAACAAATACAATATCAGAAACTGCTTCAGTTAAATAATCTGGCACTTGAGCAGAGAATTAAAACAGAACTCGAAATGAATCCGCTCCTTGTAGAAGAAATGGAACTCGATACTGAGCAGGACGATAAAGAAAAGGAAAACGAAACAGAAACTGAAGCCGAAGTTGAAGCTACAGAAGATTCAGATAAAGCTGATGAAGAGTTTTCGCTTGAAGATTTTATGAATGATGATGAACTTGACCACGAAAAACTTAACAGAAGTAACGATGAAGAAACATTTCATCCTGTAGCTCCTCAAAAAACTTCTCTCTATGAACATCTGCGTGAACAATTAATGATGCTCGATCTTGACGAGAACCTTTATATGCTTGGTGAAGAAATTATAGGAAACCTCGATGCTGATGGATACTTAAAAAGAGACCTTGCCGAGATTGTTCAGGAACTTGAGCTATTCGAACATGTGAAAATTGATATGAAGGATGCGGAAGAACTTCTTAAAAAGATTCAGAAGTTTGATCCGATTGGAATTGCAAGTCGTTCACTTCAGGAATGTTTAATCGTACAGCTTCAGGAAGCAAAAGCAGATGAATATTATAAATACATTGCTATCAAAATTCTTGAAGATTATTACGATGAATTTTCAAAGCGACGATTTGATATAATCAAGAAGAAGATGAAACTTACCGATGATACTTTGAGAGAAGCTCTTGACCTTATTCAGAAGATGAATCCCAAACCCGGAGAAGGTAATGTAGATATTGTCGAGATGAATCAGGTTACTCCGGATTTTATTGTCGAAAAAGTTAATGATATGTGGATTGTAACGCTCAACGATAAATCAATGCCTTCCATTACGATTGATAAAAAATATCTTGAGATGTTCGATGCCAATAAAAGAAAGAAAAGAAGCGACAGAGAAAGAGAAACCTATAAGTTTCTTCGGGAAAAATTTGAATCAGCTAAATGGTTCATAGCTTGCATTCAGCAGCGACGAGAGACTCTGATGAAAATAATGCGTGCAATTCTCGAAATGCAATATGAATTTTTCGAAAAAGGTCCCAAATATCTCAAGCCAATGATATACAAAGACATTGCAGATATAATCGGAATGGATATTTCCACAATCAGTCGTGTTGTGAATGGCAAGTATGTTCAAAGTCCGCAGGGAATTCACGAACTCAAATACTTTTTCAGTGAGGGACTTTCAACTGATACTGGCGAAGAAGTTTCAAACAAACATATCAGAGAACGCGTAAAAGAAATTATAGAATCAGAAAATAAAAAAGCTCCGTACAGCGATGAAAAGATTGCTCAGATGCTTCAGGCAGAAGGAATTCATGTTGCGAGAAGAACAATAGCAAAATACCGTGAGATGTTAAAAATTCCGGTTGCCAGGTTACGTAAAGAAAATATTTAATGAATGATTTAGTTGATGTTCTGAGCCTTATTTCACTACTAACTCTTTTTGGTTATTCTCATTCTGTTCTTGCATCATTAAAAGTAAAAGAATTTATACGCAGGCAATTTGGAAATGCAATTGCTTTTTACAGATTATTCTATAATGCGATTTCCTTAATCACTCTTTATCTTATTTGGGAATACGCTCCGCATCCATCGTTAAAAATTTATAAGCTTAGTCCTCCATTCGATTATCTGGTTTTAATTCCTCAATTAATTTCTTTAATCGGAATTTTCTGGTCTTTCAGGTATATCTGCTTCAAAGAATTTCTTGGTCTTTCACAGATTGAAAGATTTCTGAACAAACAATTTTCTGCAGATGAACTTGATGAGAAAATGACATTCAGAATCGAAGGACCTTATAAATATTCAAGACATCCCATATACTTTTTCTCAATAATATTTCTTGTCTTCAGAGCTGAAATGGATTTGTTTTACCTCACAGTTCTCATCTGTTTCATAGCATATTTTTACATCGGTTCTGTTTATGAAGAAAAGAAGCTGATTAAAATTTTTGGTAAAGATTATGAAGATTACCAAAAGAATGTACCCAGAATTTTCCCGATTAAATTATTCAACATTAAATCCTGAAAATATTATTTAAGTTTGATGCAGATAATAAAATCTTTTTCTACGAAGGAGTTTTGAAATGGAAAACATTCGTTCTACAACAATAATAGGAATTGTTCACAATGGGGTTGCAGCACTTGGTGGAGATGGTCAGGTAACTCTTGGAAACACTGTTATGAAACATAATGCATCTAAAATAAGAAAGATTGCTGATGGAAAAGTTTTATGTGGATTTGCAGGCGCATCGGCAGATGCTTTCACTTTGATGGAAAGATTTGAAGACAAACTTCAGCAATACAGAGGAAATGTATTCCGCGCTGCAGTTGAATTGGCAAAAGACTGGAGAACCGATAAATATCTTCGACGACTGGAAGCTATGCTTGCTGTGATTGCAAAAGATACAGCACTGATTGTCTCCGGTAACGGCGATGTAATTGAACCTGATGATAAAATAGTTGCTATTGGCTCAGGCGGAATGTATGCACTTGCAGCAGCAAAGATGTTAAAGAAACACAGCAATCTCTCGGCAAAAGAAATTGTTGAAGAATCATTAAAAACCGCCGCAGAAATTTGCATATATACAAATGATAAAATAAATATTGAGGTGATTGAATAATTATGGAACAAAAACATTTTGATATGAGAGCACTTACTCCGACTGAGATTGTAAGAGAACTCGATAAATACATCATCGGTCAAACTGAAGCTAAACGCGCTGTTGCAATAGCACTTCGTAACAGATGGAGAAGACAGCAGGTTAAAGATGTTCTTCGCGAAGAGATAATGCCAAATAATATTATTTTGATTGGACCAACCGGAGTTGGTAAAACAGAAATTGCACGCCGACTTGCAAAACTTGCACAGGCACCTTTTGTAAAAGTTGAAGCATCAAAATTTACAGAAGTAGGCTATGTTGGAAGAGATGTTGAATCAATGGTTCGCGATTTAGTTGAAGTTGGTGTTAATCTTGTCCGTTCCGAAAAGACAAAAGAAGTTCAGTCAAAAGCAGAAGAAATGGCTGATGAAAGGATTCTTGATATTCTGATTCCACCGGTTAAAAAAACTTCCACCGTACAATCAACCGATGAAACGAATGAAGCAGAAGAATCAGAAGAATATCAGAATCAGAAAACGCGTGAGTGGATGAAAGCAAAATTAAAAAATGGTGAGCTTGATGATAAGTTGATAGAATTTGATGCACAAACAACCGCTACAATTGGAATGCAGGTTCTGGGTCCGTTCGGAATGGATGATATGGGAATTAATATCCAGGAAATTATGGGTAGTTTAATGCCCAAGAAAAAGAAGAAAAGAAAAACAACAATTAAAGAAGCCCGACAGTTTATGGCGCAGGAAGAAGCTCAGAAATTGATTGATATGGAAGCTGTTCAGAAAGAGGCAATTGAAAGAGTTGAAAACTCCGGAATAATTTTCATTGATGAAATTGATAAAGTCGCTGGTGGTGGAAAAGGTCAGGGACCTGATGTTTCCCGCGAAGGCGTTCAAAGAGACTTACTTCCGATTGTTGAAGGTTCGAATGTAAATACAAAATACGGAGTGGTTAAAACAGATCATATTTTATTTATTGCTTCGGGTGCATTTCATGTTTCCAAACCTTCTGATTTAATTCCCGAACTTCAGGGAAGATTTCCAATTCGTGTTGAACTGAACAGTTTAACCGAAGAAGACTTCGTTCAGATTCTTACCAAACCCGAGAATGCTCTGCTCAAACAATACAATGCTCTTCTCGAAACCGAAGGTGTTAGACTTGAGTTTACTGAAGATGCAATAAGGGAAATCGCACGTATTGCAACAGAAGTAAATGAGCAGGTTGAAAACATAGGCGCAAGAAGACTTCATACAATTCTTACTACATTACTCGATGAAATTCTTTTCGATGTTCCTGATAAAATTCCATCAACCAAAGTTGTGATTGATGGTAACTTTGTAAAGAGCAAACTTGAAAAAATTGTTAAGAACCGCGACCTAAGTAAATTCATTTTATAATAAATGCTTATGTCACGCTCACTAAAAATGGAGTGTGGCATAAGCTAATTATTTTCTCATTTCGAAAAAATCACTTCCTAAAAAATCCGCTAGTAATTTTTCACTATTTACTTTTTGAGTTTAAAGAATTAGTTTTAGTCAGACTTTTAGCGGGGAAAGTATGAAAAATAATTTTATCCTTCTCTTTTGTTTAATAGTTTCTTCCCTCTCCATTGCTCAGGAAATTTCAGATTTGAATGGAATTGAAACCCAAAGTGGAAGAACTTATCTGTTTTATCGTCAGGGAAGCCCTACTCCATATAATTCAATTTATAAACTCGATACAGAAACATTGCAAGATACGATATTTCTCTATGGATATGTATCCTGGACTCCCTTCGGGAACACTTCTAGGGCAAATAACGATTTTGAATTCTTCCCAAATGATTCTGTAAATTTTATGAATGTTGGTAATGAATATGATATTGATTTCTGGGGAACAATCCGAAGAAATGACACACTATCTTTTTCAATTCCGTTAGATATATTCAAAGTTGATATATCAAAACAGAATTATCAAAAGGTGTATGCCGGAGGAGATTATAATCATCTTTTCAGAAGTTTTGATGGTGGATATACATTCCCAATTGATTCGGTATTACAATTCGCATTTTTATCAATGTCACCTTTTAATGATAATATCATATTCGGAATAGATAGTTTGAAACGACTCATCAAATCATTTGATGGAGGACATACTTCTGTTCTGGTAGATACATCAAAAATTGATGATATGTTCAATACAAAATTTTTATATGGTTCTGATCAGCAGCATATTTATCGGATTAACAGAAGTTACGGAAAATATGTTCTCTCTATTTCAAATAATTCTGGTAATCAGTTTAGCTGGACAAAAATTTATGAAAGCGATTATCCGATCTACATTTCAAATGATAATTCAATAAATGGAGTTATATTCTTTTCAAAAGGAAGATATATTTTCAAATCTACTGATTATGGATTTACATTTCAGTTATATAAAACTTTTGATAAGAATGTAACTGGCATCTATAAAAAACCGAATTCAGATATTCTTTACGCATCAACCAAATACAAAATTTACAAGATAACCCCGGACACAACTTTAATTGTAAAATCCTTTACAATTCCATCTGATTTATTTAACTATTATCCATTGAAGGTTGGCAACAAGTGGATTTATAATCGGAAAACCGTAGTAGACGATTTCCCACCACAAGTTTATTATGATACTATAATCAGGGAGGTTATCGGTGATTCAACAGCATCAAATAATAAAAAATATTTTGTTGTAAAGGAAGAAAAGGCCTCTGGTTATACCACATATATTCTTGAGAGAATTGATAGTACAACGGGAGAGGTTTACAGATATTTCCCCAATTTTAATTATCCCAATGAAGAATTGCTTATTGATGATCTTACTTTAGAAGTTGGAGAAACAGTTAAATCTTTTAGAATAGGATATTGGATGCAGGATGGTTTTACAGTATTAAGAGAAATTACAAATTTTACAAGATGGGGTTCGGGAAACAAAAGGAAAATTTTTCAGACATATAATTTAGAAATGCCCGTTTATTCCTTAACAGAGGGTTATGGACTGGACAGTTCTTATTATATATTCGATTTCGGTTACACAATAGATCTTCTGCGAGGTTGTATTATTGATGGCGTTGTGTACGGAGACACCGTTTTATCTGTTGAAAAGAATGAAGAGATACCAACAAATTTTGTTTTATACCAGAACTACCCAAATCCGTTTAACCCGAGCACTACAATTAGTTGGCAGTCACCAGTAGGCAGTTGGCAAACATTAAAAGTATTTGATATACTCGGAAGAGAAGTAGCCACACTGGTTGATGAATACAGAGAAGCCGGAAGATACAAAATTGAATTTGATGCAAGCAGTCTTGCAAGCGGAGTTTATTTCTATCAGCTAAAAGCTGATAATTACATAGAAACTAAAAAGATGATGTTAATAAGATGAAAAATTTAAGATTCCTGGTCTCGTTTATAATACTCTGTGCATCATTAAGTTTTGCACAAGATCAAAAAATTTTCGTTTTCGATCCCAATGGAGTATCGGCAAGTTTTCAGTATACACTTTCCCGGTTAACTGATGATTCTGTTTTTGTTGCTGATACAATTGACGATTCTGTTTTCAGCTATGATGCATTATTTTTATTTATCCCATTTGCTCTAACTCAGGAAGAGAATAACCGACTGATTCAATATACCTCCGAAAACAAGCCTGTTTATGTTTACACAGGAGCTTTACCACTCGTTTCAGATTCAATTGCATTCTGGAATCACATCGGAATTGAAGAAGTTTATGGATTACTTATTTCTGTTCCAATTGATACTGTAATTGGTGTTCAAGGTATGTTTACACAAGATTTAGTTATTGATACAAATTTTATGAGCGGAATTATTCCTGTCATAATAGGAAATGTAGATTCAATTTTAGTGGGAAAAACAGATTTCTCACCTATTAATACAACTTATAGCTCCGGCTATGATTCGCTTAATGTAATAATTGATTTATACAATCTGATTGATGATTATGGATTTCTCGAAAGAGTTCTGCAAAAATTTAATTTGATTCCGCATAACGGAAATGTTGATATTCAATTCTATCCACAGGTTGACACCGCCTTTGTATATGGCGGATGTTGTACGCCTCAGATTATTGCAAGAAAATTCTCGGGCACCTCAACAAGAGACAGCATTTCAATTGAGCCGGGCCCTAATACGATATTTTATTATTATGATTCAACGGGAACACAGATATCAGTAGAAAACTTTTATTTTATTGTCACAGACTCCCTTGATGAATTCAATTATGAGTTGTGGTACTATCAGACAGGGTTTGATAAGTCGCCAAAAATAATTATTCCATTTGATTCAACTTTTTATACCGACTACCATTTTTACAACATTCAGTTGGTCGTTAAAAGAAATGGTATAATTGTCGGATCTTTTTCACAGCCATTCCACGCCGACTTTGGTCTAAGTGCTGATGATAATGTTACAACATTAAAAGAATTTAAATTATACCAGAACTATCCCAATCCCTTCAATCCCAGTACAGTTATCAGTTGGCAGTCACCAGTAGGCGGTTGGCAAACATTGAAATTATTTGATATACTCGGAAGAGAGGTAGCAACGCTGGTTGATGAATACAGAGAAGCTGGCAGTTATAATGTGGAATTCACAGTTAACAACTTGCAACTAAGCTCAGGTGTTTATTTCTATCAATTTATTATCCGACCTTCGCAAAGCAAAGATGGAAAAGTTGGTGATTATATTCAGACAAAGAAAATGATACTGCTGAAATAATTATTTTTTTCCTTTTACTAAAGGCGAGTCCTGGTACTCGCCTTTTTATTTAACATTTAATCTTCGCCCTCAATTCACGACTATCTTTTCCGGATAACCTATTTTCTGAACAAGACATCTAACTTCACAATTCACAAGAAAGAATATATAAAAATTTTTCTCTATCTAATCTGTTACGTAAAAAAGCAATTTGAATCTTCCTAAAATCAAAATGATTTTTTTCATATCTGTCAATCTTTTTTTGTTAACTTAAACATATATTTGTAACCGATTCAACAACAAAAAAATATTTTTACAAATGACAAAAACCGGTGTACTATTAGTTAATCTCGGGACACCCGATAGTCCCGCTGTAAAAGATGTAAGAAAATACTTATTTGAATTTCTCAACGACCCAAGAGTAATTGATATTCCTTCAGCCGTAAGATTTTTTCTGGTCAACTTTATTATTGTACCTTTCCGTGCACCAAAGTCTGCTGAGATTTATAAAATGCTCTGGACAGAAAAAGGTTCGCCGATACTGATTTATGGCGAATCAGTTAAAGAAAAACTACAAAAGGAACTTGGAGACGAGTTTGAAGTTGAACTTGCAATGCGTTACCGGAATCCTTCGCTCAATGATGTTCTGGACAGAATGCGTGTTAAGAATTACAAAAAAATTATTGTTATTCCATTGTTCCCTCAATATGCTTCTGCAACAACCGGTTCGGTAATAGAAAAAGTTATGAAAATTGTAAGCCGGTGGTGGGTTATTCCTGAAATAAAATTCATCGGACAGTTTTTTGATAACGAAGGATTTCTCAACACAATTGTAGAGCGGGCTAAAAAATATAATCTTAATGAATACGATCATATTCTCTTCAGCTATCACGGACTTCCGGAAAGACAGGTTGATAAAGTTTATTTTGACGGTAAACCTTGTTCAGATCACAAGTGCGATGAAGAACTTAATGATGAAAATATTTACTGCTACAAAGCCACCTGCTATGCCACAACAAGATTACTTGCAGATAAACTGAACATACCAAAAGAAAAATACACTGTTTGCTTTCAATCGCGTCTTGATAAAAAATGGCTAGAACCTTTTTCTGATGAAGTTGTAATTGAGCAGGCAAAGAAAGGCGCAAAAAAACTTTTAGTTTTCTCCCCTGCTTTTGTAGCGGATTGTCTCGAAACAACTGTTGAAATCGGAATTGAATATCAAAAACTTTTTGAAGAACACGGCGGTGAAAAGGTTCAGTTAGTAGAGAGTCTTAATGATCATCCAATGTGGATTAAAACTCTTAAAGAAATCGTTATCAAAGAAAGTTGATTTTATATGCTAAAAAAACAAACTAAACGTTTTAGAATTCAAACGAAAAGAAAGCTGAGGAAATTAACCGAGTTATTTGATCAGGAGCCAAAGCAAATTGGTTTGCCACCGGGAACACTTGTTTACACTGGCGAAAAAGAAAAGGAGCCTGTGAACATTTCGCTAATTGAATACGATCAGAATTCATTAACTGAAAAGAAAATTGAAGACCTCAAAGAAATTCTTCTCTCAAAGGAAAATGATAAAGTGTCGTGGATTACCGTAGATGGTGTTCATAATATTCAACTGATGGAAAAGATTCAGAGTTATTTCAATATTCATCCGCTAGCAATGGAAGATATTGTGCACACTACTCAGAGACCAAAAGCAGAAGAATATCAGGATAAATTATTTATAGTAGTTCGAATGTTTATCTACGATGAAGAAAATCATGATTTGAAAAATGAACAAGTAAGTTTTATTCTTGGCAAAAATTATCTTCTTACATTTTTAGAAGATCCCGGAGATGTTTTTAATCCTGTCCGCGACAGAATAAGAAAAGATGGAACGAAGATAAGAAATAATGGTTCCGACTTTCTCGCTTATTCATTAATCGACTCTATTGTTGATAGCTACTTTCACATTCTTGAAAAGTTAGGTGAAGAGATTGAGGAACTTGAAGACAGATTGGTTATTCAACCAACAAGAGATGATTTACAAGCTGTTCATCATATGAGAAGAAATATGATTCTGCTCAGAAAGTCTGTCTGGCCATTGCGCGAAGTTATTTCACATCTTCAAAGAAATGAGCACGATGTAATAAACCAATCAACCCAGATTTATCTTCGTGATGTTTATGATCATATAATTCAGATCATTGATACAATTGAATCTTATCGTGATATGATTGTTGGTATGCTGGATGTTTATCTCTCAAGCACCAGCAATAAATTAAATGAAGTAATGAAAGTGCTGACAATAATTTCAACTTTATTTATTCCGCTTACTTTTCTTGCAGGAGTTTATGGGATGAACTTCCATTACTTTCCTGAGCTGGATATGAAATGGATGTATCCGTGGGGATTCTGGACTGTTTCACTTTTGATTTCTTTGGGAATGATTATTTTCTTCAAAAGAAAAAAATGGTTTTAACGAATGTGGTTTTTATATCTCACATCAATTATTCCTTTGCCGGTTTTTTCAATTCCAATCTGGCTGTTTACTCCCAAAAGTAAAACTCAATTCGCAACAAAGAACAAAACATTGATTAATTATCAATTAAATATTTTACTTTACTTTTTTATTTCTGTTCTTATGATTCCATTACTAATCGGAACAATATTTATAGTATTACTAACGATATTTCATCTGAGATTTATTTTCTCTTCTCTTAAAGGAAATGCCACAATAAGACTTCCATTTTCGTTTACATTTGTCAAATGATTTTAATTCACTTGCCTGCGAATAACATTGATAAAGTGCTAAAATTTTTTATTTTATAACCAAAAGAAAAAGGAATTTTTTGTATGAACATTTCCGGTTGTGTATTAGCCGGAGAGTATTTAAACCTAAGGTATCCTTAAACACTTACCGATGAGCTAAATCCTTTTGTATCATAACTCTCTGGCAAAATTCATAATCTCAAATTATGAAAGGAGAGATGTGATGCAGAAGTATAACATCGTCATTTATGGTCTAACCGAAGCTGCTTTGGTTTGTGCTAATTCAGCACATAAAACATATCCCGATAAAAACATCGCTCTTGTATCCCCTGACAATGATAAAAAGTTTATTCTTTTGTTAGCTGAAAATCTGGCTTCAACTTCAGATGGACGTATTTCACTTTTCAATAAAGCAATAACTGCCCGAGAAACAAATAACCTCATATTTGGTGATAGCGAAGTGATTAGCTTCGATAAACTTGTTATTGCAACTGGCTCTTCACCTATCAAACCCAATATTGAAGGTATTGATAAAGAAGGCGTATTTCTTATTGACAAAGATTTTCAGAACATAAACCGGATAAAAAAGCTTGCATTAAAATCTGAGAAGATAGTCGTATTTGGTGGCGGCTATTTGGGTGTTGAATTTGCGGATGAACTTTTGCGTGAAGGAAAGTCAGTAACGATTGTTGAAAGATCAAATCGTCTTTTGCCTTCATCATTTGATGCTGAGATAAGTTTATCGGCACAAAGTATAATTGAGTCTCAGGGTGGCATTGTTATTCTTAACAATAAAGTAAAAGAAGTGATCGGAAACGATAAAATAGAAGCTGTTAAACTTAGAAATGAAGAAACATTAAACTGCGACTTTCTTATGATTTCATCCGGTAGCAGACCAAATGTAGAAGTAGCCGAAAAACTGAAAATAGTTTTTGATTATGATCGCGGGATTTTAATTGACGATTATTTCCGTACATCAGACAAAGACATCTTTGCAATTGGTGATTGCGCTGCAAAGTTTGATTTCTTCAGAGGTGACTTGTGCAGTTTTCTTATGCAGTCACTTAAACTTCAGGAAGCAGAACTTGTTGGCTCGAATCTTTACTCGGTAATTTACAATCGTGGTAAACTTACATCATATTTAACTTATCAGAAAAGATTACTTGGGAGAATAAAAAATCGGGAGAATAATTATGAAAAAAGTCATTTATCTCTGCGGCCGTTGCAAAGTTGAGTTTGATGGTTATCTCGAGCAAAAACCCAAATCTTGTCCTGATTGTGGTTTTGATAAAATTTATATCAGTCATCAACACCGTAGATTTTCAAGAAAGAGTCGTCCAAAAGTAAGATGGGCATTTAAAGTTCATTAATAATTTTATGAAAGGGGTAAGAGCCATGAAAATTGCAGTTCATACAACAGACGGTGGGAAGCATATTGCAAATCCATTTGTAAGATCAGGCGGTTTTCTTGTTTATGATGTTGACAAATGGGAAATTAAAAACTGTCATTACTGCCCTGAAAAAACTCTTGATCAGTTGATTGAGGCAAAAGATGTTGCTGAGTGGGATGCAATAATCTCGAGAGGATTGCCCAGGGAAATAAAAAGTCAACTTGAGCAAATGGGCAAAGAAGTTATGATAACTTTTAGCGATTCGCCACAAAATGCGCTCAGGGCATTTTTGAGTAATAAAATGCAGGAAGAGATGATTCATTAATTTTTCTTCGCGTCCTTTTCGATAACCTCTTTCCGGTGAGATATGTTTTCACCGCAAGGGACGCATGGTATCCGTCAACTGGCGAACGCAAAGTTTTTTATATCATTAATAGCATCTTTCTGGTTTGAATGATCGTTCCTGCTTGCAAACGACAAATCAAAAACTATAAATTTGCTCACACTATTTTTTGAATAATTACTGGTTAATATGTCAAACAAAAAACGACCTTCGTGGGATGAGTATTTTCTGAAACTTGCAATGCTTGCCTCAGAAAGAGCAACCTGTCCGAGAATGCATTGCGGATGTGTATTGGTAAAAGACAGATTCGTTCTGGCAACTGGTTACAATGGTTCATTGCCCGGACAACCACATTGCGAAGATGTAGGATGTCTTATAGTTGATAATCATTGCGTGAGAACCAACCACGCTGAAATGAACGCACTTATTCAGGCAGCGAGACACGGTGTTAATACAACCGGTGCAACTGCTTACATCACTAATATGTCCTGCACAACTTGTGCAAAGGCATTGATTGCAGCCGGAATAAAAAGAGTTGTTGTGTTCTCTGATTTTCACGATACACTTGCAACGCAATTTTACACTGATGCAGGAGTTGAAATAGTAAAGCTTCCGATGCCCGACAGAGTAATCAATTATGATATTGAAAATTATTCTTCAGCTAAGAAAACAGAAAAATCAAAATAGAGAATTACTGAAGTTTTAACCTCCCATAACTATCAGTAGAATAATATTCATATCAAAAAGAAAAATTACATAATCTGGTTACCTCTGCTTGCAGTAATCTTTTGGGGAGCATCTTTTATCGCAACAAAGTTTTTGCTTGAAGAAGTCTCACCTGAAACTATTATTTCACTTCGCTTAATTCTTGCAATAATTTTACTAACGATTGTTGCACTAATTACCAAATCTGATTTTTCAATAAATCTGAAAAATCATTTAAGAATATTACTACTTGCTGCTGTGGCCGTTTTTCATTTATGGATTCAGATTACAGGATTGAAATACACTACCGCAGCCAACACCGGTTGGATTATCGGTACTGCTCCGATTTTTATTGCTTTACTCGGATTTATCTTTCTTAAAGAAAAACTTAATTCGATAAAAATTTCAGGAATTGTAATTGCTTTTGTGGGACTTTTGCTCTTAGTGGGGAAAGGAAATCCGCTTAACATAGACCTGGTTAAAAATGTTGGTGATCTGCTTGTTTTGTTCAGTTCATTTACCTGGGGAGTTTATTCAATCATAAATAAAAAAATTTCTTTAAACTATTCACCGTTAATGACAATTTTATATCTTTTTATTTTGATGGCACTGATTATAATTCCGTTCAACATAAATAAAAAAGCTGTTGATTCTATCATTCATCTTTCAACAATTGGATGGATAAGTATTTTATTTCTGGGATTATTGTGTTCCGGGGTTGCATATGTAATATGGGCTTATTCACTTCGTGAGATGGAATCGGCAAAAGTTGGTGCGTATCTTTATCTCGAACCATTTGTTACTGTATTGACAGCGTGGTTATTTCTTAAAGAAGAAATCACCGCATTGATGGTATTAAGTGGTCTGTTAATAATTTTTGGTGTTTATCTGGTTAATAAGGAATAATTATCTTAATATAAGATTTAATATTGGAGTAATATTTTATGATTCTTGACGAAAACAGTAAAAGACCTGAAATAGAATATCCCTGCAATTGGGATTATAAAATAATCGGGACTGATGTGGGTGAAATGGTAAAAGTAATTGAGGAAGCTGTTGGAGATTTAACTTACGAAATAACTCCTTCAAATATCAGCAAGAAAGGAAATTATTTTAGTTTAAATCTCACAGTATTTGTTCCATCGGAAATTGTGAGAGATATAATTTTCCAAAAAGTTTCGGCAAGCGCTTTCGTAAAAATTGTGCTGTAACCTTTAATCAACTTTTTTGAATATCATCTTCGTCCCGGAATCAGATTCCAAAACAAGTTTTAACTTTTCAATTCTGTATGAAAGAGTATTGTTGTTGAGTAACTGACCAACTTTTTCCTCAACAGTCATATCCGGACAAGCCATTTTTGTGGAAATAAGATTCCCAAAAATGATTTTATTTCCTTTCAAATCTATTGCTCCTAAAATCTGATTACAGCCAGCATGTCCGCTAAATCTCATTTCGCTAAGATTAAATTCAAACATTGGCAAACCTTTCATCAGATTTTCTTTTTTCAATTCAACATTTGTCATTTCTTCCATTACCCAAATATCGTGCAAACGATAATCATATAAATATTTTCCGCATCCGTTGAACTCTGTGAAATCAGTCTCGTTGTTTCTTTTGAAGGCAACACGAACATTATAATCAAACATTTCGCCTGACATATTATCCTGACATTTCACTTTTGAAATTGTAACTGATAACTCACCGCTTTCAGTTTGTGCTCTGAAATTCGTAACATCCGCATCCTGAGCTTTTATTCCTTTAACAGATGGAGTAACAATATTCAATCCATTCATTTCAGAAAACTTCATTGAGCTATCAAAATCAATTTCTAAAACCCAGTTTGGTTCATTCCCTCTTGCATAAAAATCAATGCCTCTTAAAAATTTTTCCTGATAGAATGAAGGATTAACTATCTCATCCCCACTAAATTCTGATAATTCAGAATTTTCTTTAATAATCTTTTCCTGGGATGAACAGCTCAGGAATGATAAAATTGAGATGATTAAACTTAAAACGATTTTCATTGTTAACTCCATGTTTCTTAAGACAAATTTAATTAAGATAGGTGAAATTTTATTGCTCAATATTCGGTGTGGAAATTATGTCTTTGAAGGATAAAATTTTCAGATGTTTTGCTTTCTATAATAAGAACGGAAAAAGATTTGAGAAGTTCACTAAAAGAAAAAGGGACCATTCCACAAGTGGAATAATCCCTTCTCTCAGGGGGCATCTATGAAACAAACTTAAGCTGCTTGTGTTAAAAGCTCTTTTTCGATTGCCTGTTTTAAAGCCTCTTTTGGTAGTGCACCTACAGCCATTTTCGGTTGACCATCAACAGGAATGAATAACAATGAAGGAATACTTCTGATTCCAAAAACTGCTCCAAGTTCCTGCTCTTCATCTGTATTTACTTTATAAACTTTAATCTTTCCTTCATATTCTTCGGAAAGTTCTTCGAGAATCGGTCCAACCATTCTGCAGGGACCACACCACGGAGCCCAGAAATCAATCAATGCAGGTAATTCACCCTGATATTTCCATTCCTGATTTTTTTCGTAATCGAAAACTTTTTCTAAAAATGTTTCCTTTGTTAAATGTTCAGTCATTGTATTATTGCCTTTCTTAAATTATAAGTTCTTAGATTTATTAAAATCCAATCAGTATGATGATAAACCTGAAAGAAAGTTTCAAAGTTCGGAATTTCTACACTGCCCGGAGAACTTTTTCAAGCTTTTTCTTTACTTCCTCGGCAACCGGCTTCATATCCGGATTTTCAATTATATGGGTCATAATCATAGGATCAAATACGGAAACTACTGACTTCCCTTCTTTTTCGTAAACTATCACATTACATGGTAAAAGAAGTCCCAATTCTTCCTCTGCCTGAAGTGCCTGATGAGCCAGTGGCGGATTGCAGGCACCAAGTATGGTATATTTTTTAAAGTCTACATTAAGTTTGTTCTTCAAAGTTTCTTTTACATCAATTGTTGTAAGAACTCCGAAGCCCTCTTTCTTAAGTTCATCGGTAACTCTCTGAATTGCTTCTTCAAAAGCATAATTTGTTGTTTTTGAAAATCCGTATTTCATTTCTAAACCTCGTTTGATTTTTCTTTATTTTGTTTTGGTTTCTGTTTCCAGTTTGTTAAAAGTAATCCGATTGCCCCACCCCACAACATGCTGGTGTAAGGATTTCCGGTTATCGGACAACCGCGATTACAACCAACATAGTAATAGTAGAGATATCCACCAACAAGTCCGGCAACAGTTGGCAGAATCAATTTTGCCCGGCGTTTTATTATTTCAAACCTGCTTTGTTCCAATAAATTATTCCTCCTTTAAGATTTGCAGAATTATATCCGAGTTTACGGAGTTTAGATGCAGCAATCAGACTTCGGTTGCCAGTTCTGCAGTAACAAACTATTTCTTTGTCTTTAAATTTAAGAAGCTCTTTTTTATTGGTTCCCAAATCATAATGCGGAATATGAAACGAACCTTTTATGTAATCCTGTTTTCTTTCCTGCGGAGTTCGTACATCAAGTAGAATTACATTTTTATCTTTTTTTAATTTTTCAGCCAACTCTGCAGGCGAATAATTCTTAACCGAAAGATAAAGATAGACTTTTCTTGCGATGTAAAGAATCAATAAAGCCAAAAGACCATAAAAGAATATTTGCGAAGCGTCCATAAAACTTTCGGATTAGTTATTTAATACGCTGCGAAGATAAAATTTGTTGAACTTGCAAGCTATGTTAAAAGCGTAACACAAACATTAAATCACACTGGAGTTTGACAGAATGACTTATAAATTGCTCGTGTATTTCTTCAACGACTTTGGAGTGACTTTTCAGTGACTTTGCACTGACTTTAAAGTGAAGATGGAGATATACGAAAAAAGTCAAAGAAAATGAGGTTTTTAAAATTCCTAAAACAATTGTACTGACAAATTGTCAGCTATGAAAATAGCATAAACAGATTATGGAAATTTAAAACTTTAGTAATTATTTTGTGAAAGAATATTTGAGGATATATGGGGAAACAATTAATTAAAAAATTCCTTCCGAAAATCTTTCCGCAAAAAAGGAATGCCGAGTTGGTGGTTAAGTAATAAAAAGCCCCACGGGGTACGCGGGGCTTAAGAATTATTCTTCGGCTTATAGCCTTATTGTGGTAAGATTTCGTAGCAAACTTAAAATTTTTAAAACAATAATTCAAGTATTAAAAAAATATTGAGGGAATTATGAAAAAAGTATTAGGAATTGATCTTGGGACCAATTCAATAGGTTGGTCAATTCGTGAAATTAATTCTTCTGAAAATCAAATAGTTGATAAAGGAGTTCTAACTTTCGAAAAAGGGGTTGGTGAAGATCAGGGTAGAGAAGTACCACTTGTTCAAAAAAGAACAGAGTGCAGAAGCAAGAGAAGAAACTACCAAGCAAAAAAATACAGAAAGCAGGAATTGCTTGAAACATTAATATTAAATGAACCAAGACTTTGCCCCCTAACAATGGAAGAATTAAATGGGTGGAGAAATTATGAAAAAGGGAGAGAAAGAACCTACCCTCAATCTGAAATATTTATTAATTGGTTAAGACTTGATTTTGATGGTGATGGTAAATCAGATTATATAAACCCTTACCAACTCAGAAAAGAGGCATCAGAAAAGAAGTTAGATAATGCTTATGCACTCGGGAGAGTCTTTTATCATATGGTACAAAGAAGAGGCTTTAAAGGAAGAGATGAAGAGGAATCAAAAACAATTTTAGAGGGAAGCAAGGAAAAAGAAACCGTTGGAGCCAGTGAAATTCAAAAAATTATGGCAGAAGAAAATACGACTTTAGGTGGTGCATTATTTTTGGCCCGTGAAAAATATAATAAAAGAATACGCAATCGTTATAATCTTAGAACAGATGTTGAAGCAGAATTAAAAAGAATTTGTAAAGTACAAGACATTGATGAGAATGGTGAACTTTTTCGAAAACTATACAAATCTATAGTTTGGCAACGACCTTTAAGGACTCAAAAAGGGAACGTTGGAAGATGCACACTTGAACCTTCAAAACCTCGATGCCCGGTTAGTCATCCATTATATGAAGAATATAGAATGTGGAGTTTTATAAATAATATTAGGGTTCAATCAACACAAGCAATAGATAATAAAAGCGCGCCACTTAATAATGAGCAGAAAACAATTATTCTTCAAAATGTATTCTTTGGAAAGAAAAAGAATAAAGATGGTTTTGAATTCAAAGAGATAATTAAAGCACTGGATAAAAAAGGAAATACGCTTGGATTTAACTTTAAACCTTATATAATGGTTTCAGGTTGTCCAATAACTTTTTCACTTAAAGAAATATTTAATTGTGAACTTTCAGAAATAAAAGTACCACATAAGCCGAATGAAAAAAGAAAAGGTAAAAAGGATTATTATGATTATAACGATTTATGGCATGCTCTTTTTACTTTCGATAGTAAAGAAAAACTTGAAATCTTCGCAAAAGAAAAACTTAATCTTGATGATGAAAAAGCTAAAGCATTTAGCAAGATTCGTATGCCTAAGGGTTATGCAAGTTTAAGTCTGAACGCTATTTCTAAAATACTTCCATATTTACGCATGGGATTTATTTATTCTGAAGCTGTTTTTCTGGCTAATCTACCAAAGGTGTTCGGAAGAAAACTAAATGATGCTGAAATAAATAAAATAGCCGAGGGCATTCGGTTGCAAATGAAATTGCATAAACGAATTCGAGAAGAACTTGGTATTGTTAATAGTTTAATTGCCGATTACTTAAACAAACCTCTTGAAGAACAAACCGGGAGATATCCGGGTTACATTTTGATAAATAAAGATAAAGAGGAAATTGAACAAAAAATTATTGAGTATTTAGGAAATAAAAGATGGAACGAATTAGATTCAGAAAGGAAATTAGAAATAAAACAAAATGTTGAAAAAAAGTATCAAGAGTTTCTACAAACACCTAAGAATACCGAAATGAAACTTCTTTATCATAAACCACTAAGACTTGACGATTTAATAAAAGATTACTTAAAGAATGAATGGAAAGTAGAAGAGGCAAATCTTAAATATCTATATCATCCGTCAGAGACAGATTTGTATCCTCCTGCAAAAGAAAAAGAGGGTAAAAAATATTTAGGAGATCCAGTACCTATAAGCCGGGGATTTAAAAATCCTATGGCACTAAAAACATTACATCATCTTAAACATCTTATAAATTATCTTATTAAGAAAGGTAAGATTGATGAAGAAACAAGAGTTGTTGTTGAAATTGCACGTGAATTGAATGATGCAAATAAAAGAAAAGCAATAGAAAGATGGCAGAGAGATCGCGAAAAGCAAAACCAGGAATTTGCAAAAGCAATTAAAGAGTTCGTAGAAAAAGAAAATATTACAATGGAAATTACAGATGAGCTAATTGATAAATATAGGTTATGGATGGAGCAAGAACACCTATGTATTTACACCGGTAAAATTATTTCGCTAACAGAAATTTTCGATGGTACTAAATTCGATTTTGAACATACCATCCCCGCAGATATTTCTTTTGATAACGAACTTAAAAACCTTACAGTCGCAGATTCTTTTTATAATCGACAAATAAAACAAAAGAAAATACCTTCTGAACTTCCCAACTACGAAAGTGATGTCAAAATAGATGGCATAATATATACTGCAATAAAACCGCGACTTAAATTTATGGAAGAAAAAGTAGAACATTTCAAAAAACAAGTTGAGTTTTGGAAAAAAGAGGCGAAGAAAGCACAAACCAAAGATAGAAAGGATCAATGCATTCAGAATCGACATTACAATCAATTTGAATTAGATTATTGGTTTAAGAAACTTGACACTTTTACAATTAAAGAATACAAGCCTCAATGGCGCAATAGTCAATTGCGTGATACGCAGATTATTACAAAATATGCCCTTCATTATTTGAAAACCGTATTTGATAAAGTAGAAGCACAAAAAGGAAACGTGGTCGCTGAGTTTCGTAAAATATTTAATGTTGGATTTGAAAAAGAGAGGTCAAAACATACACACCATGCGATTGATGCAGCTGTGCTTACATTAATCCCTCCTCCAACCATACGAGACAGATTATTAAAAGAACATTTCGCTGCAATGGAAAATAATATTCAGTTTCACTCTAAACCTATTAACTGGAATAATTTTAATCCTTCAACTATCCTGGAAATTGAAAATAATACTTTAGTAAATTATATCGCACAAGATAGAACATTAGTCCCGGCAAAAAAGATTGTAAGAAAACGTGGAAAGATTCAATATGTTAAAGAAAAATTAGCGAATGGTACGTGGCAATATAAACTTGATGAAAACGGAAATCGAATTCCTTTAATCGCAAAAGGCGATAGCATTCGTGGCCAACTTCACAAAGAAACTTTTTATGGAGCAATAAAAGAAAATTCAAATGAAGATTTAACATTTGTTATAAAAAAGCCAATTAAAGATTTTAAATCCGAAAAAGAGTTGGAAGATATAGTTGATCCAATTATTAAGGAAGTTTTGCTAAAAACTGTTACTGAAAGAATCAAGAATGGAAAATCATTTAAAGAAGCAATTACAGAGCCAATCTGGATGATTGATAATAATGGCAACCCCAAGAAAACAGATAAGAATGGCAATAACCTTTTACCTATCCGGCACATAAGATGTAGAGCACGAGCTGGCAGAGGTTATTTCACAAAAGCACTCAAACTAAAAGAGCACATTTTCAAATCTGAACAAGAGCACAAGCAATGGTATTATGTACAGAATGAGATTAATTATTTATTTCTTATATATGAAAATGAAACCGATGGAAAAGTTTCAAGAACTTATGATATTATCAACTTACTAGACTTAGTAAAGATTGGAATAAAAGATTCAAATGAACTATATCAGCTTTCATCATTTAAAACAAAAGAAAAAGGGCAAGGAAAGAAGAAAACATTATATAAACTCAAACAAATATTAAAAGTTGGACAAAGAGTTTTATTCTGGAAAGAAACTCCTGAAGAATTATTTGACTTAGAAAAGAAAAAATTACTTATGCGATTGTATAAAATTTACAAGTTTAATGAAATCTCTAAAACTGCTTATGTTTATCTTAAATATCATAATGAAGCGAGACTTGATAATGAATTACCTGATGCAGAAAAAAATTTTTTAGATGGAGTGTACCAACCTTTATTAGCATTAACTCCAGATAAATTAAATTGTTGTTTTGAAGGCATAGATTTTGACATAATGCCAGATGGAGAAATTATTATGAAAAGATGATTAAAAGAACAATTTACTTTGGCAACCCCGCTTATCTTTCTAAAAAAGATGAGCAGTTAGTTATTAAAATTCCTTCTGTGAAAGAGGAAACAACTGAGCAAGCAGAACCTGACCTTAATCAGAAGTATAAAAATAGAGGGAATGAAAATATTATTCCGATAGAAGATATCGGTATTGTAATTTTGGATAATCAGCAAATAACAATAACACAAGGTCTTCTTGCCGCCTTGCTCGAAAATAATTCTGCAGTTGTAACCTGCGATAATAAACATCATCCTGCCGGCTTATTCCTCCCATTAGAAAGTAATCTTGAGCAAAGTCAGCGTTTTCAGGAACAAATAGAAGCTACCGTTCCGCTGAAAAAACAATTATGGCAGCAAACAATTTCCTCAAAAATCTTAAATCAGGCATTGCTGTTAAATAAAATTGGAATACAGTCAGATAATATGAAAAAATGGTCACGTGATGTAAAGTCTGGTGATCCCGATAATCTGGAAGGCAGGGCTGCTGCTTATTATTGGAAAAATTTATTTCCGCAAGAGCTGGATTTTAAGAGAGACCGTTACGGAGAACCACCAAATAATTTATTGAATTATGGATATGCAATCCTCAGAGCTGTTGTGGCTCGTTCGCTCGTTGCGTCAGGTTTATTACCAACTCTTGGGATACATCATCACAACAAATATAATGCATTTTGTCTTGCCGACGATATAATGGAACCGTACAGGCCTTTTGTTGATGATATTGTTGTTACCTTGGTAAGGGATGGTGAAGATTTTACCGAACTTACTCAATCAATAAAAAAGCAATTGTTAACTATACCAGTAGTTGATGTCTTCATTGAAAAACAAAAAAGACCACTTATGATTGCCGTTCAAAGAACCACAGCGTCACTTGCAAAATGTTTTTCCGGAGATCAAAGAAAGATTATTTATCCGGTTTTTAGATTATGAGATTAAATCAATACAGAATAATGTGGATACTTGTATTATTTGACCTTCCGACAGATACACCGAAGGATAGAAAGGCGTATGCAAAATTCAGGAAGGAGCTGATAAAGGATGGTTTCAATATGTTTCAGTTTTCAATTTACGCCAGGCATTGTGCAAGCAAGGAGAATATGCAGGTGCATGTTAAAAGAGTTAGAGAAATTTTACCTTCAAAAGGACATGTCGGAATATTAAAAATAACCGACAAACAATTCGGGATGATGGAAATATTTTACGGAAAGAAAAGAGAAGAATCCGGTTTTGTTGAATCTCATCAACTTGAATTATTTTAGAATTGGGGCTGAAATCAGGGTTACTTTCAGCCCCTTGTATGATATTAAAACCAGAATTCCGATTTTTTCAATCCTATTATTTCCGTAAGTTATTACATTATATAGAGCTAAAACCAAATGAGTTGGTTTTAATATCCTCAAAGAACTAATTGAAATCAAACCACAACTCAACTATGATACATTGTAATTCATGTTGGTTTTAATATCCTCAAAGAACTAATTGAAATCAAACCACAACTTAAGCTGATTATGAATTATATCAGTTGGTTTTAATATCCTCAAAGAACTAATTGAAATCAAACCACAACGTTTCGGGCTTTGTAGCTTTGATCCAATAGTTGGTTTTAATATCCTCAAAGAACTAATTGAAATCAAACCACAACTCAGAATCACGTGACTTCTTTTTAGCAACGTTGGTTTTAATATCCTCAAAGAACTAATTGAAATCAAACCACAACTAACCTCTCTGCAGTTGTCCCTTTATAATAGTTGGTTTTAATATCCTCAAAGAACTAATTGAAATCAAACCACAACTTGAACCAAGCTTTTCTTCATCAGATTGTTGGTTTTAATATCCTCAAAGAACTAATTGAAATCAAACCACAACCATACAAATGCTGAAGTAGGTGTAGTTGTGTTGGTTTTAATATCCTCAAAGAACTAATTGAAATCAAACCACAACGAAACTTATATGTTATTATTACGCAGATTTGTTGGTTTTAATATCCTCAAAGAACTAATTGAAATCAAACCACAACTAAGAACAGAGCTTTAGGACAAATCTATAGTTGGTTTTAATATCCTCAAAGAACTAATTGAAATCAAACCACAACTGTCCTATGATTTTATACTTGGAGAGAGAGTTGGTTTTAATATCCTCAAAGAACTAATTGAAATCAAACCACAACATATAACTATAGAACAAAAAATTAGATATTGTTGGTTTTAATATCCTCAAAGAACTAATTGAAATCAAACCACAACTATTTCAGTGATTGATAAATGGGTTAGTGTGTTGGTTTTAATATCCTCAAAGAACTAATTGAAATCAAACCACAACGCAGCCGCAGCACTTGTATAAGTATCTATGTTGGTTTTAATATCCTCAAAGAACTAATTGAAATCAAACCACAACTGATATTTACCTGTATAATCATTCAACTCTGTTGGTTTTAATATCCTCAAAGAACTAATTGAAATCAAACCACAACTTTGAGCAATATACTTCGTTCAAAATTTTGTTGGTTTTAATATCCTCAAAGAACTAATTGAAATCAAACCACAACTGTAATAAATGCTTTGCAGCTGGTTATGAGTTGGTTTTAATATCCTCAAAGAACTAATTGAAATCAAACCACAACATATGACAATAGGACAAAAAATTCGATATGTTGGTTTTAATATCCTCAAAGAACTAATTGAAATCAAACCACAACTAGAACTTTAGGATTAAGTTACAACACTACGTTGGTTTTAATATCCTCAAAGAACTAATTGAAATCAAACCACAACTAGGGTCGTTTCCTTTGCCTTTGATATCTTGTTGGTTTTAATATCCTCAAAGAACTAATTGAAATCAAACCACAACCTATTGGTTCGCCTGTCCCAAAAGAATGTGTTGGTTTTAATATCCTCAAAGAACTAATTGAAATCAAACCACAACTTTGACCTGCATGTTTGTCTCCTATAATTGGTTGGTTTTAATATCCTCAAAGAACTAATTGAAATCAAACCACAACAAGATGCTGTTGACAATCAGCAAAAAGAGGGTTGGTTTTAATATCCTCAAAGAACTAATTGAAATCAAACCACAACGGGTATCAGTAAGCTTGTTAACCTTAGAAAGTTGGTTTTAATATCCTCAAAGAACTAATTGAAATCAAACCACAACCTGAAACATTTGGCAACCTGTGAACATCAGGTTGGTTTTAATATCCTCAAAGAATCCCTTATGGGAAAAGCAAATCTTAAGGTTCAAGTTCAAGTTTAGGTGGTAGAACAAATTTAAATTTTTAATCAACTAAACTTAAAATTTATCTTAATCTTTAACTTATACTTTAACTTAAACCTATTGCTAATCTTTTATAATCTGTCCGCTTAATCTGAGAAGTTCTGTTTCTGCTGTCTTAGCTTCATATTGTGCAGAGACCAACCGGCTTTTAACATCAATAAGTTTACGCTGTGTTTCGCGGAATTCAAGTGGAGTAATATTTCCAAGTTTCAGTCGCTCGAGTGCAATATCAACACTTTCTTCTGCAATAATCAGATTTTCCTCTTCAAGTTTTATCAGCTTAATGCTGTTTAGATATTTTTTATAAACATTCAGAAGATTTGCCTCAATTGAATTTTTTATCAAATCATAATTCAAACGACTGTTATCAGATTCAACCAGTGCATTTTCAATTTTTCTTCTGGTGTTCAAGCCATTAAATAAATTCAGTGAGGCAGTAACGCCGTAATTCAAGCTGTAGTTTTTATTTGTTTTGATAAATCCCGCACCAGATTCTGAGTTAAGATAATTGTATCCTCCGGTTAAAGAAATTCTCGGATATAATTCCGACCTTGCAAGCGAAATATTTATTTCTGCAAGCTCAAGGTTTCTTTCTGCAATAAAAAGCTGCGAGTTTTTCTGAAGAGCTGAATTTCTCAATTCATCATAGTTAAGAGTTTCGTTAACAATTATAGTGTCTTCAACATCAAAGTCAGTATTAACATTCCTACCCAGAAGTTGATTGAGCGTTACTTTTAGTTGTTCATAATTAAGCTCTTCTTTCAGGAGTGTTGAACGATCTTCATTCAAATCAACCTGTGCCTGACGAAGGTCAAACTTTGAACCACTTCCAACATCTTTTTTTGATTCTGCAATACTAACTCTTTCTTCCGAAATTCTTATTGTTTCCTTAATAACATCGAGCACTTGTTTTTCTCTGATAAGATTAAAATAGTTATCAATAACATCTGCAATATTGTTTTCAACTTCTGCTTTGTAGTTTGCTTTGCCGATTTTGTTAAGTTGTTTAAGCAAGTCAAGATTACCAAACATTTCAAATCCATCAAACACTGTCCAGTTCAAACTTACTCCTGCAGACAAGTTAGTTGATTTAGCACCAGTCCGGTCAATAGTTCTCCCGTCAAAATATTCCTGTTTTGTGTTACTCTGACTTTTTGTATAAGAACCGGTTGCATCAATAGTCGGAAGAAAACCTGCATTACCAACAGATGCGTTATTTTCTGCAATGGTTGAGATGTTCTTTGCAATGTTTATAGAGAAGTTATTTTCGAGTGCAATTTTAACAGCATCCTTAAGTGACAGCAATTGTTGTGAAAAGCTCTGACTAACAAAAATTAAAAACAGAAATGAAATTGTCTGGAAGAATTTCATAAACACCCGCATATTTTTTATTTACTTGCAAAGATTGTTTCTTTTTCGGTTTCTTCAATTTCAGTTACATTGGAAACAGTTGCTGTGGCACGGGACAAAAATGAATAAACCGCCGGCACAACAAGCAAAGTAAGAAATGTAGAAAATATAAGTCCGCCGATTACAGCTATTCCCATCGATACTCTGCTTTCAGAACCGGCACCAAGTGCAAGAGCTATTGGCAGTATTCCAAGAACTGTTGAAAGACTTGTCATAAGAATCGGTCGTAATCTTGCTGCTGAAGCATCTTTAATTGCTTCCATCTTACTAAGCCCTGCAGCTTTACGCTGATTTGCAAATTCGACAATGAGGATTCCATTCTTTGTTACAATTCCAATCAGCATAATTATACCAATCTGACTGAAGATATTAAGAGTCTGATTGAAATACCAAAGTGAAAGCAAAGCTCCGAACAATGCAAGCGGAACAGTAAAAAGAATAATGAAAGGATCTCTGAAACTTTCAAATTGAGCCGCGAGAACCAGATAAATAAATCCTATTGCAAGAATGAATGCAAATAATAAACTCGATGAACTTTCGGCAAAATCTTTTGATGGACCGCTCAAAGCAGTAGAAAAAGATTCATCAAGGACTTCTGATGCTATTTTGTCCATTGCTTTGATGCCATCGCCAATTGTTTTACCAGGTGCTAATCCCGCAGAAACTGTTGCAGATACATAACGATTAAATCTATAAAGTTGTGGAGGTGTACTTTGTTCAGTTAATGTAACAACATTATCAAGCTGTACAAGTTTTCCCTGATTGTTGGCAACATAAAGTGACTTTAAATCAATGGGGGCATTTCTTCTGTCACGAATCAATTGACCAATAACCTGATATTGTTTACCATCTTTTACAAAATAACCAAATCGTTGTCCGCTAAAAGCTGCCTGAATTGTCTGAGCAATATCAATTGTAGATACTCCAAGATTTCTTGCCCGTTGTCTGTCAATTGTAAGTTTAATTTCAGGTTTGTTGAATTTCAGATTCACATCAACAATTGTAAAGGTGGGATCTTTTGATGCTGCTTCAAGAAACTTCGGAAGATATTCTCTCAGCTTTTCGAAATTTGGTGCCTGAATAACATACTCAACAGGAAGTCCTCCCCTTCGTTGACCAATTGATTGTTGCTGAGTTGCAAAGACTCTAGCTTCAGTCATTTTAGATAAAATTGGTCCAAGTTCATCAGCAATTCGCATCTGACTTCTTTCACGCTCAGATGGATCTTTCAGAATTATCATTGCAAATCCGGAATTAACCGAACTCGAAGCCCCGAAACCGGGTGAAGTTACAGAAATTATTGCCTCACTTTCTGGAACAGTATCTTTTAGTGTTTGAACTAACATATCCATAAATCTGTCCATATACTCAAATGAAGCTCCTTCCTGAGCAGTTGCAATAAGTCTTAAACTGCTTCTATCCTCAAGTGGTGCAAGTTCAGATGAAATGTTATTATAAAAAACATAGATCAGGATAAATGATACAGCCATTATCGGAAAGACAAGCCATCTTCTTTTAAGAAAAGCTTCAAGAGAGTTTTTATAGGCATTATTAATTTTTACAAAGAATGGCTCAGTTACATTATAGAACCAATTATGCTTATCTCTTCTCTTCAAAATTCTGGAACTAAGCATCGGAGTAAGAGTTAATGCAACAAATGATGATATGATTACAGAACCTGATATAACTATTCCGAATTCTCTGAATAATCTTCCTGTTAATCCCTGAAGAAAAATAATCGGAAGAAAAACTGATGCGAGGGCTACAGTTGTAGAGATGACTGCGAAGAAAATTTCTGCGGTACCTTTTCTTGCTGAATCAAATGGATGATCACCGGCTTCAATTTTTTTATAAATATTTTCAAGAACAACGATTGCATCGTCAACTACTAATCCAATTGCTAAAACGATTCCAAGCAGAGTAAGAACATTTATAGTAAAGTTAGCAACATACATTACAAAGAATGCTCCGATAAGAGATATTGGAATAGCGATAACCGGAATAACTGTTGTACGCCAGTCTCTTAAAAAAAGAAAGATTATCAGAACAACAAGACCAAAGGCAACAATAATAGTTTGTTCTACTTCGGTAATGGATTCGCGTATGTATTTAGTAATATCAAAACCTATTGCAGTGCTGATATCGGGCGGAAGGTCTTTTTTGATCTGTTCAAGTCTTTTATAGAATTCATCTGCAATAGCAATATTATTCGCACCGGGCTGAGCGATCAGAACAACACTTACCATAGGAATGCCATCCCGTTTGAGAATAGTTCTTTCATTCTCTGCACCAAGCTGAGCATATCCTATATCCTTAAGTCTGACAATATTGCCACTGACTTCTTTGATAATCAGTTCATTAAACTCTTCTTCATCCTGCAACCTTCCTATTGTTCTGATTGATAATTCGGTTCTGTTGCCTTCAATCAGCCCTGTGGGCAGTTCAACATTTTCACGATTAATTGCATTACGAACATCGATTGGGGTCAGATTATAAGCGGCAAGTTTTGCGGGGTCTAACCAAAGTCTCATAGAGTATCGTTTTTCACCCCAGATGTTAACAGCACTTACACCCGGTATTGTTTGAAATCTTTCTTTGAAGATATTGTTTGCTATTTCACTTAACTGAAGCAGATTTCTTTTATCGCTTTTAACATTCAGATTTATTATTGGCATTGCATCAGCATCTGCTTTGGCAACAATTGGTGGATCAACATCTGGCGGAAGTAATCTGATTGCGCGGGATACTTTATCTCTTACATCATTGGCAGCTGTTTCAAGGTCAACATCAATATCAAATTCAACTGTAATTGTACTTCTTCCATCGCGACTAACTGAGGTTAACGAACGAATTCCTGCAATACCGTTTATAGATTCTTCAAGTGGCTCTGTTATCTGAGATTCAATTACATCTGCATTTGCTCCAATATAAGAAGTGGTAACTGTTATAATTGGCGGATCGACAGATGGATATTCACGCACTCCAAGATATGTATAACCTAAAAGTCCAAGTACTACAATTGCAATTGACATTACAATTGCAAGTACAGGTCGTCTTATGCTTAATGATGAAAGACTCATTATTCAAACTCCGAAATTGTTACAGGCAAACCTGGTCTTAGCTGAAGCATTCCGGATGTAATTACAGTATCTTCGGCATTAACCCCAGAGAGCAACTGAATTCTTCTTTCAGTTCTGATTCCCGTTTCAACTTGTTGCGGAACTGCTTTTCCGTCACGATATAAAAAAACTCTTTGACCTGAAATATCAGGAACAAGTGCTTCTGTGGGTATCATCAGTGCATCATTTATTCTTTTAAGAACAAGTTCAATATTTGCGAATGAGCCGGGCAGCAATTCTCTTCCAGCATTAGAACATAATGCCCGCATACGAAGAGTTCGTGTAACCGGATCGATTTTGGGTTCAATTGCATAAATTCTTCCCACAAATTTTTTATCGCTACCAGTCACCGTAAAGTAAATTTCATCACCAGTATTAACCATCGCAGAATATCTTTCAGGAATTGAAAAATCAATTTTCACCGGATTAATATTCTGCAGTGTTGCAATTACTGTTGAATTTGTTACGAAACTTCCTTCGCTGACATTTCTTAAACCAATAACTCCACTGAAAGGAGCGCGAATTTCAGTTTTATCAATTTGTGCCTTTATTAAATCAACTTCAGATTGATTAACCTTAAGTTGATTTGCGGTCATATCATAATCTTCCTGACTGATTGCTTCTTTTTCAAGTAATTGTCTTTGTCTGAATTCAGTTTGTTTCTGCAATTCAAGTCTTGACTTAGCACTTTGTAATTGCGCCTGAAGTTCTGCATCATTTATTTTAACCAGCAAATCTCCCTGATTGACGAGACTTCCCTCTTTGAAATATATGTTTAATATTTTTCCGGATTGTTCACTTCTCAGTTCAACTTCTTCGTTTGCCAGAATTGTGCCCGTTATTAAAACTTTGTTATCAAGATTTTCAGGTTTTAGTATATGAGCTTTTACAGGAAGTGGTCCGGTTTGTCTGTTAGTGTTAACAGGATTTTTACCTTCTGAGGATCCAAGCTTTGGAATAATAAGAAGAATAAGAATTATAACGGCTAATATGGTGATCAGAATTGGTTTAAAGTTTTTTTTCATTTTCTTTTAATGTATAAAATTGTTTTTTCAAAATTATGTATAATAAAAACGCTATTAAAGTATTTAGCTTTTTTGCTGTTTAAAGATTTTATTCGTTTAATGAAAGTCAAAAACAAAAATCCTGAGTGGCAAGTAGTTTATGACTTGTCAAAATTATCTTTAGAAGGCAGGAGAAATATTACTTTCTTTTATGCACAACCAGATTATAAGCAAACATCATTGCCGCTGCTGCAACTCCAACCAAACCGATAATCAGGAAAACCATTTCGGGTTTACCGACTTCTTTTGTTCCGAAAGTATGATACAGCCATCCGCCAAAAGTACCACCTAAAAGCCAGGCAATTGCGATAGGAAGAAAAGCAAAGCCCTGAAATAATGCTGCTTGTCCTTTGGGTGCAAGGTCAGCAAGATATTCATAGAATCTTGGAGCTTGTGTTTGTTCGCCTACTGAGAAGATAAAAATTGTTGCAATGATAAATCCAAGTCCAACAATTGTTCCTGCTAAGGTAACAAAGTAAAGAAGAAACCAGCTAAGAGCAGCAAACACAAAACCAATCATAATTGCTGTTGGTGTTGGGATATTTTTAGTTAATCTGTTAATGGGAATTTGAAGCAGTATAATTGTCCAGGCACCGGTTGACAAAACTAATTCAATTGGTGCTTCGGGTGAGATATAATCTGAAATGTAAAATGGAATTACGATAAAGAATTCCCAGAATACAATCCAATACAAAGCAAAGATGAGAAGGAAAACCATAAACCTGATGTTCTTTACAACAGTCCAGAGATTTTTAACAACCTGAAGGAGCGAATCCCTTTCTTCATTAAGTTTTGCTTCCGGCTCTTTGAAAATAAATATTGTAACCAGAAACATTAACGCACAGCTTATTGCCGAAACCATATAAACAAATTCAATTCCGAATGAATCACGAACGAGATAAGCTAAGAATGGTCCTATTGCAGCACCCATATTTACAAGCCAGTAATAAATTGCATAACCAAGAGATTTTGTTTCCGGAGTGGTAGTTAATGCAACTGTTCCAAGTACACTTGGCTTTATGAATGAACCGCCAATTGCAGTAAATATTAATATAACGGAAAGTAAAGGGAACAAATCTTTATTTTCATACCAGGAAGAAAATGCTGTCATTCCTGTTGAGCCGATAAGAAAATATCCGATAGCAAGAACAAAGAATGCAAACGAAAAAGCTTTCTTAAAACCAAACTTATCAGCAAGTGCTCCGGCAAAAATCGGAAGGAAGTAAATCAACCCACCAAAGATAGAGGAAAGTTGTCCTGCCTGTACTTCATCAAACTTTAGATGATCGCGAAGGAAAACACTTAAAATTGTTGCCTGTCCATAGTATGCAAGTCTTTCGAAAAGCTCCATTCCATTTGCCACCCAGAAAGAATGCTGAAATCCGGTTTTAAGTTGTTCAAATGTTTTTGCCACAGATGTTCCCTTTCAAAAAAATTTCGGGCGAAATTTAAGTAGTCAATGAGTTAAGAACAAGAATGAACGAGGGAATGAATGCCTACCTTCGGTAGGTAAAGATGAATGTTTGAATTGATGAATGTGTGAATGCATACCTTCGTCGGGTTAATCTGAATGAGTGTTTGTCATTTCGACCCCGACCTGTCGGGGGAGAAATCTTTCAACACAATCAACATAAAACCGAATTGGTGAATGCCTGCCTTCGGTAGGTAAAGATGAATGTTTGGATTAATGAATGAATGATTTGTTGAATGAATGTATAGACGAAATTACTTGAATCCCTGCTATGCATATAAACTACAATCAATGTATTCATTACTGCTCAATGAAATCGATAAGTATTTTAATAATCTTTCATAACAAATTATTTTGCTGGCATAATGTATGCACCGGGAAATGATGTAAATCATCGTTGGCTCTATTTAATTTGAAAAAGATTTACATATCAATAATTTTTAACTGATTAAAAAATGAAATAAGGAAAGAAGGTACTACAATGAAAAATATATCTTTAATCACACTTTTACTATTCGCTTTAACTTTTCAAATTAATGCTCAGAAGAAAAGTGATGTAATTGCCGAAATTAAAAACAGTGAAGTCGTAATTAAACTTCACAGACTAATTGAGTTTGGTGGTGCAAAAGAAGGAAATAAATTTCTTGTTGCCGAAATAACTATTGAGAATATTTCTGACAAAAGCATAAATATGGGCGCAGAATACACAATGAGTATTGAATTGAAAGATGCAAAAGGTAATGAATATCGTTCAGGTTTAAGAGGTGCGGGAATTGTCTCTTCATATCTTGCAGCAAATCCTGAAGTAAAACAGGATCAGAAAGCTTATAATCTTTGTTACAGCGACAATTTTCCCGCAAAAACAAAAGCGCGCTCATTCTTATGTGGTTATGAAGTTCCGAAAGATGCAAAAATTGTTTCTTTCGGTGTGAAGAAGAAAAATCTTTGGACTGATATTAAGTAATCAATTTTTTATCTGATAATACGCCGAAAATTTTTTAGAGATTGAATAAGACGGAACTCAGACTGATTCTGAAATTATTCCCGTTTCTGTAATTCAGCTTCCAACCAAATTCAATTGACAATGGAAGTAACCCCTGTCCAAGCGAAAAGCCAATTTCATAGAACGGATGCTTAAATGTTTGAATTGGATTTACCAATATTTCATTTGATTTTGAACTAATGTCTCCATAAGCAGCATTAAAAAAGACAGTAAGCAAAATTTCAAGTCTTTTAATAACAGGAATATTCAATAGTCGGAATAACTCATCTCTGAAATTATATTCAGCATTTAATGTAACAACTCTGTCCCCAAGTATTTGATTAATTCCCAATGTTCTGAAAGTAAGTGGTGAAGAAAATGTGCTTATGTTTCCGGGAACAGCATATAAATCCTGATAAGGAACAGAACCATTCGAATAAGTTCCGTAAATTTTAATTGTTGCAGTTGTTGAATTGAAAGATCTGATAAATGTTCTGGATAAAAATTCATATTTCAGATAATCAAAATCACTTTTCAACAAATCTTTATCCGAAGCAGTAACATCCATTGAAATTAAGGTGTATGTTCTACCGAGTGAAGTTCTTCTTCTGAAGAAGCCATCTTCAATGTAGTTACGGAAATCCAATTCAAAACCAATTTTAATTGCGTTTGTTTTTCCTTCATAAACAGGAAGGTTTTGTTTGTAGGATCTATCTTTATAAAAGAATGAAAAATCTGAATTGTTAATTGCTGATTTATCGGTTCTGTTCGTAAATGATATTCTGCTTTTTAGTACAGGGAAAATTTCTCCTTCTGCAGAAACTGAAAATCCTTTTGTGTAATAGTAATCTCTGAAATCTTCCTTATAAAGCAAAGTTGAAAGCGTTCCAAAGAGTTCGCCGTAATTGTCAGATTCTGCAAAAAGAATTTTCGTTTTATTGAAAGCATTAATTCCTAAGCGAACAGTTCTGTAATCACCTAAAAGATAATTGGCTGAAAAATCCTGTTTGAATTTCTTGTCAGAAAATCCATAAGACAGGTTTAGTGATGAATTAAATCTTCTGTCGAATTCATCATTAATGAAAAATCCAAAATCAATTGAATGACCTTCAACACAATTGAAATGATACATTGCAAGCGGTGCACTTACGGAAAAAGTTTTACTCAATTTTAATCGCGAATTCAGAATTGAAAAATCATCCCAAAACTCTTTAGGAAGAGATTCAAGACTATCAATTCGTTTATAAGCTTCTTCCTCTTCATCGGTATTTGGAATTGTCTGAGTGGTAAACCAATAAGTTGAATCTTTTTTATCAGCGTCAGGTAAAACCGTAACTATTGCTTTGTTAAAAACCGATTCATCAATTTTTTTATTTACTTTGTAGTTAAACAATATTGTATTCAGTTCAAAACCAAACCTTGCAAGTCCAAGAAAATTAGCAGTCACAAACAATCGATAATCAACGGGCATTACAATTCCATCATAATAATCAAATTGCTGTACAATATTTACCGTATCGAAAATTCCCCCAATGTTTGCAGCACGATTAAGAATCAAATCAACTTTAAGTAAATCATAAGTGCTGTCTGTGATGAAAACTTTTCCAACAAATCCTGGATCTGATGGATTGTCTGGTTCAATATGAATTTGAAAAACTTTTTGATTGTTAATTGCAGAAGTTTTTTCAATATAGAAGTAATAATAATCGAGAGCGTTGTTTGAAATTGGTCCGGGTAAATCTCTTCCGAGAAAATTTATATCACTGCTGTAAAAATTCTGAATTAATCTTCCGCCGGTTAAAGTATTAACAGACGGAGGAAAGTTTGCACTTTGCTTTCGGGCAAGAATAATTTCTTTATAATTATCCGGTTTAAGGAAATATCCTTTGCTGTGACTTTCAAGAATTCCCGTTACCTTAAGTTTTGCAGTATCAGATTCACCAATTCCCAAATTAATCGAGCCGCTTCCTGTTGAGGTTATATCTTCGGTGGTTCTTATAGTTCCTTTGGAAAATGCTTCGAACTCATAGGAGAATAAATTTAGTTCTCTTTGCTTTCTTTTCTCTATTGCTTTTCGGATAATTTCAAGCGCAGGATTTTCTCCCGGCTTAACCACAACTTCAGGCAAATTTATTTCTGTGCTTTTTAGTTTGAATATCAAACCTGATAAATCAGAATTTACGTTTACTGAAATAGTATCAGAAAAATAACCAATGAATGAAGCGATGAGTTTATAATTACCAGCATTTAATTTCAGTTCAAATTCACCATTAACATTCGAAGCTGTCCCAAGAGTTGTTCCTTCAACTCTAATATTGGCAAAACTTAAACTGCTGCCGGATTGAAAATCGATAACTTTTCCTTTTATAGAAAAGCTTTGTGCAAAAACCTGAATTGAGCTAATTAAAATAATGAGTGCTAAATTTTTCATACTATTCTAATATCATCTTCCGAAAAATAAATTTTTGATAAAATTTACCTGAATTATCATAAACCAATGGAGTAATAAATTGATAAACGGATAAAATAAATATCTTACTGTTTAGTATTTTTACCACTACAAATTAACCAAACAAGAAGGATCACAAAAATGAAATTCAAATCTCTTTTACTTTCGTTTTTAATTACAATGTTTTTATTTGTGAATGCATTTTCACAGAATGAAAATGCTGAATCAGATGAGCAGGCAAAATCAGTAATTGCAAAATATCTGGATGCAATTGGCGGAGCTGATGTAGTTAAAAACATCCAGGATAAAACTGTGATAATGCGCGGAACAGCTATGGATCAGGCAGTTACAATTATCATCAAGCAGAAACTCCCGAATAAACTTCGTCAGGATATCAAAGCCGGTGGTATGGATCAGGTTCTGATTTTTGATGGTGAAAAGGCTGTTATGAAAGTTGCAGGACAAACAATCAATATTGAAGGAAAGCAGCTCGAGCAATTAAAATTAGAATCAACCATGGAAATGTTGTTAAACCCTGAATTGCTGGGAATTAAATTAGCTTATGAAGGAACTGAAAAAGATGGTGAAAGTTTGTTGCACAAAGTGAAGTTTATTCTTCCTTCGGGTTTGAACTGGGTTGCTTACTTTGATGATGAAACAGGTCTCAAAGTAAAAGAAACAAAAGAAACAGAAACACAGATGGGACTCGTCACTCAGATTCTTGAATATTCCGATTATCAGGATGTTGACGGTATAAAAATTCCTTTTAAGATGAAACAATCATTCGGACCACAGAGTGTTGAGTTGACAATCAGCAGTGTAAAAATTAATAAAGGAATTCCTGACGAGACTTTTGTTATTTCCGAATGAGCAAAAGAAAATATTCTGCAATAGTATTTGACCTTGGTCAGGTTCTGATTCCATTTGACTATAATATTTTTATCCGTGCTGTTAACAAGCATAAAGCCGGACTTGGTGAAGAGTTTGTAAGAAAGTATAATCAGAATTACCATATTCATCGTGATTTTGAGCGCGGTAAAATTTCTGAAAAGGATTTTATCGCGCAGATGATTGAATGGCTTGAGCATAAAGTAACTGCCGAACAGTTTGTTAAATATTGGTCTTCAATTTTTTCACTTAATGAAAATGTAATTTCTTTGCTTCCAAAGCTCAAAGAAAAATACAGACTGTATCTTCTCTCGAATACAAATTCGATACATCAGAAATACGGTTATCAACATTACGATTTTCTGAAAATCTTTGACAAACTTTTTCTTTCTCACGAAGTCGGATTTGTTAAACCTGAAGAGGGTATTTACCGGGCAGTTGAAAGTTATTCAAAACTTCCGCCTGAAGAACACATCTTCATTGATGACATCGAAGAATATGTTGAAGCAGCAAAAAAAGTTGGATGGGACGGAGTTCAGTTTACGGGATATGATAATCTTGTTAAAGATTTTTCAGATAAAGGAATTTTATCTTGACAAAATCTCTTTTGAAATACTCGTTTCTGATATCAGCAATTGCCTTTTTAATCAAATGTTCTGATAATAAAAATTCTAACCAGGCAAAAGTACAGATTGATTCGACTATTAAAACACAAGACTCACTAATTTTAATTAAAGATACAATTCCCGCTTTGCCGTTAATTAATTACATTTTTATTTCTCCACCAAAGCAGAACAGATATAAATTTCTTATTGAAAATTATGATACAATCGGAGCCAAAATAATTTTAGCACTGAATCGTCTTGATGAAAGGTTTATAAGAAAACCAGATTCAATTGTTGTTCCTGATACTATAATAAATGATAAATTGCTCTACTCACCTTTTCCAAAACACATAGCACTATTAGAAAGTGTAAAAAAAATTCTTCTTGTTGATCAGCATATTCAGGCATTTGCAGCTTATGAGTATGGTAATCTTGTGAACTGGGGACCAACAAGCACAGGAAAGAGATCAACTCCGACACCTAATGGTTTATTTCACACAAACTGGAAAGCCAAAGAAACAATCAGCACAGATAATGAAGATTGGATTCTTCCTTGGTATTTTAATCTGGAAAATTTTCGTGGTATTTCGATACATCAATTTGAATTACCGGGTTATCCGGCAAGTCATGCTTGCGTAAGATTACTTGAAGAAGATGCTTTCTGGATTTACAACTGGGCGGAACAATGGATATTAACAAAGGACGGTGAATTTATTATAGCATATGGTACACCCGTAATCATTTATGGTCAGTATGATTTTAAAGGAATAAAACCCTGGTTACTTCTTCCGACTGAACCGGAAAAAGCGATGGTAAATGAAGATGAATTGAATGAAATCATAAACGAACATATCTTAACAATAATAAACAGACAGGAAGAACGAGAAAAAATTATTAATCCACAATTAAGTTTGAGTAATTGATTATGGAAGTAATACACGATAAAGTAAACAACAGATTTGTAATTAACATTGATGGACTGGATTCATTTGTTGAATATTCGCTTAATGAAAAAGAAATGAATCTTTATCACACTTATACTCCGCCTCAACTAAGAGGAAAAGGATTAGCTGAAAAAGTTGTTCGCGCTGCAATTGAATATGCAAAAGAAAACAGTTTAAAAGTAATTCCTTCTTGTTCTTATGTCGCTGTTTTTATGCAACGACATCCTGAATATTCTGAATTGTTAAAATAAATTTGTGATAATCTGTGTAATCTGTGGTTAAAGAATTTCCTCAGTTCAGGCGAATTGATATACGAAAATTCCGATTATTAAACTAAAACCGTGCAATTTTAATAACTGAAAGGATGTAAAATGAAACTGTTGAACTTCATTTTGTTAACAATAATCATCGCAACAACTTCATATTCGCAAATGAAATATCCTGAAACAAAAAAGGTTGAAGTAGTGGATAACTATCACGGAACGCTTGTAGCTGATCCTTACCGATGGCTTGAAGATGATAACTCCGAAGAGACAAAGGCGTGGGTTGAAGCACAGAACAAAGTTACATTTGAATATCTTTCTAAAATTCCATTCAGGGAAAAAATAAAAGAACGATTCACTGAGCTTTACAATTATCCCAAATACAGCGCACCATTCAGAGCAGGTGATAAATTTTATTTCTTCAAAAATGATGGTTTGCAAAATCAGAGCGTAATGTATGTAATGGATAAACTTGATGGCGAAGAAAAAGTTTTTCTTGACCCAAATAAGTTTGCTGAAGATGGAACAAAATCTCTTTCAAATTATTCTTTCTCAAAGGATGGAAAATGGTTTGCTTATGGTGTATCAACCGGTGGTTCTGACTGGGATGAATTTTTTGTTATGAATGCACAATCCGGAGATAAATTAAAAGACCATCTCAAATGGATAAAGTTTTCCGGAATCGCCTGGAAAGATAACGGATTTTATTACAGCAGATATCCCGAACCAACCGGCTCTGAACTTTCACAAAAAAATCAATTTGCAAAAGTTTATTACCATAAACTTGGGACAGATCAATCAGAAGATATTGTTATTTATGAAGACCCGACACGACCTGACAGGGGATTTTATGCAGGCACAACTGACGATGAACGCTTTCTCATCATTACTTTTTCAGAAGGAACAAGTAATAATGGACTGATTGTAAAAGATTTATCAAATCCAAAATCAGAATTTATAACCATCGTTGATGATTTAAATAATAATTACGGTGTTGTTGATAATGTCGGAGATAAACTATTGGTATTAACGGATTATAAAGCACCAAAGTATCGTTTGATTTTAATAGATCCAAAAAATCCTTCGCGTGAAAACTGGAAGGATGTAATTCCTGAATCAAATAATGTGCTTCAATCCGTTCAGATAATCGGAGAAAAGCTGGTTGCAAAATATATGCAGGATGCAAGTCATCATGTTTATCTTTTCAGTCTTGATGGAAAACCCGAAGGTGAAATAAAGTTACCTGCATTAGGTACTGTGGGGTTTTCGGGAAGAAGAGACGATAACATTGCATTTTATTCTTTCACATCATTCACATATCCCGGAACTATTTTTAAGTTTGATGTGAACTCAAATAAATCTGAACTTTATAAACAAATAGAACTCAATTTTGATTTTGATAACTATGAAACAAAACAGGTATTCTATACAAGCAAGGATGGAACAAAGATTCCGATGTTCATAGTACATAAAAAAGGATTAAAGCTTGATGGAAATAATCCAACTTACCTTTACAGCTATGGTGGATTTAATATTTCATTACTTCCTTCTTTCAGTACTTCGAGATTAATTTTTCTTGAAAACGGTGGAGTGTTTGCAATGCCAAATATTCGCGGTGGTGGTGAGTATGGCGAAGAATGGCACAAAGCAGGTATGCTTGATAAAAAACAAAATGTGTTTGATGATTTTATTTCCGCTGCTGAATATCTAATTAAAGAAGGATACACTAATCCGAACAAACTTGCTTGTGCAGGCGGTTCTAACGGTGGATTATTAATTGGTGCTGTAATTAATCAAAGACCAGAACTATTTAAAGTTGCTCTTCCTGCAGTTGGAGTTATGGATATGCTTCGATTCCATAAATTTACAATAGGTTATTATTGGGTAGTTGAGTACGGCTCAAGTGATGACCCTGAACAATTCAAATTTCTTTATGAATATTCTCCTCTTCACAACATAAAAGAAAACTTAAACTATCCTGCAGTGCTTGTAACAACTGCAGATCACGATGACCGAGTTGTACCGGCACATTCTTTCAAATACATTGCAACACTTCAGGAAAAATATAAAGGTGAAAATCCTGTTCTTATCAGAATAGAAACTAAAGCAGGACACGGTGCCGGGAAACCTACTTCAAAAATAATTGAAGAAGTTGCTGATGTCTGGTCATTTGTGTTTTATAATTTGGGAATCGAGCCAAAATATTAAAATCAATAATGTTTAGTCCTTGCTGAAACGACATAAGTGGCGACAACCTTGTCGCCATTTTTATTAAAACTAATTCTACGACTCTAATTCTTTAGTTTATGTTAAAAAAATGAAGAATATTTTTTCGAATCCTTCTGGCAAAATGATTGCATAATCCTGAACAAACAGGAGGAAACAAATTGAAAAAAATATCATTTACTTTATTGACACTCATCTTTTTTACACAAATAAATTATGCGCAAACAGCACCTGCATTGTTTGCTCATCCAAAAGTATCAGCCGGATTTTTACTTGGTTACACAGATAATATCGGAGGAAATGTTTACGGAACAATTTCTAATTTTTCTTATGATGTTCCGCTTTCATTAAGATTTTCTCTCGGCTACACAATAACTGATGCAGGCAAACCACTTGACGCAAGAAAAGTTTTTATAAATGATGCAACAAACGGAACTCCTGAAGAGTCTGGTTATATCTGGGAGTTCAGACTTGATTTTACTTATCCTGTAAAATTATTTTCTCTGAATAAGACCAACATCATAATAGGTCCGAGATATTCTATGTTCACCGGAAATTTCAAGTTTATCGGCGGAAATGAATTCTTTGATGTTACTGCAGATCAATGGGGAATCGGAACCGGACTTGAAACTCATCTTGGTATTTCACCTAATATGAGTTTTGTTGTCGCAGCAGGATTTGATTACTATTTCCAATCAAAGCTTCTTGGACACGATACTGCATATAGTCCCGATGGACAAAATGTAAATCCAAGACAGGGATATTCATATCAGGATGCAGACGATGCAGTTAATCAACCCAAATATGAATTCAGAATTATGGGTGGCTTAAACTTTAATTTCTGATTAAGAGAAGTAAAGAGACCGGAGGAGTGAACAAAAAGAGCTGTTATCATTTCTGATACAGCTCTTTTTCATTTTAAAGTTCTGTTGAATAGAATAATTGAAGTTATTTGCTGTAGAAGATTATATAATGATTATCAAAGATATCATGATAAGCGATCCAGACTCTTGTAACAGAACTCCAATAAATTTTTTCATCCATTGTAAATTGATTTTCAGGAACTTCGATATTTGGTGAATCATAATTTCTGCTTAATGTTTCTATTCCAAAATTAACTCTTGCTGCGAAAGATGTAGGGTCTACCAATGATGTTCCTGAAGCATTGTAGTATATCCAGCTAACTTTCTGAATTGAGCTATCACTGTTAAGAGCAATTGTTGGAACAATTATCGGACAATTTCTGAATGCCGGACTTTGATCCGGTATATTGAAATTAAAGTTTTGTCCCTTAAAATTAATTCTGTAAACACCACCAATTGGTAGTGATTCAATTATCAATCGGGAAAAGTAAACAGTTGTATTCCATTGCTGAAGATATTTTGTTTGCTCAGATACAGAAGGAACCGCTGGATTCCAGGGATAATAAAATTCAACTGATTGAGGAACATTATTTTCCTGAGCCGAGAATGCAAGCTTCCAACCACTATATTCTAACGGAGGCATGAAAGATGGCGTAAGATTATTTCCGAAATTTCCTCCCATATAAAACTATAACACCTGAAGTCTGTAGAATTTATTTTCGAGCAAATCAATTTTACCATTTCCATCAACATCGGGATTTCTGACTATGGGATAGAAGAAGTCATCAAACATTGAAAGTATCTGCTGTTCTTCTTCATTCAACTGAATTTCTGTACCAAGTGGATTGTGCGTCGGAGAGCCGATTTTATTATTCAGAATAATATTCTGTAAATCAATGGTTGTTACATCATCAGAAATTTTAATTAGCGGAATCGATTCAAAACCATCTTTCAAACATAAGAACCCGAGATAGTTATCATTTGGTCCCGCAAAAATCATGAAAGCTGGCTTTCCCTTCTCAACCTCAATTGAAAATTTTCCATCAACTACATTAGCAATGTTATAATAACCCTGTGGATAGAAAACAATTACTTTTGAAATCATGGAATCAGAAAAAATTTTTTGTCCATTGTTGAACTTAATCATTCCATCTTTATAGAGGGCTGAAATATTTCCTTTCAGAACAAGTTTGTTCTGGTTAGCGGGATTAACAATCTCATCATCTTTATTGCACGAAGCAAAAAGAATCAGAGACGAAATAAGTAATACAAACCAAAGTGAAAATTGTTTTAACATAATTTACTCCAATAAAATTTTAAGTGTAGATTAAATAAAAATCGGAATAAAAAGTTGTTTGAAAGAAAGACTCCGGGAATCAATAGAATGGTTCTCAGAGTATCAGAAACAACAGGTTGAATAATTTTTCTAATACTCATAACAAAAGTTTTCTGAACTGCTTTGTTAACTTAATTAACTAAATTTATATGTTAAAATTTCAATTATTATGCCTTACGATTAAGAATTAGAGTATTTATAATCATCAAAGTTTTATTAAATTTTTTCAACATTGTTTTACACCAATTAATTATTAAGTCAAAGACATGGAAAAAATGAAAGCAATTTTGTTCGATGAACCTTGTGCTGCAGACAAACTTTACATTGGTGAATTTCCAAAACCTGAAGTTGGTGAAGAAGAAATTCTTGTTGAAGTGAAAGCAACTGCACTTAATCGTGCTGATATACTACAACGGCTGGGTAAATATCCACCACCAACCGGAGCCAGTCCGATTCTTGGATTAGAGATTGCCGGCGTTGTTGTTGCAAAAGGTTCGAAAGTATTTAAATGGAAAACCGGAGATAAAGTTTTTGGTTTAATACCAGGCGGAGGTTATGCTCAGTATGCAGTCATTCATGAAGAAATGGCAATGCGCATTCCGGATAAACTAAGCTTCGAAGAAGCTGCTGCAATTCCCGAAGCATTCTTAACTTCATATCAGGCAATTGTGTGGCTTGCAGAACTTAAAGCGAATGAGTTCATTCTCATTCACGCTGCTGCAAGCGGAGTTGGAACAGCTGCAATTCAGCTCGCTCGTGAAATTGGTGCAAAGATTATTATTACAGCATCTGCAGAAAAACATTTTATCTGCAAAGAACTTGGTGCTGATGTTCTGATTGATTACAAATCCCAAAACTTCAAAGATGTGGTTTTGAACGCTACTAATAATTACGGTGTTGATGTAATTATTGATTTTATCGGCGCAAATTACTTTAATGATAACATTGATTCTCTCACAAGAGACGGAAGATTAATTTTACTCGCAACTTTAAGTGGTGGTAAAGTTAATGAGTTTGATGTAAGACAGATTCTTACTAAGCGATTGAAAATTGTCGGCTCAACTTTGCGTTCAAGGTCACTTGATTATCAGATAAAGCTGACAAAAGATTTTTACAATTTTGCTTATGATAAAATTTCTTCGGGAAGAATAAAAACAATTATTGATAAGGTTTTTGATTGGACTGATGTTTCGGAAGCACATAAAAGAATGGAAGCGAACAAAAATATCGGTAAGATTGTTCTGAGAATTAATTAAATTGAATTAAACTAATAACAGTTAATTTTAAAATTCACAGAAGATTAATAAGGAGAAGCAATGCAAATAAAAGATAGTATTTTTATTGTCACCGGTGGTAGTGCCGGAATTGGTAAAGCAACAGCAAAAATGCTTGCTGAAAAAGGCGGAAAAGTTTTAATCACCGGAAGAAACAAAGAAAAATTAGAATTGGTGGCAAAAGAAATCGGTGCAATTGCTGTTCAGGCTGATGTTGCAAAAGAAAAAGATGTTATGAAAACATATGATGTTTTAATGAAAGAATTTGGTAAACTCGATTGTCTTATTAACAATGCCGGAATTGGTGGCAAATGGGAAGATGTATTCAACCTTTCAAATCAGAATTTTCTTGATGTGTATTCTGTAAATGTTTTTGGTGCTGCACTTATGGCAAGAGAAGCAGCCAAAATTTTCAAACAACAGAATTATGGCAACATTGTGAACATCTCTTCCACAGCCGGCACAAAAGGTTTTTCTAACGGAACAGTTTATTCATCTTCCAAATTTGCTTTGCGTGGAATGACTCAATGCTGGCAGGCAGAGTTAAGAAAATATAATGTGCGTGTAATACTTGTTAATCCAAGCGAAGTAACAACGGCTTTTGGTAATGACGAAAGAGTTGAAAGACCTGAAGTGAAGAATAAACTTCGTCCGGTTGAAATCGCGCATACAATAGTTTCTGCACTTGAGATGGACGACAGAGGTTTTATTCCCGAAGTAACTGTGTGGGCAACAAATCCTTTTTAGAAAAGCAATTGGAAAATATATTTACTACTTATACGACAAACACACTTAGATTCAATTAGAAAATATTATATGGAAAAGAATAACTCATCAATTAAATGGCTTGAGATTGCAAGAGAAATTCAGCAGCTGTCACAAACAGGTCTTGCATTTGCCACAAATGATTATGAGAAGAAAAGATATACAAGACTTATTGAGATTGTATCTGAAATTATTGAAAATCATACTCAGCTTGAAAAAGAATCTGTTCAAAAATATCTGATGAATCATCCCGGCTATGCAACACCAAAGATTGATGTTCGTGCTGCAGTAATAAAAGATAATCAAATTCTGCTGGTACAGGAATCAACAGATAAATGTTGGGCAATGCCTGGTGGTTGGGCTGATGTTGGAGATATTCCGTCGCAGGTAGCAATAAGAGAAACAAAAGAAGAAAGCGGTTATGATGTAATTCCAAGAAAAGTAGTTGGTGTTTTTGATGCAAACAGACTTGGCGGACATCTTGAACTCTTCCATGCATTCAAAATTGTTTTTCTATGTGATTTAATTGGTGGTGAAGCCAGAACAAGCGATGAAACACTTGATGTAAAATTTTTTCCCTTAGATAAACTTCCACCATTATCATTAAACAGAACAAATGAAAAACATATTGAAGAAATCAAACTACATCTTACAGACAATCTTCGCCCGACCTTTTTTGATTAAATAGAACTATGAAAAAAATTTTTATAATATTTTTATTAAATCTTTTCGGATGCAGCTTTTTCAATCAGCAGTATTATGAAAATGCATATAAAGAATACTCAGACGGAAATTACCAGACAGCATTGTATTACATGGATGAAATTATCAAAGAGAATGAAAATGTTTACGAAGTATTTGTATTAAGAAGTAAGGTAAATCTTAAACTAGGTAATACTGAGCAGGCAGAAAAAGATATTCAAAAAGCATTGCAAATTCATGAAGATTACGAAGCGCATTTTATTATGGGGAAAATTCTTTATGATAAATCTGATTTTAATAATGCTCTTTATCATTTTACACAATCGGTAGAATTTAATAACCGGTTTACAGAGGGGTATCTGAATCGAGCTTACACTTATTATAAACTTAATGACTTTGAAAAAGCAATCGCAGATTACGAAAAAGCGTACGAACTGGATCAAAACAGTTCCGTGCCTTTAGTTAACATGGGATTTATTTATGGCTTAATCGGTAAAAATGATCTCGCAATAGAATATTATTCAAAAGCTATAACAGTTAATCCGGGTGATTTTAATGCTCATTATAACCGTGCTGTTGAATATTTAGCTCAAAGAAGAAACAACGAAGCATTAAATGATTTGTTAAGTGCTTCGGAACTGGATAATAAAAACACCGATTTATTATTCCTTATTGCAGAAACAAGAACAAAGTTAAAAGATTATCAGAATGCATTTAACGACTATACAAAAATTCTTTTAACTGATTCACTCAACTCACTTGCATACTATCAGCGCGGACTAATTAATATTGAATTGAAAAGAGAAAAAGCAGCGTGCGATGATTTTAAGAAAGCCGGTGAACTGGGTTACTTTGATGCTTATGAACAGATAAAAAAATATTGCACTAAAAAACCTCCTGTGAAGAAAAGGAAATAAAAAAGGGAGCCGAAACTCCCTTAAATCTTACCTTCCTACTTTATCCAGAAATTCTTTCTTTGCCATCAGTTGCTCTTTGGTTTCCTGACGGTTTGGATCCATTATTATTGCATCAGAAGGACAAGCAGGAATACATTGTGGAGAATCATAAAATCCGACACATTCGGTGCATTTATCAGGTGCAATGTATGTGTGTTCTTCATTTAATGGATCGTGTGACTCGCCAGCAAGAATCCATGGATCACCTGCATTGTAGATTGCGTTGTTCGGACATTCAACTTCACAAGCATTGCAGGAAATACAATCATCTGTAATAAATACTGCCATAAAGTTCCCCTTATAGTTTTGAATAGATTTTTTCGTGCGTTGTAAACTTAATCATTTTTTATAATCTGTCATTTAAAATAAAAAGGATTGTCGTGTAAATCACACAACAATCCATTAGAATCGAAATAACAAAGCTCTAATCAATTTTTATTGGTTCCTGTTTTACAGGCACTCCGTTTATCTCCAGAATCTTAACAATGTTCCTCATTCTGTTAATAGAGGGCCAATATGTTCCAACTACTTTCACCTTATACTTATTACCTCTCGAAAACATAGGATAAAGTTCATCAGCATTTTTCTTCTCGTGATAATAATTGTTCTCATTCAAAAATACTTCATCAGGTGTGAATATAAGATATTTTGATGGCTCGGTTCCGAATCTTTCTTTGTTCACTATTTCTATTGTGATTATTTCCTGAGTAAGGTATGGCTCAAAGAATAAATAGCCAAAATAAACCACAAGCACAAGAATTAATATTCCGAAAAAAACAGATAGCTTAAAAAGTTTATTTGCTATGAACATTCTTTATCTCCTGATATATATTTTTTAGTTATTAAAATTCGGATAAACATTTAACAACAGGTATCGGTCAACTTCTGAAAAATCAAAATTTGAACCAGAGAAATATTTTTATTTTGTAAAAATTGACAACTTATCTTTCAAAAAGATGTTAAAATTTCATTTAACAGATGTAACTATTACAAGAATTCATTCAAACGGCATTCGTCTTTCCGGTTATCATCTGCCAGACAGTCATCATAATGATCTGCAAATCAAGTTTGAAAGACCAGTTTTCGATATACCATAAATCATACTTGATTCGTTGCAAAGTTCTTTTTCTGTTCTCTTCTTCATCGGGAACATCACCGCGATAACCATGAACCTGTGCCCAACCGGTTATTCCGGGCTTTACATTATGTCTCAACTTAATCGCTTCAAAATACTCGCTGTATTTGTTATGAAAAGGAATTGGATGAGGTCTTGGTCCAACAACAGACATTTCTCCTTTGAGAACATTAAAGAACTGAGGAAGCTCGTCAATGTTAGACCTTCTTAAAAATTTACCGATTGGTGTAACCCGTGGGTCATCTTCAGTGACAGGTTTAAACTCAACTTTCTGCATTTCAGTTCTCATCGTTCTGAACTTATAGCATTTGAATTTCTGATCACGAACACCAACTCTTTCCTGCAAATAAAATACAGGACCTTTTGAACTGATTTTAATCAACAAAGCAATCAAAGGAAACAACCAGCTGAAGATGAAGATTATCACGAACAAAGAGAAAACAATATCAAAACTTCTTTTCAGAAATCTTCTGCTTGCTTCTTCAAGAGGTTCATCGCGCGCAGTGATTACAGGGAATGAGCCAATTGAACTTACCTGAAACCGGTTTGAAAGAAATCTGAAATAATCAGGAATGAGGTGAACTTTAACAGCGTTGATGTTGCAGATACGGATGATTTCATCCAGCAGAGATGATTCTTCTTCAGGTAAAGTTATAACAACATCTTCAATCTGATATGATTTAAGAATTTTATCCAGTTCAGAAATTTTGCCAAGATAGTTTTCATCGGATTTTTCATCATCAACAAATCCAATAAATCTGTAACCGAATTCCGGAACATCGCAGATTGTTTCTTTAAAGTTTTTACCTGTCTCGCCGGCTCCAACTATTATCAGATTTCTGACGCTTATTCCCTTTTTGTGTAATTGCTTTAGAGATTTTTTAAATATTATAGTGCGAATGCTTATTGCAATTGTTAGAAACACTCCAAGATAAACAATAAAGTTTCTTGTGAATAAATCTTCTTTAACAAAGAAGATAAATGCAATAGTAATCAATACCTGAACGATTGAGCTTTTGACGATATTGAAAAACTGAGTCGAAAATCTTCTTGTGAAAAAATCATTATAAAATCCGGAAAGATTTGTGTAAAAGTACCAGACAAGATTCAGCAAAGCGAGAAGTATAAACATATAATTGCGCTGAAGCAGAATTTCCCACGACTGTGCAAGAACTGCAGATAGAATAAAAACAAGATTAAGCAGAATTAAATCGCTAAGTAACCTGGCAATTTTAATTGTTCTTTTATTTACAATCATTTGCGTGAGTTCTTTCCGAAGAATTGTTCAATCTTTTCATCAACATAGTTTTTCATATTCTGTTCAAATATTTGTCGGCTGAATTTTCTTGTATGCTCTGCAATCTCTTTATGATTAAAAGTGTCTTCAATCTTTTCGAATCTTTTTATTGCATCTTTAATATCTTCTACTGTTTGTTCATTAAATAATATTCCTGTTTTGCCGTCAATAACAGTTTCGGCAGTACCGCCTTTATTCAAGGCAATAACAGGCGTTCCGCAAGCCATTGCTTCAACAACTACGATTCCAAAATCCTCTTCGGCTGCAAAAACAAAAGCTTTGGCTTTTTGCATTAAATCCTTTAAAGCCTGTTCATCCTGATAACCAAGAAATTCTACATTAATAAGAAATTTATTTTTCAATTTCTCCAGCTCAGGTCCGGTTCCGGCAATAATTAATCTTTTGTCCGGCATTTGTGCAAATGCTTCAATAATTAAGTCAATTCTTTTGTAAGGAACTAATCTTGAAGCTACAAAATAGTAATCATCTTTCTGTTCAACACAAGTAAATTTATCAACATCAACAGGAGGATAAATCACTGTTGATTCACGATTGTAAATTCTTTTTAATTTTTCAGCGATGTAATTTGAATTAGCAAGAAGATAATCCGGTCGCTTTGCGGTTTTCAAATCCCATTTTCTAAGATAGTTAAGAATTTTTGTTGCGATAATTTTTTTTATACCACGATTTAGTTTCGCAGCTTCAAAGTATGTCTCAGCTTCATCCCAAATGTAACGCATCGGCGAATGACAATAGCTGATGTGCAATTGATTTTGCTTTTTGCGAACACCTTTTGTAACTGCATGCGAGCTTGAGATAATCACATCATAGTTGCTGAAATTTAAACGCTCAATTGCCAGTGGAAATAGTGGCAGATATGATCTGAATTTTTTTTCAGCAAAAGGCAGTTTCTGAATGAAAGTTGTATTAGCGTGTTTTCCTTTAAGAATTATCTTCCGATGTTCATCATTAAGAAAATCTACGAGTGCAAAAACATCGGCATCTTTCCAGATGTTTGTGAATGATTCAAAAACTCTTTCACCACCAGCATAAAACACGAGCCACTCGTGAACCAAAGCTATTTTCATAATAAATATTTTTCGTAAACTTCTTTTAACTTAAAAATCATTTTTTGCTCTGTAAATTTATCTAAAAATATCTTGCGGGCATTATCGGAGAGTTTCTTATAGTTATCAGATTCACTTTTGATTTCAATTATTTTTTGAGAAGCTTGTGATCTATTTCGCAAATCGAATAAAAAGCCGTTAACATTATTCTGAACCACTTCATTATTTCCCCTTACATCTGAAGCAACAATTGGCAGAGCGCACATCAAAGATTCCAACAAAGTGTAAGGAAGTCCTTCACTTAAAGAAGTTGAAAGATAAACATCTGCTGCTTGTAAATATTCAACCGGGTTGTTAACAAAACCTGGGAGTAAAATATTTTTCATTTCTCTATGCTCGATCATATTAACAATTTCTTTTTTCTCTTCACCATCTCCGGCAAGAACGAAAAATATTTCATTGTGCGATTTAAGCATCGAGGCAATTTCCACAAAAGCTTTAACATTTTTTGTTTTATCAAAACGGCTGATGTTCATAACAATAAATTTATCTTCAGGCAGATTGAGTTTTTTTCTTAAGGTTATTTTATCAACTGGCTTAAACTCATCTTTGATTCCATTATATATTACAACCGATTTCTTTTCATCATAAATCTTAATTGCGAGACAAGGTACTCTTTCGCTTTCGGAAACATTTATAAAAAGATCAGTAAGCATTGAAAGTGTTTTTTCAATCAGAATATAAATTTGCTTTGATAATGAATTATAAGTTTCGATGTGAAATCCATGCCAGGTAAAAATGATTTTTAAAGAGGGCAAAAATAATTTTAACAACCGGGCATAAATTCCCGCTCCTTTGCCGTGTGCGTGAACAACTCTGATTTTATTTTTTCTGACATAACCGATTAATCGGAAGAAATGAATTAAAGAAAATCTTCTGTGCGGTAGTTGAAAGAATTTATCTTTCAATTCATTGAGCCACTTAATTCCAAAAGGTTCATCAACAGGTGAAGCTATAAAAAAACTGAAATCATCTTTAAGATTTTCAAAAACAGAATTCAGATGCTTTGAGCCACCGCCAATATCTGAACGAAGTGTTATCAGCAAAATGTTTTTATTCTGCTTAAGGTTAATGGTCATAAAGTTGATTTATTTATAGTATTTTTGACACAATAATTACAGAACATTGATGAAAATAAGTGTAATCACTCCGACATATAATTCTGAGAAAACTATTGCTTCAAATATAAATTCAATAGTTGCACAGACTTATAATAACTTCGAACATATTATCGTTGACAATAAGAGTTCTGATTCTACTTTAACATTAGCCAAAGAAATCTATTCAAAAAATAATTGCATCGAAAAACTAATCATAATTTCCGAGAAAGATGATGGGATTGCAGACGCTTTTAACAAAGGAATCAGTAAAGCTTCGGGTGAAATAATAACTATTCTGAACAGTGATGACAGCTATTTTTATTTCAATTTGTTTAAGGATGTTATAAAAATCTTTGAAGAGAAAAATGTTTTGTTTGTTCACGGAGACATTCTTTTTAAGGATAGAAAATTTGGCACTAATGTAAGAAAACCTTTGATGTACGATGTAAGAGTTGCAATGCCTTTTAACCATCCTACAATGTTTTTCAGGAAAGAAGTTTTCAATAAAGTCGGATTGTTTGATAAGAACTTTCGCTATTCAATGGACTTTGAGTTTATTTGCCGACTGATAAAGAAATATGATTTAGAAAAATCGGGATATTATTTTGATGTAAATCCAATGGTTGTAATGAGCGCAGGCGGAGCTTCGTGGTTAAATGAAATAAAGTCAATTAAAGAAACGAAGATTGCACTAAAGAAACATAACTATTGGAATCTGAAAGCATTTTTTCATTATTCAATGAGAATTTTCAGAACTTATGCAAAAAAAGTTTTTGCTAAACTTGGATTGAATTTTATTGTAAAGCTATGGCGTAAATTCAAATGGTCGAAATGATAATCAAGGGTGAGTAATTTATTGAATATTAATTTCAACATAAAAGAGCTTTTAAGAATAGGAACAGGTTCAAGAACAGAAAAAGCTAAAAAGAATATTGTTGTTCTTTTTATAATTCATATCTTCAATTTCATTTCATTGATGGCGCTTGTACCAATCACAATTAAGTATCTTGGAGAAAATCAATATGGAATCTGGCTTACATTATCTTCAGTTTTTATGTGGCTTGGCAATCTTGATTTTGGAATCGGCAATGGATTAAGAAACAAACTCGCCGAGTCATTTGCAAAGGAGGATTTTCAATCTGCAAAAAAATATTTGAGTACAGCTTATGCCGTTTTTGCAATTGGAATTTTTTCATCCTTAATTATTTATCTGATCGTTCATCCGTTTCTTAACTGGGTCTTTATTCTTAATGCCGGAAATTATGATGTAAAATCTCTAAATAATTTTGTTCTGATAGTTTTTGTCTTTTTTGCGTTTCAGTTTTTATTAAGATTATTAACCTCTCTGATAAACGCTGATCAAAAGCCAGCTTTGAATGGTTTTATAACGCTTTGCATCAATATATTAACATTAGCTGTTGTTCTGCTTCTTTACCTGATTTCAAAATCATCCTTATACTTGTATGGATTTATAATCAGTATAATTCCATTTGCCGTTTTATTGATTGCGTCTTACATTTTATTCAAAGGCAGATACAAACACATTGCGCCATCATTTAAATCTATTGATTTGAAAAGTTCACGGAGTCTTGTTTCACTTGGTATGCAATTTTTTGTGATTCAGATTTCTGCGTTAATTGTTTTTGCAACTGATAATCTTATAATCACTCATTTATATGATCCTTCGCAAGTTACGATTTACAATATTGCTCATAAATATTTTTTCTTTATTACATTGGTGTTTAATGTTTTTCTCTCTCCGTTCTGGAGTGCATTTACGGATGCATTTGTTAAATTGGATTTTGAGTGGATAAAACAAGTTATCAAAAGACTCGTTCAGGTTTGGGCATTGCTTTCAATTGCAACAATAGTAATGATTTTAGTTTCGGATTTAGTTTACTCGATCTGGATTGGAAGTGAAATAAAAATTCCGTTTTCACTTTCGGTTGCAATGGGAATTTTTATGATCATCAGCAACTGGAACAACATTTTCGCATTCTTTCTGAATGGAGTTGGAAAAATCCGATTGCAATTTTACTATTCAATATTTGCTGCGGTTATAAACATTCCCCTTTCTATTTTTCTAGCGAAGCAAATGGAAATGGGAATTACAGGGGTAATTACTGCAACAATAATTTGCATTGGATTTGCATCAATCTGGGCACCGATTCAATACAAAAAAATTATTACACGAACAGCAAAAGGAATATGGAACAGATAAATTGTAAAATCTGTGGCAATACATCATCGCTTGCATTTACTGAAAAAGTTTTGAACAAGTATGATGTAAAATATTTTAAATGTAATTCCTGTGAATATTTATTCACAGAAAATCCTTACTGGCTTGATGAAGCTTATAAAAGTCCAATCAACATTTCAGATACCGGAATAATGATGAGAAATATTTATTTCTCTAAAATCGTTTCCTCAATTATTTATTTCTGTTTTGATAAATCAGCAAAGTTTCTGGATTATGCCGGTGGATATGGAATTTTCACAAGACTTATGCGTGACATCGGATTTGATTTTTACTGGCACGATGACTACACAACAAATCTTTTAGCAAGAGGATTTGAAAAATCTGATTCCAAATATGAATTGCTAACTGCATTTGAAGTGTTTGAGCATTTTGATAAACCTGTTGATGAACTTAATAAAATGCTCAAGCATTCGGATAGCATTTTGTTTTCAACTGTTACCTTGCCAAAAGATATTCCTTCAAAGGATTGGTGGTATTATGGCTTCGAACACGGACAGCATATTTCTTTTTATTCAGATAAAACTTTAAGAACTCTTGCAGAAAAATTTGGATTGAATTTCTATCCGTTCAAAAATCTTTTCCTGATGGCTAAGAAAAAATTAAATCCTTTTAAGTTAAAACTGATTTTTATTCTTTCTCACTTTGGTTTGAATATTTACATAAAGTTAAGGATGAATTCTCTTACTGAATCAGATAATAAAAATATGCTTAAGCTTCACTGATGGAAAAAGTCCAACTGATATTTATAAAAATCGGTAATCTTATAAATTTTATTATCACATCATTGATAATAAAAATACTTCATTTGAAACAACGCGAGATTATTCCCAAAACATCATTACTTATCAGATTAGATTCTATCGGCGATTATATTCTGGTTCAAAACTTTTTTTCTTTTTTCAGAAATCATCCTGTTTACCAGGATTATAAAGTCACACTTTGCGGCAATATTATCTGGAAAGACCTTGCGGAATATCTTAATGAAGACATATTTGATTCATTTATCTGGATTAACAGAAAAAAATTCAGATGGAATTTCTTTTACAAATATTCATTACTTAAACAAATCTTTAAAGCAGGATATGAAACTGTAATTGAAACTACATTCACAAGGGAAATATTGTTTGGAGATACAATAGTTAAAGCATCAAAAGCAAAAGAAAGAATTGGTTCAACAGGAAGTCCAGACAGCCATCTCAAATGGAAAAGAAAAATTTTCTCTGATGACTATTACACGAAGTTGATAACTCAAAGTGAAAAAAACATTTTTGAGTTTTACCGCAATAAAGAATTTTTTGAAAAAGTTTTGAAAATCAAAATTGACATAACCAAACCATCAATGAATTTTGAAAAAGTAGAATACAAATTCCCTGTTGAAAATGAATTTATTGTTATTGTTCCCGGGGCACAGGAAAAAGCAAGAAGATGGTCTGAAAAAAATTTTAAGCAGTTGATTGAACATTTACTTAAAGAATATCATTACGATATTTTATTAGCAGGTTCAACTTCGGAAAAAATTATTATAAAGAAAATCATAGACAGAATTAATTCTCAAAGGGTTTTTGATATTTCAGGCAAAACCACATTAACCCAGTTTGGCAAAATTATTTCAAAGGCAAAACTGCTGATATCTAACGAAACAAGCGCTGTGCATTTTGCTGCAGCAGTTAATATACCTTTTATTTGTATATCGAACGGACAACGATTTGGAAGATTTATGCCTTATCCTAACGATATGAAAGTATTTGGGAAATTTATTTTTCCAACTGTAATTGAAAATCATTTAAATGACAGGCAATATTTAGAAAGAAATTTTAGGTTTAACTCGAATTTGGATATTAATGAAATAAGTTTGGATAGATTAAAGAACGAAATAAATAAATTTATAATAAGTAATTTAAAAGGTATAAATAATGTTTAGTCAACAGGTATTTAATCAGCTAATAAAAAAACGAAAGAAGAACTTAATATCAAAAATTATTATAAGGTTACTTGAAATATTAAGAGATCTTCTTATAAAATTTAATTCTAAGAGGCTTGTGAGATATGAATTAGATGGTTTTGATATTTTAATTCCATTAAAACATGACCTTCCAATAATTAAAAGAATTTTCCCCTTTTATAATTCGAATATTGGAAGAACTGCACGGTATCTAAAAGAAAAGTATTCTGAATTTCAAGCGGTAGATGTCGGAGCTAACATTGGCGACACTGCAATAATTATTAAATCACAAATTGATGTGCCAATTTTATGTGTTGAAGGTGATAAATTTTATTTTGATCTACTCAAGAAAAACACAGCAAATCTTAAAAATATAGTTTATGATAATTCATTTGTTGGAACTGACGAAAAAGTAGAAATTAATTTTCTTAATTATAAAGGCAGCGCAAGATTGGCAGTAAATGAAAAACCGAACCAAACAATTGAATTTAAATCTTTAATAAATATAGTAAGCTCATATAAAGGATTTGATAATATAAAGTTTCTAAAAATCGATACCGATGGATTTGATTGTAAAATTATTAGAGAAAATGTTGGCTTTATTGAAAAATTTAAACCCGTAATATTTTTTGAGTATGATCCTTATTTCTTGGATCTTAACAAAGAGAATGGTCTAACTGTATTTCAGACACTACTCGGTTTGGGTTACAATAAAGCCTTAATTTATAATAACACCGGTGAATTTTTACTCTCACTAACTTTAAGTAATAAACAGCTTTTAGAAGAATTGCATTTATATTACTCCGGAAGACAAAGTGATATGTATATGGATATTTGTGTATTTCATTCGGAAGATAATGATCTTGCCGAACGGATAAGGATTCTCGAAATGGATTTATTTGGGTCCTATAAACTGTTCAATATTTAGAATAAGATCTCCACAGTAGTTAGTAGTATAAAACATTTCATACCTATGGACTTCAAAAAGATCATAAAGATTTAATGTCGATAGATCAAACACCGAATAATAAAATAATATCCCTTTGAGGACCAGACATTAACCTCAATTAGCTATCTAACGATTGCTTTATTGTTTCTTCTATCAGCCTTAAGATTAATCTAATATTACTTAAATATAATAGATATAAAATAAATCTTTATTTTTTGCAGATCCGAATTTTTAACGGAAGAGTCTTCTGAATAGTCTGGTGGATTATTAAAATCGCAACCCCACAAATAAAATAATATACCCCTGAAAATGAAGAGATAATGTTTATTAACCATTGTAGCCTCCTGGTAATTTGTTATTATAAAGCTTGTGAAATAATTTATATATATTTATATGTGTCAATTTTAAAATGAAGTTATGCAAGTCGGAATCGTTGCCAACATAACAAAAGAAAGTGTGATGGAAGTTGTTGCTACTTTCATCAGGAAATTAAAAGATAATAAGCTTGATTATCTGCTAACTCATTCACTTAATGAACGAGATGGTAAAGTAAAAATTGAAATTGATGATGAATTTATTGTTGACGACTCTGATCTTTATCAGCAAAGTGACTTAATAATTTCTTTCGGCGGCGATGGAACTATGCTTGCAACTGCATTCAATGCCCAAAAGTTTGATAAACCGGTTCTGGGTATTAATCTCGGCAAACTCGGATTTCTTGTTGAAGCAGATGTTGCTCATCTTGATGTGGTAATTGATACGATTAAAAATAAAAAATACACAATCGAAGAAAGAATGATTATTGAAGGTAATTGCTCAGATTATGAATGCGAAAAAATGATTGCAATAAATGACCTTGTAATTGATAAAGGCGGCTGGCCCAAAATGATTGAACTTACAGTCTGGGTTGACGGTGAATATGTTACAACTTTCACTGCAGACGGTCTTATTGCTGCGACTCCGACTGGTTCAACAGGTTATTCAATTTCGGTTGGCGGACCAATAGTAAATCCCAAAGCAGATGTGATCACTCTGTCTCCTATTTCACCTCACAGCTTAACGATAAGACCAATTGTTCTGCCGAGCAAAAGTGAAATTACAATTAAAGCCGATTCACTTCACAGGGATATAAAAGTAAATTGTGATGGTCAGCGCTCATATTCCTTTCCACCTCCGATGGAGATAATAATAAAGAAGAGTGAAAAATCATTAAAGCTTGTTCATACTTCATTAACAACTTATTTCCAAACATTACGAACAAAACTTCTTTGGGGAATTGATACAAGATATTCGAATAAGGAAAATAAGAAATGAAAAATTTCATAATTGCAATTCTGTTATTCGCTTCAGGAATTTCTGAAGCTCAGCAGTTCAAAAATACAACAATAGACACTGTAAAGAATAAGAAAATGTTAATTGGTTACTGCACAAGAGAAGCATTTCAGGATACTGCTTTTAAGGATTGGTTTGATGAAAGTTACAATTCCTATCAACCGGATTTCGAAATACTTGATAAGTTGGAAGGTAAACTTGAAGACATTTCAATAACAATTGTAATGGGTACCTGGTGCAGTGATTCAAGAGAACAAGTACCTTCATTCTACAAAATTTTGGATGAGATTAATTATCCCTCTGAAAAAGTAAAACTTATTTGTGTTGACAGAAAGAAAAAGGGATTATCAAACGAAGCCGATGATTTGAATATCGAATTAGTCCCCACAATTATCTTTTATCGCAACGGCGAAGAAATCGGTAGAATAATTGAAACTCCACAGGAAAGTTTAGAGAAGGATTTGCTGGGAATAGTAAGCAATCTTTAATGAAACATTTTCAACTTAATCACATCTAATTCTGAAAAAATCTATTTACCTTGACAGTGCATTTTTGCACTGATAAATTTGCTACAGAAAATTAATAAGGAGAAAAATGAACGCAATTAAAACAGTATTCTTAATGTCATTGATGATGGCTTTATTCCTGGTTGTTGGTTATCTGCTCGGTGGTAAATCAGGAATGACCATCGCTTTTATATTTTCACTTGCAATGAACTTTGGTTCATATTGGTTTTCGGACAAAATTGTTCTGGCTATGTATCGTGCAAAGCCAGTAACAAGAGAAGAAGCTCCGAGATTCTATGATATGGTTGAAAGACTTGCAAAGAATGCAAACCTGCCGATGCCCAAAGTTTATATAATTAACGACCCTACTCCGAATGCATTTGCAACCGGAAGAAATCCACAGAACGCAGCGGTTGCGGCTACAACAGGAATTCTTCAAACATTAAATGATGAAGAAATAGCCGGTGTAATGGCTCACGAACTTGCGCATGTTAAGCACAGAGATATTCTGATCAGCACAATTGCTGCCACTTTAGTGGGAACAATTTCATACATTGCACAAATGGCTGGCTGGCTTGCAATGTTCGGAAGAAATGATGACAGAGAAGGAGGAAGTGGTTTGGGAGGTTTATTCTTAATTATTTTATCACCAATTATTGCCATGATGCTTCAAATGGCAATCTCAAGATCAAGAGAATATATGGCAGATGAAGGTGGTGCAAAGATTAGCGGAAATCCATTAGCATTGGCTAATGCCCTCGCAAAAATTTCTCGTGCAAATCAGGTTCATCATATGCGTGATGTTAATCCTGCAACAGCTCATATGTTTATAATCAGTCCGTTGTTTGGAGGATTGGGCAAATTATTTTCAACACATCCACCTGTTGAAGAAAGAATAAAAAGACTTCAGGAGCTTGCAGCGGGAAGAAGATAAAAATTTTTCAAATGCTTGAATAGAATCTGCATTCTTATGATATTCGCAGTGTGATGAAAACGAAATTAAATAATACAGCCGGATTACGAAACTTTTCGTTCCGGCTTTTTTTATTTCTTACAATCTCGGGTTTCATTTCAGCTTTCGGTCAATCAAAATCAAATCTTGAAATATTTTTTGCTCAGATTGACTCAGTTGGAATGCAAGTTCGGCAAAATGTTCAGGATAAAAATTTACCTTTAAAACTTAATTTTCTTTCAAGTCCTGAGTATTCAATACTTGAAAATCGTTTAACCTCATTTTTTGTAAAGAATAACTTTAAAATCTCAAGAGAAGAATCTTCTCAGCTTTTAATAAATTTTACTATTACTGAAGCAATTGTAAAATACAACGATTCTTTTCGTGATGGTTTGTTTGGCGATATTCTTGTTGAAAGAGAAATAAATCTTAACGGGAATTTCTTAATTCCGGATAAAAATTATTCCAAAGATTTCTCTTACAGTTATACCGACACCATTAAATATGATCAATTAAATGAAATTGAAAACCGGGCATATCCTTTCACTCAAAACAATCATCCTTCCGAACCATTCTTCTCAAGTTTGATTGAACCGGTGATTGCTATTGGAGCAGCGGCAACAGCTGTAATTTTATTCTTCACAATCAGATCCAAGTAGAAATTTTACCTTTGATGCCTCTGCGATTTTAATTATAATTGTGCAGTTTTTTAATCAATTTTAAAGAATTTTATGCTGAAGAAACTATTAGTGTTTGGCTTTTTAGGTTTCATTATAACTTCCTGTTCAGGTTCATTGGATACCTCAAATCTTACTGCCGAGGAAAGATTGGCTCATTCCAAAAAACTTTATGAAGATGAGGACTACGAAGAAGCTGCAAAAGAATTTGAAGCTTTGTTGTTGCAATTTCCCGGTAGTGCAGTTAGCGATGATGCTCAATTCTATCTTGGGATGACAAGATATAAAAGAGGTGAATACATAATCGGTGCATACGAATTCAGTAAACTCATCAAGGGAATGCCTACAAGCGAATTCGTTCCTGAAGCTCAGTATATGCTGGCTGAATGTTATTATCAGCTTTCTCCGGATTATTCATTAGATCAGAAATACACAAAAAAAGCTATAGAAGAGTTTCAGGTTTTTATCGATTTCTTCCCTCTCGACAGCAAGGTTGCCGAAGCAGAGAAAAAAATTAATGAAATGAATGATAAACTTGCCCGCAAAGAGTTTGATACCGCAAGAATTTATGAAAAACTTGAATACACTAAAGCAGCATTAAAGTATTATGACAATGTGATGGAAATTTATCACGACACAAAGTACGCTCCGCTTGCACATTACAATAAAATTAATCTGCTAGTAAGTAAGAACAGAAACCAGGAAGCACTTGATGCTGCTAATTCATTTCTGCAGAAATATCCGAACGATTCAAATTTTTCTTCGGTAGAAAAAATTAAAGCATCGTTGGAAAGTAAAATCTCAGCAAGCAACTGATATGACAGCCAAACCTGTAAGTGATTCACAAATTGTAATGACTGAACTTGTGTTGCCTAATCATACAAATCAGCTTGGTAATCTTTTGGGCGGACAGCTTATGCATTGGATTGACATCTGTGCTGCATTAAGTGCTGCAAAACATTCCAATCGTGTTTGTGTCACTGCTTCGGTTGACAGAATTGATTTTCACCATCCGATAAGACTTGGTGATGCAGTAACACTTGTTGCTTCAGTAAACAGAGTATTCAGAACATCTATGGAAGTTGGTGTTAAGGTTTATGCACAGAATTTTCGCGAAGGTACAAAGATTCATACAAACACAGCTTATCTCACTTTTGTTGCCGTTGATGCTGAGGGCAAACCTGTTCCCGCTCCGGAAGCAATTCCTGTATCGGAAGATGAAAAGAGAAGATATGAAGAAGCTCTTATCAGAAGAGAAAACCGACTTAAGACCCGCTCACATAAGCAGTAAAATTCTTTTTTTTATTTTACTCTTTTCCTCAACTTCATTCAATCAGATTCCCATAAATGGTTTCTGCAAACTCGATAAACTTTCTGCACCGGAAGGTTATAACAAAATTTTCTCGTTCAACTATAACAAAGATTCTTATACTGACTTATTACTTTTTAATCCTCTTAAAACAGAAGCATCTCTTTTAACAGGTGAACAGAACTTAAAATTTTCAAAGCCAAAGACAATTAAGTTTCCTTTTGAACCAGCTCAATTCAAACCTGTTTATGATTCTCTTTTTCAGATTTCTTATTATGCTTTCACATCAAGAAGAAGCAGATTGTTTGGAACTTTGACATTCAATGAAAATGGGAATCCAACAATTATTCAGTCTGTAAAATTAAATTCCTATCCGGAGGTCATTGATGAAATTGATCCGGATAACAATGGCAAACCAATCTTTCTTGTTGGTGGAAAATCATTCGATGGGATTTCCATATTCAACTCATCAAATGAAAAACTTGAAGAAGAAAAAATTATTTCCGGTACTTCATTTTCATTTGCTCAATTCATTCATCTTAACAGTGATGATATAATTGATATCATCGCATACAACTTGTTTGAAAAGTCATTATTCTTCTTAATAAATAACGGGAGAAACGAATTTAATGTTTCAAGAAAAATTCAACTTGATAATCAGATTAACTATCTGCACATTTTTGATATAAATCTGGACTCTTTCAAGGATATCATTTATTCAGATGAAAATGGAATAAAAATTTTATTCGGCGACCCGCTTTATCTTTTTGAAAAAAGTACTTCTAATTCGACTAATTACAAAGTTGATAACATTGCAATTGCTGATTTTAATCACGATGGTCTTTTTGATATCCTATATTCATCAAATGAAAATGGAATTGTGTCTGCATTGTTCACAAAAAATCAATTCTCCTTTTATGAAGAATTGATTTATCTCCAGACTTCAACTTTATCTGATTTAATTCCATTCTTTACCAAGTTTATTTATGGTGCTGTTTATCTGAATGAAGCCGGCGAAATAGGAATCTTGTCAGAAGTTAATTCACTAAAAGATGATATTACTATATCGCTTGCAATTCTTCCTGAAGATATAATTGATTTTGATTATAACAACAATGGAATAAATGACTTTGCCTTTATTGATAAGAAAGATCGTCAGTTAAAATTCATTTTAAGAAATAATGTTGGAATCCCTGCTTATTATTATTCAATAAAACTGTTTGGCGATAACAATAGAATTTTGTTTTTCGATCAGGAAAACAGTAAAAAAATATTTTATACTTATTCATCAAACCAAAAACTGATTGAAATTCTTTATGTTGATTTTTCAAAATTTAAATTCAGCAGAGAGAATTTATATGTTGATGGTGAACTTCTCGATTTAATGGTAACTTCTTCACCCGAATCAAAACCAAACCTTCATATCCTTATAGAAAAGAATAAAAAACTTAAGTACGGTGTCTATACATTTTCTTCTATCAAATACATTTTTATTAGCTATCCGGAAGTTCCTGAAAACTGGTTTGATGCATTAATACTAAATCCATACAAAAATCAAATTGCATATTGGGCACAAACTCAAAATCAGTATCAGCTTATCTTTAATGAATTTTTAACTAACAGTAATAAAAAAGAAATTATATACAGTATCAGTACTGAAAACAAAATAAAAACCTATTCCACCAAAGCTTTATTATCCGAAGATTTGTTTCTTTTCTCATCAGTCATCGAAGACCGCACAAGAATAAGGTTATTGATGTTTGATCAGAATATTGCTGTATTTTCAAGAAAAATTTATGAAAATATAAAAATGAAAAATTCTTTGAATAGGATAACAAACGGTAATCATATATCTTTTGGAAATGATAACTTATTATATTTTTATAATGAAGGTTTGAAAAATTTTAACAGAGTTTTTGTTAACAGGTATTATAACAGATTTAATATTGTAAGAATTTTTGAAGATATAAACATTAAAAAATTTCTCGTTACAAAACTCGATACAAGGAATAAACATCTGGTTTATATTGACGCAGTTGACAACTTAATTAAGGTGAAAAAGATAACTTGACAAAAAAAATTTTCTACATATTTCTGATTATATTTTATCAGGGAATTTTTGCACAGGAATTTACAAGAAGTCAGCTTGACTCGTTGTACAATCGATTTCTCTATGTTAGAAGTGAGAATAAAGTTGAGTCCGAACGACCATCTGATTTTAATGAACAGCCGGAGAAGTGCGGTCTTGGTTTCGTAAATACAATTGTTCTGAATATTGATAAGTTCTTACCTGAACAACAAGCTATTCTGAAAGTTCTTCTTCAACGACCGTCTTTGCAAACCAGCATTGTTACGCCCAAAGGATATTTCAGAATACATTATGATCAAACAGGTACCAATGCGCCGGGATATTCTTTAACTGAACTCGCAGCGGCTCTCGATTCGGCTTATGAATTTGAAGTTAATTTTCTTGGTTATCCTCCACCACCACCTGATAATGGTGCCGGAGGAGATGACAGATATGACATTTACATACTTGATCTTGGCGGAAGTTATTATGGTTATACTCAGTTCGAAGATCAGATTGGTAACGGAAAATATTTAACATTTACTGTAATTGATAATGACTATCAGGGATATTTCTCAACAGGAATAAACGGAGCACGAGTTACTGTTGCTCACGAATTTCATCACGGTATTCAGGCGGGAAATTATATTTACCGCGATTCAGATTTATTCTATTATGAAATTACTTCGACTGCAATGGAAGAATTTGTATTTGATGATGTGAACGATTACTACGCTTATATGCCTGATTACTTCAATAATCCCACAAGAGCTTTTGCACAGAACAATGGTTACAATCTTGCAATCTGGAACATTTTTTTGAAAGATAGATTTGGGTTTGATATTCTGAAAAGACAATGGGAACTGCTTCCTTCGGCAAGAGCATTAAATGCAATAAATATTAGTCTTAATGAAAAAGGTTCAACATTCCGGAATGAACTTAACAGATTTGGTGTGTGGACATATTTCACCAACTATCGAACATTTCCCGGAAAATATTTTGAGGAAGCAGCTAATTATCCTTTAATCAGAACTACAAGTCCGATGGCATTTACTCCACCATCAAAATCTTTTACAATGAGTACAAGACCAACAACCAACTATTTCCTTAAGATTGTTGATGGAAGAGACACACTAATCTCAATCATTTCAAACTCAGATATTATTTCCGGAATAGATAGCGTAAATAATTCTTTTGGTTTCGAATACATACTTTATAGCGACACTTCTGTTGCCGACAGAAAATTAGCTGACAAATATTCAGCTACATTAAATGCATCTCCTCAGAATTTCTGGAGTGCTTCTGAAGTATTGAATAATTTTGTTGTTAATGGTGATTCGACTTTCAAAATTTTTGGCAACGATAAAGAAACCTTTGCATTCCCCAACCCTTACAGATACAGTAAAAAATATGGTTTGGGAAATTTTGTTTACTTTCAAATTCAGGCAGAACTTGGTGATGAAGTTGATTTAAGTATTTTCACAACTGCAATGAAACTGGTTTATAATTCAAAAGAATCTGTTTCATTTCTGCCGAACGGTGCCAAAGGAATTAAATACGAAGTAAAAGATTTGGACAGAAAGCATCTTGCATCTGGAATTTATATTTACACAATTAAAATTCAGGATAAAACAGTTACAGGAAAGTTTGTAGTATTTAATGAGTAACTATTCTTTAGAAGTAAATCAACTTACCAAATATTTTGGCAGAAGACTGATTTTCAGTAATCTAAATTTCAGATTTGTTGATAGTGGTATATTTGGAATTTCAGGTCCAAACGGCTCCGGTAAATCAACACTTGTGAAAATGCTTGCCGGAATTATTGGAGCTAACAAAGGTGAAGTAAAACATTTTCTTGATGGGAAAGAAGTTTTACCTGAAAAGATTCACAACCATATCGGATTTGTTTCTCCTTATCTGGTTTTATATGAGGAATTTTCCGCCGAGGAAAATCTGCTGATGTTCGCAAAAATCAGAGGTGTGGAATACGACAAGTCAAGAGTTGATTATCTCTTTGAAAAATTTTTGCTTCTGAAACGAAAAGATGATTTAGTAAAAACTTATTCATCCGGAATGAAACAAAGACTGAAATTTATTTTTGCACTTATGCATTCACCTCAATTAATTATTCTTGATGAACCGACATCAAATCTTGATGACGAAGGTAAAAATTCAGTTTATGAACTTATTCGTGAAGAAGGAAAAAAGAACATAGTTTTAGTAGCATCAAATGAAAAGAACGATCTTGATCAATGCACAGAAACAATTTTTCTTGAGAATTACAAACAGTTAAACTCATGAATTCAAAAGCATATAATCTTTTCCTGAAAGACTTCAGATCTGAACTTAGAACAAGATATGCTATTAACGCACTTGCAATGTTCATAATAGTAGCAATCAGCGTTATTCTTTTTTCAATTGGTAATGAAAAGATAAATGAAAATTTAACTGCTGGTTTGTTTTGGGTAGTGATTTTTTTCACCGCAATGAGTGGACTTTCAAGAGCTTTCGTTTCAGAGGAAGAACGAGGAACAACTTTAACACTTCAGTTGATTGCTTCACCAACAACAGTATTTTCAGGCAAACTGATTTTTAATGTTATTCTTGTTTTCGCAATGAATGCCATTATTGCTTTGTTGTACGGTGCTCTATTCGAAGATTTTATAATTAAGAATTATCTTTTATTTCTTGCAACTTTTGTTTTAGGAAATATCGGATTAGCTGTTTCTTCAACAATAATTGCAGCGATAATTGCTAAAGCCGGAGCGAAAGGAACTCTTTATCCGGTACTTTCTTTTCCGATTTTATTGCCTTTAATTTTAACTTGCGTTCAATTAACATTGTTCTCGTTCGATGGCACAAGCTTTGAAAAATCCAAGTTTGAATTGGCAATTGTTGTTAGCTATGATGTGATTATGATTACTGTTTCGTATCTTTTGTTTGACTTTATTTGGAAAGAATAACAATTTTTAACAATAATTAAATAACTAATCCTATGATCTGGAAAATATTTTTATTTCTGTTATTGGCTTTCGTCTCAGTGGCTGGAATAGCATTTCCCATAGTTGAGAAGCCCTCTGCGTGGTATGAATTTCCATTCATTCCCGGACTTGAGGAAAATGCAAAAATTATATTTTTCCATGTTCCAACTGCCTGGGTAACTGTTATAGCATTTTTAATGTCAACCATTTTTAGTTTCAAATATCTGAAGAACAAAAATCTTGATGATGATTTAAAATCATATGCAGCTGCTCAGCTTGGAATTATATTCTGTATACTTGCAACAGTAACTGGTGCAGTTTGGGCAAAGTTTGCGTGGGGAGCTTTCTGGAGCTGGGATCCAAGACAAACGAGCATTTTTGCTTTATTGTTAATTTACGGTGCGTGGTTTGCTTTGCGCTCTTCAATCGAATCTGAAGAAAAACGCGCAACACTCTCTTCGGTTTATTCAATAATTGCTTTTGTTACAGTTCCTTTTTTCATTTTTGTTATGCCAAGAATTATGACAGGACTTCATCCTGGTTCTGCAGATGATACTAACGCTGGTCCTGTTGTTAACTTTAAGATGAACTCAAATATGTTATTGATTTTCTTTTTGTCTCTGATTGGTTTTACAATTTTATATTTTTGGATGTGGCAGGTAGGTTACAAATCACTTATTTATAAAGAAAAAATTCAGAAACAATTTATAAGAGGTTAAATTGGAAGAATTTCTATCAAAAAATGCAATCTATATTGTTATGATTATCGTCCTGATTGTTTGGACAGGGATTTTCTTTTATATGTTGAATCTTGATAAAAGAATTAAAAATGTTGAGAAAGAAATAAAAGGAGAGAAACATGAAAAATAAATATATCTTCGGTGGTGTAATCATTGCATTATTCCTTGGAATAATGGCTTATCTATTCACCCAAAGCAACATCAAATATGAAAGTGATTTTTCGGTTGTAAAAACAACTGATAAAACTGTTAAAGCAACCGGAAGCTGGGTAAAAGAAAAAAGTTATGAAATGAATAATGAAGCACGAACTTTCACTTTCTTTATGAAAGATGAAAAAGGAAATGAAATGAAAGTTGTTTATGAAGGTGCTATGCCTAACAACTTCGAGTCAGCCACAAGTGTGGTTGTAACCGGAACATATAAGAATGGATATTTTCATGCTAAAGACATTTTAACAAAATGTCCAAGTAAATATCAGGATCAGCAATCAGCTCAAACTTCAAGTATGTAAAACTTAAGGGGAGATGATAATAAAATCAGAAAGGATATTTTATGGTTGGCAGTGTAATACTTTCACTCGCTCTCGTTTTCAGTATCATCTCAATGGTACTTTATTACCTTACATTCAAAGGTTATAACAACACATTAAATTTTGCACGGGTATTTTATCACGCAATGGCAATTTTTGTTATTGCCTCTTCTACTTTTTTGTGGTATGCAATCTTAACTCATCAATATCAGTATAAATATATTTTCAGCTACAGTAATAACTCTCTTTCAACAGGATTATTGTTGTCTTCTTTCTGGGGCGGACAAGAAGGAAGCTTTATGTTATGGTTGCTTCTTACTGCAATTATTGGAGTAATACTTCAATCTTATGCTTCCAAAAGAGGTGATCTTGAACCGAGAGTAATGACTGTTTTCACATTAGCAACAACCTTTTTGTTGGTAATGGTTTCTCCCTGGTTCAAAAATCCTTTTGAATATATCTGGGTTACTCCGGTGTTTATTGAACTGAAATCTATAAATCCCCAATTTCTGAACATGCCTTTTATTCAGAATTTTATTTTCTCTGATCAGCAGACTGGTGGAAGTTTTGTTCAGATGAGTAAAGATTTGTATGCTCAATTAACACTTAGTGGAATTTCGGTAAACGACTTCATAATAAATGGAAGAGGATTAAATCCTCAGTTACTAAATTTCTGGATGCAGATTCATCCGCCAATTTTATTTATCGGTTTTGCAATGGCTACAGTTCCATTTGCATTTGCCTTAGCTGCCTTAATGAAAGATGATTACAAGGAATGGATTAACCAGGCATTCCCTTGGACACTTGCAGGTACCGGAATTCTTGGACTTGGAATTATGCTTGGTGGTTATTGGGCTTATGAAATGCTTGGTTGGGGTGGTTATTGGGCTTGGGATCCGGTTGAAAACTCCAGCTTAATTCCCTGGTTAATTGGTGTTGCAGCAATTCACACAATGCTTGTGCAAAAAAGATCTCAGCAAAAAGGTGAAGGAATTGGAAGATACGCCAAGACCAATCTGATTCTCAGCATACTTGTTTATGTATTAGTTCTTTATAGTACTTTTCTAACGAGAAGCGGAGTACTTGGTGATGCTTCAGTACATTCTTTTGTTGATCCTGGTATGTTGGTCTATTTGTTCCTGATAGTTTTTATAAGTTCATTTGCTCTTCTTGGTTTCGGAATGATTGCTTACAGATGGAAAAGTTTGAATCAGCAGGCACCGCAGGACGAAGGTTTACTCTCGAGGGAGTTAGCTCTTTTTACAGCTGCTGTTGTTTTATGCGCTTCAGCATTGATTGTGTTTGTTGGAACTTCTTCACCATTGTTCGGACAGTCAGTTGATGTTTCATTCTATAACGAGATGCATGTTCCTCTTGCAATCATTGTGGGATTACTGAATGGTATTAGTTTAATTCTCAAATGGAAAAACACCAGTACAAAAGAATTAATTAACGGCTCGCTTCGTGCTCTTGCCATAAGTTTATTGATTACTGTGCTTATTGTAGTCTTTGGTGGCGTAACAGATATAATGATGATACTTCTTACTTTCGCTTCAGCTTTTGCTTTAGTTGTTAATGCTGAGATTGCAATTAATATTATTCGCAAAAATCTTAAAATGCTCGGAGCTTATCTTGCTCATATTGGATTAGCAATTTTCATTCTTGGAGTCATTGGCTCGGCTGCTCACAGTACAGAAAAGACAATTGATCTTGTAAAAGGGAAACCCGTCGAAGCATTTGGCTATCAGATGGTATTTACCGGTTATGAACCCATAGAAAATGGAACAAAGTACGCTTTCAAGATAAAGTTGAATAAAGATGGAAAGGAATATTCGGCTGCTCCTGTGATGTACATTGCAGAGTATAACAATAGCTTGATGCGCGAACCATCAATTCTTGTTATGCCAACGAAAGATATCTATATAGCACCGCTTGGTTATGATGAAGGAAGTGGACAGACAAAAAATAATTCCATCAGTATTGCAAAAGGTGAAACGGCTGATTATAACGGAGTTAAAATAACTTTTACAAAGTTCAATATGTCACCCGATGTTATGAAAGCAATGCAGGAAGGAAGAGATTTTCAGATTGGAGCAGTGATTACAATCGAAGGAAATGGCAAGAAGGACGAAGTTGAGTTGCTGAGAAAACAAAGTGGTGGTGAAGTTGAGTTCACAGCTTACGAGTCAAAAGACCTGAATTTAAAATTACAGTTAGCTAATTTGTCAGCAACAGGAATAGAGCTTATTCCTTCATCTTTGGATTCTCAAACAGAAACTAAAGTTGAACAAAAACAGGAAGTGCTTACTGTTAATGCAAGTGTGAAACCTTTTGTAAGTTTGGTTTGGATTGGTGTTCTTGTAATGGTAATGGGATTCTTTGTTGCTGTTGCAAGAAGATTAAAAGATTCTTTAATAGGGTAATAAACATTTAAAACAAAAAAGGAGTGAGAACATCACTCCTTTTTTTATGACTAAATTAAATTATCAGACTTCTTCTAAAACAGGTACTTTAACAATTCTTCGCGGTTTGAATTCCTCTTTTTTAACTTTACCATTCTTTCCATTCTTCTTAACCTTAGTTCCAAACCCTTCGGGATTATTTTTATCAGCATAATTTTTATAAGTATAAATTTTATTCTGGTAGTTTCTGAGAATAATTTTTTCTTCATCATGATGAAGAACATAATTTGGAACCAAAGGAATTTTTCCTCCACCGCCTGGTGCATCAATTACAAAATGAGGGACTGCTAATCCTGATGTATGACCTCTTAATGCTTCAAGAATCTTTAATCCGGTTTCAACTGATGTTCTGAAATGATTTGCACCTTTGGTCTCATCAGCCATATACATATAGTAAGGTCGCACTCTGATTTTAAGTAACTTCTGAACCAATTCCTTTACTACAGCAGGATCATCATTAACACCTTTCATAATAACCATCTGATTACCCATTGGAATTCCTGCATCTGCCATCATCTGGCATGCTTTGGAACTCTCGGGAGTGATTTCCCAGGGATGATTAAAATGTGTGTTGCAATAAATCGGATGATATTTCTTTAACATATTTACCAGCTTAGGCGTAATGCGTTGAGGCAATACGCAAGGCATCTTGGAACCAAGACGAATAATTTCAATATGAGGAATTTGTCTTAGTCGCTGAAGAATTTTTTCAAGCATTGCATCAGTAAGCATCAATGGATCGCCGCCTGATAAAATTACATCACGGATTTCCGTATGCTCTTCAAGATATTTGAATGCACTTTCTAATCCCTTCATAGAAATTTTTTCGTGGTCACCAACTTTTCTTTTCCTCGTACAGAAACGACAGTAAATACCGCACTGGCTTGTAACAAGGAATAATGCTCTGTCGGGATAACGATGTGTTATATTTGGAACCGGGCTCATTGCGTCTTCCATCAGAGGATCTTCTTCTGCATCAAAATCCTCTAATTCTTTTTTATCAGGAACGCACTGCAACCAGATTGGATCCCCTGGATAACGGATTAAGCTTAAGTAGTAAGGATTAATACGGGCCTGGAAAAATCCATCGAGCTCTTGAGCCACTTTACGGTCAAGGCCGAATTTTTCAACAAGTTGGTCAACAGTGTGAACACTGTCCCGTATCATTTGCTGCCAAAGTTCCATAACGAATCCTCAGTTATTCTTGTTATTAAAATACTTCCCGAAAATCAGCAGGTTATCTCCTACTGAATAAAAATCCTTTATCTCAGAGATGATTGAATAATTATTTCTGAGATAGAAACTTTGTGTTGAAAGATAACTTTCTTTGGAAGATGTTTCGGCAAGTATCCATCTTCCTTTTCTTTCTTTAACAAAGTTTTCTGCATGCTCTAATAAATTCTTGCCGATTCCTTTTCCTGAATGTTCGGGATCAGCAACAATCCAGTAGAGATCATAAACTGCGTCTGTTAACGGGCGCTTTCCTGTGCAATGATATCCAAGAATCTTGCCATCTTCTTCATATACGAAGATGTTGTAATCAGTTTGATCAGGATTGTTAACTGTTATTTCAATTAATTCCATTGCTACTTTAACTTCTGCTTCATTAAAGTTCGGAATTTTCTTTAATAACTTTTCAAGTCCTTCAACATCAGATGGCTTGATTGAGCGAATCATTGCGTTTTCTGTTTAATGCTAAATTCGTTATGGTTTCTAATAAACTTGTATAATCAATTCCTCTTGCTGCTGCAGCTCTCGCAAATCCTGAATCTGAGGACACATCAGGATTCGGATTAACTTCAATTACATAAGGAATATTTTCTTTACTTAATCTTATATCTACTCTTGCATAGTCACGACAGTTCATAACTCTGTATGCTTCGAGTGCAACTTTTTCTATTCTGGTTTTTATTCTGCTGCTTAGTTTAGCCGGGCAAACGGGTTTTGTATGATTGTAATAAGTGCTGTTCTCAATCCATTTACCATCATAGGTTACAATCTTTGGTAAGTTTTCCGGCAAACCTGTAAAATCTATCTCTGATATTGGAAGAATTTTCCCATCAAGAATTGCAACATTAAGTTCCCTTCCAACGATATATTCTTCTATAATAACTCTTTTGTTGTAAGTCTTCTTCAAAAAATCAAAATGTTTTTTCAGTTGATTAAAATTGTTTACTACCGAGTATTCAGATATTCCTATGCTCGCATCTTCTTCTTCAAGTTTCATTATTAATGGAAACTTCAGCTTTATTTTATTCTTACTTAAAGTTTCATCCGGTTCAACTGTAATTGCTTCCGGCGTTTTTATTCCATAAGACTTGAGAATTGATTTCGTTCTTAACTTATTCAGACAATTTCCCAAAGTAACTGCAGTATTTCCTGTAAACTCAAAACCAAGTAACTCGAACAAAGCAGCAACACAATATTCATAATTAGTAATACCCTCAACAGATTCAACGAAGTTCACAACTGCATCAGGTTGAAAAGAGTTCAATTTATTTATCAATAAAGTAATATCTCTGTTTACAGCAAAAGACTCAACAACCTGAAACTTTGTTGAAAGCATTTCAACAATCTGATTAATCTGAGAGACAAATGAATACTCTGATAAATCAATTCCTTGCTGAGAATTTTCTCCCGGCTTTCCGTTATAAACGGGAAAGATACTTACAGGAGAATTATAACAAACGAGTATTCGTGTTTCTTTTTTCATGCAAGATTGTATCTTTTACATCCAGCTAACAAAACAGAATTTATCATTTCATCATAAGTCATTCCGGCTGCTCTTGCAGCTTTAGGATAACTCGAGTTTTCTCTTGGGTCAGGCATTATACCGGGCAAAGGATTAATCTCAATAATGTTTGGCTCACCCTTACTGTCCAATCGAACATCAATGCGACTCCAATCTTTGCACCTCAATACTTTGTATGTGTTGAGACAAACTTTAATAATTTTTTCTTCCAGTGATTTATCCAACTTTGCCGGACAATCAAAAACCTCAAATTCAGATTCTTTAGTATCGAGTATCCATTTTGCTTCATAAGAGTATAATGGTTTTACTCCTTCGGGATACTTGTCATATCTGATTTCAATTATCGGAAGTGTTTTTGCCTCGTTACCATTTCCTAAAATTGCAACAGTAAATTCTCTTCCGGGTAAAAACTCTTCAATCAATGCAGATTGAGAATACTCAGAGTTTATTCTTTCAACCTCGCTTAGTAATTCATTTTGATTCGTAACGAATGATGAAGAAAAAATTCCTTTGCTTGAACCCTCGCATATTGGTTTAACAATCAACGGATATGAATAATGATTCTGTCTTACTTCATCAACTCTATCAGCAACAAAAAATTTTGCATTCGGAATTTTGTAATAGCTCAGTATCTCTTTGGTTCTTGCTTTATCAAGACAAATTGCGAGAGTTAAAGCATCGCTACCCGTGTAAGGAATCTGCAACATATCAAGCATTGCAGGAATTTGAGCTTCGCGACTTACGCCAAATGCTCCTTCAGCAATGTTGAATACAATATCTGGTCTTAGTTGTCTGAATTTTTCAAATGCTTCTTCGTTAGCTTCAACTAAAGTAACATCATGATAAATGGAAAGAGCATCACGCAATGCATTGATTGTTTCCCATGTATCCCATTCAGCAAAAGTATCTTGAGATGTTTTATAAGGTGAGTTTGATTTTTGTGAGTTCGGAGACACTGATTCAATGAAAGTTTCACTTTCCGGCTTTACATTAAATGCTAATGCAACACTCAACTTCTCTTTAAACTGTATTGATAAGATAACTTCTCCGAAAAAATTTTTTTCACAAGCAAATATATGAGTTATAAAATTTAAGTCAAGAAGTTTGAAGCAGCTGAAAAAAATTTTTTAAAGACACTTGAATGAGTTTAAAGAGGTTTAAAATTAATTTTCAGAGTAACAGTAGGATCATAAAAATTTTTTTGACATCAATCGGAGCATTTATTTACAGGCCTGAAATGAATTTGTGTTTTTTATGTAAGTTGATCAGGCGATGTCAGCATAAAGAATATTTTCTTTATAACTCTCTAAAAGTTTTTTTCTTACTAAAAAATTTTTTTTCTGTGAAAGTGTTGGATCGGAAGAAATTAATTCAAACGCCGAGTTCTTTGCTTCAAAAATTAATTCTGAATCTTCTGCTATGTTTACAAACTTCAATTCAGGAAAACCACTTTGCTTTGTTCCGAAAATATCTCCTGGACCTCTGAGCTTCAAATCAATTTCTGCAATCTTAAAACCATCATTAAACTTTACCATTGATTGCAAACGAACAGATGCTTTGTAATATTCAAGTTGAGTTGGAGATAAATATTCAAAGTTCAGTTCATTGGCAGATTGCTTTGCGGCAATTTTATCTTGTGTTACTAGAATACAATATGCTTGCTTATTACTTCTTCCAACTCTTCCGCGAAGCTGATGAAGTTGTGAAAGACCAAAACGGTGTGCATCATTAATTAAAATTATGTTTGCATCAGGAATATCAATCCCAACTTCTATTACAGTTGTTGCCACAAGTACATCAAATTCTTTTTTCAAAAATCTAAACATCATTTCTTCTTTCTCACGCCAGTTCATTCTTCCGTGAATCAATCCAACATTCAAATCTTTGAGATAAGTATTCTTCAATTCTTCGTAATAGTTTGTTGCTGCTTTCAAATCAAGTTTTTCTGATTCTTCAACCAATGGATAAACGATAAATGTCTGATAACCTTCTCTGGCTTTATCAATAATAAATTTATAAATCTCGGGAAGTTTATTTTCTCCTCTTAAAACAGTTTTTATTGGTTTTCTGTTTTTAGGCATTTCATTAATTACTGAAACATCAAGATCACCATAAATTGTCATAGTAAGAGTTCTTGGTATTGGAGTCGCACTCATAACAAGAACATCAGGAGCTAAACCTTTTGCAAGCAAGTCAGCACGTTGCTTAACTCCAAAACGATGCTGCTCATCAATTACAACAAGTCCAAGATTTCTGAATGAGACTTTCTCTTCAATCAATGCGTGAGTTCCGATTATTATATCTGCTTCCTGTAACTCTTTTTCTTTTTCCTTTTTTGCTCTTACTGAGTTACTTTGTCCACCAAGCAATAGTGAAACTTTAATCTGCTTACTTTTATTTACTTCATTCAGTTTTTTCATCAATAGAGAAATATTTTTTGCGTGTTGATCTGCAAGAATTTCTGTTGGTGCCATCAATGCTGCCTGATACCCGCTATCAACTGCTATAAGCATTGCAATCAATGCAACCACAGTCTTTCCGCTTCCAACATCTCCCTGAAGTAATCTGTTCATTGGTTTGTCTGAAAGCATGTCTTTTTTTATTTCAGACAAAACTTTTTTCTGTGCATCTGTTAATTCGAAAGGAAGAATTTTTAAAAAGTTTTTAATTAAATCTGTTTTAATTTCAAACTTAATCGGCTTACTCTTTTTCTGAATTTTATTTTTCCGAAGCGCAAGAAGTAATTCAAGATAAAAAATCTCCTCGAACTTGAATCTGTATCTTGCTTTTAAAAATAATTCCTGACTTTGTGGGAAGTGAAAATTTTTAATTGCTTCGTTTAATCTAAGCAAATTATGCTGATGTAGAATTTCCCCTGGTAATGTTTCTTCAATTTCATCTGCATAATGTTCAACGGCATAAGCAATTATTCTTCTTAAGCTGAAATCACCAATGTTTCTTGCTTTAAGTTCTTTTGGAATTCTATAGAACGGAATAATTTTTCCAGTATGAAGAAAACTTTGTGATTCTTCCTCCGTTATCCTGTCAAAATCAGGATGAACAAACTGAAATCTGTCATATTTATCAATCGTGGGTTTTGCTGAAACAGCAAAGAATTCTCCTTCTTTAAATACATCATAAAAATATTTTGCGCCTTGAAACCAAACACATTCAAAAAATCCCGTATTATCTTTCATCTGAACTTTGAGTATCTCTTTGTTTCGAACACGTATTTTTTCTCTTTCAATAACTTTTCCTAAAACAGTTATTTCACCTTCATAACCATTTAAGATATAGCTGTAAGCTTTTGCAGCAGTAAGAACAGTTGAACGATCAAGATGCCGGGAAGGAAAATAGAATAGAAGATCACGAATAGTTTGTATTCCGATTCTTGCGAATGACTCTGCTCTTTTCGGTCCAACAGATTTAATGTACTGAACAGAAGATTCAAGAATATTTGCTTTTATTGAATTCATTGTTCGAAAAATAAATCAACCTTAATGTAAACTCAATAATATTTGAAACGAACCTAAATCAACAGAATTAAACCATCTCTTTAACTTAAACATAAACTTATACTTATACTCATAAATCATTTATTATTATTTTGACCCTGTTAATTAAAGGAATTTGTTGTGGATTGGAAAAAACTTTTATCCTCAGTTCAATTAGGAACAGATGAAAAAAATTATAAAAGCAGTCACGATGGCAGAAGTCAGTTTCAGAGAGACTTTGATCGGATTGTTTTCTCACCTGCATTCAGAAGGTTGCAGGATAAAACACAGGTTTTTCCTTTACCCGAAAGTGATTTTGTTCATACCCGATTAACCCATAGTCTTGAAGTGTCAGTTGTTGGAAGATCACTTGGTAATCTCGTAGGTGAAAAAATAATTTCAAGACATCCGGAATTAAAAGATGACTTCACAAAATTTCATTTTGGTGAAATTGTTGCCGCTGCTTGCCTTGCTCATGACATAGGAAATCCACCGTTTGGTCATTCGGGTGAAGAATCAATTTCCGAATACTTTAAAAACGGAAATGGAAAAAAGTTTAAAGAAGTAATTAATGATGAAAAGAAATGGAACGACTTAACAAAGTTTGAAGGTAATGCACAAGGATTCCGTATAATAACCAAATTACAAAATCCAAAAGTAGTTGGCGGACTCCGATTGACTTACGCAACTCTTGCAGCATTAACTAAATATCCGAAAGAGTCTTTAACTAATAATAATGTTGATACTTCTAAGATTTACAGAAAGTTCGGATTCTTTCAATCTGAAAAAGAAATCTTTAAATCAGTTGCTGAGCATACAGAGCTTATAAGAATTGACGATAAGAATTATTTCTGGTGCAGGCATCCACTAAGTTTTCTTGTTGAAGCTGCAGATGACATTTGTTACAGAATTATGGATTTGGAAGATGGCTACAGATTAGGACTTGTAACATTTAATGAGACTGAACAACTACTTAAAAATCTTATTCGAATTGATCTTGTGTCAGATTACAATCAGAGAGATGATGCAGAAAAAATTGGTTATCTCAGAGCTAAAGCAATAAGCGAATTGGTAAAAGAACTTGCAGAAGTTTTTCTTGAACACGAAAGTGATATTCTCTCTGCAAAACTTAATGATGAACTGATTTCCCTTATTCCTGCAGCAAATGGCTTAACCGAAATTGAAAAACTTTCAGTTGAAAAAATTTATCGTCATCGGACAGTTGTTGAAAGAGAAGCGGCCGGATACGAAGTGCTTGGAGGGTTGTTGGATGCATTCATAAATTCTTTCAATGAATGGCTTGATGGAAATATTAAACCAAAGAACAGAACCCTGGTCAATCTTCTACCTAAAAGAATTTTGTTTAATGCTAATTCAGGCACTGAAATTTATGAAAGACTTCTGATGATAATTGATTTTATCTCGGGTATGACTGACTCATTTGCTGTTTCTTTGTTCAGAAAAATTAAAGGAATTTCACTGCCAGGTAGCCGGTTAACTGAGTAAAAAGTTTTTAATTACATGTAAATATGTAAGTCAAAATTGTCGTCCCGATTCTGATAGAAAAACCTTTCTAAAAAATTTAACTTTTAACACTAAAAATTAGCCCTCAAATCTCATATTCAGCTAACGATAATAAACTCAGATGGCTTGATAGTTGCCAGTTTACTCTGTTCAATTTAAAATTTATTTGTAAAAAATGTTTACAATCAGCGGTCATAAAGAAAGCAAAAAAAAAAGTAAAATGAAATTTGATAAGTTCAATCATCCTGCACAAAATTTTTCTTCTAATGAGCTTGAAGAGAAGTTAAATGAAATAATGATTGTCGGGAAAATTGCCTGGTGGCAATTTAATTTCGATAAAAATCAGATATACTACTCTTCCCAAAGAACAGAACTCCTCGGATATAATAAAACTGAGATGCCTTCGGGATTCGATGGTTTAATTTCTTTGATTCACGAAGCTGATAGACAAATTCTTACTTCTACAATGCAGGATTACCTTGCAGGGAAAATTACTGAACATAATATCGAGTATCGGATAAAGCATAAAGATGGTGATTACAGAATTTTCAGAAATATAGGAAGATTAAAAATTTCTTCTGATAATGAAAGAATTGTATCGGGAATTGTGATTGATATTACTGACTACAAAAAAACAGAAAAGAGTCTGAAAGAAACCGAAGCAAAATTTAAGCTTATAACTGAAAACTCAATTGATGAAATCTGGGTTAGAGATCTTAATTTAAATTTGATTTATGCAAGTCCATCTTGTCTTAAGGTTCACGGATATTCGCCGGAAGAATTCAAAGACATTAAACTGAAAGATTTACTCACACCCGAATCTTTCTACTATGTTAATCATGTTTTGAAAGAAGAGCTTGAGTATGACAAAAATCCTCATGCTGAACCGACCAGAACCCGAACGATTCTAATCAAAGAAAGACATAAACACGGACACATAATATGGACTGAAAATCAGGTTAGCTTTGTCCGGGATGAAAACAACAAACCAAAAGCGATAATTGGTGTTACAAGAGATGTAACCCATAAAATTAAATCAGATCAAATCAGAGAAGCCGTTTACAGAATCTCCGAAGCAACACACACAGCAGAAAATCTTGATAATCTTTTTAAAGAGATTCATCAAATTATCGCAACGATAATGCCCGCAAAAAATTTCTACATTGCGTTGTATGATAAAAATTCTGATTTGATTTCATTCCCTTATTTTGTTGATGAGGTTGATGAACCACTTCCACCTTCACCACCCGGAAGAGGACTTACTGAATATGTTTTGAGAACCGGCGAACCACTATTCGCTTCGCCTGAAGTATTTCAGGAACTTGTTAACAGAGGTGAAGTAGAGCTTGTTGGTGTTGATTCATTTGACTGGCTTGGAGTTCCTCTTAAAATAAAGAACAATACAATTGGTGTTTTGGTAGTTCAGTCATACAGCTCGAGCGAAAGATACACAATTGAAGATTTGGATCATCTCGTGTTTGTTGCAGATCAGGTTGCAATGGCAATTGAAAGAAAAAGGACAGAAAGTGAAAAGAACAGATTAAACGAATTGTTATCAGCTGTATCGAGAGCACAATCACACTTGTTAACAAAAAAAGATTTATACTTCAGCGTTCAGCTGGCTTTGACTGAAATTGGTAAAGCTGTTGAAGTTGACAGAGTTTACATTTTTGAAAATCATTACGATGCTGAAAATGAAAAAGTTCTGATGAGTCAGAGATATGAATGGTGCTCTGAAAAAGCCATACCACAAATTGATAATACAGAACTAATCAATCTCCCCTATGAGCCATTGTTCAAACGATGGTATGATGAGCTTTCTCATGGAGGGAACATCTTTGGATTAATTAAAGATTTTCCTGAAGAAGAAAAGCCAATTCTCGAAAGTCAAGGGATTAAATCAATTCTCATCGTTCCGATATTTGTTTCGGGAAGGTTCTGGGGATTCATCGGTTTTGATGATTGCCATTCGGAAAGAATATGGACTGAAAGTGAAATGTCAGTACTTAACGCAATTGCATCAAGCATTGGCGGTGTCTTCCAGAGAAAATCAATTGAGGATGCTCTGAGAAAGAGTGAAGAGAAATACCGAAACTTTATAGAAAAAAGTATGGAGGGCATTTATCTTCTTCAATTCAGAAAACCAATTGATACCACTCTTCCCGTAAACAAACAAATTGAACTCTTCTATGAATATGGTTACATTGCCGAGGCAAACGATGCAATGGCAAATATGTATGGTTTATCTTCAAGTAAAGAACTAATCGGCAAATCATTAGCTGAGATTCACGGAGGTAAAAATAAATCTGAAAACATTGAATCATTCAAATCTTTTATAATGAATGGATACAAAGTAGAAAACAGTGAAACAGTTGAAATCAGGATTGATGGCTCACAGTTGTATGTTCTTAATAATGTTATCGGAATAATTGAGAATAATAAACTTGTTGCAAACTGGGGAACTCAGATTGATATAACTGAAAGAAAGCTCGCCGAAGAAGCAATTCTTAAAGCTAAAGAAAAAGCTGAAGAAGCAAGCAGATTAAAATCTAACTTTTTATCTAATATGAGTCACGAACTCAGAACACCATTGATTGGAATTCTGGGTTACTCAGAAATTATGATGAATGAACTTGCTAATTCAAACTATGGTGAAATGGCTTCTACAATTTATCAAAGCGGAAGCAGGTTACTTGAAACTTTAAATATGATCCTCACTCTCTCAAAAGTTGAAAGTGAAAAAGTAAATCTAAACTTATCTGATGTCTCATTAACTGAATTAGTTGATGAAGTAAGAATTCTTTTTGACTCTGTTGCAAGAAAGAAAAACATAGAACTGAAAGCTGTTTATCCGAAAGAGGGACTTTCTATTAAAAGCGATGCAAAAATTTTAAGAGAAATATTTAATAACCTTGTTAATAACGCTGTAAAGTACACTGAAAAAGGAAGCGTATTGATTGAAGTGAAAAGAAATGAACTTACCGGCGAGATTATGATTCGCGTAAAAGATACCGGAATTGGAATACCAAAAGATAAACTCGATATCATATTTGAAGAATTCAGGCAAGCAAGTGAAGGACTTGCACGAAACTTTGAAGGCACCGGACTCGGCTTAAGTATTACGAAAAAATTTGTTCAATTGCTTGGCGGAAAAATATTCGTTGAAAGTCAGGTAGGACTTGGTTCAACATTTACAGTCGTATTACCTTATAGTCCTTCGACCAAATCAGCAAGTGAAACTAAAACAACTGATGAGCGTTCAATCAGAGATCAGATTCTTGGCAGAACACCAAAGGAAAGAAAATCACTCTTGATTGTCGAAAATGACAGAATAAATGCTGCTGTAATTGAAGCTTATGTTAAAAAAGATTATGATGTTGAAGTTGTTGGAAGAGGCGAAGATGCAGTAAAGAAAGCTTCGGAGAAGCAGTATGATGCAATACTGATGGATATAAATCTTGGCTCTGGAATAAATGGTGTTGAAGCAACTCAGCAGATAAGAAAGATAAAAGGATATGAGAAAACTCCTATTGTTGCTGTTACTGCATTTGCACTTAAGGGTGATAAAGAAGAATTTTTAGCCAAGGGATGCTCGCACTACATATCAAAGCCATTTACGCAGCCGCAGATCATTGCTTTGTTGAATGAAATATTTATTAACGGTAAGAGTAAATAAAAATTTATTCGAACTTCATATCACGATTCATTAAATCGTTTGTGGCTTTAATCGGATCTTTATCTTCAAAAAGAATTTTATAGACCTCATTTGCAATTGGAGTTTCTACTTTATATTTATCTGCAAGCTGATTAACAGATTTGGTTGTTTCAACACCTTCAGCAACCATTTCCATTGACTTTAAAACATCTTTTAACTTTTTACCTTTACCAATTTGTTCACCAACAAAACGGTTTCGGCTATGTCTGCTCATACAGGTAACAATTAAATCTCCCATTCCTGATAGTCCTGCAAAAGTTTCGGGACGAGCGCCCATTACCAAACCCAAACGTGAAATTTCCGCAACTCCTCTTGTCATAATAGCTGCTTTAGTATTATCGCCAAATCCGGCTCCATCAATAATTCCCGCACCAATAGCAATAACATTTTTGAAAGCTCCACCTAACTCAACACCAAGTATATCAGTAGAAGAATAAACTCTGAAATAAGAATTAATAAAAACTGATTGAATTGTTTTGGATGTTTCTCTGCTCACTGAAGCAGCAACAACTGCAGTTGGAACTCTTTTGGAAACTTCCTCAGCGTGACTTGGACCTGATAAAACACCAATTTGATTTTTATCCAAACGATGATGAACATCTTTAATCATCTGCGACATAGTCATCAAAGTTTCTTTTTCAATTCCCTTGGAAACACTTACAAGAATTGTGTCTTTAATGGAATGATAATCAATCTTCTCTATAACTTTTCTAAGAAACTGCGAAGGAACGGCAAGCACAATAAGATTTTTATGAACAGTGGAATCTTCAAGATCAGAAGAAATTTTTATTTCATCCGGAATTTGAATTCCCGGGAGATAAATTTTATTCTCTCTTCTTTTTGCAAGCTCTTTGGCGTAAGCTTTTTTATACTCCCATAGTGTAACACTATGACCGTTGTAGTGCAGCAAGACGGCAAGGGTTGTTCCCCAGCCGCCTGCGCCAAGCACCGAAACTTTCATTTCTGTTATTTCTTTTTACTGAAACTTAATTTGTTCTCTGTTCCGTTTACCAAACGAACAAGATTTTTTCTGTGAGTGAAAATTACAAGAAGTGATACACCTATTACAAATGGTAAGAGTGTATTATAACCTTCGATATGTGTATGAAGAACATTTTCCCGGAAAATCATACTTAATGGAACAGCCATAGCACTTACAATAGAACCAAGAGAAACATATCGCGAAATAGAAACAACTATTAAAAAGATACCAACAGCAATTAACATATCAACTGTAATAATCATAAGTAGCATTCCTAATGCTGTGGCAATACCTTTTCCACCACGAAATCCTGCAAACACTGTCCAGATGTGTCCAATGACAGCAGAAATTCCTGCAATAATCTGAACAAGAGTAAAATCATCAAATGGAGAAACATTCTGGAAAGGAAGAACTCCGTAATGTAATCTTGCAATAAGTACTACTGCAATCGCACCTTTAAGAGCATCAAGAAAGATAACCAGAACTCCGTGTTTCCAGCCGAGTACACGCATTACATTTGTACCACCGGCATTTCCACTTCCGTAATTTCTGATATCAATTCCTTTTACAGCTTTACTAATAATAATGCTAGTTGGAATTGAACCAACCAGATAAGAAAGTATTATTATAGTAGCTAATAAAAACATTTATAATTCCTAAATTTTGTTGTAAAAACCTAATTAAACTTTGGTAAATAAACAACGAAATTTTTGAGAAATGTTGATTTTTTACAGAATATTAGATGCTATTCCTTAAATAAAGGTTTAGCAATAAAGTTACTTCCTATAATTATGCCTATAATTAATGTATAATCGTACCAATATTTTTTAATTAAAGTGTGATTTTAAGAAAAAATTACTTACAAAATACCCTGAAATTTGCTCTAAAATCAAAAGTGCTTTTACTCATAATTATTTAAATCTTTCATTTTACGGGCTAATATGATATATTTGCGCACAATTTTATCAGGAGATATAAATGGCAAAACAGCAATCATTTGCAGATAAAGCAAAGGGTAAGAAAAAAGTTGATTTTGTAATGGTAAAAGTGGTTAAATCAGTAAAAACTGATAAAGGCACATTCAAATTCAACGAGAAATTCGTAAAGTTACCGGATATCAGTAAAGTAACTGAAATTAAATAGCATCACTCCTTTGATTAATTTGAAGAGAAGCTTACTTCGGTTTGCTTCTCTTTTTTTATTCAAAAAGGTTTGACTCTAAACTTTTTTCGAGTTTCAATAATCTCTTTTTAATCTCAAGACCTGCCGAATAACCAACAAGCGAACCATTAGTTCCTATAACTCTGTGACACGGAATTATTACTGGAATAGGATTCGCAGCATTTGCTTTTCCAACCGCACGAATAAGACTTTTATCGCCGAGTCGCTCAGCAAGTTGCTTGTATGAAATTGTTTTTCCAAAAGGAATTTTCAAAAGTTCTTTCCATACTTTTTTCTGTAACTCAGTTCCGTCCGGATCAGTTGGGATTGAAAATTCTTTTCTTCCTTCAAAAAAATATTCTTCTAACTGATAAAAAGTATTCAATAAATTTCTATCTGATGAATTTGTTTTGATGAGTTTATGTAAAGAAGATGGTAAAGCTGAGTTAATCAAAACCTGTTTTAGTGCTTTACCATCTGTGATTACGATGAAATGAATACCCGAAATAATTTTTTCGGAATAAAAATATTCTGGCAATTCATTCAAGCAGGAATAACCTGAATAGCAGGATTGATATCTCGCTTCAATAATCCTTCAATTGCCATGAGTGTTCCGGAAATGGAACTCGGGCAACTGCCACAAGCGCCCTGATAACGAATCTTGACAGTGAAACCTTCTACTCCAAGAACTTCAAGACCGCCGCCATCACCAGCTAAAGCAGGTCTTACTTTCTGATCAAGCAGTTCATTTATCTTTTTCAGAAGCTCGTTAGATTCCTGCTCAGACATTTCAATTTCTTTTTCTGCAGGGATAAGACTCTTATCAAAATCTTTGAGGAAATTAATAAAAGGTCTTTGTATCTGACCCCAGTTTGTTTCTTTAGTTTTTTCAATTGTTACAAACTTATCCATATAGAAAACGGAAACAACGCCTGGAATTTGGAAAATTCCTTTTGCAAATGGATCGTTTTCAGCTTCTTCCCTGCTTGAATATTGACGACTTTCGTAATTAAGTAATTTTTCATTCAAGATAAATTTTAATGCGTGTGGATTTGGAGTTAAATCAACATCTTGAACCATTAACATAAAAAACCTCTCTTTATTTTGTTTCGAAAATAAATTAACATCTTTTCTATGGCAAGTCATATAATTTTAAATGTGAGCAATCAGCTTTCATTCCAATCAAACAGCCACTTATTTTTACGATGAAAATAAAGGAGTTTTATGAAAAAGATTTTGGTTGTTTTTACCGGCGGAACATTTTCAATGATGATAGACCAAACTACCGGAGGTGCGATTCCAAGGTATTCCGGAAGTGAGTTGCTTGATATGATTCCACAAGCAAAAGAGCTAGCGGAAATTGAATACTTTGATTTTGGAAAATATCCAGGCCCGCATGTTACACCACAACTTATGCTTCAGCTTTCAAAAAAAATAAAACAACTTTTATCAGAAAAACATTATGACGGAGTAATTGTTACGCACGGAACCGATACTCTTGAAGAAACCGCCTACTTCCTTGACTTAACAATAAATACTCAAATTCCAATCGTTATGATTGGTTCAATGAAAAACAGTTCCGAACCAGATTGGGATGGTCCGAAAAATTTAATTGATGCGATTCATATCTGTCTAAATGATAACTCTAAAAATTTAGGTGTGCTTGTTTGTTTGAATGGTGAGATAAATGCAGCGAGCGAGGTAACAAAAATTTATTCTGATTCGGTTGAGTCGTTTAAGAGTTTGGATTTTGGATCTCTTGGATTTGTTCAGAATGAAAGAGTGATTTACAATCGTCTTCCACATTATCTTGAAAAAATTGAAACAGATGTAATAGATGACAATGTTGATATGCTTACTGTTTATGCTGGAATGAACGAAAAGTTTTTCAGATTTTCTGCTGACAGTGGTGCATCCGGAATTGTTGTTGAAGCACTTGGAGTTGGAAATGTTCCTCCTCCTGCTTTTGAAGGAATTAAATATGCTGTTCAGAAAGGAATTCCTGTGGTACTGACATCGCGATGTCCGGCAGGTGAAACAGACTACATCTACAGTTATCCCGGTGCCGGAAAACATTTACACGATATCGGAGTCATATTTGCAGATTACATTAACGGACAAAAAGCAAGAATTAAGCTCATAATTGTTCTTGGAAAGACAAAAGACATAAATGAAATAAGAAGATATTTTGAAGGTCCAAGAGCGAAGTATAAAAAGTGAATGGTTGAATGAGGGAATGAATGAATGGTTAAATGTTTGGATGGTTGAATTATTGAATGTTTGAATGAATGATTGATTGGAAGGATGAATGAGTGATTGGAGTAATCTTAAAAAACTTTTAACAATAGCCGCAACCGGCGTGATTGCGGCATCATTAAAATACAATTATGCTGCTTCAATAATTCCCAGAAATGAATCCGCTTTAAGACAAGCCCCACCAACTAAAGCTCCATCAATATCTTTTTGTGATAGCAATTCTCTGGCATTATCAGGCTTTACACTTCCTCCGTATTGGATAACAATCATATTTGCAAAATCCTTTGAATACATATTTGTCAAAAGTTTTCTTATAAATTGATGAACTTCCTGCGCTTGCTGAGGAGTGGCGGTTTTTCCTGTCCCGATTGCCCAAACAGGTTCATAAGCAATTATTACATCAAGAATTTCATCAGGTGTAATATCAACTAATCCTTTTTCAATTTGTTTCTTTATGACTTTTTCGGTTATATCTTTTTCGCGCTCTTCAAGAGTTTCACCAACACAGAAAATTGGTTTTAGTTTTTGTGATAAAGCCTTTTTGATTTTCTTATTTATCATTTCATCCTTTTCACCAAAAATTGTCCGCCTTTCTGAGTGACCAAGAATAACATACTCACATCCAACTGATTTAAGCATTTGAGCTGATATTTCTCCTGTAAAAGCACCTGAGTCTTCATAAAACATATTTTGCGCACCAAGTTTGATTACACTTCCATCGATTAATTTCTTTGCTTCATAAAGTGAAGTGAATGGTGGACATATGATTACATCACAGTTTAACGACTTGTTTACAAGTTTATTTTTAAGCTCTTCGATTAATGAAACAGACTGTTGGAGATCATTATTCATCTTCCAGTTGCCGGCAATAACTTTTCTTCTCATTTTATCCTCAATTAATTAAAAGTTGTGAACAAAAATAAATATTATTCAACTATCTATTGTTAATTTGCTTCATACAAAAATCATACTTACAGAGATAACCCGAGATGAAAACCAAATTACATAAACAGGTTATTTTACTTGGTCTGGTGAGTTTATTCACAGACATTGCAAGCGAAATGCTTTATCCTGTTACTCCGATTTTCCTAACTGCTGTGCTTGGCTCTTCAATGGCGATGGTTGGTATTATTGAAGGTATTGCAGAATTCATTTCAGCACTTCTTAAAGGTTATTTCGGGAACTTATCAGATAAGGTTGGGAAACGCTCTATATTCGTTACACTTGGTTATAGTTTATCAGCAATTTCAAAACCACTGCCCGGAATTTTCCAAAACATTCCAACTGTTTTTATTACCCGCGTTACGGACAGAATTGGAAAAGGAATCAGAACTGCTCCACGAGATGCATTGCTTGGTTCATACAGCAATGGAAATTCAGGTGCAGTTTTTGGGTTTCACAGAGCAATGGATACACTTGGTGCTGCAATTGGTCCGGTAGCAGCCCTTGTGTTATTAAAAATTTATCCGGAAAATTATCAGCTGATATTTCTTATTGCTTTTATTCCTTCCATTATTGCTGTAACATTAACTCTGATGATAAAGGATAAAACTATATCATCAGAAAAAAGAATTAAGCATAGTTATTTTGATTTCTTAAAATCATCTCCGAAAAGTTATAAGAGAATTCTAGGTTTACTTGCAGCATTTTCTTTAGTAAACAGCAGTGATGTATTTCTGATATTAAAATCCCGCGATATTTCTGAATCATCAACACTTGCAATCTTTGGATATATTTTTTATAACATTGTTTATGCAGCAACTTCATATCCTATGGGGCATTTATCTGATAAAATTGGTAAGAAAAAAGTTTTCACATTTGGATTAATTCTTTTCTCCCTTGTTTACTTTGGTTTCGCTCTCGTTCCTGACATTTATCTACTGTGGCTGTTGTTTGCACTGTATGGAATATATGCTGCATCAACAGAAGGTATTTCAAAAGCTTGGATTTCCGATTTGATTTCCGATGAAAACAGAGGGACAGCTATTGGTCTGGCTACTTTAATTATGGGTGTTTGTGTGATGCTTGGCTCTTTTATTACCGGAATTCTTTGGGATAAGTTTGGCTCTCAGATTCCTTTTATCATCTCAGCATCAGTAAGTCTTTTGCTTGCTTTTATTGTATGGATTAAAAAATAAAGTATAATTCTCTCTGAATTTTTTAAATCATATCCATATTTAATACTTCATTACTTACTGCCTGTCGCCAATTCTATATACCTTAATCCTTTTACCTTATACCTTATTCCTTATTCCTAATACCTTATTCCTTTAAATCCTCAATGCCCTTCACCATAATTTTTTTCACCTGCTGTGATTCTTAGCTTGAGATAATTCTGTTCTGGTGGCAAAGGGCAAGTTGCATATTTGGTAAAAACACAAGGCGGATTATAAGCTTTGTTAAAGTCCAGAATTATTTTTCCTGTGGAATCCGGTTTATCTACATACATAAATCTTCCACCACCGTAAGTTTCAACACCACTTGTTTCATCAGCAATGATGAGAAATAATCTTTCACCTTCATCAATTGCATCAATGCGGAAAGTATTACCATCTTTTTCAAAAACAACTGCGCCGGGAGATAACTCCTCTTCAATTTGGCCAAGAACATTCGGGACAAATATTTTTTTCGGTGGATTATATGTTTCAAATCTCGCAGTCAATTTCCAATACTGATTAACCGGAAATCTTTCTATTCCATTAAAGTTTTTTACTAACGGTGATTCAAGGTCCCTGAATCGAATTCCATATTTATCGCCACGAATAATTAAATTCCATCTGATACTTCCATATTCAAACACAGTCATATCTTTTTTCTGATCATCTATCATTATTACTTCTTTAACTGGTTTTCCGTCAAGTAACACCTGAACTCCGTCATAAATTTTCATTATTACTGTTGAATCTTTAAAAATAAATTCTCCCATATAAGCGGGTACTTTGTCAGATTCAATAATTACATCATTATCTTTTGCTGAACCAAATTTATTTACTCCCGGCTTTAACCAGGTTCTTCCCACAAGATTTAACCAACCGTCAGGAGCTTTAAGTCTTTCTACTCTTCTTTCATCCCATTTTTTAATTTCTTCAAGATATTCTGGTGAACCTTTGGTTTCGAATGTTTCGCTCTTGCAGGAAAATAGAATTAAAATTGTTATGAGCCCTACAGTTGTTAGGAATAAGTTCTTCATAGATGCCTGATTATTATTATTTGATATGCAAAGCTATTTCAACAATCTCAAAGTTCAAATGTATTGCTGTGGAACTTTAATCTTTTATAAACCTCTGTGTAATCCTTTGAACCTTGCATATTCAACTACTCTTTCATACTCATCCGGTTTTATTCTTCTCTTTAGCTTTTTATCTTCAGCGGCTTTGAATGCAGGATGATATTGATCCATAATATTCAGATATGTTTCTTTGGAGATTTCATCTGCAATAAAATCAATAACCTTTTCCGAACCGGCTAAATTATTTGGCAAAACAAGATGCCTTATAAGTAAACCTCTTTTTGCAATTCCTTTTCTGTCAATGTGAAGGTCACCCACCTGTCTGTGCATTTCTTTGATTGCAGATCTCACAACATTCCAGTAATTTTTTATGCCCGAAAGTCGTGTGGCAATTTCATTATCTGAGTATTTTATATCAGGCATATAAATATCAATTATATCTTCGAGCAACCGGAGAGTTTCAACAGATTCATATCCACCACAATTGTAAACAAGCGGAATCTCAAGTCCTTTTTCAATGGCTATAATCAATGCTTCTACAATCTGAGGAACAAAATGTGTCGGAGTTACCAGATTAATATTATGGCAACCTCTGCTTTGAAGGGAAATCATGATATTTGCAAGTTCATCAATTGAAATTCTATTTCCGATACCTAACTGACTTATATCATAATTCTGGCAGTAGATGCAGGATAGATTACAGTTTGTAAAGAAAATTGTTCCGGAACCATAAAGTCCAACAAGTTCTGGTTCTTCCCCGAAATGAGGACCATAGCTTGAGATGACAACTTCATCGGTTGAATGACAGTTGCCTGTTTCACCAGCTAATCTGTTTACAGAACATTCATTCGGGCAAAGTCTACACTCTTCCAACATATTTTTAAGAGTGTCAGCTCTGCTATTTAATTCAGCAGGAGTAAGTTTTTCCAAATAAAGAGGAAGCATGAAAGATATTATTTTATTCTTCTTTATTATTAAAGAATGACGGAATTTCAATTCCACTAACTTTTATAATACTGAGCAGAAGAATTAGTGCGCCAATCAATTGAACAGGACTTAAAATCTTTCCGTGAACAAAGTATTCAAGTATTACTGCAGAAAGAGGAAAAGCCAGTTCACAAATTGTTGCAACAGATGCACTGATTTTTTTCAGGCCATAGTAATAAATAAAAATTGCCGGACCACCGGTTGAAAATGCAATAATTAAAAAAACATAAAATTGATTTGAAGAAATGTTTGAAAAAGATTTGAAGTCATTTGTTATTGAGACAACAATTAACATAATTACTGCAGTTATTGCGAAACGAAGATAAGTACCAAGTTGAAAACCAATATTCCTTAAAGCTCTTTTGCTAAGTACAGTTGAAAATCCGAAACTGAATGCCGCAACCAAAGCAAACAAAGCAGCAACTGCCGTTTTATCTCCTGCATCAAGCATAGGAAGATTAAAACCAAAAGTAATTATATAGGCACCGATGATTGCAAGAGTTGCCCAAAATATAAATTCTTTTGTCAGTTTTTCTTTTAGAATTATTGCGGCAAGAATTATAGCAAATACGGGCTGAAGTTTTTGAATAAATATTACGATTGAAAGATTAACATAGTTAACAAAGAACAGCGCTCTCGTAATTGCCATAGTTCCAAGCGCTCCACCGAAAAAAGCAACACCTATAAATGCAATCCAATCTTTAGATTGAAGTTTTTTTAATGAAGAAAATTGCCTATAAAAAAACGGGGTGAGAATTATTGCAACAATTGTAGTTTCAATGAATACAACCAATGGAACTGGAAGATTATATAAATAAGGTCTTAGTACAATTCCATCAATTGCCCAAAGCGTTGCAGCAATTGAAACCAAAGAAGCAGGAAAAACTTGTGTTTTAGACTCGTTTTTAATCATACTTTTTTATGAAAAACTATTGACATTATTATCAGTTTCACAGTAAAAATTCAATTGCACAACAAAGATAACTCAAAAACCAATGTAAATTTTTTACTGTAAATTTTACCAACAAACGGGATTTTTAATTAACACCTGTAAAATAACACTACAATTTCAGCAATTAAAAGAGAAGTTAAGTGGAATAAAAGTTGAGAAATCTGGACAAAAACATTATTAATAAACAATCAACAGAAAGTAGGGTTGAAGGGTGCAAGATCCAATCACATCCGGTAGTTTAATAGACAAAGTAACAGAAGAATACGAATTATCAGTAGAAAAAATCACCACTTCAAAAATGCACGAGGTTGAGCAACTCCCAAACTGGGATCGGATTGACCGGTCACTTCAGATTAAAATACAGTCGGTGTTAAGAAGAATAAACCTTGCTAACACTTTAACTGAAGACGAAGTTAAAAAATGGATTACTGTTACAAACGAATCGTTTGAGGTTTCAGCTCTTCAAACATATTTGTTACTTACTTGTCTGAATATGTTAGGCGAGTTAAATAAAGTTGAACCACCTTTGTCTTTTCTTGCATGGCTGGATACTTCAAACTCCTCAAGCATAAAATCATTAAGAGATGAAGCGATAACCAAATCAATAAATTCAATTGGTGCAATTGATGACCAGGCAAAAGCTGTTAAGTTAATTAAATCAGTATTTGCTCAGTACAGATTAAACAACTCTATCGAATCAAACTTTTTCTATTTCTTTACAGATGCTCTTGATCAGGAAACACAAAACTGGATTTCTACAAACTGCTGGATATATCAGGACAATCCACTTGAGAAGTGGGCAAATCTTCAGAATGTTAAAGAAGGATATAGCAATCTTACAAGTCCGGAAAATAAAAGATTAACCAATGCGAGAAAAAGATGGGATGCTTTGGATTCATATCAGAAACTTTATGAAGTATCTCAGTTTCTCGAAGCACTCTTTAACCAATACAATGTTTGTATGGTTAATCCTCCGGTTAAATTTGAAAAGGATCCTATATCGAAAGTTTGGAAAGATATAGATATCGCAGTAAACGAACACAGATTAAATTACCTTTCAAACAATTTATTTAATCAGCTTGGCGGTGACGGACAGAAATTTAGATTTAATGAAGTGCGCTGTGTTTATAAAGATGAAGAACTTTACATCCTTGAAACAGATGTTAAAGATCGCGACCGCGATAACTGGTTAAAGAAACTTCAGGAGTGGTTAAAGACTAAAATTGATGCTGGCAAAGCTCACGGTGATACTGTATTTCTATTCAGTAGAAGTCAGGCACTGGTAATACCAGAAAAAACATTGCCATCAATACTAGAGAATTGGATTGATGCTGCAATAAAAAATGTAATCGCTAAAAAACAGTATTAAAGAATTAATTTTCTGCTAACTGAATAGCAAGTCTTTTTCTGTTGTTGGATTGCTGCTTTGCAGTATTAACTGATGCTCTTGGAAGTTTAATATCTACAACTACTTCCTTCTCACTAAAATCTAATTCAAGCTGGTTAGGATTTTTCTGAAGATCTTTCTTGGATTTCTTTTGTCTGATCATATCATTACGAAAGTAAAAAATGATTTGTCACAAAATTAATTTTTATTTTTTGCGTGAGGCAATCTATAAAGATTAATATTTAAAGTGAAGTGATATAAAAAATTTTTTTAGAAACTTTTTATAATTTTTTCTTACTTCGTATCGAAAGTTACTTTTTCAAGAAAATGAGAAGCTTCATAACTGTTAAGCATAACTTTTTCTGTTTTAAAGTTACTTTCTTCGCCAGCCGATAATTTTGTTAATCTTGCAATAGATTCTTTTCCATTAATTTTATAAATGATTTCAATATTATCCACATCACTTTCACTAACATTTTTAACCTTTCCTTCAATATGTCCCCAGGTTCTTGGTTGAATTGCTGGCGCATCTATATCAACGGCTTCCTTAACTTTAACAAGATTTCCTTTCACTTCTAATACTTCTTTTTCTTTAATGAAGTTATCGTATAAAAGATATCCGGCAATAACTACGATGACAAAGACTAAAAACTTTTTCATAATATTTTCCTTTTTTAATTTTCCTTAAACAAACATCAAGCCGAAATGTTATTTTACCTTCAGTTTATAAATTCTACCATTAAACAGTTTTATAATTGTAGTTAAGGAATATTATTGCAATTTTGACTTGTCAATAATTCACAATTTCTATTTATAAATTAAAACCTAAAAAGGAGGCAACCATGTTTAGGTTAAAAATCTTGTTTTCTGTTGTTATTACAACAACTTTTTTAATGGTTATTTTTTCTGCTTGTAACAACTCTGCAAATGAAAAAGCTGAGATGACACAGGCAGATAAAGTTGCACGAGGAGAATTCCTTGTAACATTTGGAGGTTGTGGTGATTGCCACACACCCAAAGTTTTCACTCCACAAGGTCCTGTTCCGGATACAACCAGACTTCTTTCCGGCTCACCTTCAACAACACAAATTAATGAGGTTGATAATAAGTTAGTTCAGCCAGGGAAATGGATTTTGTTTACACAGGATATTACCGCAGCTGTTGGTCCGTGGGGAGCATCATTTGCAGCTAACTTAACTCCCGATATTGAAACCGGAATTGGTTCCTGGAATGAAGAAATGTTTATAAATGCTTTAAGAACCGGTAAACACCTTGGTGCCGGAAGGCCTATTATGCCGCCAATGCCTTGGGAGTTAACCGGGCAACATTCTGATGATGATCTGAAGGCAATGTTTGCCTATTTAAAATCACTCAAGCCGGTTAAAAATAAAGTTCCGGATTATATGCCTCCGGATAAAGTATTTGCACAGAAATAATCTATTTTGCTTTGAAGGCGTGAAGGAGAGCACGCCTGACTATTAAATTTAACCCTTAAATCAATCTCGCATAATTTCAATTCTAAAATATAAATCACTTTTTCAGTCACTTTCAGAATAAGAAATTTTCTTTATTTTTGCATCGCACCCTTAGCTCAGTTGGTAGAGCAGTAGACTCTTAATCTATTGGTCGGGGGTTCGAGTCCCCCAGGGTGCACCAATTCTTAATTTCCAGCTAAAATTTCACTTTAAATAAATCATCTTTTTCGTTTCAGTAGTAACTTTTTCTGAAGCGACCGAAGAATTTATCAGTTTTAATCTGTAGAAGTAAACGCCACTTGAAATACCAGTTTTAGAAATCTGATTTGCATTGAACTCAACTTCATATCGACCAGCAGGTTTTTCTTCATCAACCAGTGTTGCAACTTCATTACCAAGTAAGTCATAAACTTTTATTTGAACAAATTGCCTGCTGCCAATTGCATACTGTATACTGGTAACAGGATTGAAAGGATTCGGATAATTCTGGAAAAGTTTGTAATCAATTTCATTTGACACTGTTGCTTGCTCAACACTATTTGGATCCGGGATATATTTAAATAAAACTCCATCTTGTCCGCAGGCAAATCCTTTTCTATCGTTTACAAATTGAACATCATAAACTGCAGAGCTGTCTGGAGTATCCATTTCAGACCAACTATTTCCTCCATCATTGGTAAAAAGTATTTTGTATCCTGCTGCTGACCAACCTTCGAGTTCATTCCTGAAATCAATCCCAAAACAAACTGCATTAATCGGAAGCTCTTCATAGGACCAGGTTTCTCCGCCGTCTGATGATTTAATTAATCCAACTCCGTAGAGATATTCTGGGTCGCCGGAGAGAGCTAAAATATTTAGTGAATCAAAAATGACAATTTCAAAAATCTCATCGGGACTTATTCCGTTGGTTTTCCAGTTTCTTCCGCCGTCCGTTGTTTTCCAGATTATACCAGAATTATCAAGAACACCTCCACAGGCAAAACCAAGTGAATCATTTAACATCTGAATTTGAAGAAAAGGAAGATTTGCAACAATATCACTATCCCTTTGAGATAAGTTCCAATTCGTTCCTCCGTTAGTTGTATAATATGTGAATCTGTCTCCAATCATTCCAAACTGCTCGTTCAAAAAAAATACTGATCTGAAAAATTCTGTTTCAATCGGAATGAATTCTTTTATCCAATTTATACCACCGTCAGTTGTTTTAAGCATATTAGTGCCAAGAGGTGGATTGTTCAATTCCCAGGTTAACGCATAACCATTTTGATTGTCAATAAAATGTATATCAATTACAGGATCAGATGTGTTGGTATTCTGGATTATCCAACTATCACCACCATCTGATGTGTGAATGATTGTACCGTTAAGTCCGCAAGCCCAGCCATTCAAAGAATCAGCAAAAACAATTTTTCTCAACAAATTATTAGTTGGTGAATCTATTCTAACCCATTGTGGCTGTGAATAAATATTAATACTTAGAAATAAAATATTTACTATTACTAACTTTTTCATAAAATTATTTCTGTTATCGGGCAATGTATAAAAAACAAAATAAACTTTTAATAATAAAAATTGGTGTAATGGAAGAACATTTTAATTATATTTTGACAGAGATAAAAAAGATTAAGACGAGGTTCAGATGAAAGCGATGACATTTCCTTTTGTAACTGCAAAGTATCTATCAGACCTTTCTAAAAATAACAACCGTGAATGGTTTCTGAAAAACAGAGAGAGATTTGATATCGAGTTTCTGCAGCCCGCTATGCAGTTTGTAATTGATCTTGGTGAGAGGATACAAACTTTTGCTCCAAATATTATGGCTGTTCCAAGAGTTGATAAATCAATATTCCGTTTGCACAGGGATGTAAGGTTCAGAAAAAATAAATCGCCATACAAAACTAATCTTGGAATTTACTTTTGGGAAGGTAAAGGAAAAAGAATGGAATGTTCGGGATTTTATTTTCACATTGAACCGAATAATTTTTTTCTTGGAGCAGGAATGTATGTATTCAGTCCACAGCAATTGAAAAAATACAGAGACACTGTTTATAATCCAGATAAGGGAAGAGAACTTTCCAATATAATTTCATCTATCCTCAAGAATAAAAATTATTCAATTGGCGGAAAGACTTATAAGAAAACTCCGCGTGGTTATGATTCAGATTATAAATATTCAGAACTTCTTTTGCATAGCGGAGTTTATTCATTCTATGAAATTGAATCATTAAACATGTTTCATAAAAAAGATATTGTAGAATTCACTTACAATGTGTTTAAAGATATGAATCCACTTCATCAATGGCTTGTAAATAACATCTGATTTAAAATTGAGATTAAACAAAAATTAAATTTCTGTTTACGAATTGAATTGATTCTCACTTCTAAAATGATATATTGCAATTAGTTCGAATACTCCGAACATTTCAAATCTACAAACAATTTACGGAGGTGCAATATGAAATATATTTCATATCTGCAAAGTAATTTCAAAAATATTCAACAGATGAAGAATCTGGAACAACAATATCTGGATGATATACAAATTGTTGGTTCTGTTCTTCCATTTAAAACCAATAACTATGTTGTTGATAATCTTATTGATTGGTCTAAAGTGCCAGATGATCCGATGTTCAAACTTACTTTTCCGCAGAAGGATATGCTTCTTCCGCATCATTATGAAAAGATGAAATCTGTTGTTTTGAATGGTGCGGATAAACAAAAAATCAAAGAAGCTGCTAATGAAATAAGAATGCAGCTTAATCCTCATCCCGCAGGACAAATTGAATATAATGTTCCGATGATTGAGGGTGAGAAACTTCACGGAATGCAGCATAAATACCGGGAGACTGTTTTATTCTTCCCAAGTCAGGGACAGACCTGTCACGCTTACTGTACATTCTGTTTTCGCTGGCCTCAGTTTGTTGGAATGGAGGATCTAAAGTTTGCATCAAAGGAAGCTGAGCTTTTAGTTAAATATGTTAAAGAACACGAAGAAGTAACTGATGTTCTTTTCACTGGCGGTGATCCGTTGATAATGAAAACAAAACATCTTGAAACTTATATAAGACCATTGCTCGAATCCAATATCGAACATTTGAGAAATATCAGAATTGGTACAAAAGCACTCGGTTACTGGCCTTACAGATTTTTGACCGATGATGATTCAGATGATTTATTGAGATTGTTTGAAGATGTTCAGAAAGCAGGAAAACACCTTGCATTTATGGCTCATTTCAACCATCCGGTTGAACTTGAAGGTGAGGTGGTTGAAAAAGCAATTAAAAGAATTCTAAACACCGGTGCCGTAATAAGAACACAATCTCCCGTTCTAAAACATATAAATGATGACTCCGAAGTTTGGGCTGAAATGTTCAGAAAGCAAGTTAAACTTGGACTGATACCATATTATATGTTCGTTGCCAGAAACACCGGTGCACAACATTATTTTTCAATTCCTTTGATTGATGCCTGGAAAATTTTCAGAGAAGCATATCAATCAGTCAGCGGAATCTGCAGGACGGTTCGAGGACCAAGTATGTCTTGCTTGCCGGGTAAAGTACAAATACTTGGGGTAAGTGAAGTAAAGGGAGAAAAAGTAATGGTGTTCCGGATGATTCAGGGAAGAAATCCTGATTGGGCAGCACGCCCGTTCTTTGCAGAATATGATGAGAAAGCAATTTGGTATAGCGATTTAAAGCCTGCTTTTGGAGAAGAAAAATTTTTCTTTACAGATGAGTTAAATAAAATTATATCACCGGAGGAAATTGAAGCCGATTATGAGTAAAAACAACAACCACAGAAACAATTTTGATATAAGTCTTAACCTTAATGTGAGAGGGTTTCCTATCTCAGCCACTCTATGGATAAACGAATTGTCGAACAAGCTTCTGAAAGAAGGAAAGAAGGTTTATAAATTTGGCCTGGGGCAATCTCCGTTTCCCGTGCCGCAAGTGGTTGTTGATTCTCTTAAGCTGAATGCATATCAGAAAGATTATTTGCCGGTTAAGGGTCTCGAGGCATTAAGAACTGCGGTTGCAGAATTTCATTCAAGGAGAACCGGAGTTAAACGAAGTTCTGATGATGTGCTAATCGGACCTGGCTCTAAAGAACTGATGTTTTTATTACAATTTGTTTACTATGGTGATATAATCATTCCCACTCCAAGTTGGGTTTCTTATGCACCGCAGGCGAAATTTATCGGTAGAAATATTGATTGGCTTCACACAAAAGAATCTAACAAATGGAAACTAACTCCTGATGAATTGGAAAAAATCTTTAAAAAAGATCCTGATAAACCACGTCTGGTAATTCTTAATTATCCCTCAAATCCCACCGGCATAACATATTCGGAAAAAGAACTGAAAGAAATTACAGCCATCGCAAGAAAATATCGTGTTATATTACTATCTGATGAAATATATGGAGAACTTCATTTTGAAGGTGAACATATATCCATTGCAAGGTTTTACCCCGAGGGAACAATTATTTCAAGCGGATTGAGTAAATGGTGTGGAGCCGGCGGTTGGCGGCTTGGAACCTTTACTTTTCCACCATCTCTTCGATGGCTTCTTGATACCATGGCCACGGTTGCAAGCGAGACTTATACATCTACAAGTGCACCTATTCAGTATGCAGCCATCACTGCTTTCAGGGGAAATATCAGCATTGAAAGATATCTTGTCAACTCAAGGCGTATTTTAAAAGCACTCGGACTTTATATTTATAAAAAACTTTCTAAAGCTGATATTCTCACTCCCAAACCTGAAGGGGGTTTTTATTTGTTTATTAACTTTAGAAAACATGCAGCAAAACTTAAAAAACGCGGAATTACAAACAGCAATGAGCTTGCCGAAAAACTTCTTCAGGATACCGGAGTTGCTTTATTGCCCGGCACTCACTTCGGCAGACCTCCCGAAGAGTTAACTCTGCGTCTTGCATATGTGGATTTTGATGGTGCGAAAGCTTTGGCTGCAATTGAAACTTTGCCCGCTTATAAGTTACCAGATGACAAATTTTTAAAGAATTATTGTTTCAACATTATCGAAGCTACCGATTTAATATGTAACTGGATTGATTAAATTTGGGCGATCGAAAAATAAAATTAAGGAAATACTATGAAGAAAATAGATTTAAGAGCGATTGAAAAAAAAATTAAGGTAAGAACACTAAAGAAAGAAGATTATGATGATGTAGTTGAGTTACAGAAATTATGTTTTCCGGGAATGAAACCATGGAAAAAAGAACAATTCTATAGCCAGATAGAAATCTTTCCCGAAGGACAAATATGTGTAGAACTGAATAAGAAAATAATTGCTTCTTCAAGCAGCCTGATAATTGATTTTGATTTATATCAGGAAAGCGATAACTGGCAAACATTGAGTGATTCGGGTTATATTACAAATCATGATCCCGATGCGGAAACTCTTTACGGAATTGAAATAATGGTTCATCCGGATTTCAGATCAATGAAAATAGCAAGAAGAATTTATAATGCAAGAAAAGAACTTGCGGTTAAATTAAATCTTAAGAATATAGTAGTTGGTGGTAGAATTCCCGGTTATAAAAAGTATAAAAACAAACTCACCCCACGTGAATATGTGGAAAAAGTTATAAATAAAGACATCTATGATCCCGTTCTAACATCTCAGCTTGCAAATGGCTTTGTTTTGAAAAGAATCATTCCCCAATATCTTACAAGCGATGAAGAATCAGATGGTTATGCAACACTACTTGAATGGTCAAATATAGATTATATTCCACCGGTTGCTAAAAAGGTTGTAACTTCAAAGAAAGTAAGAATATGTGCTGTTCAGTATATGATGCGCCCCATAAATGGGTTTGATGAATTTGCAACCCAATGCGAATACTTTACTGATGTGGCTTCGGGTTATAAATCTGATTTCGTTCTCTTCCCCGAAATATTTACACTTCAATTACTTTCGTTTCTGCCTAACGAAAGGCCCGGACTGGCAGTAAGAAAACTTGCAGAGTTTACAAATCAGTACCTCGATCTGTTTAACAATCTCGCTATAAAATACAATATTAACATTATTGGTGGCTCACATTTTACCAAAGAAGGGGATGATCTTTATAACATCTCTTATCTGTTCAGAAGAGATGGAACAATTGAAAAACAATATAAAATTCACATTACTCCAAATGAAAGACGATGGTGGGGAATAAAGCCGGGCGATAAAATTGAAGTGTTTGAAACCGATCGTGGAAAAATCAACATTCAAATTTGTTACGATGTTGAATTTCCCGAACTGAGCAGAATTGCTGTTTCTAAAGGAGCGGAAATAATATTTGTACCTTTCTGCACTGATGAACGCTACGGCTATTTAAGAGTAAGACAATGTGTTCAGGCTCGTTGTATTGAGAACGGAGTTTATGCTGCTATGGCAGGAAATGTCGGAAATCTTCCCTTTGTTGAGAATATGGATATCCAGTATGCACAATCCGGAATTTATACTCCGTCTGATTTTATGTTTTCAAGAGACGCTATTGCTGCCGAATGTACTCCAAATGTTGAAACCGTTGTAATTCACGATTTAGATCTTGAGCTGCTGAAAAGACATCGTTCGCAGGGAAGTACATTAAATTGGTTCGATAGAAGGCAGGACCTTTACGAAGTAGTGTTGAAGAAATGATTGAGTGATGTTTATGTTTACAATACATAAATTTTTCAGGATTGAATTATAAAAATGGAAGAATTTTTTACCAAGGTTCTTGGAATACCTGCTGATACACAATACAAACTTTTAGAATCGGTAATCTATATTGTTTTAATCGTTATCATTCAAAGAATTGTCAAAAGAATTCTTGTTTCTAAGGTCGAAGATTTAAAGGTTCGCTATCAGTGGCAGAAGATTTCATTGTATCTTTCCGTCTTTTTGATTCTTTTAATTCTATCAAATGTTTGGTTACAAGCTTTCGGTTCCGTAGGTACTTTTCTGGGATTGGTTTCGGCGGGAATTGCAATTGCATTAAAAGATCCTCTTGTGAATATGGTAGGTTGGATTTTTATTTTGATCAGACAACCATTTAAAGTTGGCGACAGAATTCAGATTGGAAAATTTGCCGGTGATGTAATTGATATAAGATTATTTCAGTTTTCACTCAATGAAATTGGCAATTGGGTGAATGCCGATCAGAGTACGGGCAGAATAATCCATGTTCCCAACGGAACCATTTTTATAGAACCGCAGGCAAATTATACTGCCGGATTTAAATATATCTGGAACGAAATACCTGTGCTCGTAACTTTTGAGAGCAATTGGAAAAAAGCCAAACAAATATTGACCGAAGTAGTTAACAAACATGCCGTACTGTTAAGCGGTGAGGCAGAAAAACAAATTAAAGAAGCCGCAAAAAAATTTCTTATTTTTTATACAAAACTTACTCCGATTGTTTATACCTCGGTTGAAGATAGCGGTGTTTTATTAACACTGAGATATATGTGTGACCCGAGAGAAAGACGATTAACAACCGAAAAAATCTGGGAAGACATTCTTGATAGATTTGCCCAGTGTGATGATATTGATTTTGCTTATCCGACTCAGCGATTCTATAATAATATTACCGAAGGTAAACCCGAAGCAAAAGCAAAAATTGAAAAACCTTCCTGAAAAATTGAACTCGTTAAAAGTTCATGCTTCTTTCCTTTACGAAAAAACTTAATACCATTTATAAGTTTATTTAACCACTGATAAAACAAACATATTATGTTGATACAGTTTTTAATTAATTTAATAATCGGTAATATCATATTAACTAAAGCGAGCGCAATATGAAAAACATTTTCGTTTCCTGCTTTGTTTTTTCACTTCTTTTAATTTCCCGATTAACAGCACAGGTTGATGCAAGGATGCTTCAATATCCTGATGTTTCAAAATCACATATTTCATTTACTTATGCTGGTGATATCTGGATTGTTGCAAAAGAAGGTGGAACAGCTTATAAACTCACCTCAGCTAAAGGAGTTGAAGGTTTTGCAAAATTCTCTCCCGATGGTTCGTTATTAGCATTTAGTGGAAATTATGATGGCAATACAGATGTATATGTAATTCCAACTCTTGGTGGATTACCGAAAAGAATTACTCACCACGGAATGACTGACAGAATTGTTGATTGGTATCCCGATGGAAAGAATTTATTGTTTTCTTCATCCCGTGAAAGCGGCAAACAAAGATTCAATCAATTCTATAAAGTTTCAAAAGATGGTGGCTTAGCAGAGAAACTTCCGTTACCTTACGCAGAGTTTGGCTCTGTTTCACCTGATGTAAAGAAAATAGCTTTCACAACCCGGACAAGAGTGTTCAGAACCTGGAAAAGGTATCTCGGCGGAATGGCTGCCGATATTTATATCTTTGATTTGGATAAAATGACCTCAGAAAATATTTCAAATAATCCTGCCAACGATGAAATTCCAATGTGGAAAGAAAATAAAATTTATTTCTTGTCCGACAGAGATAAAAATCAACGTTACAACATTTGGGTTTATGATGTATCAACGAAGCAAAACAGACAACTAACATTCTTCGATAAGTTCGATGTTCACTTTCCTTCAATCGGTGAAAATGAAATTGTATTTGAAGCCGGTGGACTTTTATATCTTCTGGATTTATCAACAGAAAAAATCCGTGAAGTAAAAGTTAATGTTGTAACCGATGGTTCAACTCTTTTAGCCCAGAATGAAAATGTTGAAAAACTTATTCAGAATTTTTCGGTTTCATATAACGGTAATCGTGCATTGTTTGAAGCACGAGGAGAAATATTTTCTGTGCCCGCTGAAAACGGAGCTGTAATCAACTTAACTCAATCATCAGGTGCTGCAGAAAGATTTCCCTCCTGGTCACCAAACGGAAAATATGTTGCATACTTCAGTGATAAAACCGGTGAATATCAACTAACTATTCGTGACATTGAAAATCCAGCCGAAGAAAAAGTTTTAACTTCTTTCGATGATGGTTTCAGATATAATATTTACTGGTCGCCAGATAGTAAGAAACTTGTGTTCATAGATCAGGCAATGAGAATTAATTTATATGATATGAACACAGATAAACTCACACAGGTTGACAAACAATTATGGTATTATGAAGGTGGTTTGAGAAATTTTTCCGTTAATTGGTCTTCGGATAGCAGATATTTTACTTATGGAAAAGATCAATCAAACAGAGCAAGTGCGATTGCGATCTATGACACGAAAGAAGGAAAGTTACATCAGGTTACAACCGGTTTTTACAGTGATTCAAATCCTGTTTTTGATCCTGATGGGAAATATCTTTACTTTCTCACAAACAGAAATTACAATCCTGTTTACAGTGATTTTGATAATACCTGGATTTATCCAAACTCAACTTTGATTGCTGCTGTTACTCTTTCAAAAGAAACGCCTTCACCAATCTTTCCAAAAAATGATTCTTTAACCGTAAAGAAAGACGAGGAATCAAAAGCAGATGAGAAAAAAACCGATGAAAAGAAAACTGAAAAGAAGGAAGAGGCAAAAGTAAAAGAAGTTAAAATTGATTTTGATGGTTTTGAAGAAAGAATAGTAATACTTCCACCTTCAGCAGGAAATTATGGAAGTCTGTCTGCTGTTTCAGGAAAAGTTGTTTTTCACAAAGCGCCAAACTCAGGTTCTGCAGATAAGAAAAAACCAATAATGTTTTATGATCTCGATAAGCGCGAAGAAAAAACTATTGTTGATGATGCTGACGCTTATCAGATTTCTGCAGATGGAAAGAAAATTCTGGTTGCAAATAAAAACTCTTATTCAATTGTTGATGTTGCACCGGATCAGAAACTTGATAAGAAACTTCCCACAAATCAACTTGAAATGACTGTTGTACCAAAAGAAGAGTGGAAACAAATTTTTAATGATGTGTGGAGATTGGAAAGAGACTTTTTCTATGATAAGAATATGCACGGAGTTGACTGGAAAGAAATGAAGAAAAGATACGGCGCATTAATTGACAATGCTGTTACACGGTCTGATGTTAATTATATAATTGGTGAATTGATTGCAGAATTAAATGCTTCTCACACATATCGCGGTGGTGGTGATGACGAAACTCCGTTGCAGCGTGCTGTTGGTTATCTCGGAATCGATTGGGAATTAAATAATGGCGCATACAGAATAAAAAGAATTGTGAAAGGTGCTTCATGGGAAACCGAGGTTCGTTCTCCTCTGTTGACTCCGGGAATCAAAGTTAAAGAAGGCGATTATATTCTTGCAGTAAACGGAGTAAAGATTGATGTAACAAAAGATCCGTCTTCAGCATTTGAAGGACTCGCCGACAAAACAGTTGAACTTACAATCAACAATAAACCATCAACTGATGGAGCGTGGACTGTTGTTGTTAAAACATTATCTGATGAAACTCGATTAAGAAATCTTGAGTGGATTGAATCAAACAGAAAAAGAGTTGATGAAGCAACTGACGGAAAGATCGGATACATTTATGTTCCAAGCACCGGAATTGACGGACAAACAGAATTGGCAAGACAATTCTACGCTCAGTTTAATAAACAAGGATTGATAATTGATGAACGATTTAACAACGGCGGACAAATTCCTGACAGATTTATTGAATTGCTCGACAGAAAACCTCTTGCATTCTGGGCAGTAAGAGATGGTGCTAACTGGCAATGGCCTCCCGTTGCAAATTTTGGTCCCAAAGTTATGTTGATTAACGGATGGAGTGGCTCGGGAGGAGATGCATTTCCTGATTATTTCAGAAAAGCAAAACTCGGTCCTTTGGTTGGTGCAAGAACCTGGGGAGGATTAATTGGAATTACAGGCGCACCAACTCTAATTGATGGCGGAAGTGTAACTGTTCCAACATTCAGAATGTATGACCCTGATGGTAAGTGGTTCAAAGAAGGACACGGCGTTGACCCTGATATTGAAGTTCCTGAAGATCCCGGTATGCTTGCAAAGGGTGTTGATGTTCAACTTGAGAAAGCTATTCAGGAAGCGTTGAGATTACTAAAAGAAAATCCAACGGTTAATCCAAAACAACCGGAGTATGAGAAAAGATAAATTTATTTAACCTTCAATTCCTCATCCCGCTGAAGTGGGGTGAGGAATTTTTATGTCATTAGTTCTTTGCCAAAATGAATAAAGATTTGAATTGATGAATAATTGAATGGCTGAATGTCTGTTTGCCATTTCGACCCCGACCTGTCGGGGGAGAAATCTTTCCTTACAAATTTAACAAGACAGAAAATAATTGAATGAATGATTGAAAGCTCTGATGTAATTCTAAGCGACCTGCCTGGAATGACAGGCAGGCGTAAAGAATCTTTATAAGAGATTTAATCTTGCTTCGTTCATTTATTTTAAAAATAAGTATTGTTATTGTACCTGCTGCATCTCACTTAAGCTTTTGCAATAGAACAATCCCCATATCGGAATGTTAAATCTTTCGTTAAAGAAATAAATCAGAATAAAGATCTAAGCGACAAAATCAAGCAATCTTTCCTACTTATTGTCTTTATCATAATCTCTTATCCCTCAATTTATTATCTTGCAAAGCAAAAATTATCGGATGTTATTTATGCTGAAAAGATTTCATTTACTTGTCTTTCTTCTTTTAATATTTAATATCTCCTTTGCTCAGACTGTTAATGTCAAAATCATCGAAACATCTGATGTTCACGGGGCAATATTTCCTTATGATCTTGTAAATGATCGTCCGTCAAATTCATCTCTTGCACAGGTTATGACTTATCTTAATGAACAACGTGCAGATACAAACCAGATTATTTTTCTTCTTGACAACGGCGATATTCTTCAGGGAGATCCGGTTGTTTATTATTACAACTTCGAAAAGACTGATACAATTCATCTATATGCAGATGTTATGAATTATATGAAATATGATGCAGCAACAATCGGTAATCATGATATCGAAACCGGTCACAATGTTTATGATAAATTCAATAATGAAATAAATTTTCCCTGGCTTGCTGCAAATGCTATAAGAACTTCTGATGGTAAACCTTACTTTAAACCTTATACAACTATCGAAAGAGGTGGAATTAAAATTGCCGTTTTTGGTTTGATAACTCCTGCAATTCCCAAATGGCTTCCCGAAAAAATCTGGGAAGGAATGCAATTCGATGATATGATTGAATCTGCTCAGAGGTGGGCAAAGAAGATTCGTGAAACCGAGCAGCCGGATTTGCTGATTGGATTATTTCACGCCGGAGTAAATTATAATTACAGCGATGAAGATTCAACTATATACAAAAATGAAAACGCTTCAAAACTTATCGCAGAAAAAGTTACCGGCTTTGATGTAATATTTGTTGGTCACGATCACGAAGGATGGAATTTCAAGACACGAAATCCAAATGGTAAGGAAGTGCTCGTTCTGGGAACTCAGGCAAGCGCCCGCACATTGGCAGTTGCGAACATTAAATTAACTTTTGATAAGTTCTGCGGATTCTTTGCTTCAGATGAGATGTCGGGAGAAATAGTAGAAGTTAAAAACTACAAACCAGATGAAGATTTTATGAAAAGATTTTCCCCTGCTTTTGATGAAGTAAAAAAATATGTTTCGCGACCAATTGGACTATTCACAAAAACAATTTCATCGCGTGATGCTCTCTTTGGTCCATCAGAGTTTGTTGATTTGATTAATTCAGTACAACTTGAATTAACAAATGCAGATATTTCTTTTACTGCGCCGCTTTCATTTAATGCCACAATTAAAGAAGGAGATTTGTTCGTTAAAGATATGTTCAATTTATATCGTTATGAAAATCTTCTTTACTCAATTGAAATGAGCGGACAGGAAATAAAGGATTATCTCGAGTTTTCTTACGGCAACTGGTTTAATCAGATGAAAGATGAAAATGATCATCTCTTAAGATTCCGTCTTGATGATAACGGAAAGATTGTTTATTCACAAAGAACAAACTCACCGGAACTCTATGAAAGATTTTATAATTTTGATGCGGCCGCAGGAATTGATTATGTTGTTAATGTAACCAAACCAATCGGTGAAAGGGTTAATATATTAAAGTTATCTGATGGTCGTGAATTTGATTTGAACTCAGTTTATAAAGTCGCTTTGAACTCATATCGTGGCAACGGCGGAGGAGATCATTTGACAAAAGGAGCAAAAATTCCGAAAGATGAACTTAACAAAAGGTTAATCAGTTCAACAGACAAAGATCTTCGTTATTATATGATGAAATGGATTGAAGAAAAAAAATCCGTTGAACCAAAACTACTCGGTAACTGGAAAGTTGTACCGGAAAATTTCTGGCAAGCAGGCAAACAAAAAGATTATATCTTAATTTTTGATTAATCTGATGATTTTTTTTAATAACTATGCTGTAGTTTTTTCTCCGCTTCTCAATTAACTGCAACAGGAAAAATTTAATTAAATTTAAAACAATAAAGACCTGCTCATAGTTAAGAACAGGTCTTTATTTAAAGTGTTTTCACTATTTCATCAATACCATCTTCTTGCTAGAAGTATATGAACCGGCAATAAGTTTATAGATATAAACTCCACTTGGGAGATTTCCTCCATTAAATTCTAAACTATAATTTCCTGCCGCCTTGTATTCATCAACCAATATCGCTACTTCATTTCCAAGCACATCATAAACTTTCAATGTTTGCCAACTACCTACTGGCGACTGCCAACTAATCTTAGTGTATGGATTAAATGGATTAGGATAATTTTGATCGAGAGTAAAATCAGAGAGAAGATTCGTTAAATTCTCAACATTAGTGATTGAATGTTTATATTTTGTAGTTATGATAACGATATTACTGCTAAGGGATCGCTGGGCATCTCCAACTATGATCAAATCATTTAAAAGAGATAGTATTGCAAGAGCTTCAAAAAAATTATAATTCACAACATGCTCTGCTATAAAATTTTCAAATAGTAACGAATTAGTATTTAATATTAATGCAAATGCACCTGTTGGTGATGTGGCTGTTGCCGCCATGATTCCTGATATAATTAAATCTGGTGAAGGGAAAAAAGGATTAAACGTGAATCCGAAAAAGCGTGCGTCCGGACCAAATCTCTTAACTTTATTTAATTTGAAATTATTGACTGAAGAATTAATTATAATTGAATCACCATTAAAAGTAGCAGCCCATAGAGAATCTCCTGTAGGAGAATATTTAATTAAAACCACTGTGCTCAGAAATGTGGGGTCATATGAATTACCTCCAACAAAAATATTTCCATCCGAATCAGAAATTATATCAATCACTTCATCCCGCTGATCAGAATTTCCATTATAAAATCTTGCCCATTGGAACTGACCATCGGAATTAAGCTTGACTACAGCAAAATCAGATGTTAAAAAATTTTGTGCATAATTTGCACTGCCACCTATAAAAATATTACCTTGATTATCAACTGTAATAGAAGAAAAATAATCATCAAATCCAGCTCTATCATAAGTTTGAGTCCATATTGAATCACCATTAAAACTATTTAATTTCATAACAAAGAAATCCTGGGAAAAATTGTTTGGGTTAGTCATTGAACCGCCCACAAGTATAAATCCATTATTATCCATAACCATTTTCTCCGGTGTCATAGTTGCAAAGTCATTCACATAATTATTTGTCCACACTTCGGAGCCATCGAAATTATACTTAATTAATGTAAGCCCGGTATTTTCTGATACTAAAACCAATACAGACCCATCATCGTCAACAATTAACGATTTGGCAGTTGCAGAAAAAGAGTTTGTATTATAAATAGAACTAAATTGAAGGACTCCATCAGAATTAAATTTAATTGTTACAATTGCTGTGGAAAAACTTGTTGTAGTACTTGAACCTGTCAAATAACAATTACCCAAACTATCCACAAAAAAATCTTTTACCAAAACAGTATTTTCGGAATTGATATCATATAACCTGGTCCATACAGTATCACCCTGTGAATTATATTTTATTATCAAAAAGTCAGAGTTGTTAGAGTTGAGAGTTGCTGTTCCTCCAATATATAAATTCCCCATATTATCAGAACCTACTCCAACAGAAGATACAGATGAGTTAGATAAAAACGAGAATATATCCTGCCATTCTTTTTGATATTGCGGATAGATAAAAGTATAATTACAGATTATCAAAATGCTAAACACCAGTTTTATAATACTTTTCATATCAAGGACTCCCGATTAGTTAAATAAATAGTTCTCTATATTTATTATAGTTTGTAAACAGGCAAAAAACTTTCAAGAATCAAAAAAAATTTTTTATCCAATTTGATCTTTTTTAGTTAAAGAGCCCAAGTTCTTGTAAAGTGTATTTGATATTCACATTCTTTGGGTTGTGAATTATTAAATCGTCGAATATTTAATTGGTTTTAATCGCTAATCACCAGACAGGTAATTTGAACTTTTTTTGTTTTGCAATTACCGAGTCGCTATTAGATTGTATAATTCTATCTTTTCTGAAACTTTTATTCCCTGTGGGTGATTTTCACAAATATCCGATAATTCTTATTGGTTATTTTAAAATGAAAATTTATGTCTTATTTTTTCCATTGCAGATTTCCTCAGTAATATAGCAATTAGTTTTAATTATCTTTCACAAAAAATTATGAGAATACTTTTTTCATATATTCTTTTTATAACTTTTCTTTTTCTTAACTGTCCGAATTCATTTGGACAACAAATAACTGTCTTGTCAGATTCTTCAGCAGGGAATTATTATTTTGAAAAGGCAGAACATTTTTATGAAAGAGGTGAATACGACAGTTCAACATATTATTACAAACAAGCAGCAAATGAATTCAAGTCTCAAAAACGCTGGAAGGATTACCTCATTTCAAAAAATTATGCGGGAATTAATCTGAGATATCTTTCGATGTATGATGAATCTTTTAATACATTAAATGAAGCTTTAAGCATTGGACTTGAACAACTTGGGAGCAATGAACCTATTTTGGCAGATATTTATAATAGCATCGGTTCTTACTACTATGAAACAGGCGAACTTGACAGCGCTCTGGTGTACTATAGAAACGGACTGAATCTTAGTTTATCAGCTTTTGGTGAAAATCATAAAAATACTGCAAGAGGTTATCACAATGTTGGACTAATTTATTACTGGCAAATGGACTCCGACAAAGCTTTACAATATTTTGAAAAATCACTTTACATCTGGCTTTCTTTAATCGGAGAAAAACACTCCGCTGTCGGAAATTGTTATCTTAATATTGCCAATGCATATTATCTTATGGAAGATTTTGATAAAGCAATTCAATACGCATTAAAATCACTAAATGTATGGAAATCAGTTTTAGGTGAAGATCATCAATATGTAGCTATGGCATACAATAACCTTGCTGATACATATGAAACTATTGGCAAATACAACGAAGCAATTGAAACTGACAAAATTGGACTGGATCTTAGAAAAAAAATCTTTGGTAATGAACATATCGAAACAGCCAATTCTCTGGCACATATAGCAAGTATATATACAAAAACAGGAGAGTTTGAAAAATCCCGACAATATTTCAATGAAGCTTTTGCAATCTATAAAAAGTATCCAAATTCAAATCCTTACAAATTACAAGCACTTCTCGATTTAGCAGATTTGAATTTGAGAGAAGGGAGATATGAAGAAGCATTAAAAAACTGTGATACAGTATTAATTTATACTCTTCCGGAAGTGTTGAATACTGATTTTAATGTGGATAATTTAACATTAACTCCAATGAGAACTGAATTATTAAATGCGATATTTCTTAAAGGAGAGATTTATTCAAAATATCAATCAAATCAACTGCTGCATCCTGACAAAAAATATATACAAATCGATCATAATTCTTTAAAAAGTTCCTATTTCTGGTACAAAAGATATAATCAGGTACTTGAAAAAATAAAAAGAGAATACAGAAATGAAACTTCAAAATTATTTCTGGGTAAGAAAAAGTTTGAAGTAATAGAAAAGTTGATAGGAATTTCGCTTGAACTCTATGAATTAACCGGTGATGAGAAATACAAGAGTGAAGCATTTGCATTCTCTGAGCAAAGCAAAGCTCAATCATTGTACGAGGCGATTACAGAATCAAACGCAAAACAATTTGCAGGAATTGATGAACAATATTTGCAACTAGAAAAATCGATTAAAACCAAAAAGACTTTTCTTGAAACAAAAATACTAGAGTTTGAAGCAGAACAACCGGACTCAGATGAAATGCTTCTAATGAAAAAAGAATTATTCGCGTTGAGTTCAAAATATGACAGCCTGATTAATTTCTTTGAAACAAATTACCCCGAATATTACAGACTTAAGTTTGATGATAACACACCTGATATAAAATTAGTCCAAAAGGATGTTCTGGATGATCAAACAGTATTACTTGAATATTTTATTGGTGATAGTTTAGCTTACATCTTTATTGTTGATAAAAACCAAAATGCTGTATTAAAAACAACTTGCTCAGAAATTTATGACTATACGAAAAAATTCAGAGCCTCACTACAAAATCTGGATTACGAAACATATCTTCATTCAGCATATAAACTTTATTCTATTCTGATGAAACCCGCAGAAAACTTCTTATCTGACAAAAAAAGAATTATCATCATACCCGATGGCATTACGCTTTATCTCCCATTCGAAGCACTTTTGTACAAAAAGATTTCCGTTACCAATAATTTGGATTTCAAGACACTGCCATATCTTCTGAACCAATATGAATTCGTCTATAGCTATTCTATAAAATTGTTGTTAAACAGAAAATCCGATTCAAATAATATTAAATTATCATTTGCCGGCTTTGCACCGGTTTTTATTGATGAAAACATAGACAAGCTTAAGATTCAGCAAGTAATTGATTCAACTTTATTTTTAAGTGAAAGAAGCAACAAAGGACAAGAAGATGATTATTCTGCTTTGCCGGAAAGTGATACTGAAATAACTGAGATATCCAAATTGTTCAATTCAAAAGGATATAAGAGTAAAATATTCAAGTATAAAAATGCAACTGAGACAAATTTGAAATCTGATGAAATAACTTCGTATAGCTGCGTTCATCTTGCAACTCATGGTTTTATTAATGAATCAAAGCCCAGACTCTCCGGTTTAATTATGTCCATTGATTCTAAAGCTCAGGAAGATGGGATTCTATATTCTGAAGAGGTGTTTAATTTAAAGTTGAATGCAAAACTGATAGTTCTAAGCGCTTGTGAAAGTGGTTTGGGAACAATAATCAATGGTGAAGGAATTCTCGGATTGACAAGAGGATTTTTGTATTCAGGAGCTGAGAACATTATTGTTTCACTCTGGCGTGTTGCCGATAAATCGACATCAGTTTTAATGTTAAAGTTTTATGAAAAATTATTAGAAGGAAAAAGCTATACTTCTGCTTTAAGGGAAGCTAAACTTGAAATTTTGAAAGATGGAACATACTCTTATCCACTCGAGTGGAGTCCGTTTATTTTAATTGGCAAATAAACTTTTGCTTAATGTCAGATTTGTAAGTTTATCGGATAAAAAATTTCCCAACTAATTCAAGCTTATCATCAGAAAGTAATTTCCAGTAATACAAACCTCTGTTAAATTTTTGATTTACTTTAATTTCGGAACCGATTATGGTTTTCTGGTAAACTGTTCTGTTTTTATTATCAACAATAACAATTGTGTTTGATTTTGATTGTTTGATCTGTTTCCAATTGAATGTGATAGGGCTTTTTACAGTGTCTCCGTTTGCTGGGCTAATTATTTCATAATTAAGGTTTGATCTTGTATTTCGGTTAATAAAATTTTCAAGAACTGCATTTGTAGCAAAAACTTCTTTATCAAAATTATTCCATTGTCTTTTAACTTCAGTTTTTTCATTGAAGGCAATTTCAGGAGTTTTGTTGCTGTCCACTTTTTGAATATTTGACAGGCTATCAATTTCAAATTTTCTGTCAACTTTTTGAACTATTTTCAAATCATCTTTCACAACTAATATGTAATAAAAGCTGAGGCCTAAAGCAATTGAAATCAAAGCAACTGCGGAATATTTGAAAAGTTTAATTATTTGAAAATTTTTTATTGAGCTATGTTCGGAGATTTCTGAAGTATTTTCAGAAAAAATCTCATCCATTTCTTTATCTTCAGAAATAATTTTTTCATATTTAATTCTGCACTCTGAGCAGGATTTCAGATGATTTTCAACAAACGCCTGCTCTTTTTCAGATAACACTTCTCTTAAGTTCAGATAAGTTGAGATCGCTTGATTCGAAAGATGTTCCCTTGAATTATTAAGCAGCATTGAATATTCTTCTAAAAAGTTTTTCATCATTATATAATTATAAGTTTAAATATTATCAAAACACTTTCAATTAATTTATTGAATATCAAATTTATTAAACATTGGAAAGTTGTATCCGTTTTTCTTTAAATAGGAAAAGAATTTAATTCTCAGTCTTCTTATCTGAGTGTCAATTGTGTTTAAATTCTTTTTTGTAATTCGGGCAATTTCTGTCCTGTGCATATCATTTACCAATAAATTAAATAAGGCTCTCTCCTGTTCTTTGAGTGAAAGCTTAAATAAATTTATAATACTAAATAACTCTTCACTCTCAACCTTGCTGTATGTTTTTTGTTTTTCTTTCTGACTAAAATACAAAGAGCTCATATCTTCGTCATCACTTTCATATTCTATTGGAATTTCATTTTGTTGCTTTTTTTTTATTTTAAGAGCAAGATCAAGCTGTACTCTGCATTGAATCTTTATTGCAGCAATTAAATAAGCATCAGGGTTTTTGATTTCATCAGATAAACTAATACTACAAATATTTAAATAAACCTGATTAATGAATTCATCAAGTTCTGAATAAATTGTCTTTACAAACAAATCACGGTAGCGATTAAAATAGAAGCTGAGAACTTTATAACCCTTTGAACCAGGTATGAAATATTTTTTTTGAATTTCCTCAGGATTCATACAGATAAGCTTATTTTATCTTCACCGAAAATATAGAATTTTAATTAAGATACTCCAATAAGAGTGAAAAGAACTAATTATATATTTAAATTTCAATTAGAAATAATTCAGTAATTGGTAATAAAAATTATGAACACAACAAAAAGCAAACAGTTATTCGAAAAAGCAAAAAGATATATCCCCGGTGGAGTTAACTCTCCCGTACGTGCATTCAAATCAGTTGGCGGTGAGCCAATCTTTATTGAAAAAGGAAGCGGCTCAAAATTTTATGATGTTGACGGCAATGAGTACATCGATTACATCGGAAGCTGGGGACCGCATCTGTTCGGACATAATCCGCCATTCATCAAACAAGCTTTGGCAGAAGCATTTGAAAAAGGAACAAGCTTTGGTGCACCAACAGAACTTGAAGTCAGAATGGCTCAGTTAATCACCGATTTAGTTCCTTCGGTTGAGATGGTAAGAATGGTTAACAGCGGAACAGAAGCCACAATGTCGGCGATTCGTGCCGCACGAGGTTACACCAACAAAGAAAAGTTTATCAAGTTTGAAGGATGTTATCACGGACACGCTGATTATTTTCTTATCAAAGCCGGAAGCGGTGCTTTAACACTTGGAGTTCCAACCTCTCCAGGTGTTACAAAAGGAAATGCTGCCGACACATTACTTGCTGATTTCAACGACATTGAATCGGTAAAGAAACTTGTTTATGCAAACAAAAACAATGTGGCCGCAATAATTATTGAACCGATTGCCGGCAATATGGGAGTTGTAAAAGCCGATGAAAGTTTTCTTGTTGAATTAAGAAATCTTTGCAACGAAGAAAACATTGTTCTGATTTTTGATGAAGTGATGACAGGGTTTCGGGTTGCTGCAGGTGGCGCACAGGAAATACTTGGAATCAAACCCGACTTAACAACATTCGGGAAAATAATTGGTGGTGGTTTGCCAGTCGGTGCATTCGGTGGTAAAAAAGAAATTATGGAAATGGTTGCACCTGCCGGTCCGGTTTATCAGGCGGGAACATTAAGCGGAAATCCGCTTGCAATGGCTGCAGGTTATGCAGCGCTTAGTTACATCAAAGAGCATCCGGAAATTTATGTTCAGTTAGAAAAGAGCTCGATGTATCTTGAAAACGGATTTAAAGAGAATCTGAAAGCCGTCGGAAAAAATTATGCAATGAACCGTGTCGGCTCAATGATGTGTATGTTCTTTACAGAAGAGCCGGTAAACGATTTCAAAAGTGCAGTGAAGTCCGATACAGCATTATATGGAAAATATTTTCATGAAATGTTAAAGCGGGGAATTTATCTTGCCCCGGCACAGTTTGAAGCACTGTTCGTCTCAACAGCACATACCAAAGAAGACTTGGATAAAACAATTAAGGCACACAGAGAGGCGCTGGAAACAATTTCCAAACAATAAAAAATTTTATGACTGATGACCGTACACAAATCTTCGATCAGATAAAATCTCTGATGAAAAAATATGAACCGCCTTTTTCTGCAAGAAATGATTTTGACTTATGATATAAGATGATTTGGATAAGACGATTGAGGCGCATAGAGAAGTTTAGGCAGCCTTTAGGGTTAATATTTTTTTTAGATTTGATTAAGCAAAATAAATTGATTTTAGTATAATTGCGGGAAATAATAAGTTAGCGGTCATGCTATGGCGACATCATAACCGAACAACAGTATTTCAAATTTTTAACCAAGTAAAAAATATGAGCAACGAAACGACATTGAACAAAGACCAAAAACAACTTTGGGAACTAGTCCAAAAAATCAACAATTGTTGGTACAAAGGAAACCCGTTACAACTTTCGGATTTTTTTGACCCAAATATTGTGTTTAATAGTCCTGACTTCAAGCATCAAATCATTGGTAAAGACAACTGTATTCAGACATATAGTGATTTTATGAATAACTCAAAAGTTCTCATATACAATGAAGGCAATCCGACAGTCGAACTATTTGCAAATACTGCCATTGTAACTTATGACTTTGAAATGAAATACGAACAGAATAAAAAGACATATCATGAAACAGGAACAGATATTATGGTTTTTGAACGCCATCAGGGTTCGTGGAAAGTTATTTGGAGAGGATTGAGTAACTTAAAAAATGTATAATGATAAATATTTTTATGTTGACATGACATCATTATATCAGATAATGATAGTGGAAATTGTAACAATTGATATGACCGATAATAAAGCACAAACCGCTAACAACGTATTTAACTTAAGGTGGCCAATGTGGTAATTCGAAGCTATGTGTTTTTAAGTAAGTTTATTGCAAGCCGACAAGTAAGTGCTAAGAAAACCGCCACAAGTCATATACGCTCAGCCGTTATCTACCCTCAAACCTGTCTTTTTAATTAATTAAATCTTCATTAACAAAAAAGCTTATCAAGAAATGTGTACTACAATATTCATAATTAAAATTTTTTTGCCACATTAATTTCTGCACAGTAAATTGAGATAAAATATTTTTGCATTATTCCAATCAAATAGTAAATTCCCGTTCAGATAAATAAATTAATTACAAACAAACAGCAGGCAGCAAATGAGTCAATACATTTATAAATCTGCAACAGAATTAGCCGGTTTGATTCGCGAGGGGAAAGCAGAAAGCAGGGATATTGTTAAAGAACATCTTGAGCAAATTAAAAAACACAACCACAAACTGAATGCTCTGATTTCTGTTTTTGAAGAAGAAGCCCTGCTGGAAGCATCGTTGTGTGATAAAGAAGCTAAGGAAGGCAGGTTTCGCGGACTGCTTCACGGAGTTCCAGTTACCATTAAAGAACAATTCTGGATTAAAGGAAAAAAGAGCAACAATAATTTTAAAATGCTTGAAAATTTCGTCGCTCCCGAAGATGCGGTCATTGTCAGCAGAATCAGAAAAAGCGGAGCGATAATTCTCGGACAAACCAATGTTCCTAAAAATTTAACTGATTATCAGGTTGCCGGCGATATTTATCCCGAAGGAAAGAATCCATACAATACTGAATACACACCTGGAGGAAGTACCGGCGGCGGTGCAGCGGCGCTTGCATCAGGTTTTACACCACTTGAACTGGGTGGTGATTTGGGCGGTTCAATAAGGGTACCTTCTTCTTTCTGCGGATTGTATGGTTTGAAGCCCACCGAAAATACAGTTCCTCTGCACGGAAATATTCCATTACCCGAGAATACCCGAACATTAATTGTGCATATGGTTCAGGCAGGTCCGCTGGCAAGAACTATTGATGATGTCGAATTACTCTGGAAAATAATTGCAGGACCGCATGAAAGCGACCGCAACATTCCTGATATAAATTGGAAACCTGCTGAAAAAAAATCATTCAGTGAATTTAAGATTGCCTGGACTGACGGTTGGCCGGGATTTGAAACAAGTACTCAAATAAGTAATGCCATCAGAACTTTTGCAGATAATTTAAATGATAAGGGGTGCAAAATTGAAAAGAAAATTCCGGATGAAACTCTTCATTTCGATTCCCTGAAAGTTTTTGCCGGATTAATTCCGTATATAGTTGCACAGGGAAACAACCCATTTGTTCGTACGCTTATAAAGATGCAATTCAATAAAGGATTGCTGAAGGGAATGAAAAAAGAATTTCCTGATTTGGATAAAATCTTTAGTAGTGCATTCAGATTTGATGCTAATCATTACGGCGAAACGATTCTGCAGCGCCATTTGATTACACAAAGATGGGAGACTTTTTTCAACGAGTATGATTTTCTCATAGCTCCTGTTGCATTCGGACCGGCTTTCAAACGATGTAAGATTGGAAGCAGACTGAATTACGATGGAAAGGAAATGAATTATTTCAGATACGTTTGGCCTTATGTTGCCTGCTTTAATGCATCGGGAAATCCTTCGGTAACAATTCCTTTGGGACTTGGCAAAGAGGGTCTGCCGATTGGTCTGCAGGTAGTAGGAAAATACTGGAGCGAACCGGAACTACTGGGCTTTGCAAAAAAAGTAACGGAAATTACTCCCGGCTTTATTAAACCAAACGGATATTAAATAAATTAGAGAGAATTAAGAGCATTATTCATTTATAAACTATAACAATTGAAAGAAAAAATAAAAAAACTAAAACCGCCGATATTATTTTTAATTCTAATATTGATTCCCTTAAATCAAATAGCATTAAATTATTTATTTAAGTATCGCGTGTTTAATTCGGTTGCAGAATCAACTTTTTTCCTTATACAGCCAACTCTTCTGACAAATCTTTTTAGCCTTGCAGTATTTTCTTTTCTGATTTTTATAAAAGGCAAGCATGATTTATTTTCGGTTTAGTTTCCGAAAGAAAAATGGAAAAAGACTTTGCTGCTTGTCTTTCTAATTTGGTTTGTATCTCAAGTAATAACTTTTATCTGGGTGTTTGTAAGTGAGGGGGCGGTTCGAATGTCTGGCAATATTAACATTCTGATCGGTAGTTTACTCGGACAGTTATTTGGAAATGCAGCTTTTGAAGAATTGATCTATCGGGGGATTCTATTTTTACAATTTTATCTGTTGTTGAAAACTAAAAATAACATAAAGAAATCACTATTCTATTCGGTAATTATATCTCAAATTATTTTTGCATTAATTCATATTCCTAATCGTTTAATTATTAATCAGGTGAATAATCTTGGAACCGATTTAATGATTCTTTTTACTGCGGGTTCGGTATTAACATTAATATTTATTATAACCAGAAACCTTCTGTTTTTAATCGGTATTCATGCATTAATCAATCAACCATTCAATCTCATTGAGACAGATTTTCCGATGAGAATAATCATTTCCATTTTGGTAATCATATCTGCTGCATTTTGGAACAAGATTATGCTGGTAAATGATAATGAAATAAAATCTATTAAAATCTGATAACGACTATATTAAAAATAAAAGAAAGGTTTACGTGGTTTTGTTTTGATTTTCAATCTTTCTTCAACCACTCGTATTTTTAATTAAATAATTTTTGAATAAATTTTAATAATACGGAGCCTCAAATGACAACTGATGAACGCAAACAAATCTTCGATCAGATAAAAAATCTGATGAAGAAATATGAACCGCCTTTCAAAGCAAGAAATGATTTTGATTCCCGTTATGAGCTTTGGTCTGAAAAGGAAATTGAAATTGGCGGAAGAAAAAGAAAAGAAATTTATTTTGCCGGATTGATAATTCAATCAAACTATGTCGGATTTTATTTTATGCCTGTTTATACTGACACTTCACTGAAAGAAATTTTTGAACCCGAACTTCTTTCAACCCTCAAAGGCAAATCTTGTTTTCATATCAAAAAACTGGATAAGAAACTTCTCACACAAATAAAAAAATCTCTGGAGATAGGTTTTAAGCTTTACAAAAAGCGCGGATGGGTTTAATTTAACTTTCAAAAAAGGAGTGCTATGAAAAATAACTTCCGTTTCAGATTTGTGCGCATCGCTTTATTCTTTCTTCCTTTGTTATTATTCGGATTTAATGCCGGTAATTCCAATTTAACAATTCTTGAGAAAGATGGAATAAAATATCTTGCTAATACTTTGGTGCTAAAATTAAAATATATTCCTTCATCAAGTGCAGAAGGAAATGTTAGCTTTAGTCATAATCTTTCTGAGTCGTTAAAATCACTGAATATAAGTGAAGCGAAGCTAATATTTCCCGAAAAATTAAAAGAGAACTCCTCCCTTTCCAGAATAGTAATGATAAAATATGAATCTGAAGTTGACCCGTTTTATATCAGTTCAAAAATTTCCGGATTCAATGAAGTAGAATGGGCTGAACCAAAATTTGTATATGAACTTGATTATGTTCCCGATGATCCAAGTTATGCTTCTCAGTATGCACTTTCAAAAATCAGTGCAGCGCTTGCTTGGGATATAAACAATGGTGATACAAGTGTAGTAATCGGAATTGTTGATACAGGTGTTGATTGGGATCATCCTGATTTGGCTGCGAACATTTACAGAAACTGGAGTGAAATTCCCAACAACGGAATTGATGATGACAACAATGGTTATGTTGACGATATAAGAGGTTGGGATTTTGGTGGTCTGAGTGGAACACCTGACAACGATCCAATGGAAGACCAACCTGATCACGGAACTCATGTTGCAGGAATTTCTTCTGCTGTTACTGATAACGGAATTGGCGTTGCATCAATCGGATTTAAATGCAAACTGATGCCCGTTAAAACTTCCCGCAATGATCAAAGAGGTTCTAATGGTCCTTACATAGTTTACGGATACGAAGGGATTGTTTATGCTACTGATAATGGTGCAAAAGTTATTAATTGCAGTTGGGGTGGAAGCGGATTTTCAATGTTCGGACAGGAAACAATTAATTATGCTTTGTCACAAGGTTCATTAGTTGTAGCGGCTGCAGGAAATTCAAACAGTTCGGGCAGTCATTATCCATCTTCTTACAAAGGTGTTTTATCAGTTGCATCAACAACTTCAACAGATACAAAATCAAGTTTTTCTAATTTCGGATATTCTATTGATGTATCTGCGCCTGGAAGCAGTATTTTCAACACCTGGCAGAATGACACTTATGCAACTTTGAGCGGAACTTCAATGGCTTCGCCATTAACAGCAGGATTGGCTGCTTTGGTATTTTCTCAATTTCCATCCTATAATGCTGAACAGGTTGGAGAACAGATAAGAGTAAATTGTGATAACATTGATAATTTAAATCCGTCATTTCAGTATCAGCTTGGCTTCGGCAGAATAAATGCATTTAATGCTTTGAATAATATCAATTCAATTTCTGTTCGTGCGATTGATGTTGCCTTCAGTGATGAAGCTCCCGGCGGAGACGGAGATGGAATATTTGAAGGCGGCGAAATTATTTCTGTAGCTATCAACTTTAAAAATTATCTCAATCCTACTTCCAATCTTTCAATTCAGCTTGAATCAAGAAATTCATATTCAAATGTTCTTAATGGAAACTTTAATGCAGGTACCGTTGGAACACTTAATGAATTTAATAATTACTCATCAAAGTTTACTTTTTCAATTTCAAACTCGGTTCCTCAGAATGCAAAACTGAATTTCCTTTTAAAGTTCAGTGATGGGTCATACTCTGATTTTCAATGGATTGAAACAATCGGTAATCCAACCTATGCAACACAATCAGTGAATGATGTTGCATTAACAATTACGAGTAAAGGTGCTTTCGCTTTTAATGATTATCCCGATAATCTGCAGGGAAGCGGCTTTAAATATCTCGGGGGTTCGAATCAATTGTTTGAAGGAGCTTTGATTCTCGGAACTTCATCAACAAAAATTTCTGATGCAGCAAGAGGTTCAAATCAAGGTATACAAAATGATGACTTTGCCGTAGTTCAACCGTTTATATTAAATGTGCCGGGTAATATTGCAGATGCTGAAGGTTCGGCAATTATGAATGATAATAATGCCGGTGCAACAAAAATAGGAATTACTGCCAAGCTTAAATCTTATTCTTATTCATCTTCACCCAATAATAATTTCATAATTCTTGTTTACACTTTGATAAATAATTCCGGCACAGCAATAACAAATCTTTATTCGGGATTGTTTTTCGATTGGGATATGATTGACGGAAGCGGTGCGGGCGACAGAACCGAATGGGATAACACATTGAATTATGGCTTCGTAAGAAACACAACCGGTGGTCCGACAAATTATAATGGTGTCGCTTTGCTGTCAGGAACAAACTATGGATTTTATGCAATTAAGAATGATGGTGGTGATGGCGGATTCCAGATTTACGATGGATTTGATGACGCAGAAAAATGGCAGGCAATATCGAGTGGAATCGGAAAAGCCACAGCAGGTCCGGGCGATGTTTCCAATGTTACTTCTGCAGGACCATTTACAATAAATCCCGGAGACAGCGTTAAAGTTGCATTTGCAATTCTTGCTGCTGATGATAAGTCAATGCTCGATGCTGCTGTAAATCAGGCAAGAATAAAGTATCAGGAAATAATTGTTTTGGATGTTGAAGATAATAATTCATTACCAACAGAATTCTCACTCCAACAAAATTACCCCAATCCGTTTAATCCATCTACTACGATAGAATATGTCATTCCGAATGGAGTGAGGAATCTGGTAACACTAAAAGTTTATGATTTGCTTGGGAGTGAAGTAACTACATTAGTTAATGAAGAAAAATCAGCAGGAATTTACAAAGTTGATTTTGATGCATCGGAATTAACATCCGGAATTTATTTTTACAAATTGCAAGCAGGTTCGTTTAGCCAATCCAGAAAAATGATTCTGTTAAAATAGTTCTTTAACCTGATTATAATTTTAATTCAATAGCGAGTCACGACTGGCTCGCTTTTTATTTAAGAAATAAATCTCTCAACCTTACTCTGTTTTCTCCGAAAGGTTTATTTGAAAAATTTTTCTGAATAAGCGCGAGCTTTTCTTCAAATGGTCCGATTGTCCAGCAATCTTCTGCCTTTAAATTTACGATGGGCTCGCCTTCTTCATTAAGCGGACAAATATCTCGCATTTCATATAATTCCTCTTCATTGATTTCTTCAATCCATCTTAGTGGTAATCCCTGAGTTCTGCACACATAAGGACGATGCTCATAAATTCTGCATTCACCTTTATCATTCAGAAAAGCACAGTAACCTTTTGGATGAGGCATTTCGTTGTTCAGTAAGCTCTTGAAGTTTTGTTTTATATTTTCTGCTTCAATTTCGAAAACTGTTATATCATCAACACAGCAAGAAAAACAACCAGCTTTACATTTTAATCTGTTCTTGTGTTTTTCATTTAATAATGAAGTTAGCTTGTCAACTTCATTGTAGAATTTTAGCAATTCATCAAATGATTTTTCCATAAAATTATTTTTTCTTCATAAACTTAACACAAAATTAAAATTAGTTGTGATTATAAGCTTATCTTTTCTCACAAGGCAATAATATTTTTGTGCAGTTAAAAAAACACCATATTCCACGGAGCTTTAATGTTTTACAATCTTATTAAGAAATCAGAATTTGACAAAGTAAAATCACATGGCGGTGATTGGGCAAAACGAATGAAACTGTTTGCTGATATGTGCCGCTACAACACACTTGTTGCAGTTAAAAAAGCTGGTTCAGGCCATCTTGGTTCTTCACTTAGTGCAATGGATATTGTAACTTATCTTTATCTGAATGAACTGAATGTTCTTGAAGTCGGACTCAATTCTCCTGATCGTGATATTTATTTTTCATCAAAAGGGCATGATGTTCCGGGACTTTATTCATTGTTCTATGCACTTGGAATTCTTCCCGAAGAAAAATTATTAATGTTAAGAAGATTGCACGGACTTGATGGTCATCCGGAAGTTCGTCAACCCGGAATAGAAGCAAGCACTGGTTCACTCGGAATGGGAATTTCGAAAGCAAAAGGAATGGCCTGGGCAAAAACTTATAATAAAAACAAAGGCAATGTTTATGTTCTGACAGGTGATGGTGAATTTCAGGAAGGACAAATTTGGGAATCACTTCAGGCAACAGCCCATCAGAAAGTGAATAATGTTACTGCTATTATGGATCACAATAAATATCAGACTGATATGCTTGTCGCTGATGTGAATAACATTGAAGATGTGGTTACAAAAGTTTCTGCTTTTGGATGGTATGTTGTGAGAATTAATGGACACGATTTCAATGAACTTAAAAAAACTTTTGATGCTCTTAAAAAAATTACAAACAAACCAAAGATGATTATCGCCGATACAATAAAAGGTAAAGGCGTTTCTTTTATGGAAAAACCTTTAACAGAAACATTTCAGGGAAAGACACTTTATAAATGGCATTCCGGCGCACCTGATGATGAAAGCTATATTAAAGGTTTGAATGAACTTTCAGAATCAATCAACAAACTTGCTCAGGAACTTGGTATTGATAAAATCGAAATTCCCGAGAACAAAACCGAAGGCAAAGTTGCAACAAAACTTGATAAAGAATTTGTAACAGAAGCTTATGGCGAAGCATTGGTGGAACTCGCAAAGACAAATAAAAAATTTGTTGTGCTTGACGGAGACCTTTCTGCAGATTGCAAACTTCGTAACTTCGAAAAAACTTATCCCGACAGATTTATAGAAAACGGAATTGCCGAACAAGATATGGTTTCAATGGCTGGCGGACTGGCAAGAATGGGTTTGATTCCGATTGTGAATACATTTGCAAGTTTTCTTGCAGCAAGAGCAAACGAACAGATTTATAACAATGCCGGTGAGAAAACTAAAATAATTTACACTTGTCATTTTGCAGGAATGATCCCTGCAGGTCCGGGCAAATCGCATCAAAGCGTAAGAGATATTTCTTTATTTGGTGCATTACCGAATGTAACAATTATTCAACCGTGCAATGCTCAGGAAACCAAATGGGCAACTGACTATTGCATTAATGTTGCAGAAGAAAATTGTGTGTTGAGATTGGTCATCGGTCCATCTCCTGAAAGAATTCAACTACCTGATGATTATAAATTCAAAGTTGGAGTTGGTGCACAACTGACAGAAGGCAATGACGCTATTCTCTTTGGTTACGGTCCTGTTATGCTTCACGAAGCACTTGTAGCTGCGGACTATCTGAAAAAAATCGGATTCGGTTTGAAGGTTGTGAATATGCCTTGGCTGAATAAAATTGATTTAAATTGGTTGAAAGATATTGTAAAAAATCAGAAAAGAATTTTTGTATTGGAAGATCATTCTGCTATTGGAGGATTAGGTGATCGAATTTTAAATGCATTGGTGGAAATTGGTGAAATTAGTGGCAAAGAATTCACCAACTTTGGATTGCGTGAATATCCCGAATGCGGAACACCATTAGAAGTTCTTGAATATCACCAGCTTGACGGAAAATCATTAGCAAAAAGAATTTCTGGTGTTAAAGATATTGAAACAGCTGAAGCAGTAAAACAAAAATATACTGCAGATGCACCGCAATGATAATTGGTTAAAACTCATCTTGTACTGATGTTATTTTAACCAGCGTTTTTATTACTGATTTATCATAGTGATAAATTTTTTAAGCAGTCTATTATTTCAAAGTAAGAATGGTTTCTGCCAAAACATATTTATCACTGGATTTATCCCACAACTTTGCTGTTAGTTTTAATGGGTTATTTGCCTCAGATCCATTAAACCAGAAATTTGCAGAAACTCTGTCTTTGAAGCTATCAGCATCTATTCCCGAATTTTCATAATCTTTAAATAAATCTTCATCAAATAAAACTACTTCATCCCTTCCATCTTTAATTTCAAGACTTAAACCAGGAAATATTTTGTTGTCAGTTTCTGAAAATTCTTTCATGCCCTCAAAAATTAAGAAAATATTATCTCCAAAAGTGATTACATTGTCAGTAATAACTTTTTGATTCTGGTCAGAAAAAAGATATAGTTCATCATAGTTGCAATTGTGCCTGGCAGCTTTGATTTTTTCATTTGGTTTCACTTCGAAATTCATCTCCGCTGAAAATTTCCCATCACCTTTTTTATCCCAGATATTTATGAATAAACTATAACTGTTCCCCGAGCGAATCGGTCTTGCAAGCGTTAAATCAGCTTTAAGAGTTGGAGGATTTAATGTAACTCCATCTGAATATTTATCATAAACATCATCTGCTTTGATAATTGTATCTTTATTTCTGTCTGTTACAACGATACTCATTCCGGGAAAAATTTTTCCGTTTGATTCATTAAATCCTTTAATGTTACTAAAATTAAAAGAGATTTCTTCTCCGAATATGAATGAGTTCCTTTGAATCGTTTTATCACCGGAGAAAATAGTAACTTCATCACACGAAAGCCCATCACCTTCGGTCGATAATCCTGTTATCAAATCTTTATGAACAGATTTTCTTGTATCACAAGAAAATGTCAGAAGAATTATTAAGAATGCAAAAAATAATTTTTTCATTTTTGTCTCCTGAGATTATTATTTATTAACCCTTGATTACGGAAGTGGAATTAAATGCAGTACAATCTTTCAAAAGAAACATAAATTTTTTTTGTTGTTTTATCAATTAACATTCATCAAATAAAAATTTTTATTAAATATCACAGAGTTTGAAATTTAAACCTTCACTTCTTAAAAAAACTTTAATTATTTTTCGCACCTGTTATTTACAATTTCATCAGGCAGTTTTTATGGAATGGATTTTAATTATCATCTGGCTCCTGATTATAAATGGTGGTCTTGGTGGTCAGTACATTTTGAACTGGATGGGCAATCAACCAGACTTTACCGGCGGAAAGAAGATTGATATATCACCGGGAGTAATGACCTGGTGGCGTGAGTTATCAAAACTTGCCTGGGCTGTTGTAGCCGTAACAATTGAAGTTATCCGTGGTAAAGAAATCAAATATCTTTGGCCGGGATTTCTTTCGCTTTCTACAATTATCATCTGTGCATTTACAGGAGTAATTGAGAACATCGGATTTTTTTATTTACCAAGATATTACTCGCCTCATATTTATGCGCCTTATGTAAATGTTTATCTCGCATTTCTTCCTTTCTTCGGGAAAATTTTATTTAATGCTCCAATCAGAAAAGAACATTGGATTGGAATTACATTAGTGATAATCGGACTTGCTATACCACATCTTCCAAGATTTTTTTCAAATTCTCAATCTCATGCAGTTTTCGACTCAACTGCTATAATCTGGATCTTAGTTATTAATGGTTGTCTTCTTTCCCAGCAAGTATTGAACAACAAAACAGTTCAAACAGCTTTGCCGGGCGTTGGTCCGAATGCACTTGTTGTGTGGAGGGAAATCTGGAAAATGATCTTTATTTCAACAGCGATTTTTATCATGCCGGTTATCGGTAACCTGTTGCATGCAAATATGCCAACGAGTGTTGATAAGAAAGAATTTGAAACCCGGATTCTTGCAAAAACTGATGAACATAAAAAAGATGTATTGTTAAATTATTATTCACTTCAGGAAGACGAGTATGTCTTAAGAAAAAATATTTCCGAGAATGACGAGTTTGCAATAAAAGAAATAATAAAAGAAACTGAATACAACAGATTCTTTGCTCTGTTTGAAGGAAACATATTACCAAACAATTGGTTACCGATATTGTTTGTGATTGCTGCCGGTTTGACGGGATATATCTATAGTTTCGGTTTCTTTAAGTTATCAAGATTTGCTGCACATTTCTGGGTACCTTACACTAATGTTTATCTTGCATTACTTCCATTTATTATGATTTTGTTTGGAAGAGAAGTAACTGGTTATCAGATAGCTGGAGCAGTTACCACAACTGCTGGCTTAATGGTTGGAGTAATGGATTATAGCAAAAACAAGGTAGTTGAGATAAAGAAAAAGTATGAATAGAAAAGTGGGAGTATAGGTTCCTCCCACTCTATCCACCGATAATATTATTTTATTAAAATCATTTTCCTGCCAGCAGAGAACTCACCTGCCTGCAATTTGTAGAAATATACTCCGCTTGTCAATTGCGAAGCATCAAATGTCACTTCATAGATTCCCGCCTCTCTGTATTCATCAACAAGTGTTGCTACTTCATTACCAAGTACATCATAAACTTTTAATGTTTGATGACTGCTGACCGGCGACTGCCAACTGATTATTGTACTTGGATTGAATGGATTCGGATAATTTTGCTTTAGATTAAAGTCAGAAATTATAGATACCCCTTCTGATATACCTGTTGTTCCTTGTCTGTCCAGAAGGAATGCTTCCCGCCTTTGCGTGGCAGCGTTGAAACCATAGCCGGTAATATATCTGCCATTGGGCGATATGGCAGTAGCATTTTCAAGAATTGACCCATCCTGAAGCAGGTCAGCATAATAGTAGTTCAGACTGCGTAAAGTTGCTGGGACAGTGAAAGCATCCCACAGGATGGCGCGGTCATCATCCTCGTAAGGAGTATTCTGTAAATCATAATGACCCACAATGTATCTGCCTGTTGATGATACATCGTTTGCAAAAGTGCTTGGTCCGAATGAAGGCAGCGCAACCATTCCGGTCGTATTTCTCCACCTGAATGCCCGGTATTCACCGTTTGCATTGGTAGAATAACCTACAATAACGGAGCCATCAGATGAAATGGCCGTTGCTACACTAATGTTACCACCAAGCGTGCCTAATAAGTCGGGCTGAGAACCAGGGTCACCAGATACACGAAATGCTTTACGTTGGAAAGAATTATTGGGATCATCTTCCAAATGCCCTACCATCCAGGCACCGGAAGATGATAAATCTGTTGGGGTTTGGTGAGTGGTTCCATTATATACATTAAGATGTAACATGTCAATCATTTGGGTGGTATAGATATATGCACGTTGAGGGTTTGATGAATCGTTGTCGAAATAGATTCCTGCGATAAACGAACCATCATCGGAGATGGCCGTTGCTTGATGGCGATTAACATCTTGCGAGAATGCCTGCAACGCTACCATACCTGTTGCCTGTGTCCAACGAAATGAAAGCCTGTCAAGGTTCAATAATTTTGAGTAACCAACAATTATGCTTCCGTCTGCAGAAACAGCGTTGGCAACACTTTCATCACCACCGAGGGCGCCAAGATTTACCATTCCGCTTGTGGGTGACCATGAAAAAGCCCGCTTGCTGGCATCAGAGGTATAAGAATATCCCACTACCACTGGTCCTTCATCCGAAACATCTTTGGCAATACTGGTATTGCCTCCCAACGTACCCAGCCAGGTTAAGGATTGGGAATAGAGTGTATTAAAACAGGAAATGATTAATAAAAGATTAGCAATCAGCAATATTTTAAAAAAAGTAACTTTTGCAAACATTGCACAAAGCCTCCTTCTTTTTTTCGAAATTAATTTTTTTTGACAATTAATGCAAGAGTTTTAGTTCAGGAAATTATTGGCGGGTATAAATATTTTCTCATACAATAATAAAGCGAGCCATATCGGCTCGCTTTTCTGCATCACTACTACATGCATCGGGGGAGGGTGTGAGTGAGGGTTATTTCATTAAAGTCATTTTTCTTGTCAGATTTATGCTTCCGGTTGAAAGTTTGTAAATATAAATTCCGCTTGGTAAATCAGATGCATTGAACTCAACCTCATGACTTCCTGCAGGTTTTGTTTCATTAACAAGTAGAGCAACTTCATTTCCCAACATATCGTAGACTTTTAATATGGTATGAGCACTTACAGGTGATTGCCAAATAATTCTTGTAGTTGGATTAAATGGATTGGGATAGTTTTGCTCAAGTGAAAAAGCATCGGGGATTAATTGATTTTCATTTACCGATGTTGCTCCCGGCCATTGTATATCGGTGAAATTAGTGTTATGTGAAAAGTTAGAAACAAAATCTCCGTTAGGAGAATTAAATGTTAATCTCCAAGCATGATCTGTTGGGGGAGGATTATAAGTACCGTTGCCATTATGGTCGGCATAAAAGTCAATGTTATAATCCTTATTAAGATCGAACCCCGGTATAAAAACGGAAAAATTGGGAACAAGTATTTCTGGTAACGAAAACCGGCCAACTTCTTCGGAGTTTTCTACTTTTACAACTCTCAGCTCAAATAGCTGTCCTAAATGAGGATTCATCGAAGCCAGGTTAACAGTTAATAAATATTTCCAGTTTATATCTTCGAAAGAAGTATTGTGGGTAAAAGATAAATCAACATTTCCCGCAGTATAGTTAAAGCTTAATTTCCACGCATGATCAACAGGCGGCACATCGTATAAACTGTTCCCATTATGATCTGCATAAAACTCAACACTATAATCACCGGGTTCACTTAAACCTACAATTTGCACCGGGAAAGAAGCAGAAGCTATTGCGGGAATTTTTATTCTGCCTATTTCTTTTTCAAGAGTGCTGTTTTCTACTTTCAGTTCAAGCATTTGACCTATGTGCGGGGTCATACCGTTAAAATTGACTGTAAGGACATATTGCCATTTTATATCTGTAAAATTAGCATTATGTGAAAAGTTTAGTGTATCATTACCGATTGCATTATCAAGATTTAATCTCCACGCATGGTCTGTCGGTGGCGCATCGTATAATCCATTTGAATTATGATCTGCAAAAAAGTCTATAAAATAACTTCCTCCGACATCAACTGCCGGTAGTGTTATGCTGAAATTTGCCGAAGAAATTAGAACCACTGTTCTGTCAGTCTCACGCAGAGTGCTTTTATCAATAACCCTTAAATAAAGATTTTGATTTAAATGTGGCGACATATTTGAAAAATTCACAGTAACATTTTCATGTTGTACGGATGAAAATCCTGTTAGTATAATAGAAAAGAAAAAAATTACTAATAGTTTTAATGTTAAGTTGTATTTCATAACTCACCTCTCATTGTTTTGTTATTAATTATTTAGAGCTCCTTGATCAATCCACCTGGCTATACTATCAATAATTGCAGCTGAAAGTGGAGAACTGTTTAACGGCATTCTTGGATTAACTTCACCCTTTAAAATTTTTATAAGTAAACTGTTTGTGCTATTGCCAGGCTCTACTCTTTTAAATTGTGGAAACAAAGCACTTTGTACACCTACCAGATTATTATAAGATACTCCGGGTTCGAGAGTAAGATTTCCCTGATTGGCAGTAGACGAGTGACACTGAGCACCGAGACAATTATTAAAGACTTTTACCTGAAGCTCGCTGAATTTTGCTAGTGGTGCATTTGAATTATTTGTTGATGGTGCTGTTGCCTCTTCGTCTGAACAAGAAATAAGTATTATTGAAATAAGACTTAACAAAACAGAAAATGATTTTATTTTATTCATATTATTATCCTTAAACTTTAAGATGTTTTTTAGTTTAATTGAGGCGACTTAAAACAAGCCGCCCCAATAGTTATGTGTTATTTTAACAACATCATTTTTCTGACTAACAATTTGTTACCACTTTCGAGTTTGTAGAAATATAATCCTGAGCTTAATCCATTTGCATCAAAGTTTATTGTATAGGTTCCTTTACTCATATTACTATTTATGAGTGTTGCAATTTCTTCTCCAAGAGAATTGTAAACTTTAAGAACAACTTGTTGATCAACAGGAATTGTGAAAGAAATTTTTGTTGTGGGATTAAATGGGTTCGGATAGTTCTGAGTAAGCTCAAAACCATCAGCTACAGTTATTGCTTCGTCTATTCCGGTTGGAGATGTTACCATTGATCTGATCTGAAGAGCCGTGTTACCCGAAGAACCTTCAGTTGAAGCCCATACGATAACCTGCTGACCATTACTAAGCTGATTTGAGTTTATGAAATTATAATTCAGATCAACTATTATCGTTTGATTTGTAATGTTATATGTTCCTGTGGGAAGTTGAATTGATGTTCCGTTAACAACTCCAATGAAACCATTTATTTTGGAAAAGCTTCTTGAGTCTTCAATTTTTATTCTTAAAGCTAACAGAGAATTGTTTGGAAGTCTGGTCATTTTAACTTCAACAAACAAATCAACAGCCAAATCTGAAAATGTTATTGATTGATTAGCATGATTCAGAAACACTGTGTTTGAATTTACAAATACAACCAATCCATTTATTTCAATATTATCTGAGTTGATAGCGGTAATTCTTCCGAATATTTCAATATCTTCATTGTTTTCAAGCTTGATACGAACTGCTTTAACCGAAGTTGAACTTGTTCTTAAACCTTTAACTTCAACTAACTGTCCGATCTGAAGAGATGAGTAGCTGATAGGATTGTTCTGATGATCAAACACCTGGGTTGAATTGTCAACATCAAAAGCCACACCCGCAACCGTTATTGAAGTGGTACTTAAATCAGTAATGGTTCCTCTGACTTCAACTTCATTAGTTATAAAGTCCTCCATTTTCATACGACTTGCATAATGTGAGCCATCCTGTCTTTTGAATCCTTTTACCTCTACCAACATTCCTACAGAGAAGAAACTAAGAGTAGTCGGCATTCTGTTGTTATCAAGAAAAACTGTGTTTGAGTCGGTGTTGAAAGTAATTCCACCAACAGTTACATCATTCCCAATAATACTTTCTATTTTTGCTTTTAACTCAATTTGGTTCTGGGGTGTATCTTCTAATTTTATTCTTACCGCAAGAAACGAACTATCCAATTGGCGATATGCTTTTACTTCAACAAAGTCTCCGACATTCAATTGAGAAAATGTGATTGGAGAATTGTTATGGTTAAGAATTACAGTTTGGGAATTGACTAAAAATTCTTTTTGTCCTACAAATACACTATTAGCTGTTTTCGCATCTATAAAACCTTTAAGTTCTATTTCGTTGCCGTGTTGATTATTGTGATCATCTTCTGTTTTAACTCTGGTGGCGAGCAGATTTCCTGCCTGCAGAGTTGCTTTAACTTCGAGGAGCATTCCCACCTGAATCATATCAAATGAAAATGGGTTTCCGCGTCTGCCCCGATAAACTGTATTTGCATCAACTAAAAATGTTGTCCCGTTAATATCAAAGGAATTAGAATTCTTTGCAGTTACATATCCGGTTAATTCAACTTCATTCGGATTATTAGGATTGTCTTCCCATTTCACTCTTGTTGCAAGATATGTCCCATCACCACGATTATTCCCTTTAACCTGAACAAGATCATTTAATTGAAAAAAAGAAAACGGAACTGTGTTCCCATTTGGTCCTTTGAGCTCGGTGTTTTGATCAACATAAAAAGTATAACCCTGAACAACCAGCCAGTCATTTCCTAGTTGAGTTATGTTACCTGTTAATTCAAGATCCTCTGCAAATAAATTTGCACTGATTAACAGAAATAAAAGCGATATCAAAAAGGTTTTAGAGTTTTTACTAAAACTGTTTTGTGGAAAATTTTCTTTTTTCATTTTTTACTCCTTGTTTGTGATTATTAAATGCTCTTTGAAACAAGTAGTGTTCAGGTGGGTTGAATAGTGACAATAGAAAAATTAGGATATCAGATACACCTTTCCAGGATTATTTTTTAGAAAGCGATTAAAGTAACATTAGATAACCTTTAACAAGCATTCTCAATTAATTCATTTTAATTACCCTACACTGTTAAGAAATGAGACTATAAAAATTCTTTACACTTCGGCACAATTACTTGTAATTAAAAGAATAATCTTTGTTTTTCTGCACAAATCGAAGGTTTTTAAATCATTCAATCATAAATCCTAATGGCATATCAATTGTAAAACTCGGTCGGTTTATTGTATATAAACAAAATTAAAATCAGGGAAAGTGAAAGATTTAATACATAAAAATATCAGAGAGGTTGCGGAGAATTATTTCAAGAAATCGGATATACAGGAATTTAATTCTTTCTGCGAACAACTTGCCTATAAAACCTCACCTAAAGATGAAGCATCTGAGACAAACAACAAGCAAAGTTTAATCTTTAAAACCCAGGTTGATCTGCTTATCACTTTTGCTTCCAATCGTCTTGAACAAGAAAAGCTTGTTACATTACTTCTTCATCTAAGTAAAACTGCAATAACAATTGGTGAATTCAGCACTGCCATAGAAACGGCAGAAAAACTCGCTGAGATTACAGATGGTCAGAAAGATTATGAAAACATCCTTGCAAATGCTTTATTAACTATTGGAGAAACAAAAAGTCGTCAGGCTGAATGGGAAACTTCCTTTACTCATCTTCGAAGAGCAAAAGAATTATTCCTTAAAAAGAGAGATTTTATTGGCGCTGCAAAGTGTGAAAATATAATCGGAACTATTTATGGTGATATGGGTGATCTTAAGCAGGCAATTGAATCCTTTGAAGAAGCATTAAATCTTGCACAGGATAAAGAAGATTTTATAATGCAAGGTAAAGTTGAAGTAAATCTCGGCATAGTAAACACAATACTTGGGAAATTTGATGAAGCACTTTCATTTTTCCGTAGAAGCTTACTTAATTTTGAGAAAGCCGGCGATAATATGCGCATAGCAGAAATTCATCAGAATCTTTCGATGGTTTATCTTAAAAAAGAAGATTATGATCTTGCATCTAAAGAAGTTGATGAAGCAATTGCAGCATCAAGAAAAATAAACTATCTGCAGGAACTTGGAATTTCCTACATTACAAAAGCTCTTATCTACACAAAGATTTTCGATTTCACATTAGCTAATGCATTTGCAGATAAAGCAATGGAGGTTGCTTACAAACTCAGTGATAAACTTACAATCGCTGAAGTCTATAGAATCAAAGGAATGATACAAAGAAATTTAAAGAACTACACTCTTGCCGAAAATTTCTTACTGACGAGTCTTCGTTTAAATAAAGAAGCAGGCAATCAGTTAAATGTAGCAGAAACTTCAAATGAACTTGGATTGCTTTACAGAGATATGGGAAGAATTAAAGACAGCGAACTGAGATTTAAAGAAGCATTGGAATATTTCAAACAGATTGAAGCTGAACCAGAAATAGTAGAAATTGAAGCAATTATGAAATTACTTAAATAGGTTTTTTCTTGGCTCTCCCCCTAATATGTTCGGGAAAAAGGGTTGCTTTTAACGCTTGCAACCCTTTTTCAGTTTAATGTCTGATTAAAAGCCCTTCATCCCACTCATCATCAATCCGCCAAGCGCAATTGCGCCAACAATAGCTCCAATTATAAAATATACTACAATCGTAATTATAACTACTACAACAGTGTAACCAACAACTTTGTCTGAAGGCGAACCTTTAACTATGTTCAATCCAAGATAGAGAAGATAAAGAGAATACAGGCCAAGGATTGAGAGTATGGCAAGCATTGGGAGAATCTGAAATATTCCGGCAACCCACGCTGCAGTGTAAGAATAAACTACAACTTTCAATGAGCTGACCATATCTTTCTGAGCTCCAAATGATGGAGCTAATGCATCAACAACAAAAGCAACAAGATAAATTCCGGCAAGAGTGAGAACATAATACAGGACTGCATAAATCAATCCATTTACAATTGGAACTTTGAATGATCCAAAAGGACCCAACGAAATTCCCACCAGGGATTGACCAATAAATCCAGCTATAACCGGAATAAGGGCAAGAATCAGAGCATACTTTGTAAACAAATCGGCAACTGTGCTCTGCTCGTTCTTTATAACTTCCCATTCTGTTTTAGGTGAAATGAGAATGTTTTTTGCTCTTTCGAATATGTTCATAGATTTCTCCTATTGTTGGTTGGTGGATAATTTATTTTTCTACTCCAATGTCTTTCATACTTTCGAGTTTTCCGACATCTATCATATCAAGCGCTGCTTTTAATTCATTCATTGTAACATTATTACCATTTAATTCGACGATAAATCGTTTTGCTACAAGCACAGATATCTCTCCATTCTGTGAACTATTGTTATATTTTTCAAATGCTTTATTCCCTTTGTACAAAAAAGTTTTTTCATAACCATTTTCAGTTTCCTTATCAATGTCAGCCATATACCAACCATAAGCTGCAAAAGCAGTCAGGCCGGAAACGCTTCCCAGATCTGTTATTTCAACATCAATACTTTTATTGCCCTGCTCATCATTATAATCTGCTTCTGCTTTGGAAATATTTATTCCCATAGCAGAGGATTTTTCTCCGCTTGCATTTGTTCTTTTAAGATTAGCAATGTTTTCAGGCAATAACGCTTTAAGTTCACGGAAGTCAACAGGAGTAACTTTTTTCCCCTCGTTAAAAGATTCAGATAGATTTTTCATGTTCTCGGCAAAGTTTTCAAGGTCTCCTTTCTTATTGCCGGACTCTGTGTTACTCGTTTGATTCTCGGGATTTTGTTTGTTCTCCCCACAACCCAAAATTAGAAAGAAAGTAAATAAAGATATGACCAAAAAATTTTTTATCATTTATGCCTCCCAAATGATAAAGTTTAAGAAGTGTTTAGTTTATGCTTGTGAAACTTAAATAATTATTACATTCATCTCAATAGTATCAAAATGAATATTTAATCCTTGCAAAAACTGAAGTTCCGTAATCTCCGAATTGTGTGAATTGATCTCCTTTAAAAATTAGTGCAATAAGATACAAATCGAGATTTGTAATTATTGAATAGCTGATTGATGGCACAATGACTTTTGATTTATCGTTTGGATTGAATATTCCGAATATGCTTGCTCTAACCAATGGAGAAATATTGTATGAAAACTCCTGGAAGACTGATAATCTTGCTGGTGAAAGCATTCCGGTTTCAGATGCTTCTTTTATAAAAATTCCGGAGAACTTTTTAACTCCAATGTTATTGAATAGAATTTCTGTATGAATGTAAAATGAATTCGGAAATGTATAATCACCGGAAAGCACAAATGAGAATATATTGTTATTGGAATATGAAATTGGTTGAAGCTCGAATTGGGAATAAAGAAGTTCATACTCAGAGAGTCTTTCAGGTTTTTCCTGAAGTGTAACTTCCCCTCTGAAGCCAGCACCCAAGATATCACCAACCCAGCTAAATCCTGTAATCCAACGATTGTTCTTAATCCCTGCAATAAAATTAAAATCATAATCAAAAGCATTATACGAAATCAAAGCGGCAGAAGTTGGTTTATTTTTTTTCCGATTAGGTGCTAATGCAAATTCGATTTTACTAACTGCACCTGTGTAATATTGAACTCTTAACGCATCGTTGCCCGGTAATTCTTCATAATCGAAATCGAGGATTGACAATGGATTAAATAAATCTGTTGGATTCCAAACCCAGCTTGTTCCCCAGGCAATTCTTTGTCTTCCAACTGTTACCTGAACATCATTTGCATTATAATCAAAATATAATCTGTCAATTTCAGCATAACCAACTGTATTCTGACTTTGCCACACCAACCAATCCATATCAAGCAATGGCTGATTGGTTTTAATTAGTTCAGAAAAGTTGGGAATTTTTTTTATGCTGCTACCAAAAAATGAACGAAAGCGGAATTCAGCCGTTAAAGAAAATGAATCATCAAAAAAATATTTTGTGTTCAGACGGCTGTGAATAATGTGATCGTATAACCGCTCATTCAATTGTGGGTATTCTGATGTGCTGAACAGATATTTTGCGTAACCTCCTGCTTCAAAATTATCCTGAGCAGGGGTTATAGGTGAAAGAAGAATTAATAACAAAAAATACAAAAGTGATTTTCTCATCATCGGAAAATCAATTATTTGTTTTTAGTGACGATATCTTTTTCAATTCTTCCATCACGAAGTTGAATTATGCGATGAGCTCTTTTGATTACTTTTTCATCGTGAGTTGAAAAAATAAAAGTCATATTATGCTTTTCATTTAAGTCTTCCATTAAATCAAGAAGTGACTCTGCTGAAACAGAATCAAGATTGGCCGTTGGTTCATCAGCCAAAACAAAAGATGGTGTGGATGCCAATGCTCTTGCTACAGCAACCCGTTGCTGCTGACCACCGGACAATTCGGTAGGAAAATTATTTATTCGTTCTTTTAATCCAACCGCTTCAAGAAAAGAAATAGCTTTCTTCTCCCTTTCCTCTTTAGATATATTCTGAAGCAGCATAATAAATTCAACATTCTCTTTTGCAGTAAAAACCGGAATGAGATTGTATGCCTGAAAAACAAAACCAATATGATGAAGCCGGAAATTTATCAGCTCATCTTCTTTATAAGTTGATATATCAGTTCCATCAACAAATATTTTACCTGAAGTTGGCTGATCGAGTCCACCAATTAAATTAAGCAGTGTTGTTTTTCCGGAACCGGATGGACCCACAATTGCCGTGAATTCCCCTTTATCTATTTGCAGAGAAACATTATCAACTGCTTTAACCGGAACGATTGTTTCATCATAAATCCTGGAGACATCTGTTAATTCAATCAATTTCATCTTAAACCTCAATAAGTTCTGATTGCTGTTGCTGGTTTTAATCTGATTGCTTTTATAGCAGGATAAATGGCTGCTATGATTGCCGAGAAAATAATCATTATAGTAATTATCGGATAAAAGCTCAAAGGCAAAACCGGATATAAAACTGTTGAGATACTGAATTGTGAAAGTCCTTCGGTGAATGCAGAAAGATTAATTCCCGTTGAGTTCACAATTTCTATTACAATTACACCGACAATTAATCCCGCCATTCCTCCGACTAATGAAAGAGCTATTGTTTCAATAATAATCATTAAAAATATTTTGCTTCGTTTCATTCCGAGTGCAATCAAAATTCCAATCTCACGAATTCTTTCAATCACTGACATCAGCATTGTATTTGTTATTCCAAACAGAAGTGCAAAAAGAATTATTCCCATAAAAAAGTAAAGCTGAATATCAAGAATATCGTAATAAACTTTTATTTCCGGGGCGAGTAATTTCCAATCTTTAACCGAAAGTGTTGGAAATGTTTTTGAAAGTTTTGAATAAATAGAATCAACTTGTTGTAAGGAATTTAATCTTAAGGAAATTTCGTGTGAAAAATCTTTAGTGTTAAACAGACTAAATAATTCATTTTGTTTTACAAAGATCACCGATTGATCATATAAAGAAGATTCTGTTCTATAAATTCCTGCGACTCTGAATGCAGCATATACGATATTACCCTCAAAATCCTGGAAGCTAAGAACTATTTTGGATCTAATCTTTACATCAAGATTTTCGGCAAGCTTTTTACCAATTACAACTTCTGCAGATAAATTAGAATTGAAGTAACTGCCTTCTATTATTTGTTTTTGAATCGTGGTTACTTTACTCTCATCTTCCGGAACTATTCCATTAATTTTAACACCACGAGAAGAAGAAGCAGATGAGCACATTCCTTCAATAATTACTCGTGATGATAAACCACTTATTTCAGGAATTTTTTTTATTTCATTAAGAACAGATTTGAAATCAGGAATTGTATCGTTAAGAATTTTTTCATCTTCAAATTTGCTTGAATGAATCTGAATATGACCAAGCTCTCTGTCAATTGTTGAATTGATTAGCGACTCATACATACCATACATCACAGCACTTGCAAAAAGTCCGCAGCTAAGTCCAGCAGTGATAGCAGCAATTATAATCAAACTTCGTTTCTTATTTCTCCAGATATTTCTCCAGGCAAGAATAAAAAGCATACTAACCTCTTAACGCAACTGATGGTTTTAGTTTACGGATGAAGTTAACAGGATACAAAGCCGAAACGAAAGCGATTGCCAGAACAGTCCAAATTTGTGCGAAATACATTCCCGGATAAAAAGCAAATGGAATGATTGGATCAAACCCCCACGCTAGTATTGCATCTGCAGTTTCACCTGTCAGTGGAATTGGGTGATTTACCAGATACAAAAGAATCGGAATACTTATCAATGCGCCGGCAGCAACTCCAATAAATGAAATAAATATCGTTTCAAGAATTGTAACAATTGCAAGCTTTCCCTTTTTCATTCCGATTGATATAAGAATACCAAACTCTTTAACTCTCTCTGCTGTCATCATCATAATTGTTCCAAAAATTCCAAAAGCAATAACCACATAGAGAATACCAAGCATAATTATTCCCGATGCATTATCAACCTGAATTGATTGCACGAGTTCTGGTGAAAGTTCTGCCCAATCCATTATTTCGTATGAGTTGTCAAAATAATTTTTAAGGAATGTTTTTGTTGATTCAATTTCATCAGCATCGTTGAGAAGAATTGAAAGAGAGGTAATTCTGTCATAAGCTGAGAAAAACTGCTGCGAATTATTAAGCGCAAGGTATGTAAACGATTTATTCTGATCAGGAATTGCGAACTTAACAATTCCTTCAATTGGAATTACTGCTGCAGCTGTTACTCCGTGATATCCTTGCCCATATAGAATTACAGAGTCTCCGACATTAACTCCAAGAAGTTTTGCGAGTCCTTCAGCAATAAGAATTCCGCTGGAATTTTCTTTCAGATAATTACCTTCAACAATTTTTTCACTGAGTTTTGTTACATCGTTTTCAATTTGAGGATTGATTCCATTAACCTGAACAACTTTGCTCACTTTACCGGATGAGATTAAAGAAAATGTTTCCAACCTTGGTATAATCTGAGAAATATTTTTGTTCTTTTTCAGTTTTTGGATTACTGTTTCGTCAAAATATATACTTTCTTCAAGCGAACGCTTTTCCCAAAAATCTTTTCCGTGTATCTGAATGTGACCAGTATAAAGACGAACTGATGAATCAATCATATAATCATAATAACCTTTTTGCATTGAACGCATGATCAAAGAGAGTATAACAGCGAAGAAAACTGAAGCCGCTGATATCAGTGTTCTCTTTTTGTTTCGCCAAAGATTTCTCCAGGCAAGTTTTATATAAGTGATCATCTTACTTTTTTCATGTTCTGTTCAGAAAAGAAAGAATCATCAATCTTTATGTTGAATTGAATCTTAGTATAATCCATTACAGTTTTGTTTCCAGGTTTGTCTAGAGGTATCATTTCCCAATGAGTAAAAATTTTTCTTCCGTCCATTGTCTTTAAGTCTGAGCCCTCAAACCTTTTAACAATTTTATTATCTTCATCATAATATTCTGTAAGAGGTTGAAGATATAAATCCTTCGCAATCCATGTTATAATTTTACTCCACACAACACCGGCCTCGGGTTTGGGAGTAAGCTGAATTTTATAACAATCATATCCATCAATTTTTTCTTCACCAATTATTTTATGAGTGTAATCATTTATAATTGAAGATTCTCTCACTAAATCATCGTTTGTAAAATCACTTCCCATCCAACTTTGCAACATCATTGATGGGGGAATTTTAATTACTTTTTGAGCCGAAGGCAACCAATTCCAAACTTCATTTTTTCTTTTTAATGTAACAGTTCCTTTATCTCGTGCAGGAGAGGTAATGAAAATCAAAGCATAATCAGGTTCTAATGCCCATACTTTCATTGACATTTCGCGGGTCCAGTTTGGTTTTATAATTTTCATTGTTAATTCGGTATAGCTTGACTTTGCCCGCATAAGCTCGTCTGCTTTTTTCACTATTTCAGTAGCATTCTGTGAAAGCGCTTTTGCGGGAAGTATAAAGAAAAGAATTAAAATAATTTTTATTGCCGACAAGAAGTTTGATGTGAACATAATGAATTTCACTTTTATATTTCAAAAAATTACTTATTGAAAATTAACCAGAACTATTTCCATAGTCACGGAAAATCGGATGAAAGGAATGCGGTTGTGATTTTTTCCACTTTGCAATTATTCAGAATCAAATATAAATTTTGATAAGTAATAATAATCTTCAAAGGAAATAAAAAATGATTAGCAAGGAATTACTTGACATTCTGGTTTGCCCTGAAACAAAAGCAGAGCTAGTGCTTGATGGAAATTATCTCGTTTCGACTGATAAAAACACAAGAAGAAGATATCGTATTGAAGATGATATTCCGATAATGCTTGTTGAAGAATCCGAGCAACTTAGTCTTGAAGAATGGACTGAGATAATGAAAAGACACGGTAAAACGGTCGGGTAAATAATCTTTAAATAAACAAAAGGTCTGAGCAAACTCAGACCTTTGAATAAAATTGTTATTCCTGCCTAAGAAATTTTTGTTCCCAAAACTTCAAGAAATTTTGCCAACCAATCCGGATGAGCTGGCCAGGCAGGTGCAGTTACAAGATTTCCATCAATAAAAGCTTTATCAACCGGAATATCCTGATACTCGCCTCCGGCTGCATTTACTTCAGGTCCAACAGCAGGATAGCAGGAAACTTTTCTTCCTTTAACCCCACCTGCAGCAGCAAGTAACTGCGCTCCATGACAAATTGCTGCAATTGGTTTTTTAGCATCAACAAAATGCTTTGTGTATTCAATTACTTTTTTATTCAACCGAATGTATTCGGGAGCTCTTCCACCAGGAATAACAAGAGCATCGTAATCCGCAGGATTTACATTATCGAAGGTGAAATTCAAAGCAAAGTTATGACCTGGTTTTTCGCTATAGGTTTGATCGCCTTCAAAATCGTGAACTGCAGTACGAACTTTTTCACCAGCTTTTTTATCCGGACAAACTGCGTGGACTTTGTGTCCAACCATTTGAAGCGCCTGGAATGGAACCATTACTTCATAGTCTTCAACAAAGTCGCCAACAAGCATTAAAATTTTTTTTGAAGCCATAAAATCCTCCTTGATTTATTCTGGTTGTTGTTTAACTAAATATCTTTTGATTTTTTGAGTAGTGGTTTTTTCAAACTCTGTATCCCTTATATAAAACCTTCGGATTTGTTTATAGTTAGCGAGTTCTTTATTCACCTTTTTTATTTCCTCGGAGATAATATTATTAACAAGTTCAGGTGTAATCTGAATATTATTTTTTTCAGAGTATTCAATAAATGCTTCTGCATCAGTGACAATCTGTGCAGCAATTACTTCATCATGTTTTTCATCCTTTTCGCCATAAACCATACATTCCTGAATAAAAGGACTTCTGTTAAGTAAATCTTCAATCTCTTCGGGAAAAACATTTTTACCGTTATTGGCAATGATTACATTTTTCTTTCTGCCTGCGATATGAAGAAAACCATCTTCATCAAAGAAACCAAGATCTCCGGTTTTGAACCAACCATTTTCAAATGCTTCCTGAGTTAATTGAGGATTCTTATAGTAACCAAGCATTACATTATCGCCTTTAATAAATATTTCACCCACACCATCATTATCCGGATTATTAATTTTTATCTGAACACCAGGCAATGGTAATCCTGCAGCATTATCTTTAAATGCATATAATCTGTTCAGAGCAACAATTGGTGCGGTTTCAGTTAAACCGTAACCCTGGACAAAATTAAAACCAAATTCTCTTAAACCCTTAGCAACTTTAGGATCAGGAGCTGCGCCACCAGCAATGAATAATCTTATTGATCCGCCAAATCTGCTATGTAATTCGCTGAAAATAATTTTCTTAGCACTCTTCCAACCAATTGCATCTGCTATATTGGTAAGCTTAACAAGAGGCGGAACTATTTTGGATTTAACTTTGTCTTCCTGAATGCCCTTATATATTCTCTTAAACATTTTATCATAAAGTAGTGGAACACCAAGTAAAATAGTTGCTTTAACTTTCTGAAGATCATCTACAACTGTTTTTAATGATCTGGCATAATGTGCTGATGCCCCGGCATACAATGGACATAAGAATCCGCAGGTGCATTCATATGTGTGATGAATTGGTAACACAGAAAGAAACCTGTCTTCAGGACCAATCTTTATCATACTTGTCATCGACATCAGATTTGCAGCAAGATTTTTCTGAGTGAGCATAACACCTTTTGCCCTTCCGAGCGAACCGGAAGTAAAAATTATCTCAGCCATTTCTGTCGGATCAATCTTAGGTAATTTTTCCACATAAGAATTTTGTTTTTCAATCATCTCTGTCATAGAATAAACTTCTTGTGTACTTTTTTCATCATCCATACTTATCAGATATTTCAATTTCATTAAAGATGATTTTTTCTCAAGCAACATTTCTTTAAATGTGTTTGAAAAGACAATCGCATTGGCATCAGATTCATGAATGATGTTCAGAATTTCGTTGGTCGTCAGGTTTTTATCAATCGGAACAATTACCATATTGAATGTCATCGCTGTAAGATATGTAATTCCCCACTGTACTCTGTTTTCCCCAATTACAGCAATATGATCTCTTTCTTTAAAACCCAATTCATTTAATGCTTTCCCAAATCTGAATACAAAATCGCGAAGCTCTTTATATGTAACCTTTGGAATCGGGTAATCAGTTAAATCTTCTAAAGCGATTTTGTCAGGATATTCATTAGCAGATCGTAAAAGCATATCCTGAATAGAAGAAATTTTAGGAACATCATATAGCGCATATTTCTTTACCATCTTTTTCTCCTTGTTATAAAGTTTTCTGAATTGAAACAGCGCCTCTTAAATCGCCCATTTGATAACCCTTTGCTTTATCATTGGGATAGACTTTATTTATCAGGTCTTTAACCTGTGGAGAGATTTGTTCTTCAGTGCCGTGACAGTTTAAACACTCCGGCTGAACGAAAATCGGTTTCATATATCTTACTTTATAAACTCCGTTCTGCTCAATTAATTCAACATAATCGCTTTCGGGCTTAAGTTGGTTTTTGTTGAATTGTTCTTCAAACATTTTTAATACTTTTGATTCAAAATCGTCAGGAACATTTAAAGGATTTCTGTTCTTAAAGCTAACCCGCTTAATGTAGATGCCTTTTGACACTCCATAATTATTAGTTAGTATCTGAGCTGTGTCAGAGCAAACAGAAACAGCATTCACAATTCCATTTGTTTGAATTTCTTTAATCAAAACAGATTTGAGGGATTCCATAAAAGTTTTTGCGTCGGACCGAAGAGCAGTTTTTAGTTCTTCGGTTATTTCAGGTTTGTCTTTCTGCGAGCACGAAACCAGAATGAACAAAGTTAAAATGGAGAAACCAATAATCTTTTTCATAAACATCTCTCCTTTCTGTTTCAAAAATAAAAAATCTTTATGGTAATAACATCTTTATTTAATAAATATTTATAAGTTTGAAATAAACTTTGTAATGAATTCTGATGAATCAACTCCATTCTGAACAACCTCTTACTCAAAAAGATATTTTTAAATTCTGGCTTCCCCTTGCTGCAACATGGTTAATGATGTCGCTTGAAGGACCTTATCTTGCAGCACTGATTGCACGACTACCTGAACCCAAATTTAATCTTGCTGCTTATGGTGTTGCATTTTCTCTTGCAATGATTGTAGAAGCTCCTATAATTATGATGATGAGTGCATCCACGGCTTTGGTTAAGGATTATAAATCATTTGTTGCATTACGAAAATTTAATTATAGATTAAGTCTCGCATTAACTTTTGCAATGATTGTATTCAGCATTTCACCTGTCTTTTATTTTGTTACTGAAGATCTAATTGGTCTTCCGCATAATGTTGCATATCTGACTCATCTGAGTATCATCATTTTAATTCCCTGGCCTGGTGCAATTGGCTACAGAAGATTTTATCAGGGAATTTTGATAAGGAATAATCAAACGAGATTTGTAGCATTTGGAACATTGATAAGATTAATTTCAATGTCAGCAGTTGCACTATTGCTTTATTTATTCACCCAAATTCCGGGAGCAGCAGTTGGTGCTTCAGCTTTATCTTCCGCAGTAATTATGGAAGCTTTGGCAAGTAGGATAATGGCAAACAATCTTCTGAAAAAAATAAAATCAGACATTTCATCAATCGAACAAACTTCAGAATTATCACAGAAAGAAATCTTCACTTTTTATTACCCACTTGCACTAACTTCTATATTAACCCTTGGTGTTCAGCCCTTTGTTACATTTTTTGTGGGACAGAGTAGAAATGCTTTGGAGTCATTCGCAGTCTTACCTGTTGTTACTTCGTTCGTTTTCATTTTCAGAGGACTTGGGCTTTCATATCAGGAAGTTGTGATTGCTTTAATCGGGGACAATTTTGAATATGCACCTCAGATAAAATCATTCGCAATTAAACTTGCATCAATCACTGCGGGCACTTTGATTATTATTGCTTTTTCTCCTTTGAGAGATTTATGGCTGGAAGGTGTTTCGGGATTAAGTCAATCACTTGCAGTATTTGCTCATCTTCCTTTAATGATTATGTCCTTCTTTCCGGCAATGACAGTTCTCATCAGCTTTGAAAGAGCGATACTTGTAAAAAATAAGCATACAAAAACCATAACTATAGGAACTGCAACAGAGTTTATCAGCATTATAATTGTACTTGGCATTTGTATAAAATATTTTGATTTGGTTGGTGCTGTTGCGGCAACCATTGCCTTCGTAATAGGAAGAATGGCTGCGTGTGCTTATCTGTTTCCTCCTGTATTAAAAGCATTGAATCTTAAAACATAATTACTGATTATTGACTTAATAAAAGAAGGAATTTTTATGTTAAGAATTTTGTTAATTGGTATTACTATAATTTTTGCTACTGTTTTTATAATCTCGTTTAACAATTACAGTCAACAAGAACGATCTGGTAATTATAATTTATCAGTTGCAGATTCAACAAAGAATAAGGAGAAAAAAATGGACGATAAAATCATAAGGTCTGAAGAGGAATGGAAGAAAATTTTAACTCCCGAACAATACAGAGTGCTTCGGGAAAAAGGAACAGAAAGAGCTTACACAGGAGAATACTGGAATCACTTTGAAGAAGGCGTTTATAAATGTGCGGGATGTGGGGCGGAACTATTTTCTTCGGACACAAAATTTGATTCACATTGTGGCTGGCCAAGTTACTTTACTCCCCTTGCAGGAGATAGAGTTATCTATAAAGAAGATAGAAGTTATGGAATGATAAGAACTGAAGTTTTATGTGCTAAATGTGGTGGACACCTTGGACATGTTTTTGATGATGGTCCGGAACCAACCGGATTAAGATACTGCATTAATTCTGTTTCTTTGGTTTTTGAAAAAAGACCGAAGTAATAAATTTCTGATTAGACTATATTGTGTCCGGAATTATGAAAAAAGTTTTATTCGTCTGCACACAAAACAGGTTAAGAAGTCCAACAGCTGAAAATGTTTTCAGTAATTACCGTGGAATTCAGGCAAAGTCTGCAGGTTTGGATCCACACGCCAAAGTTCATCTCACATCTGAAATGGTTGACTGGGCAGATATAATCTTCGTAATGGAGAATATTCATCTCGATAAAATCAGAAAGAAATATTCAGGAAAGCTGAGGGGTAAAAAGTTAATCTGTCTTAATATTCCTGACGAATATGATTTTATGCAATCGCAACTTATTGAGATATTGAAAGACAGAGTTTCAAAGCATCTGAAAGCTTTAAAATGAAAAAGCCGTTCCTTATTCAGAAACGGCTTTATAAAATTTTAACACATTTATTTTTCAGCGTGTGCTAACCAATAACCACTTATACTATAAACCTTTGAATCAGCCCAGGTTCTTACCTTAATAGTAAAACCATCTCTCGATACCGACATTGCTTCTACATTAAATCTGCTGTTTGCATCCTTGTCAGTATCAAGCTGAGTAACTGATAAAAATATTGTTGGTTTTGTATCAAATGGCTTTGGGAATTCAACATCAATGGTCATTGTTCGTTCGCCGGTATTTTTATCCATATTGTATCCGGCAACTGAAGGATTAACTGACCATGTGCCGCTTTGAACTTTTGTTTGTGCTGATACTAAAGCTGTTAAGGCTAAAAATATTGCTACAACTGCTAATAGTCTCTTCATTGTTTTCTCCTTTTTTTTGTGATTAATTGATGGATTACCTGCACAAAATTAGTCAACACCTCTTTTAATTACAATATTCAAACTATCTCCAGAGATAATAAACAGAGAGTGATTCAATTATTTTAACAATTCTTTCAATCGAATTTAATTCTACTTTTAGTTATCTTAATTGTAATTATTGATAAAAACTTATGATTGCTTATTATAACGGCGATTATTTACCCGTTGAAAATATTTCAATCTCACCTTTTGACCGTGGATTTTTATTTTCTGATGGAGTTTATGAAGCATTAAGAACTTATAACAAAAAATTGTTTATGCTTCAGAAACACATTGACAGATTAAAATATAGTTTGGAACAAACAGGCATTAACTTTTCTGAGTTCGACAAGCTTGAAGAAATCATTTTTACCTGCGCACAAAAAAATAAAATTTCTCAGGACTTTAGTGTCTATATTCAAATAACCAGAGGAGTTTCATTTCCGAGAACTCATCATTACCATCATCAAATTAAACCCAATCTTTTTGTTTATACTACAGAATTAAAAAATCGTGAAAGGGAATTAAACGAAGGTGTAAGCGTAATTCTTGAACGCGATATAAGATGGAACAGATGTGATATTAAATCCATTTCACTTCTGCCAAATGTAATGGCAAATCAAAATGCTTTTATAAAAGGTTGTTATGACGCTGTTTTCTACAGAGATACTTTTATTACAGAAGGTTCGCATACAAATTTCTTTGCAATCAAAGATGGAAAGGTAATTACAGCACCATTATCCAATTTTATTCTGAATGGCGTTACAAGAAACATTGTTTTTAGGATTTGTAATGAGAATAATATTCCAATTGAAGAAGAATACATTTTATTAACAGACATATTCAACTACGATGAATTCTTTCTTTCAGGAACTACAACAGAGATTACGCCGGTTGTAAAAATAGATGATAACATTATTGGCGATGGTTTGCCCGGCAAGTTTACTCGAAAAATTCAAAAACTATTTTATGACTTCGTAAAAAATTATTAAGCTATGTCAACCTCAACAGCAAAAGTATTCCTGCTAACCGGCGATTGGTTCGATTATAAGGGAAAGAACATAATCAGACTAATCGGCACATCAAATGAGTTGGGTGCTGTTGAAATTCTTATAACTAACAATAAACCCGTTTTCTTTATTGAACGGAATACTATTCTTAATCCTGTTGGAAAAAATTTTTTCAGAAAAGAAACAAAGCTGAAAAACTTTGACAGAAAAGATGTCGACGCACTTTACTTCAACACTCAATCTGCGCTTCAGAAATATGATGCTGAATTGATTGAGCAAAATATCAGAACTTTTGAATCAGATGTTGACCCATTAAGACGATTTCTAATGGAGAAATTTATTTATGCGCAAATTGAAGTAGAAGGAGAAGTTCAGAAAAAAAATAATATTATCAGATTTATTAACCCCAGGATTAAGCCAACAACAGTTAATCCGGAATTTGTAATTGCTTCACTTGATATTGAGACTGGCATAAATCAACTTTATTCAATTGCCGCTCATCTCACAGGAAGGAAAGGCGAAATCAAAAAAGTTTTTATGCTTGGAGCGCAGCTAAAAAAATCTCCGGATTATATTTCATTCCACTCAACCGAAAACGAACTGATTGATAATTTTATACAGTGGTTTAATGAAGTTGATCCGGATATAATTATTGGGTGGCATGTTATCGGATTTGATTTGCTTTTTCTTGAAAGCAGATGCAATGAATTAAATATTCCATTTAACATCGCACGATCAAATGGTAAAGTAACAATCAGAGCCAGAAAGCCATCAGGATTTTTTGCAAGCATTACAGGAAGAATTATCATTGATGGTCCTTCATCTTTACGAGCTTCCTTTTTCAACTTTGAAGACTTTAAACTTGAAACAGTAGCACAGGAGTTGTTAGGTACCGGAAAAACAATTAACCCCGAAAAGAAAAAGGTTGATGAAATAGACAGACTATTCGCAGAAGATAAAATAGCTCTTGCAGAATATAATCTGAATGATGCCGTTCTTGTTACAGATATATTCAGAAAAACAGGTTTGCTTGAACTATCTGTCCGTCGCTCGCAAATATCAGGGTTGTTTATTGATCAGCTTGGAATGATGACAAATGCATTTGACCACTTTTATCTGCCACTTCTGCACCGCAAAGGTTTTGTCGCACCGAATCTTCGTGACATCAAAACAACAGAGCATGCTGAAGGTGGATATGTAATTGAACCCGAGCCAGGAATTTACGATAACATAGTTGTACTCGACTTTAAGAGTTTGTATCCCTCTATTATCCGAACTTTTAAGATTGATCCTTACTCTCTTCTTATGAAAGATAAGAATACAATTCAAACGCTAAATGATTATAAATTTTCTGCAACTGAACATATCCTCCCGGACTATATTGATGAATTAATGGCTCAGAGAAAAGAAGCTATTGCCAAAGGTGATAAACAACTCTCGCAGGCAATAAAAATTCTGATGAATAGCTTCTATGGGGTTATGGGCTCTTACGGTTGCAGATTTTATCATCCGGATTTGCCAAGAGCAATCACTGGCACAGGACACAAACTTTTGATTGGAAGCAAAGATTATCTTGAAAGCAAAAAGTATAAAGTAGTATATGGTGATACAGACTCACTTTTTATAAAATTAAAAGAAGTTAGCTCAAACGATGGAGAGACACAAGGAAAATTAATTGCAGAAGAACTGAATAACTATTGGCAAACAAAGTTGAAGAATGAATATAATGTTCAATCATACCTTGAGCTTGAGTTTGAAAAATTTTATGAAAAGTTTATCATCACACCCGCGCGTGGTTCAGAAACAGGTGCTAAAAAAAGATACGCAGGTTTGATCACCAAAGATGGTAAAAAAGAAATAGAATTTGTTGGGATGGAATTCGTGCGTTCTGACTGGACTAAGCTGGCAAAGGAATTTCAGGAAGAACTTTATATGAAAATTTTTTCGGGAGAAGAGGTGGAAGATTTCATCCGGCAAACAGTTAAAAACCTTAAAGAAGGTAAGTATGATGAAAAGCTTATTTACCGGAAACGACTAAGGAAAGAAGTTGAAGATTACACTAAAAATGTTCCTCCGCATGTAAGAGCAGCAAAAATGTTAAGAGAACCAGGTGATGTTGTTTATTATGTGATTACAGAACGAGGACCTATTCCAATACAATTAAAATATAACGATATTGATTATTCTCATTACATTGAAAAGCAGTTAAAGCCAATCGCTGATTCTGTGTTGGGATTACTTGGTAAATCTTTCGATTCAATAGTTGGCTCGGATCAAATGAGCTTTTTCTGAAACAGAGATTTATGAAATATTAGTATCCCTCTTCCACATAATTTTATGATTATAATTCAGTTTATAGAACGGTTAAATTTCTTTAAGTTTAATCAGATAATATTTTCTCATTGTAACAGAAATATTAAGGAATAAAATATTGAAAATTCATTTTATTGGTGGGGCAAGAACAGTTACCGGTTCTTTACATCTGCTTCACATCAACGGCAAAAAAATTCTTCTTGAATGTGGTTTATTTCAGGGAAGAAGGAAAGACACTTACGAAAAAAATAAAAACTTCCCTTTCGACCCCAAAGAAATTGATGTTTTAATCCTCTCTCATGCACACATTGACCATAGCGGAAACATTCCCAATCTGGTTAGTAAAGGTTTTGATGGACTAATCTATGCAACTGCAGCTACTGTTGATTTGTGTCAGATAATGTTAAGAGATTCAGCACACTTACAGGAAAAAGACATCGAGTGGGTAAATAAAAAACGCTCAAAGAAAGGTGAACCACCTGTTGAACCATTATACACGCTTGATGATGTAGAAAAATCAATGGAGCACTTTATCGGTGTTCAATATAATAAAACAATAGAACTGTTTGATGGAATAAATTTTAGTTTCAGAGATGCGGGTCATATTCTTGGATCTGCGGGAGTTCATTTTGAGATTAAGGAAAATTCAAATAAAAAAATATCACTTGGATTTAGTGGTGATATCGGCAGACCGGAATCGCCCGTAATAAAAAGTCCTGATGTTCTCAGAGACCTTGATATTCTGATAATGGAATCAACTTATGGTAACAGGTTACACTCGCCTTCAGAAGAGGTTGAAGAAGAGCTTGCACAAACAATAAATCAAATTGTGAACAATAGTGGGAAAATAATTATTCCTGCATTTGCTGTTGGTAGAACACAAACTATTGTTTATGTGCTTCACAAATTATTTGACCAAAACAGAATTCCGGAAATACCAATCTATGTTGATTCACCTCTTGCAGTTGATGCTACAAATGTTTTTCGCTCTCATCCTGAATGTCTTGATAGAGAAACATACAGAGTTTTTCTCCAGAACGGAGAAGATCCTTTCGGATTTTCGAGACTAAAGTACATCAAAAAAGTTGAGGAGTCTAAAGAATTAAATGACAAGCCCGGACCAATGATTATCATTTCTGCTTCCGGTATGGCAGAAGGGGGAAGAATTTTACATCATCTTGCAAACAATATTGAAAATCCTAAAAATCTTATTTTATTTGTGGGTTACGCTGCGGAACAAACCTTGGCACGAAAAATTATGGATGGTGAAAAAAGGGTGAATATTTTCGGCGAAGAGTATGAGGTAAAAGCAAAAGTAAAAACTATGGATTATTTTAGTGCCCACGCTGATCAAAATGAATTATTGGATTATCTTCGTCTAAATCCAACAAAGAAGTTAAAGAACATCTTTTTGGTTCACGGAGAGGAGGACCAGGCCATTCCTTTAAGGCAAAAATTATTGACTAAGGGCTACAAAACCGTTGAATTTCCCGCTTCAGGCAGTATTTATGAGATTTAAATCATAAAAAAAGAAACTTTTTTCTATTTACATCATCTAAAAATTTGCTATATTTAAAGGTTTCAAAATAAGCAACTCAAAAATGTCCCTTATGGGATACCATAAATAACAACAAATATTTCCTCACAATAAAGGAGATGAAATAGATTGAAGATCACAAAGCAATTCACAAACAGAGAGAGCAAATCGCTTGATCAATACTTACAGGAAATTGGTAAGGTTGACTTACTTACTCCACAAGATGAAATTGATCTTGCGATAAGAATTAAAAAGGGAGATGAAAAAGCAAAAGAAAAACTTATTAAAGCTAATCTCCGCTTTGTTGTGAGCGTTGCTAAACAATTTCAAAATCAAGGGCTGTCCCTCGGTGATTTAATTAACGAGGGAAATATCGGCTTAATAAAAGCCGCTGAAAGGTTTGATGAAACCAGAGGATTTAAGTTCATTTCTTACGCCGTATGGTGGGTAAGACAATCTATTATGCAGGCAATTGCTGATCAATCAAGAGTAGTTCGTTTACCACTTAACAGAGTTGGTAATCTTACTAAAATCAGCAAAGCTTACAGAGATCTTGAGCAGGAATATGAAAGAAAACCAACTACAGACGAACTTGCTCAGATGCTCGATATGACCTCAGAAGAGGTTGCTTATGCTCTTCAGATTGCTGGTCGTCAGGTATCTATGGATGCGCCTCTTAAAGAAGGTGATGATGGAAAGAATTCATTGATTGATATTCTTCCTAATGAAGATCAACCATTACCTGACCAGAAGCTTATGACCGAATCTCTGAAAAAGGAAGTCGCGAATGTTCTCTCAACACTCTCTGAAAGAGAAGCAGAAGTAATTAAATTATACTTCGGAATTGATGGAGATCATTCAGCCACTTTGGAAGAGATTGGTGAAAGATTTAATCTTACCAGAGAAAGAGTAAGACAAATTAAAGAAAAAGCTCTCAGAAATCTGAGACAATCTAAAAAGAGCGCAAGACTTAAAGCTTATTTAGGTTAGTTATTAAAGCCCCTTATTTTTGAGGGGCTTTTTTATTTTAATCAGGGGAATACAGACAAATCATTAAATCTTTTCATTTATAATTTTTATTAGCCGTTTATATAACTTCAGTATTTTTTCAAGAATGACTTCACGATTTTATCAATGAAAATTTTTTAACCATAATTACTTATTTATGAAAAGATTATTACTGCTGTTTATAATTCCGACAATCTTCTTAATCGCTTCACCTAACAAGAATGCCAATAAAATTCTGCACTTAAAGAAGATAAATTTCGAAATAAAGATTGACGGCGTTATAGAAAGTCAATGGAGTTTTGCAGATTCAGCATACAACTTTTTTCAATTCGATCCTTTTTATGGCCAGAAGCCTTCAGTTGAAACTGTTGCAAAAGTTCTCGCGGATGAAGAAGCAATATATTGTCTAATGATTTGTTACGATGAACCTGATAAACTTCAGACAAATGCCGGAATGCACGACTGGTTTACAGGAGATATTGTTTCAATTATGCTTGATACTTTTAATGATAAGCAAACTGCATACAAGTTCGCTGTAAATGCATCCGGTGTTTTAGCAGACTCAAGATTACTGGATGACGGAAGAAACAGAGATTACAGTTGGGATGGAATTTGGTTCGCAGCTTCAAAAATTTATGAGTGGGGCTATGTGGTTGAAATGAAAATACCTTTTAAATCTATAAAGTATGATAAAAGTTTAACTGAGTGGGGAATTGATTTCGATCGTTGGCGTTCCTTTACGCGCGAAGATCTGTACTGGTGTGAATATGAAAAAAGTGAAGGTATGAGAATTTCTAAATTTGGTAAACTGGTTTTTGATAATTTCTCTCCCAGCGTTACAGGATTAAATCTCGAAATCTTTCCGGTCGGATTAGCTAAGGCAAAATATCTCGGAGATAATAAATATAAATTTGACCCCGCAGCCGGATTGGATGTTTTTTATAATCCTTCTGAAAAACTTACATTTCAATTAACTGCTAATCCTGATTTTGCCCAAATAGAAGCTGACCCTTTTAATTTCAATATTTCCAGATACGAAACTTATTTTAACGAAAGAAGACCTTTCTTTACACAAGGTAATGAAGTATTCAATCCATCAGGACGGCAAAGTAATTCCGGCTTCTATAGACCATTAGAACTTTTTTACTCAAGACGAGTTGGAAAATTATTACCCGACGGACAGGAAGTTCCTCTTATCTTTGGTACAAAAGCTTTTGGTAGAATAAACGAGTGGGAGTACGGAGGTTTTCTGGCGATGACCGGAAAAGTAGATTATGTTGATGATGATGAAAATCTTGTTGAAGAACGAGCATTGTTTGGCGCAGGAAGAATTAAGAAAAAAATTCTTGACAATTCATCAGTTGGTGTGCTTGTAGTTGGAAAACAAACACAAGATAATTCTTACGGTGTAATAGACATTGATGGAGCTTTAAGAGGTTCTGATTGGCAGCTTGCATATCAGTTCGCAAGATCATTTGAAAATTCAAAAGGTGATTATGCAATGTCTGCTGGTTTCAATCAGATGACAAACAGCTGGGGAAATTTATTTCGTATAAGAGCTATTGGAAAAGACTTTAATATTAAACAAATTGGTTTTGTTCCATGGACAGGTACAATAAATTCTTTATTGCTAACAGGACCAAGATTTTATTATGATAATGGAGAAATAAATAACATCTTTCTTTACTTCGGTCCATTAATAAATTATGAAGATGCTGATCTATTTACTGATTATGGTGGAGTTATCGGATTTAATATGCAACTCAGGTCGGGTTGGGGTTATGAAATAAATTCCTCATTTGCAAAGAGCAAAGATGAAGGAATTGAATACAATTCTTACTCAATCAATCTCAGCTCGTGGTTTGACATTTCACAAAAATGGAATGCCAATATGTGGAGTGGTTATGAGCACACTTATAATTTTTCGCGCGAATATCTTTCATTTTATTCATGGTTCGGTGTCCGTGCAGAGTGGAAACCAATTGATATTTTAGAAGTTGGCAGCAGCTATGAAATGTTTATTGAAGGTAATCCGGAGAATGAAATTGAAGATATAACTTACAATGCTCGTCCTTTCTTTTCATTTACTCCATTTAATAATCTGAACCTAAGAGTTTATGTAGATAATGTGTTTGTGAAGTCTTCAGACAGGATGGAAAGAATTATTGCCGGATTTTTGTTCAGCTGGAATTTCCTTCCAAAGAGTTGGATATATCTTGCAATTAATGAAATAAAAGATCGTAGTGATGAATATGATTCTGGCAACAACCTTCTTCCAAACAGAATGCACACTAAAGATAGAGCAGGTGTGTTCAAGATTAAATATTTGTATTATTTCTAATTAAAAAGGTGATCAACAGATCACCTTTTTAATAAGCATATTTGATACTATCTCATTAAAATCATTTTTTTCGTTTCAACAAAAGAACCAGCCTTTAATTGATAGAAATAAATTCCACTTGCAATATTTTTTGCATCAAATGTCACTTCATATCTGCCCGCCTCCCGATATTCGTCGACTAAAGTTGCTACTTCATTCCCCAAAACATCATAAACTTTTAAAGTTTGATGACTGCCCACTGGAGACTGCCAACTGATTGTTGTACTTGGGTTAAATGGATTCGGATAGTTCTGTGCAAGTTCGTATGTGGTTGGAATTTTATTTTTTTCAGAATCCGGCTGATCTAAGTCTTCTTCATCAACACTTGTAGTTGAATCAATAACTATCCGCGCCCCATTTGAAAGATATTGAATATAGCCAATTACATTTGCAGGAAAATTAACTTGCGAGAATTCTCCGCTACGACTTTGGTACGATAAAAACGGAAAAACATCTCCGATTTGCGGAGTAAAGTTATTTGTAAATACTATGTTCAGAGTTCCATTAAGTTGCGCTTGCTGTGTAACGGATAAACTATCTCTGTCATTCAAATCAAAACCACCGATTTCAATATTCAAAACACCGCTTGAGGATTGAGGATAATTTCCCGAGACTCTTAACACGCCGGGCGAAGTACCCGGAGATATCGCACCATCATTTGTAAAATTACTTCCCGGGGACAGTGTTCCAAGCCCCTTAATTTCTCCCTGTGCAGTATTGTTCAATGATGAAGTGAAACTCAATGTGCCGGTTAATATTTCTATCACGCCATTGTTGGTAAATGGACTAAGAACTGTTGCTGTACCTGTTTGAGTAGTTCTGATAAAGTTTCCATTGTTTACAATACTGCCACCAGCATTTCCAAAATTGTTACTGTTTTGAATCTCAACAGTACCATTATTTATCAACTGACCGCCTGATGTGATACTTACAGTTCCGGCTCCTACTACTGTTAATACACCATCAACAACAAAAGTTCTTGTTATTGTTTTACCAAAGGAAGTTGTAAAATCTAAATTAGCCCCTGAAGCAATAGTGGTTGTTCCTGTTCCACCGTGTGTCCCTAATTCAAAAATAAAATTACCATTGATTACCAAATTTCCACTGCCTCCAACTGTGCCACCTGCCTGCCTGAATGTTGTAGCATTTGAAACTACCACATCATTACCGGAAAAGTTTAATGTGCCACCTACACATTCAAAAGTGCCTTCACCGGAAATTGTATTTCCTCCGAGTGTGTTTGTTCCGAAGTTTATTCTGAATACAGCTCCAGTGCTCATATTAAATGAACCTGCACCTGATATATTGTTTAGTACCAGAACTCCGGTTTGAACTGTTACATTACCATTATTTGTAAATGGACTAAGAACTGTTGCTGTACCTGTTTGAGTAGTTCTGATAAAGTTTCCATTATTAACAATACTGCCACCAGCATTTCCAAAATTGTTACTGTTTTGAATCTCAACAGTACCATTATTTATCAACTGACCGCCTGATGTGATACTTACAGTTCCGGCTCCTACTACTGTTAATACACCATCAACAACAAAAGTTCTTGTTATTGTTTTACCAAAGGAAGTTGTAAAATCTAAATTAGCCCCTGAAGCAATAGTGGTTGTTCCTGTTCCACCGTGTGTCCCTAATTCAAAAATAAAATTACCATTGATTACCAAATTTCCACTGCCTCCAACTGTGCCACCTGCCTGCCTGAATGTTGTAGCATTTGAAACTACCACATCATTACCGGAAAAGTTTAATGTGCCACCTACACATTCAAAAGTGCCTTCACCGGAAATTGTATTTCCTCCGAGTGTGTTTGTTCCGAAGTTTATTCTGAATACAGCTCCAGTGCTCATATTAAATGAACCTGCACCTGATATATTGTTTAGTACCAGAACTCCGGTTTGAACTGTTACATTACCATTATTTGTAAATGGACTAAGAACTGTTGCTGTACCTGTTTGAGTAGTTCTGATAAAGTTTCCATTATTAACAATACTGCCACTAGCATTTCCAAAATTGTTACTGTTTTGAATCTCAACAGTACCATTATTTATCAACTGACCGCCTGATGTGATACTTACAGTTCCGGCTCCTACTACTGTTAATACACCATCAACAATAAAATTGGAGAGATTCTTATTCAATAAACTAACAAATTTGGCTACCGCACCGGAGGCAATAGTAGTTGTACCTGTTCCAACAAGATTCCCGGAATTAACAATTAATGTATCGGTAATAATGAAATTTCCCGCACCGTTTATTGTACCAGAATTCAGATAAATACTTGCAACAGTTACATTCTGATCGCTAGTAATCGTACCACTATTTATAACAACGGTGTCTGTTGTACCGGGAACTCCAGTTGGAGACCAGTTACTAGCAGTTTGCCAAATACCCGTACCGCCATTCCATGTGTATTTAACCTGTGAAATAACAACTGATGCTAATATCAGAACTATAAACAGTGTATAAATTAATGATTTCATATTGCCTCCTTTTGAAAAGTTATTTCATGAATATCATTTTCTTTGTTTCAACGAACGAACCTGTCTGCAATCTGTAGAAATAAATTCCTGATGAAAGATTAGAAGCATCAAATGTTATTTCATATCTGCCTGCTTCTCTAAACTCATCTACAATTGTTGCTACTTCATTTCCAAGTACATCATATACCTTTAATGTTTGATGACTGCCCACTGGAGACTGCCAACTGATCTTAGTGCTTGGGTTAAACGGATTTGGGTAATTTTGGGCAAGTGCAAAGTTTTGAGGAATTACGGAGCTAATTTCCTCGACCGAAACAGGGTCTAGTGTTATCTGGTAATTTATAACTTCACCATCTGCAAGAAATCCTTCCAATACAACGCCACCTGCTCTTCCAGTATCTTCAACACTTACCATTACATAATAGTTTTCACCCAAGCCGGTTAACTGTAAAGTAATTGGTTCTTCAACGGGCCCAAAGACATAACCAATACCATCGGCATTACCAAACCAAATACTGTTAGGAATTTCAGTTAATACATCGGTATCCTCCGTATAGCCTAAACGTCTGCCAAGCCCATCTGTAATTACGAGATCAACCGGATCACTAATAACGCTTAGGATTCTATCGTAATTATTGGAGGAACCTGTGGATATTTGATTTTGATTAAATGGAACATCAAGAAGATTAAGTATGATACTTTGAACATTTGGCTGAGACACAATTTCAGTATGATTTCCTGAGACAATCGGAATTAGATTTGCACGATTATCACCCGTAAATTGTCCTGCCGATGAAACTGTTGGAACTGTACCATCGCCGTTATTATCTGATGAAATATCATTATACCAGACTGTCCCGGGTAAAACGCTGGTTCTGGTAAAATCAGTAAATCTATGAATAGCATTGATTTCAAAATCTGAACGCTTTTCAACTAAACTAGGGGTACTTACACCTATGCCATATATAATTGCTGTAAATGAAGAGTCTAAAAATTTATTTGGATCACCGTTTTGATTAAGGTCCAATCCATTATTAAGATCAAGAATAACTGAATTTCGTTTATCCGGATCACTATTCACATTTGTATAATTAGCAACACCATCTTCATCAAAATCAATAAAATCATAAGTGGCTAATAGATACTTAATGGTTGGTACATATTTTTGAATAAACAATATTGAGTCGGGCTGATTATTATTTCCCATTATTGACTGAAGATCGATACTATAATCAGGACCATTTATAGTAGCACCTTGCTTAACTTTTTGATATGCACGGTTTATCATTTTAGATAAAACAAATCTGTACGCAGGATCAGCAATCCAGTTATCGTTTAGCGGATTCCAGGGTTTAGACGCTCCACGATTAGGAACACCTATCATAACAAGGTTTCTTACTTTGGGTAATTTATAATTGTTCGTGTTATCATAAACACCACCGTAAGCATCGCTTTGAATATATGTTCTTGCAACAAGACCACCTGTACTATGCGAGATAATGTCAATCGAATCTAATTCTTCACCATTATGAATTAGTCTCCATGTTTCGCAAGCTTGTTTTAGAAACCAACCAAGATAATCTACTCCATATTTAAACTGCCGGCTTGTAATTGAAGTCGCAGAGATTCCATTTATGTATCCATCAAAATTATTATCGATTGGTCCCGGAATTACCCGCCAATCATAATTGACTACAAATAAATCCTCATCCAATACGTATCCAACATTTTGAAAAGTTTTAATTATGTCATCATAAACTCTTGCTAAGGGATCAATCTGTAATAACTCTGGTACTATCCCTCTTTCCGTTACCCAAAACTGATCTGTACCTGAATACTTAGAATATGTGCCTGCAATACCCGGAACAATAAAAACAGGCTTACGTAATTTAGGCGGCTCTAAAATATATCCACGGTGTCCTTCATTTGTATAGATTGTTCCAACAATTACTCCTTTATTATTAATATCTTCTGCATATCTTAGGATCCCCGATGCTGAAGGAGCATAATCGTTTAAATCTTTGATAATATAATTTCCAGAATTATCCTTATACCACATTACAGCTACAGGAGGATCCCCAGCATTTACAACATGCCCGACAATAATTCCTGAATCATTAATTGCAACGGGGTTAGTAATTTGAAATCCGCCTAAATCAGGAAGTTGAATCAATCCTGCAGCTTCAGACCAGAGCATTGGTTGTGATGAAAATATTCCAAATCCAACAACTTCGCGACGATTGTTAATTGAAGAGGGTCTCCATTCTGTAACCGGCAATTGAATTGTTGTGCCATTATTATACTTAACAAATGTATTTCCGTTGCTGTAATAAACTACATCGCCAGAATCGTTTATTGCAAAAGCTTCAGCATTTGTTAAGATATCCGTGATATTACCATTATCCCAAATGACTGCATTACCGGAAGAAAATCCTACTACTTTATTTGAATCGTTAGAGTCCCAGGCATAACTGCTGCCTGACCCGGTACCCGCTGGAAGAATTGATATAAAATTACTATTTGAAATGATAATTCCTCTGTCGCCAGAAAAGCTGTATCTGTTTGCAGTAATAGTTCCTAATTTATTTATAGAACTTGGAAATATAAATGATCCGGAAGGACTTGTGTAAGCAATTGAATATCCGGAAGTTTTTTTCCAACGCAAAACGTAATATTGATCAGAGTTTATATAACCGCTTGCAGCTACTTCATTAAAATCGTTAATTGCATAGAATTCCACATTTGATACGGAGGGTGAAGCGGGCAAATCTATTTGACTAAAATTATACGCGGGCTGAGAAAATATCTTTATTGTAGACAGAAAAATGAGCACGTAAACCAGCTTCATACATGATCTCCTATTATGTAAAAGGTTATTTAATTGAAAAAGTTTGTTATTATCATTACAAGGGAAAGAAGTATTATAACAGAAACTACAATTATTGCTACTGTCATTTTTTTAATCTCTGTTTTTATTTGTTTGTCATTGTAAGTCATTTGCGTTGATACACTCTTCATATAGTTTCTGTTTTTATGTGCAAAAGTATTTTAATAACTAAACCAATGCGCTCGATTTTGTAACATTCTCTTGCTGTTTTGTAACATAATTCTCGAATTCGAATGAAAATGCGAGAAACTAAAGGAATGATGGAATATTGGAGAGAAATACGGAGCGGATGGGAATCTGCTCCCTACGTGTTTAAATATTCTGTTGGTGTGCAATTAAATTGTTTGGAAAATGCTCTGCTAAACTGAGATGGGCTATTGTATCCAACCGCATAAGCTATTTGTGTAACGGACAATCTATTTTCCTTCAGTAATTGAGCAGCGCGTTTTAATCTGAATGTTCTTATAAAATCACCGGGAGTTTGTCCTGTAATCGCCTCTAATTTTCTGTGAAGCTGCATTCTGCTTAAGAACATTTCTTTTGCAAAAGTTTCTGTATCAAAGTTTACGTTGTCAATATTTTTTTCAACAAGGGAAAAAGCTTTTTGTAAAAATTCTTCATCAAGCGAATTTGAGGTTACTTTTTGAAGTACAGGATTGATTTCTTTACTAAACTTTTCTCTCAAAAGTTTTCTCTGCTCAAGAAGATTTTTTATTCTTACAAATAATTCCTTAGAGCTAAACGGCTTTGTAAGATAATCATCTGCGCCGGTTTCAAGTCCTTGTATTTTGCTTTCGCCGGAGGCTTTTGCTGTAAGCATTATAACTGGAATATGACTTGTAAGAAAGTCAGATTTTATTTTGCTGCAGAATTCCATTCCATCCATTTCAGGCATCATAACGTCGCTTATTATTAAATCAGGAATTTTTTCTTTTGCAACGGTTATTCCCTCTTTGCCGTTTGCGGCTTCAAAAAGGGTGTAATCTGATTTTAATAAATCTATCAGATACAAACGAACATCTGATGAATCTTCAACAATAAGTATTGATGACTTATTATTCGCTGTTTCATCGTTTTCAATTTCATCTGAGTCCTTATGATCATTTTCTTCAAACGAACTATTCTTTTCCGAAGTTACTAGTGAGTAATTCAGAAATTCTGATTTTACTTTTTGATCTTCATCCAGATAATCATCCCAAAGAGGAATTAATAAAATGAATTCAGTTCCTTTATTTGTTTCACTGCTTACAGAAATCTCCCATCTGTGCAGATCAACCAATTCTTTAACAAGTGCCAGCCCTATTCCCGAACCACCGTACGCCCTCTGGATAGAATCATCAACCTGATAGAATCGATCAAATATTTTATCAATTTTTTGCTTCGGAATCCCAATTCCAGTATCTGAAATTGTTATCTCTGCATATTTCTTTCCATTCAATATTTTTTTTACCAGCTCGACGGTAACGCTTCCACCTTCCGGAGTAAATTTGAGCGCATTAGAAAGAAGGTTATTAATTATCTTCTCGAGTTTATCAGAATCAATCCAGGCTATTACTGAATCTTCAACTGATTTAAATGCAAGATTAATATTTTTTTTATCAGCAAAAGATTTAAAGGAATAAGCTAATCCCCTAATTTGGTTTGATAGATTTTCCAGCTTTGCTTTTAACGGAATCGAAGCCGTTTCAAGTTGAGTAAGTTCAAGCAGTTGATCAATCAGCAATTGAAGATTTTCTGTATTCCGATGAATCAATTTATAACGATCAATATTTTTTATGTTGGATTCATCATTCATCAATTGCTCAAGTGGTCCTTTAATTAACATTAAGGGTGTTCTAAACTCGTGGGATAGATTTGCAAAGAAACGGGATTTTGTTTCATCAAGTTCTTTTTGTTTTATTGCTTCATACTCCCGCATCTTTAAAATATTTTTCAGTTTGGTTCTGTTAAGTTCGAATCTTCTTATCACATAAAGCCCAATAACTATAATCAAAACATAAATTGTATAAGCCCAGCTTGTAGCCCACCAGGGAGATGCAATAATAATTTTTAGCTCAGTTGTATTGTCCTGCCAAACGCCATCAGCGTTAGTGGATTTAACTTTAAAATGATATTCACCCGGAGAAAGATTTGTGTAAGTAACATATCTTCTGCTGCCGCTTTCAATCCATTTCTCATCAAATCCCTCCATAAAATATTTATACTGAATTGATTCTGATGAATTATAATCAAGAGCTGCAAATTCAAAAGAGAAAACATTTTGACTGTAAGAAAGCTCAATTAATTTTGATTTATTTAACTCATTCTTGATCGGTGAGTTCTCACCTATTTTTACCGGCTGATTAAATATCTGAAAATTCGTAAAAACAATTGGCGGGTTGAAAGAAGAGAGTTTAATATTTTGGGGAATAAAAACATTAAGTCCTTTTACACTGCCAGCATAAATTTTACCGTTATTATCCTTTAAGATTGATGAAGTATTAAAATCGCCGTCGAATATTCCATCTGCATTATTAAAGTTTAAAAAGATTTCTTTTTCAACATCAAAAAGGGAAATTCCTTTCCCGGTGGTTAACCATAAATTACCATTATCATCTTCTACGATAGCTTTTATTGAATTATTTAACAATCCTTGTTTGGACGAATACTGTTTAATTTCAATTTTAGAATTATCAAAAAATATATCCGCAGCGGAATCATTAATTGTAAATTTATTCAGTCCGTTGTCTGTAGCAATCCATAAAACTGTTTTATCATCAGACGCATACTTTTTATTTGTGGATTCAGTAATCGCATTAATACTATTACTGCTTAAGCCATCGTCATCAGCCATCCACTTTAAAAATTTTCCACTACGCTCTTCAACTAGTAAATTTAAGCCGCCGCCATTAGTGCCAATCCACATTCTTCCTTTTCGATCCTGATAAATTGCCCAAACATCATTATGGCTTAAACTTTCCGTGATTTGATTTCCGGCATTTTGCCATATCTCAAATTTATTGTCTGAACTGTTTATCCGCCCAAGACCAATGCCCCAATATCCTACCCAGATATCTTTTTTATTATCACTGTAAACAACTCTATTAAAATTTGCTGAAGCTACTCTGGTTTGAGGAAGGTCTGGATTAATTTTTTCTATTCTGCCGGTAGCAGTATGTAATTTTACAATACCGTAACCATATGTTCCGATCCATAATTCATTTTGATTGCCTTCCGTAAGAGACCAGATGTTTATGTCGCCGAGTGCCTTATATTTTTGAATAAATTTATTATTCGATTTGCCATCAAGAAAGTAAAGTCCCTTGTTTGTTCCGAACCAGATTGTATTATGGGAATCTAAAGTTATTGCGTTAACACTTTTATTATTTAATAGATTATAATCAAATCCGTTTTCTGATGCAGATTGTAAATTATTAAACTTTAAACTTTTCTCTGAAAAATAGCTTATACCGTTTTGTGTGACTATCCATATCACACCTGAACGATCTTTTAGTAATCCGTTAATCTGATTGCTTATTATACTTTTAGGATTTTTTTCATCATTTATAAATCTGGTTATTCTGCCGTCGCTTAGGTCAATTCTTAATAATCCGGCATAAGAATCAGCCCACAAAATTTTTTCATTGCCAGAAAATTCTTCGATAACATTACCTGCAGACTCTCCAAATTGCAATTTACCTGGATTTGGAATTGGTATCTGCTTGAATACTTTAGTTTTTGTATTAAAACTTGTTAAGCCTTCTGAAGTTCCAAGCCAGAGTAATGCAGGATCAATTTTTGATTTTGTAATTGACCAGATAATATTGCTTGAAATACTATTTTCATTTAAAGAGTCTTTAAAATATTTTTCAAAATAAATCTCAGAATTAACCTCGATAAGTTTGTTAAAACCGTTGTAAGTACTTATCCAGATATTATAATCAGAATCCTCAACTATTCCGGTTACATAATTGTTGCTTAAGCTTTTACGATCTCCGGCAATGCTTTTCCAGTGCTTTATTTCTTCCGTTGTGGGATCAAATCTGTACAACCCACTTTTATAAGTACCTATCCAGATAAATCCATTATGATCTTCAAATAGAGAACGTATAGAATTTTCCCGAACAATATCTGACGGAAGCCGCCAATGTTTAAAGATATCTTTAAAGGGGTCATATCTATTGAGTTTGCCATTTTTTGTCCCTATCCAAATAAAACCGGAACGATCTTCTAATAAGCACCAAATCCCGTTGTCTGATATGGAGGAAGAATCTTTTAGTATATGTCGGTATGTTTTAAAACTGTAACCGTCATAACGATTTAAACCGTCATCTGTTCCGACCCAGATAAAACCTTCTCTGTTCTGTATAATTGCATTTATTGCATTATTGGATAGACCATCGCCAATTGTCAAGTGATTGAAAATTAAAGATTGTCCAAAGCTTACCGAAAGAGTTGAAACTTCTAAGAATAAGATTATTATGTAGATTTTTAATTGAAGCCGGATCATAATAGAACAAATATACTGAAAGACGATTATTCTGAAAATAAAATTTTGGATAGAATGGCTGGAGTTTATATTACAGATTATGCAAAATTTAAAAAGCCCCGGTTAAATTAATTAGAGTTTTGTATCAATAGATCAAATCAACGATGTCTCGATCTTTGACAATAAAGAGTTTGTTGATTTAACAAATAGTTAAAAAATGAATGGGTAGCCAAGCTTAACAACCAATATGAACAAGAATTTCTCAAAAGTACCCATCCACCAATTCACGATTATTTGCTAACGAAGCAGAACCATCTTTCTCGTCTCAACAAACAAACCAGCCTTTAATTGATAAAAATATATTCCTGATGAAAGTTCTGAAGCATCAAAATTAATCTCATAACTTCCTGCTGGTTTGTATTCATCAATCAATGTTGCTACTTCATTCCCGAGTATATCATAAACTTTTAAAACGGTCAGGGCAAGCCCCGACCCTACATTTGGAATACTGTATATAATTTTTGTTGATGGATTAAATGGGTTGGGAAAGTTTTGATCAAGAGAGAATTCTGTAACAGCTAAATTTTCAGCTTCAACTTTTGTAACAACATCAAATACTTCCCGCTTCATAATAAATGGAATGTTGGGCAAGGCATCATACATATTTATGAACCTGTTTATGTCGTCATTGTTGATTTGTCTGATATGGTCTACTAGCTGTGGTTTTACTGATTGATAACAAACTTCAGCAGTGATCGTATACGAAGTATTTGGAAGAGCGGGAATGATATATGTTACACTGTCTCCACCAGTGCCGCCTTGATATGTTCCGTATTTGTTGAAGTTGGTATCATCATTTGCGTTACCAACAATTTTTATAGAATCATAACTCGGATGCGTTGTTATAAATCCGATGGGCGGAAGGCGATTCTCTTTTACATAGTGAGATGCTTTTAAAAGTGTATATGTAACCTGATTATTAACATCCGCAAAAACTCCTTCATAAACCTGAACTTTATCTTCAGAATCTATTAAATCATAATGAGGTTCATAATCAGAGTTGTAATTAATAATTTTACCTGTTCCATCCCATTTACCCGATTCAAAAACCACATTACTATTTTGATCTTCCACCTTTAAATGTATCCACATTCTTCTGAACGGAATTCCTGTTGGAATTTTGTGTCCTGTTAAATTTTTAATGTAGAGTTTAACATTTAACAAATCGTTTTGATAAGTTGTAGATGTTGTCAGCTCAATTGAATTTTCTTTCAGACTATATTCGGTTCTGGAAATAGTTGAATCAAAATGCACAGGATCAGCAGTAAGTCCAAGTGAGTCAATATTATTCTTAAGCAGTTTTAACATGTAAACATTTCCGCCGACAAAAGTATGCCGCCAGAAAGGAGTACGATTAGGAAAGTTTCCCATTCCGGAAATTTTTATTGGATCATAAATCTTCGGCATATGACAATCCTGGCACTGGATATTTTGTGATGAGTAAATACTGTTCTTCCATTCAAGATAAGGAGTTTGTTCCGCAAAACTTCCAACTACATTGCCTTGCTCATTAAGAGTTGGGGTGAATAAAGTATGGCAGGTTGCGCAAAGCTCTGATTGATTTACGTGAGTACTATATTGGGCTTTATATCCAACAACAGATTTCATTAATGTTGTATCCGAATCTTCATATGGACCATATAAAATACTATCAGCGTGAATTATGTAATTGCCGGAATACGATTGCTGCGTTCCGAAATTATCCGGTTTTAATTGATGACAAGCTGTACAGCTAACCCCATCGTTTGCTAATGGATCTTGTTTTAGTTCAGCCATGGAGTATCCACTCTGTCCATTGTACATTGCCTGAGTAAATCCTATCGGCGAATGGCATTTCGTACAAGTTGTTTCTATCATCTGCTGATGCTGAGGGAAATTGCTTACTTCTTCTGCAACCATTGCGCGCCAAAACGGATCTTTACTCGCATTGCCCATCATTGTTGAGCGCCAGTAGGTAATTGGTGAAACATCCTGACCGTTCCAGGTCATTGCATTTCCGCTGCTTTTATGACAAAGAACACAATTACCCGAACCGCTGAACAGTACTGAGGTACCTGTTGGCAAAGCTGTTTGGGCTAAAACAAGAGTTATAGAAACTAAACTTAAGACAATTGCTGCTCTAAATAATTTCATTTACTACCTTATAATGTTAGCATGTCTTGATATTTCTTTCCATTCACCATTAATATTTTTATAAACATCAGTATATCTGCGAATAATTGTTTTACCTTTATCAGGATTATCTCCTATAGGTACAACAATTTCTTTTCCCATAACAACCACAACATCACCAAATACTCCATAATACTCTGGCTCCTGAGTATAAGTTGAGTACTTAATAAAAGTATTTTTTATTCTTTGAAAAACCTGGCTTCTGTTTACAACCATGTTTGATGGGTTGTTTACATGAAAATCCTCCGCCCAGATTTTTGACAGTGTAACAGTATCTGATTGCAAAATTGCTTTTACTTGTGCTGCTTCGAGCAGTTTTATTTGAGCTATTATTTCATCTTTACTCTGATTGTTTATTGTTTGTGCCTTTCCAAAGGTGGCACAAAGTATTATTAACAATGATATGCTTCTTAACTTCAATTATTACTCTCCTATTTTATTCTGTATTATTTTATTAAGATCATCTTCTTTATTTCGGTATAATTGCCGGTTTCTAATTTATACAGATACATTCCACTTGAAAGCTTAGAGGCATCAAACTCTATCTCATATCTGCCTGCTTCTCTGAATTCATCTACCAATGTTGCTACTTCATTCCCGAGTATATCATATACTTTTATTGTTTGCCTACTGCCTACCGGTGACTGCCAACTGATCTTAGTGCTTGGGTTAAATGGGTTTGGATAGTTCTGCTCAAGTATAAAATTATTTACAACTGAGTTAATTTCAGTTTCTACGGCAGTAGGAAGGTTTGATACTTTCAGAATGTTATCCTGTGAAAAAGATGTGATGAACAGATTACCATTTGAGTCGAATACCATTCCTGATGGTCTTGGCATATCACTAATTAAAGTATCCACTATTCCATTATGTATTCTGAAAAGTCTTCCTTTGTTATCCAACCAAGGTGGGCCAAATTGTGCATGCTGTAAAGCATAAATTGTATGGTCAACCGGATGAATTGCTATATCAATAATAGCTGTTAATCCATCCTGATAAACTGAATTGACACCTGCCAGATTAACCGAATAAATTTTTGCAGCACCAACCGGAATTGGAAGTCCTGTAAGAATGCCAACAAAATAACTTGTATCATTATTTCTGGCGATGCAAGTCGGAACAGCTTCTACCTGTCCAATCGGCGCAAATGTACTGAAGACGGATAATGAGCCATTGTTTCTGTGCCATCGGAGTATATTGTTATAATAAGCATCAACGATGAATAAATCATTTTCAAATCCTGTTATAATTTTATATGGATTTCCATTTGATTGTATACTGTTCATACTGATAACTGATTGAATGTTGCTTCTGTTCTTTACGCTAAAATTTTGTGAAAATCCGGTAGTATCAACAAATATAACTTTGCTGCCGAGTGTATCGCCGTTAGTGTTTTGCCCCTGAACTATCATTAGTTTTCCATCAATATCAAAGCCGACATCAGTTGCCCCAATCGGTTCAAAAGCCGGTGCCGAAGACGGCAGATCAACCATAAATGTGTGAACTTGTCCATCAGTTGTTACCATAGAAACTTTTGCAGTGTTTCCACTTCCTGTTCCTTGTTCCGCGACCCAAAGATTACCATTTGAATCAATATCAATCCCAATAGGATTTACGAATCCGGTTGCGTAAACCTGAACCGTCGGCTGACTAAAGGTTTTTTGATTCGCAATAATTATTATAACTATTGCAACAAGTTTTAGTAAAAAGTTTTTCATTTTATTCTCCTTTTTATTTTTAATTGATTTGCCGTGTAATTCTTTTTATAGAATCCGGCTATTTATCTGGTGACAAATGTCGAGAATAATGAATGGTTATTCTACCAGAAATGAAACAAAAGCTATAACAAATGGAACATCACTTCAATCACGTCACCCTGAACTCGTTTCAGGGTCTTAGTCTATCATCTCTAAAGGGGATGCTGAAACAAGTTCAGCATGACTTTAGGAAAAAGAAGTGCTTTGTTTTTGCAGATATTCAGAAGGTGAACATCCAAAATATTTTTTGAATGACTCAGCGAAATAAGATGGATTACTGAAACCAACTTCATAAGCGATTTCGGAAATGTTTCCGGCTTTACCGGAAAGTAATCTTGCAGCTTTTTTCAATCTGTAATTTCTGATGAATTCATTTGCTGAAGTATCAGTCAGCGCATTTAATTTTCTGTTGAGATGTGTTTTGCTCATTCCAACACTTTTGGCAAATTCCTCAGCAGAAAAATTTTCATTACTAACATTCTTCTCGACTATCTCCAATACACGAGTGAGAAATTTTTCATCAGTGGAATTAATGGTTATATCCTTTGGTTCAAGTGTGATTTCTTTGCTGAATATCTCCCGCAATCTATTACGCTGATCAATTAAATTTTTTATTCTGAGCAGAAGTTCTGTATTGTTGAATGGTTTTGTTAAATAATCATCTGCACCGGTTTCAAGCCCCATTAACCTGCTGTTAGTTTCTGCTTTTGATGTTAAAAGTATTATGGGAATGTGACTTGTTTTTTCATCCGCTTTAACTTGTGCACAAAATTCATAACCGTTTAGTTTGGGCATCAACACATCACTGATAATTAAATCGGGAATGTTTTCTAATGCTTTATTTAATCCGTCTTCTCCATCAATGGCTTCAATAACTTTATAGTTTGACTGAATATTTTCTTTAATGAAATGTCTCATATCATTGTTGTCTTCAACGATAAGAATTATTGGAGCTTCTTCGGAAATATCATCCTTTACATCTTCAGAATCTAATGTTTTCACGACTGGTCTGACTCTAGCTTCAGTTTGAATTGTTTTTTGAATTGCCACATTTTTCTTTTCATAAAATTCTTCATCAACCGGAATTGTTATTCTGAATTTCGTTCCTTTACCAACAGAACTTTTCACTTCGACTTCGCCAAAATGTAATTCAACAAGTTCTTTAACTAACGCAAGACCTATGCCTGATCCCTCAATATTGGATTGTCCTTGAGACTTGTAAAAGCGGTCGAAAATATTTTTCTGAACTTCCTCTGTCATTCCCGGGCCGTTATCCTCAACTTCAATCTGAATAAGCGATAAGCCTTTCTTGACTCTCTCTTTGACTGAAAGATTAACAATTCCATTTTCCCGATTGAACTTAATAGCGTTTGATAAAAGATTGGTAATTATCTTCTGAAGTTTATCTTTATCAAAACAGCAAACTAATTTATCTTTTTCTGACTCGAATCTGAGTTGAATTTTTTTCTCAACTGCAAAACTTTCAAACGAATTTAAAATTCCATTTGTAAAACCAACAATATCATAAATGCCGATTTCCAGTTTCATTTTTCCCGCATCAATACTGGAGAGATCAAGAAGTTGATTAACGAGTTGAAGCAATCTTGATGCGTGATTATACATCAATCGGTATTGAGATGATGGATCGCCTTTGCTTTTACCTTCTAATAATTTTTCCAGTGGGCCAAGAATAAGAGTCAATGGTGTTCTAAATTCGTGAGAAAGATTTGTGAAAAAATTTGTTTTGATTGTATCAAGTTCTTTCAATCTTTCAGATTCCCATCTTGACAGCTCTGCTTCTTTAGTTTTCTTGAAATATTCCTGCTGAAGCTGCGAATTTTTAATTAACTGCCCTGCCTGAATGGAGATAATTGAAAGAAGGGTCTGGTCACTTTCAGTAAATTCAGTTTTATCCTTTTTATTCACCATCGTCATCACACCAATGATTTTTCCTTCAAACCAGATTGGTGTGCAGAGAATGGATTTGATATCTTCTCGTTCTTCTTTGGTAGAATTAAATCTGTTATCCTTTGCCAGATTTTTTATTAACAACGATTCTTCATTCTTCAAAACCCAGCCCGAGATGCTTGTGTTAATATGATAATGAGGTTGAAGAGTGCTGAAATCTTCTTTTCTTAAAAATGTTCGAAAAGGATCCTGTTCATCTTCCGTTAAAAGCATGATTGAACCTTGTTCGGCATTTACCGCTCGTAAAACTTTCTGAATAATCGTGTTCAATGTCTGATCAACATTCTTAGAGTAACCTGAAGCAATCGCTATTTCATTCAGAAGCTGAAGTTCATTAACAGCAGACTTATATTGTTCGAGCTTTTGCTTTAGCTCTTCATTTTCCTGAATTAACTTTTGTTCTGCTTTACTCATTATTGAATATAACTCGATTATTTAGTTTTTACCCGGCCCAAAGATTCATCAAGCCATTTATTAATTAAGGGAACTCTCATTGCAAGAGGAGGTACATGTGTTGTATTGAGTGCTTCTAACTTTTTCATCTCAGGAAGAAGATTATATGCCGGCAGAACTGATGATGAAAAATAAACCGCTTCATCATATTTCCCATTTATCAAATATGTTGGTGCTTTATATCTAGATAGAAAATTAACCGGATTAATTTCTGCAGGAAGTTTTTTCTGGTCTTCTTCATAAATACCATTTGCAATTATTATGTTACACTTAAAACGATTATCTACTCCCGGAACAATAAATCCATCATAATCATTAGCCGTTGTTATGTAAGCAATTTTACTTGCATCAATATCACTTCTTGAATTAAGATAATCTAAAAGGATTCTCTGTTCAATTACCCATCTGATAACGCGGTCACGAAACAGCTTGCTTGATATGTCAGTCCTTTGATCTCCATACTCCCATTTTCTTTCAGTCGTTCCTTTTGGTATGATTACAAAAAGTGCTCTGCCGTACTTTATATTTTCCGCGTACAATTTTTCAGCAGCCCAGTCCGCAGAATAACCATAGCGATAAACTCCGCTATGAGGATTCCAGATAATACATTGATAAGGTTGAGCAGCATTTTTTGGCAGGAAGAGATATCCTGAGATCCTGTCACCAAAAGGACTATCAAAGGAAATTTTTTGTTTAGTCCAGTATTCGTTTTCTTCACTTAAAATAATTTTAGGATTAAGTGGATTCTTTTCATATTCATATAATTTTCCGATTGATTCAAATTTTGAATCATCAACAGGATGATAAACGGGAATATGTGGAGCTAAATTTATTTGCATCCCTCCCTGGTCAGAATTTTTCCCTTCAACATTTTTTACGCATCGAAATCCTAATGAAGGAGAACTATAAAATCCATCTGAACTTTTAAAAGTTCCAAAAACATAATTTGAGTCTTCGTATGAACCATCTGCATAAACATATCCATCCGTGCTTCTATTCAGACACCATTCTTCAACATTGCCAGCGGTATTGTAGCATTCGTAATAACTAATACCAAAATCATATTTATCAACCGGAGCAGTTCCATTGCCGTTGAAATTAGTTCTTCCCGATATATCGTCAAGAGGATAAATCAAACCCCAGGGCATTGAGGTACTATGATAATTGGGGACACCGTTTCGCGCCGCTTTTTCCCACTGATATACAGTTGGTAAACTTTTTCCAAGAAATTCTGCATATGCTGCTGCTTCGTACCAGCTAATATCAGTTACAGGATATTTTTCTTTTCCTTCAGGATAATTTTGATTCACCCAGCTTCTTGGTCCGTTAAGATTCGTTCGATCAATAAATAATTTCATCGCTTCCTGCCAGGTAATTTCCTTTCCTTGTTTTATAAATTTATGTTTCCAGAAATCTTTTCTGAGATAACCTCCGGCTGAAATAAATTTTTTATACTCAGCATTACTTACCTCATACTTATCAATAAAAAAATCATTAAGAGTTACGGGTTTTTCCTGATGAACACTACTACTCATTAATTTATGATTTCCTCCCGGAACAAAAATCATATTCTCAGGAAGTTTATCCTTTTCAATTAACTCAACACTTATATTTATTCCACGCACAACTACCGGAAATTCTTTCATAATCGGATAACTGGAAGCAACTCTTTTTACAGGAACATATTCAACTCTCCCAAATGGAAACGTAAGTTCATTTTCAGTGTTTTTAACTGGCTCTGCTTCTTTCTCGAGAGTTATAAGATAATCACCTCTTACGATTTGAAAATCTTTTAAGGGTGTTCTACCGATAAGTTCTCCTTTATTGCCTGAATCAATTTTTTCAGGATTATATCTCAGTAAATATACCTTTGCTCCCTGTGGTTCCGATGAAACAGAAAGTGTATCATAAATAATTAAACTCAGTTGTTTGAATACAGAATCATTCTCAAGGACAGATTTATTCTCTTCAGCCAGAAGAGATGCTTCATAATATTTTTCTTCATTTACTAATTGCTGTAATCGTTCACGAATCTCAGGCAAGTTTTCGTCATTAAATATTTTTTTAAGGGGAAGAAAAGCAACAAGAACTATCAGTACGGCTGCAATAATCGTTGCTACAACCAAACCAGCCTTACTTATTCTTAATCTTGATGTACTGAACTTATAGGAATCTGAAGTTACGTTCTGATTTTTAACTGCTTTTAGTTTTGAGAGGAGCTCTTCGGCAGATTGAATTCTCTTCTTCGGATCTTTCTCAAGGCAGGAAAGAACTATCTGTTCGAGTTCATCAGGAATTTCGGGATTAATTTTTTTTAATGACTTTGGCTTTTCATGAAGGATTGAATAAATAATTGCCTGATCAAAATTTCCCTGAAATGGAGTTTGTTCTGTAAGCATTTCGAAAAGAACAATGCCTAATGACCAGATGTCCGAAACGAAATCAACTTCTTCACCACGCAATTGTTCAGGTGACATATATGCAGTTGTTCCGGGAGTAGAACCTTTTTTTGAAATGTTCGGATCGCCATGAATGTGAGCTAAACCAAAATCCATCACTCTGATTCGCCCATCATCTGAGAGCATTATGTTGCTGCTTTTTATATCACGATGAATTATTCCTTTTTTATGAGCAGCGTTTATTCCTTCAGTAATCTGAATTGCGTAATCGATTATTTCAGAAAGTTTAATTTTCCTTCCGGATGGAACTTTAAATAAATCTTTTAACTCTTTCCCTTTGACATACTCCATCACAATAAAAGTATCATCACCGAATTCTTCAATGGCATAAACAGTCGCAATGTTTGGATGATTCAATCCGGCAGCAATTTGAGCTTCTGCTTTTAGTTTTTCTTTATCCTTTTCGCTTACATTAAAACTTTGTGGAAGGAATTTGATTGCAACTTCTCTTTTAAGTTTTGTATCCTCAGCTTTATAGACGATGCCCATTCCGCCCCGTCCCAATTCTTCGAGAATACTATAGTGTAATATAATTTGCCCTACCATCTTCCTATCCAACGATAACTAATATTTTGGGACGAGGTCTCGGCCGTTCGGCTCTGCCGAACGAGACGGACTTCGCCAAGCTTTTCAATGATTTTATAGTGTAAAATTGTTTTATCTATCATCTATCTTTAATGTCTATTTTACGTAAATTAAATTGTGCTCGGAAAAAGTAGGAATTGATTAAAATTATTTTAATTAAAAAATAGTGTATTTACAAGAAGGTATATTCTATTAAATTATTAAATACGGATAATCAAAATATTCTTTGGATTAACAATTAATATGTTTGATTAAGAGATAACAAAGGTTATAATCAAAACAGTTAAAGATACTTTAACAAAGATTGAAGAATATGCCGGATATTTCTTTTTTATCCAGCCCCAGAATTTTGCAATAATTATCATTAAAGTTATTAACAGAATTGTAATGGCTGTTGATTCCAATACTGTTAAGTTATTGCCAATAATTATCGCCAGACTTTTACCGTTCCAGAACATTCCATAAATGATAATCAGATGAAGCCAGTAAATAAGTAATGATTCTCTGCTTGCATCAAGAACTGATTCAGGTCTGAAATTTAATTTCTGATCTGCTATCCAACAGAAATAAAATAAAACCAATATGTAACCAAGTCTTTCAAGAAAAAATATTGGATTCGGAATAATCGAAGTTAATTCTTTGGGGAACAAGCCGGAATAAAAAATATGTCCTGATAAAAGAGTTATGATTCCTGTGATTGAAATCTTGCGAATGAAATTCTCTTCTTTGCCCTGCTCTCTTGCGTTAATAAAATATCTTGCAAAAAGAGCTCCGGCTAATAAAAAATTTAACCACGGAAATATTGGGAAAAGTGAGCCGTGCAATCTGTTAAAATAATTTCCAACTAACGGATGAACATATTGATTGAAATCTATTTTCCACAATAATGGTGAAATTAAAGTAACAATAATGAGAGAAAGCAGAATAAAAATATGATAAAATTTGTCAGACTTAATTAACAATCTTGCCAGGAATAAAAACAACAGACCAAAACCAATACATTGCAAAACATCTACAGCAAAAAAACTTTCTAACTGCTGGGGAGTAGATTTATGTATAACTTTAGAAAGCGAGTAAAACGGAAGATGAAGTGCATATCCAATTATTATTATCTGAAAAATTCTACCAATTTTTTTCCAGAAAGCTCTTCCAAGCTTTCTCATTTCATCAAGTTTACTTCCTGAAGAAACTTCAAAAGCAAATCCGGATACGAATAAAAATGATGGTGCAACCAAACCATTTATAAAGTTAAGTATGCTGAACCAGAATGTTTGTCTTAGTTGTGGTTGAAGAAATGCATTAAAAACATGAACTTCAATCATTATTATGATAACAAGTCCACGTAGTAAATCAGCAGAGATGTATCTTACTTTTTCTTTCATAAGATTTATTTTGAACTCAAAATCATTTTTGCGTTGATTTGCACTGACAAAAATAAATGATTTATTATCTATTTGTTTTCTAACCGTTAAAGCTTTGATTAAAGTTTATAAGTTAGAAGCAAATGTATATTTTTGTTTTACAAAACTTGATAATAATAAAATCAATTTGACTGATTTCAAAAGTTTAATAAAAAATTAAAGGAAGCTTTATCAATGAAAGCATTAATTACAGGCATCACCGGACAAGATGGAAGTTATCTTACTGAAATACTTCTTGAAAAAGGTTATGAAGTTCACGGAATAATCCGCAGAAGCAGTTCTTTCAATACTGGAAGAATTGATCATCTTTATGAAAATTCTGAAATACTTAACAACAGACTTTTTCTTCATTATGGTGATCTTGTTGACACAAGTAATCTGAATCGCTTACTCGAAAAAATTCAACCTGATGAAATTTACAATCTTGCTGCACAAAGTCATGTTAAAGTTTCTTTTGAGATTCCGGATTATACTGCACAAGTGGATGCTTTGGGCACATTGAGATTTCTTGATGCAATAAGAGAAGTCGGATTAAGACAAGTTAAGTTTTATCAGGCATCAACTTCAGAACTTTATGGAAAAGTTCAGGAAGTACCACAAACAGAAAAAACACCATTTTATCCACGCTCACCTTATGGAGTTGCAAAACTTTATGGTTATTGGATAATTGTCAACTACAGAGAAGCATATAATCTTTTTGCCTGCAACGGAATTCTGTTCAATCACGAATCTCCAAGAAGAGGAGAAACATTCGTAACAAGAAAAATCACTCGCGCAGCTGCAAGAATAGCTGCGGGATTACAGTCTGATTTGGCTTTGGGAAATCTTAATGCAAAAAGAGATTGGGGTTATGCTCCGGAATATTGTGAAGGAATGTGGAGAATTCTTCAGCATAAAGAAGCAGATGATTTTGTACTTGCAACTGGAGAAACTCATACTGTAAGAGAGTTTGCTGATTTAACATTCAAACATTTGGGAATTGAACTTGAATGGATTGGTGAAGGTGTTAACGAAGTTGGAAAAATAAAAAATATAAATCTCGACAAAGCAAAATCATTGATTGGATTTGATGTAACAAAGGAAAGAACAAGAAGTGATTTTACAACGAGATTGAAAAAAGGCGATGTGCTTGTTAGGGTAAATCCGAATTACTACAGACCTACTGAAGTTGATTTGCTGATTGGTGATTCATCGAAAGCTGAGAAGCTGCTCGGATGGAAAGCGAAAACAAAATTTTCTGACCTTGTTGAAATAATGATTAAAGCAGATATGGAAAAAGTTCTAAGAAGAGGATACTAATATCCTCTTCTAATTCCGATTAATCTTTCTGTCCGACCACAAGTGTTAGAGTGTTCTCAGGATAATATGCATTCACTTCTGCAGGTGCATCAATCCCAATCAACTCAAACGCTTTTTGAATCGCACCGGCATATGGAGGTGCCGAGTTAATTCCTTTAACAATTATTGAAACTCCTCTTGGCGGAGTTCTGAAAACTGTTTGAGCAATTCCGTTACTTTTATATCCGGCAGCAATTAAAAGTTTCTCAATTTCTTTTGCATATCTGAAAGAACCTTCATCACCTGAGATACATTTTATTGTAAAATCTCCCTTGGGCTTGTTGGAAAGGAATTGAATGAACTTTTGTTCTGCACTGTTTTCAAAAGTAATTACCTGTGGTTTAGGTTCTTCAACAGGTGGCGAAGTTACTTTTGTTGGCTCCGGTTCTGTTCTCTCAATTATTGTTTTGGGAATAACTATTGTTTCAGGTTTTGGTTTAAAGGTTTCTGTAAGGACTGATTGATCCGGAAAAGTTGGTTTGTCTTTGAATTCACTGGCTTTACGCTGAGCTTCAGAAAGTTCACGCTCTAAAGCCATTTGTTTGATGGAAGTCAACTCAGAAATTCTCGATTGAACCTTCCAGCTAAATACTCCAAGTGCAGCAGAAATTACAGCCCACGCAATAATCACAATGCTTAGAATTCTTTGTAAACCGTCAATGTTATCCCAGAAAGACATTTTGCTCTCCTTAAAAATCAAATTTATGTGGTAATAATTTAATCAAAAATCATACTAATAGATAAACATATTTTCCAAAAAATAACCAATACAAATTTTTAACACTAATTCATTATCGAAAAACCTATTGAATGCTTTACAAAGGCGTTTTATCTATATTGGTCAGGAAATACATTAAAGTTAAATTAACATACTAAATTTTTAGTTTAGTGCTTAAGAGTTAAAATTTACTTGTAAAAAGGAAAAGAAAGTTAAAAGTTAACTCACTGTTAATTGAATAAATCTGCCGTGTGAGAAAAAAGAATTTCAATAAGATTTTTAACAAATTCTTAAAACTTTAATATGATACTTTTTTAATAATCATTACCGGAGGTCCTTATGTTCGATCAGAATTATAAATTTACTTGCGTTGATCGTTTCTTGAAATATGTTAAGTATGATACGCAATCCGATGAAGAATCCACATCTTTCCCAAGCACTGAAAAACAAAAAATTCTTTCTAAAGATTTAGCAGAAGAATTAAAACAGATGGGACTTAAAGATGCACATATGGATGAGTGGGGTTATGTAATGGCAACTCTTCCATCAAACACGAGCAAAGATGTTCCTCCTATTGCTTTTATTGCGCATGTTGATACATCGCCGGCAGTAAGTGGTGCAAATGTTAATCCTGTTATAAGAAAGAATTATCAAGGTGGCGATATAGTTTTGGAAAATGGCGGTTGGGTGATTAAAGAAAGTGAAAATCCTGATTTAAAGAACATGATTGGTTTTGACATAATCACAACAGATGGAAAAACTCTTCTCGGAGCAGATAACAAAGCAGGCGTTGCTGAGATTATGGATGCAATAAATTATTTAATTACACATCCTGAAATTAAACACGGCGATATCAAAGTTTGTTTCACTCCTGATGAAGAAGTAGGAAGAGGCACGGAAAAAATTGATTTGAAAAAGTTGGGTGCTAAATATGCATACACAGTTGATGGTTCGAGTCGCGGTGAAATTGAAACCGAGACATTTTCTGCTGATGCTGTAGTAATAAAATTTTTTGGGAAAAACATTCATCCTGGTTATGCCAAAGGAGTGATGATTAATTCAATAAAGATTGCTGCATCGTTTATTGAATCGCTTCCGAAAGATCGTTTATCTCCCGAAACTACCGAAGGCCGAGAAGGTTATGTTCATTGCACTTCAATAAATGGTAACGAAGAATTAACAACATTAAAATTTATCATTCGTGATTTTGAAACACCAAAGCTGAAAGAGTACGAAGATCTTCTGAAAAAACTTGCAGAAGAAGCCGTCGCAAAGTTTCCTGGTTCCAGAATGGAATTTCAGGTAATCGAGCAGTACAGAAATATGAAAGAAGTTCTTGACAAACATCCTCAGGTAACTGATTATGCTGTTGAAGCAATGAAACGAATTGGAATGAAACCAATTATGCATCCGATTCGCGGTGGCACGGATGGTTCGAGATTATGCTTTATGGGATTACCAACTCCGAATATTTTTGCTGGTGAACATAGCTTTCACTCACAAACAGAATGGGTTGCTGTTCAGGATATGTACGAAGCAGTAAAACTGATTGTTGAAATCGCAAAAGTTTGGGAAGAAAAAAGCTAATTCAAATAGCACACTGATTACGCAGATTGGGCAGGTTTCCACAGATTTGATTAGTGCAAATCTGTAACATCTGCGTCATCAGTGTGCCATAAATTTATATGAAATCGTTTATCAAAAAACCTGAATTAATGGCACCTGCGGGAGATTGGACTATGCTTCGTGCAGCCATTCACAACGGCGCTGATGCAGTATATTTTGGTGTTGATAAACTGAATATGCGTGCAAAAGCAAAAAACTTTTCTCCTGATGATCTTCCGGAGATTTCCAATTTTTGCAAAATCAATAATGTAAAAAGTTATCTCACCTTAAACACAATTGTTTTTGAAGAAGAGATTAGTGAAGTTGAAGATATAATAATTAGAGCTAAAGAAGCCGGAATCGACAGAATTATTTGTTGGGATTTAGCAGTTGCTGAACTTTGTCACAAACACAACTTCCCATTTGCCATTTCCACGCAAGGTTCAATTTCAAATTCTCTTGCAGCTTCTGTTTATAAACGACTTGGAGCTGTGAGAATTGTTCTGGCAAGAGAATGTTCTCTGGAAGAAATAAAAAAGATTCGTGCAAACACTGATCTCGAAATTGAAGCATTCATTCATGGTGCAATGTGCATTGCGATAAGTGGCAGATGTTTTATGAGTCATCATCTGTTCGGCCAATCTGCAAATCGTGGTGAATGTGTTCAACCATGCAGAAGAGAATATGAAGTAATTGATTCTGCCACCGAAAAATCGTTAATCATTGGTGAAGATTATGTGATGTCGCCAAAAGACTTATGCACAATAGAATTTATTGACCAACTGATCGAAGCAGGAATTGATTCATTCAAAATTGAAGGAAGAAAAAGAGCACCCGAATATGTTGCAAAGGTTGTGAGTGTTTACAGAAATGCAATTGACCTTTATTTTGAGGGCAAACTAACAATAGAAAAGAAAAAAGAATTTCTGAGCGAGTTGGAAACTGTTTACAACAGAGGATTTTCATCCGGTTTTTACTTTGGAATTCCTTCATCGGAAGATTATGCTGGTGTTGAAGGCAGTAAAGCAACAACAAGAAAAGTTTATGTCGGGAAAGTATTGAACTACTACAAACAACCACAGGTCGCGCACATTCTTGTTGAATCGGGAAAAGTAAAAACAGGCGATAAAATTTTATTCATCGGCGAAACCACAGGTGTACTTGAAGTTGAAATCAAAAAGATGTTTGTAAACGAAGTTGAAAGCACTGAGGCAGTCAAAGGAGACGAAGTAACACTTCAGATTCCAACTTTAGTAAGAAGGAATGATAAAGTTTATCTGATTGAAAATGTGTAGGGAGAACAAATGATTTCAACTAATGAGATTGTTTTTTATCTTATTGGAGGATTAATCAGCCTCTTCCTAGGGGGTGAAGGTTTAATTCGTGGTAGTGCCTCTCTTTCGATTCGGATAGGAATCTCCCCTTTGGTTGTGGGATTAACTGTTGTTGCATTCGGAACAAGTAGTCCGGAGTTACTCGTAAGCTTAAAAGCTGCATTCATGGGAAACAGTACAATTGCGCTTGGAAACGTTATTGGTTCTAATATTGCGAACATCGCTTTAATACTTGGAATTTCTTCAATCATCAGACCCATTCAGGTTCACGCAAATGTTATCAGAAGAGAAATTCCGATTATGATTGCTCTTACAATCTTGTTAATAATTTTTTCGTTAGATGGTAATCTTGGTTTTGGGGAGGGTTTGGTTTTTCTGATTTTGTTAATTGTTTACACAGTAACTAACATAATTCTATCACTCAAAGAGAACAAAGAAATTGAAAACGAATTTGAAGAAGGATTGAAAAGTAAACTAAATATTCCTCTTTCTATTTTGTTTATAGTTGCAGGATTAGTTTTATTGTTTGTTGGTGCTGATTTATTTCTTAAAGGCGCTGTTGCTTTGGCAAAAATTTTTAACGTGAGTGATGCAGTAATCGGTTTAACTGTAGTCGCCGTCGGTACAAGCTTACCAGAATTATTTACTTCAATTGTTGCAACAATTAAAAAGGAATCTGATATCGCTGTTGGTAATGTTGTTGGATCTAATATATTTAATATTCTTTCAATACTTGGCATTAGCGCATTGATTGTTCCGATTAATTCCGCTCAAATGAGTTATCTGGATTTTGGAGTTATGCTAGTAGCAGCTTTAATTCTGCTGCCACTTAGTTATACTGGTTTTCGAATAAGCAGATTAGAAGGAGCGTTTTTATTAATCGGATATGTTGCCTATCTGTATATTCTTGTTTAGATAAAATTTTCAATTAATAAATAATAATTGAATCAGAATAAAAATCGGTAATAAAACAATAATTGAAAACTTAATCATATAACTGAAGAAATCCGGCATCTTAATATTATTCTCTTCGGCAACTGCTTTAACCATAAAGTTCGGTCCGTTTCCAATATAAGTCATAGAACCAAAAAAAACTGCAGCAGTTGAAATCGCTTTTAATAATTCTTCCGGAATTCCTGCAACAAGATTTCCGGTTGTTATCCCAAGTCCCATCGCAAGAGAGTGAAATGTAACTGCAGTTGGAGTATTGTCAAGAAAACTGCTGAGTAATCCCGTGTAATAATAAAACTGACTTACCGTCTGCACACCAAGATGTTTTGCGTTAGTTTCCAGATAAAGCAACGCGGGAATCATTGTTATAAAAATTCCAAGGAACAGATATGCAACTTCTTCTATAGGATGCCAGGTAAAGTTGTTCTCCGTTCTCAGAAGCTTTGGAGTAAAAAGCATCGAAAGATAACCCATCAACACAATTACTGCTTCTCTTACAAATTTGAAATATGGATTTATGTTTATGAATGAAAGATATTGTTCGTTAAGAAAAGCTACTGATAAAACTACGCCTGCGAGAAAAATGAAATTTCTTTTTCCCTGAATTTTAATTGGCTTAATTGCGGATTCATCTATTTTAATTGCTGAAGCTGGTTCTTTTTTATAGTAATAAGAATCAACAAGAAAATATAGCAATAATAAAATCGCATTTGTAAAAAACCATTCCACTCCAAGTTTGAAGAACCATTCAAACGGAGCCCCGCGCAAGTACATCATAAATAATGGTGGATCGCCAAGTGGAGTTAATAAACCACCGCAGTTAGAAACAATAGCAATAAAGAAAAGAATTGTGTGTGCCTTAAAAGTTCTTTCTCTGTTTGTTTGAATAATTGGTCTGATTAAAAGCATTGCAGCACCAGTCGTTCCCATAAATGATGCGAGCACTGCACCTATTCCAAGAAACAATGTGTTGATTGATGGTTTAGCTTCAATATCACCGGTCAATAGTATTCCACCGGTTATTGTAAAAAGTGAACCCAAAAGAATTATGAACGGAACATAATCGAACAACATTGTATGAATTATTTCATGAGTAAATCCATTTATCAAAAGATAAATCAGAACAGGTATTCCGAGCACAATTGATATGATTAGTTTGTTTTTATTCTTTTCCCAAAAGTGATTCCAGGTAAGAGGAAAAACAGCAATAGCGCCAAGCATAAGTACAAAAGGAAGGATACTTATTAAAGGAATATTATGTGAGTTTTCCATTTGTTGTCCAACTATTTCTGAATCTTAAAAATAATTGGCTCAAACATAGTCAAAATTAATTACTGTGCAATTGATTTATTTCATTTATCACAAACCTATGAAAACGCAACCCAAATCAGCATCAATAAACTTTGATAACCTTTTATTCATCTTTATTTTTGAGCCCTGAATATCATAAACAAAAAGATAAAGAGTTATGCGGTTATCAAAATATTTTGTTCCGACATTAAAAGAAGTTCCAAGTGATGCAACTGTTCCAAGCCATATTCTTATGCTGCGAGCAGGAATGGTAAGAATGGTTTCAGCAGGAATTTATTCATTCCTTCCGCTTGGTTACAGAGTAGTAAAAAAAGTTTGTGAAATTATCCGCGAAGAAATGGATGCGATTGGTGGTCAGGAATTTCATCTGCCTGCTTTGAACCCAAAAGAAATCTGGGAAGAGACAGGAAGAGTAGAAGCATTCGGAGATATTCTGTTTCATATTAAAAACAGAGATTATGTTCTTGCACCAACTCACGAAGAGATTATGACCTTTCACGCACGCAATGTTGTTAAGTCTTATAAAGACATGCCACAGATTTGGTATCAGATTCAAACTAAATTCAGAAATGAACCCAGACCGAGAAGTGGAGTTATTCGTGGAAGACAGTTTTTAATGAAAGATTCTTATTCATTCGATACAAGCTGGGAAGCACTTGATAAATCCTATGAACTTCACGATAAAGCTTACAGAAAAATTTTTGACAGATGCGGATTGAAATATTTTGTCGTCGGTGCTTCAAGCGGTGCTATGGGTGGAACCGGCTCTGAAGAATTTATGGTTAAATCTTCTGCGGGCGAAGACACCGTTGCTTATTGTGAATCCTGTGGCTATGCTGCAAATGTCGAAGTTGCTACCTCAAAACCTTTCATCAGAGAAAGAGATTCTGAAAGTAAATCTGTTTATGAAATTCACACACCAAATGTCAAAAGCATCGACGAGCTTTGTGCTTTCCTGAATATTGAAGAAGAAGTTTGCGCAAAGTCGAGAGTTTATATTGCAAATGGTGAAGCTATTCTGATTTTAATGCAAGGAAACGATGAAGTAAATGAAACAAAACTCGAAAAAGTTTTTGGCAATGTTCGGCCGGCTCATCCTGATGAGCTGAAAGAAATTACCGGTGCTGATGCTGGTTCAATAGGTCCTATTGGCTTTAAGGGAAAAATAATTGCTGATCTCAGATTAAAAGACAGAAACAATCTTTTCAGTGGCGCAAATAAAAATGATTATCACATTGGCGGAATTGATTTGAACAGAGATGTGCCTCAAATTCAATATGCTGATTTAAGAATAGTTCAGTCCGGAGAAGGATGTCCCAAATGCGATAAGCTTCTTGAAGTATTTCCTGCAATTGAACTTGGACACATTTTCAAACTCGGCACAAAATATTCTGAATCAATGAAAGCATTTTTTCTTGATGAAAGTGGAAAAGAAAAGCCAATCATTATGGGAAGTTATGGAATTGGTGTCGAAAGAGTGATTGCCTGCTTCATAGAACAAAACCACGATACAAAAGGAATTGTGTGGAATAAAACTCTGGCTCCTTTTTCTGTTCATCTGATAAGCATAAATCCGAAGAACGAAAAAGTTGCACAGACCTGTGAAAAAGTTTATGATGAATTAATACAAAACGGAATTGAAGTTCTGTACGATGACCGAGATGCTTCGCCTGGATTTAAGTTTAACGATGCAGACTTACTTGGAATGCCGGTTCAGGTTGTGATTGGAGAAAAGAAATTGAAAGAGAATAAAGTTGAAGTTAAAATCAGAAAAACAGATGAAAGATTTGATGTAGAGCTGAAGGATATTATCAGCAAAGTCAAAGAAATTATTTGACTATCAGAAAAATTAGAGTATATTAAATCAGGTTAAATTAAATCCTGGATTCATTTGTGAAAGTCATTTTCGTCTTTCTTTTGCTAATCTTCATCACCACAATCTTTCCACAAGATGAATTTTATGGTGTAAAGTTTCATTCAAAGAACAAACCCGAATGGGAAAGAAGCTCTATTTACCTGAACGACAATAAACCAATTTCTCTTAAAAATGATTTTTCGATTTCTTTTGATATTTCATTTTGGTCTTTAGCATATTTTGGACCCATCTTTAGAGCAAACCACAGCGATAAAGAATTTATTCGCTTTGTATTTAATCAGTTCGCTGATAATGAAAATTACCTGCTTCAATTATTTCTTCAAGGATTAAGCAATCCTCTTCTAATTAAACTTGATCGAAAATCTTTCACTGTCAATAAATGGATAAATGTAAAGATATCATTCGATGCAAAAAAAGATCAGGTAACACTTTACCTTAATAATCGTGCAGTTGATAGCACTTATTACAGAATTCCTGATGAAATAAAATTAAAAATGTATTTCGGTTTGTATGATTATTCAGACAACATGGATCTTGATTTAGCGGCAATTTACCTTAAAAATATTCTTATTGAAGAAAGTGATAAGAAAAAATTTTTCTGGCCTTTGAATCCCTTTGAAAAGGATAACATTTATGACAAAATAAGTGGTCAAAAAATAATCCTGAAAAACACAGATTGGGTAATTAAGGATCATTATTATTGGGACAAAAAGTATGAAGCTAATGTAAATAATTATCCTTTATTTGCTCACGACTCTGTAAACTCAAGAATTTTTATAGATGATAAGAATCGATTAATAATATTTAATCTGCAAGATTATAAAGATTCCGTGATCTACTATAAGAATCACAGACCAGGCAAATGGCATAATTTGTATTATGACAGTTTCAGAAACAGACTGTACTCTACTTTTATAGCACTTGGTCCTGTTTCTATTTATGAATTTAGTACCAACGAATGGACAACCATTGATACATCCAAAGAAGAAAATGGCCATTATTATGGAAGTGTAAGATTTATTAATCCTGCAGATAGCTTAATCTATTCATTTGGTGGATATGGTTGGTACACAGCAAAAGATAATCTTTTTCAATATGATTTTATGACAGGGTCTTGGAAAGAAATTAAATTAGATAATAATATCGGATACAGATTCAATGTATCAATTTTCCAGGGATTTGACAGCCGACATTATCTTTTCTGGGGAGGCAAGGGTAATTACACGGGTAAACAGGAAGAAGGATTTCAGTTATTTAGTGATTTATATTCTTTTGACTTAGTGAATAAAGAGTTTACAAAAATCTGGGAATATAAAAATGGAAATCTATTCCGAAAGTATAGTTATCTTCTTTCAAATGCATTCTTGAGTAAAGACGATAGCACTTTTTATTTTTTAATGAATAGTGATACACCTGAAAAAAAGTATTATCATTTATTCAAAGCTGACTTAAAGAATTCCATCATCTCAAGAATTGGCGATGAAATTTCTTTCGATACAGATAGAACAACGCGGAGCGAATTCTTTTGTTTTGATTCAAAGACACAAGAATTCATTTTAGTAAAACAAGCATTAGATTCATCAAAGGTTTTTATTTATGGACTTAAATTCCCGCCTGTTCAACAAACTGAAATTGCTGCAATAGTTCAACCGACGGAAATCGAAAAACAATTCCCTTTCATTATGATTGTCCTGAGTTCTGTTGCGCTATTGACTCTTGGTTACTTACTAATGATAAAACGAAAACGAAAAAGCCAAAGTAATTCTGAAATAATAATCCCTGTTGATAAAAAACAATCAAGTAAAAATTCAATCAAAATATTCGGTGGATTTTTCATTTACGACAGAGACGGAAATGAAATTTCTAATAATCTTTCGCCAAGGTTGAAAGAAATATTTTTGCTGATACTAATAAAAAGTTTTAATAATCATCGTGGCGGAATTTCATCAGAAGAGTTATCTTCAATAATCTGGCCTGATTCATCACCTGAAAGTGCAAAATCCAATCGCGGCGTAGCAATTAATAAAATCAGAAAATTTCTTTCAAATGTCGAAGGAATTACTATTGAATTTTCTGACAAACTTTGGTTTATAAAAATTGACAATGGCGCAAAATGCGATTATGCTGAATATCTAAAACTTTATTCCTCATTTAAAGCTGGCAAAAGATTAAATGGTTCATCGGTGGATTATATCCTGAATGTCTTTGATGGAGGAGAATTTCTTAGAGACATTAGTTATGAGTGGCTTGATTCAATAAAATTTGCAATCAACAATGAATTGATAGGATTCCTTAAATCATTTTTTGATCACCAGGAAATTAAAAGTAACCCTGAAAAGATTATCCGGATTTGCGATACAATCCTAAAGTTTGATTGTGTAGAACAGGATGCAGTGAAAATTAAAATTAAAACTCTCATCGAAATGGGCAAAATTCACAATGCCAAAAGTTCATTCCATTTATTTGTTGCTGATTATAAAAAGTTATACGATGAAAACTTCCCGCTTTCTTTTGAAGAATTTATCTCTTCATAAAAATTTTTTCATAATTAACCCAAAATTAACCCGCTTTTTAGCCCTTTTGTTAACCCAAAAGCATTTTATTTGAGATCAATTAAAGAAAATATTTAGAATAATTGGTGTCCCCCAATATTCTGTTTCTCCGGTTCTGGGGGACCGGAGGTATTTAAAAATGAGGCTCATAAGTTTATTCAAACAAAAAAAAATCAAAAATTGTCCACATTGCCATAAAGAAATTCGTAAAAATGCTCTGAGATGTAAATGGTGCGGCAGATGGTTGGTAACTGAAAAATCTCTTAACAAAAAACTATCCTACTGAATTATGAAAGATTATCTGAACCTTTTTGCAATAATACTGATTATCTTTCTTTTAATGTCAGTTGATTGCTCAAAAGAAATTTCAACTACAAATTCTGATATAGAGACAAGTAAACCGCCATCTCAGGAACTGCTAATTGTACAGGTAGGAGAAAATTTATCAAAAAAAGTGGATTCTGTTGCTATAATTGAATTTCCCACAACTGAAATTCAGATTCATAATCATTATCGCTCAAAAGCAATGTGCCTTCGTGGAATAGATTATTAACTATAAAAGAATAGAACTACCACGAGTCTCCAAATAGTATTATAAAACAAAAAGCGGGCATAAAGCCCGCTATAAAAATTCCATATCTGTTGAATGAATAAATTTTTTACTCTTCTGCTTTTCCTCTTAATGAATCCCAAATCATATAAAAACATATTACCGCAAACATTACTAAACCAAGTAGTTCGGCTGAGTGCGATTCCGCCCATTCAACATCAACCCAATTGTAGCCAAGATATCTTAAAAATGCACTCACAACTCCCATTAAAGCTCCGCCTGCAATAAATCCTGATGCGATTAATGTTCCTCGTTCTCTTCTTGCATTATTAAGTTTTTCATCTTTACTTCTTGTTGAAACAAAATGAGCAATCAGTCCACCGACAAGTAAGGGTGTGTTCAATTCAAGAGGAATATACATACCGAGTGCAAATGCCAGTGCCGGAACTTTTATCATAGTTAAGGTCGCAGCTAAAATCGCACCGACGATATAGAGAGTCCACGGTGCTGGTTGTTGATCCATCAACGGTTGAATTACTGCAGCCATAGCATTCGCCTGAGGCGCAACAAGGGCACCTTCACCAACAAATCCATAAGTTTCATTCAATATCATTATAACAAATCCAACTGTTAAAGCAGAGACAAGTACACCAAGAAATTTCCATTGTTCCTGTTTCTTTGGAGTAGAGCCCAACCAGTAACCTATCTTTAGATCGGTGATGAATCCACCTGCCATTGATAATGCAGTGCAAACTACTCCTCCTATTATCAGAGCAGCTATCATTCCCTGTTGACCTTTCAATCCAACTGAGGTAAGAATTATTGATGATAGAATCAAAGTCATCAATGTCATACCACTCACAGGATTTGTTCCAACAATTGCAATTGCGTTTGCAGCAACAGTTGTAAATAAGAATGAAATTATCAGAACAATCAGCAAACCTGTTACAGCCCAACCAAGGTTATTCAATACACCAAAGTGGAAGAAAGCAAGCAACAGAATTGCAGTAGCAATAATTCCGATTACAATAGTTTTCATCGGAAGGTCGAGTTGTGTTCTGATAATATTGTTTGAGCCATCTTTCTTTTCAAAAATTTCTTTTACTCCAAGCGATATTGCATCTCGTATAATTTTCGAAGAGCGAATAATTCCTATTATTCCAGCCATCGCAATTCCACCGATACCAATGTGCCGGACATATTGTCTGAAAATTTCTTCTGCAGTCATTGCAGAAATAAGTTTTGATGCTCCTGTACCGAAAGGTTCTGTTAGTCCAGCGCCAATGTATGAAATCACCGGAACAAGTAAATACCAGGAAACAAAAGAACCTGCTACAATTATCGCAGCGTATTTTAATCCGACAATGTAACCAAGACCCATCACAGCAGCACCAACATTCAATCTGAACACAAGTTTAAATTTATCAGCGAGCATTTCACCAAAAGCAAAAACTCTTGTTGTAAATGTTTCACTCCACCATCCGAATGTTGCGATTATGAAATCATATACACCTCCTATTAAACCGCTTACAACAAGTACAAGTGCCTGCTTACCACCTTTTTCACCTGCTACCAAAACTTCTGTTGTTGCAGTTGCTTCGGGAAAAGGAAATTTGCCGTGCATTTCTGCAACAAAATATTTTCTGAAAGGAATCAGAAAAAGAATTCCAAGAATTCCTCCAAATGCTGAGGCAAGAAATATCTGATAAAAATGTGCTTCCAGATTTAATATGTATAAAGCTGGAATTGTGAATATTGCCCCTGCAACAATCAATCCTGAGTTTTGCCCGATTGATTGAATAATCACATTTTCACCAAGTGCGCCTTTTCTTTTAAGCGCAGCCGAAAGTCCAACTGCAATTATTGCAATCGGAATTGCTGCTTCAAACACTTGTCCGATTTTCAAACCAAGGTAAGCTGCTGCTGCAGAAAACAAAACCGCCATCAGCAATCCCCATATTACTGAGTAAGGTGTAATTTCTCTCGGTGTTGATTCCGGAGGCATTAAAGGACGATACACCTCACCGGGTTTAAGTTCAGTGTAAGCATTTTCCGGTAGACCTTTAATTGGTCCGCTTGTGTGTTCACTCATACTTCACCTTTCAATAATTGAAATTAATAGGTAGTTCATATTCCGCGTTATTTGTTGATGTTGATTTGAAATAGATTTTTCCAAAACCAAAACTGTCATCTGAATAATTCATTTCGGGTTTTACAAATTTAACATCGAGTGTCTTAATATTATTTGGATAAAGAGTAATCGAATTTCTTCCTGCACTTTTAACATCAAGTTTTATGGGCGCAGAAAGATAAGTTAATTCCTCAACAGATACATTTGCATTAAAATCTTTGCTAACAAAAGCCGGCACTAATTCTAAAACATAGTTCGCACTGTCTTTTCCATCCGGCAAGTTAACACTTACATTTCCACCGCTTCTGTATGATAGTGCGTTTTTACTCACTGCTTTTCCTGATGAATCCAAAATCTGAAATGAAAAATCTGTTACTTTATTAAAGTCTTCTTTGGTAAGTGTAAAAGAAAATTCTTTCGTCTTCTCTCCCTTAATAAGAGTGAATGGAATTTTCGTTGTGCCGCTACCATCAACTTTAATAAAATAGTTTTTCCTGAAGCCAAACAATTCACCACTCAAATTATAAGTTTTTGCTTCGTTAAAATAATTTACAACTTCGATTGATGAATTATCTGAAGTAAGTGGTTCATTACTCAATCTACTAATAGAACTGAATTCAACTTCGAGATTATAAACAGATGGCTCGGAAGCAAGGAAAAATCCATCAACAACTATTTCATAAATGCCTGGAGTTAAATCATAATAAACATTCTCAACCTTTTCATCATTATTTACAGAATAAAGAACTTTTGAAACATCTACCTGAATTCCATCATTGTTGTGCAAAAAGTATCTGCAGCGCGCATATTCCTTCGACATTTTGTCTCGGCTCAAAACAATCTTCATTGAGTTTTGTCCTGCAGGAATTTTTATAAAATATCTTTTAATCATTCCCTGCTGAACAGTTTCATCCTTCCAAATCATTTTATAATTGTTTGATGAATTGAATTCATACGGAATAACAACAGTGGCAAGCATATCAAACTCAGGGAATGACGATGCATCATCTCTTGTTGCTATAATTTTAGCTGTGTAAAGTCCGGGCAATTTCAACTTTGTTTTATCCAGTCTAACATTAACAACAGCCGATTGATCATTCCGAATGTAAATTTTTTTCTGAATAAGTTTTAACCAGTCTGCATCTGTTTTTAAGTTATAAGTTCTGTAAAACTTGTCTGAGTTTATTGAGTTTTCTCTTTTTATGTTGAAAGTGAATACTTCATCAGTTGTAAGAAATGAACCATCTCTTATATAAAGATTATTTGCTTTGTTATCCGGCTGATTTGGTGCAAAAGAATTTATTGTATAAGTCTCAAATTTTTTATGCTCACCGTTCTTCAAAAACTTTCTCATCAAATCATAAGCATTAATAACATTTATAAATCCACCACCTTGATCAAGAACTGTGTACTGATTCCAATATGTTGCGGACTCTCTAATTATTTTATATAAAAGTTGTGATGGAATTTTAACATCCGGAAATTCTTTTTGCGCTGCACTTAATAAAAGAGACATCACACCCGCAGAATAAGGACAAGCCATACTTGTTCCCCAAAATCTATCACCGGGAGTAAAATTCGGTACAGTTGAAGTTGCAGCACCGGGAGATACAACATCCGGTTTGCTTACTTCGCCACCTCTTGAGCTGAAATGAAGAATTACATCGTTCGGTAATTCATTTCCATAATTATCTCGCGCAACTTCTTTTGCAAGCACAGCTCCGGATGAGAAAACATAATTACTTGAAGCAGGTAATCCGGAAGATGAAATTCCGGGTCCTTCATTACCATTGCTTACACTTACATAGAGATAGGGATTTTCTTTTAAGAGTTTCGCGAGAAAATTTTCCATCTCTGAACGATTTTCTATTTCGCTGCCGATTCCATAACTCATACTTACAATACAAGGTTCTTTTCTTTCGCGCGAAAGTTCATCAGCATACAGATAAGCTTTCTTCATACTTTCATTAACTGTTGCACCGCCGGGAAAGTTATTATGACCGATTTTCAAAGCAATAATATTTGCGCCAGGAGCTACTCCATTTAAACCGACTTCGCCAATATTGTATCCTGCTGCAATTCCCGCGCAATGAGTTCCGTGTGAACCATCATCGAAAAAGAATACAACTTTGTTTTCTTCGGGGAAAATATTTAACGCCATCGTAAATGGTGCCAAGCCTTTTGCTCTTCCAACAGTAAAAGCATCAAAATTTTCTCTATAGTTTCTCAAGGGTTTTTCATCTGACACATCACCATTTCCATTCAAATCAAAGTAAACAACCCAATTATCGTTTGAAGTCTTATAAACTATAAAATAATAGACATCATCAGTTGAGCCATTTCCGTTAAGGTCAGCAGAGCCACTGTTTGAATTAATAAGATGTTTTTCAGGAAAAGCTCCGATAAAATAATTGTTATCCGAAGGTGGAAGTAATTTTTCCAAATCAGCTTTAACAGAAAATTTTTTATCTGAGTTTTCAAAAATCGTTTTTCCATTCTCAGTTCTTTTTTCTGCCGGATAAAATTGCATATCACCTTCACCAGTAAAATCCTGAACATCAATTACTTTTACCTGTCCGGTTGATGTTTTAACCAAGCCATCAATTCCAATATCCACACCTGTATCAAGCACAATAATAATTGTTCCTCTGCCATCATACTCGGGATGTTGTTTTATAAAATCTTCTACACCAGTGCTTTTAAGAGCAAGAAATGTCTGACTTTCCTGGGCGAAAGAAAGAGAACTTAACAAGAGCAAAACAAAAAGAATTCTGAGTGCTTTCATTTTATTATCCATATAAGTTTTGTTTTAATATTTAGAGAAAAAATTTTTTCTGTGTTCGAAATGAATTCTGAAAGGTATAATGAATTGTTGTATTTTTTCATTAAGCAAAAATAAGTTTAATGTGTTGCGAAATTTAAGGACAATTACTCAGAATTTTTAAAAGAAAATTTATTTGATGAAATCAAAGCTTTACATTGTCTCAACATCGATTGGTAACTACGAAGATATCACTCTTCGAGCTTTAAGGGTTCTGAAGGAATGTGATTTTATAATTTGTGAGGAATATAAAGAAGCAAGAAGATTACTTTCGCATTATCAAATTCAGAAAGAATTGCTTGCGCTTAATGAACATAATGAAAAAGAAGTATCGTCGGAAATAATCTCGCGAATCAAATCCGGTCAAACAGCGGCTTTAATATCTGATTGTGGAACTCCATTGTTTTCTGATCCGGGACATTTTCTTGTTAGTCTTGCCATTCAAAATAAATTTGATATTATTCCCGTGCCCGGTGCAAGTTCATTACTTTCAGCGCTGGTTGGAAGCGGACTGGACTTTGAGAAGTTCTATTACTACGGCTGGCTTTCTCCCAAAAAAGAAATTCGTAAAAAACAATTATTTGATTTGAAGAGAATTAAAGAAACAATAATTATCCTTGATACTCCATATCGTTTGCAAACCCTTCTTGAAGATGTTGTAAAGATTCTTGGCGAAAAAGTTTATATAGTTCTGGCTTATGAATTAACCAAAGAAAAAGAAAAATTTTATCGCGGCACAGCTTTGCAGATTTTTAATATAGCACAAAAAGAAAATCTTAAAGGCGAGTTTGTGCTGATGTTAAAGAACGATAACAAAAAGTTTAACCGTACTTAATACATCAGCACAAATAAAAAAATAATTTTAATGAATACCTGACAATAAGTTTTTTATCTGAGTTTTTGTTCAATTTCAAAAACTGGTTTAATGTCAACTGGTAGTGATTCAAGTTTTTTTGTTAATGTTTCAATTGTTTTTGATTTCACCGCATACTTAGCAATCAGATCCTTTGCTGCTTGATAATTTCCTTCTGCCTGAATTGTTAGCACCAAATTACAAAGCTCTTTAAGTGCCGGATAAATTTTTTCAAAATCAACTTTTACTTTTTGGGTTGCCTCATCATAAACATAAGCACCTTTTTCAAGCAGAAAATTATAAATGATTGCATTGCCACCACCATGAGCTTCTCCAATTCCAAATCTCATACTACGAAAAGCTCCTGCAAGAAAAGTTACCCAAACCTGTTTTTCCATTTCTTTTGGATAAACACCTTTTTCAATCATAAAAATGTTGTTGTACATTCCAAGAATATCCGCCTTACATTCTTCCATTGTTGAATAAGTTTCTTTCAACTCTTTCTTTACTTCTGTTTTTTTTCCATTCACTGTGATAAATCCCGGACCAACACCGTGAGACATTTCGTGCATAAGTGTGTGGTTGAAGAAAGCATCGAATGTAACAAATGGCAGAAGTTCAGGTTCAAGTACAAGTTCTGCAATTGGCTTCAACAGTTTTTCAAATTTTGCTTCGTGAACATTTTTTAACATTACTTTCTTTGAGCCCTTTGCTTTGCGTACTCTTTCATCATTCGGAAGATTGAATGCAAGCGTTTGAACTCCGGCTTTTGTATCGCCGGCAGTAAATACTTCATTAACTACCACAATCGGTGATTCACTTCCGCGCTGATAGTTTTTATGTTTTTCATCAAGCGGAAGATTTTTTTCAATATCATTCAGATATTTTGCAAACACTTCAAGCTTTTTTGTTTCAACAGGATCTTTAATTGTAACAAAACTTTCAAACGAAGCCTTATAATTGAACAAACCATCTTCATAAACTTCGTAGGGACCAATAACTACTTCGATGTTATGATCTTTCAAATCCATCCAATCCATATCACTTTGATAATAATCATTTGATAGAAAAGCATCTGCGCGGGAGAGCAAATATTTTTTCAAAGAAGGATTATCGGCATACTCAGCTGCCTCTTTAAGAAGGTTAGAAATTTTAGTTAAATATTCCTTGTAATACTCACTATAGGGGATTGCAACAAGTTTTCCATCTTTTCTTCGTATAACAGTAAATTCTGATGTAAAAGATTTCTCATCTGCCGGATTTTGCTTAATCCAATTTTCAAATTCTTCCTTGGTCATATCTTCAGGATAAAAATTCGCTCCGAGAGGTTTCTTCTCAGTACCCATAAATGGCTCGTCATCTTCAAGTCTGTCAAAAGGACCAAACATTATGTTGAAGAGTTCTAGTTGAAGATTAAGTTTAGCTTTCTGCTCCGGATCATTTACAACTGTTTTGTCTGAAAGCTTTGCAAGCAACTCAGCTTTAATCTGATGATTTTTTGAATAGACCTGGTCAAGATAAATTGAATCAATCAGTTTTGATGCCCGATAAAGTTTTTCTAATACAACTTTTTCTCTTTCACTTAAAAGATTTTCATCGTATTGAATTTCTACCGGAATAAACTTTGAAATTTTTTGTTTAAGTAGTTCCACCTGACTTTCCTCTTTAATTTGATTTTGTTTTTCACCACAAGATAAAATCACTAATGATGATAAAAGAACAAGCAACTTTTTCATAAAACACCTTTTTATTATTCGTTTGGAAGTTTAAACCTTACTCGCAAAACACCGTTTTCAAAACTTGTAGATATTATCTGAAATTTTCCAATCTCTTTGGTTGATTTTACATGAACACCGCTGCAAGGACAAGCATCATAATCACCAATTTTAATAATACGAATTGTATCTCCGGCTTCTTCAGGTAATCTTGATAATTGAAAATATTTTTCTGCTTCGTTGCGATTCATAAATTCTTCATAAACAGGCAAATCCTTTTGGATTATTTCATTAACTTTTTCATTGATTGATCTAACTTCTTCTTCAGTTAAGTTTCTGTCGAAATGATAATCACACTTTGACTTTTTCTTTTCAATATGGTTGCTGAATGATCTTCCTTTATTAAACATTCTAACCATAGTTTGATTAAGAATGTGTTCAGCGGAATGCATTCGTGGATCGTAATTTTTATTTGATTTTATATCGTTCAATTTGTTCTCCTTTTTTCGGATTAAGAGCAAGAGTTTTTATATTACTTTAAATCTTAATATTACTCACCATTTGTTAAAGTGTACCTTTTCCATCTTAAATCTTTCTTCTGCTTTTACTTCTTCATCCGGATAACCAATAGCAACCAGTGCAATCGGAATAATTTCCGAAGGCAATTTAAACTGGTCTTTAAGATTTTTCACTACTTCATCCATGCCATGAACAGCAATCCAGCAACTGCCAAGTCCAAGATCAAAGGCAGCGAGTAAAATATTCTGAACAGCAGCAGAGCAATTCTGAATAAGCCAGCTATCATTTTTTTCAAGAGATGAATCTCCGCAAACCAAAATTGCTGCGCCCGATTGCTTAATCATCTCAGCGTGAGAAACTGATTTTACTGTTTCGTTAATAACATCTTCAGAGTTTATGACAATAAAATGCCAGGGTTGCAAATTCATTGCACTTGGAGCATACATTGCTGCTCTCAGAAGTGATTGAATTTTTTCTTCTTCAATTTTTTCAGATTTGTATTTTCTTATACTTCTTCTGTTTATAATTGCCTGGAAAGTTTCCATATCTTTTTCATTAAAATTATTAATCGTTGGAATAAAAATAATCACATTTATTTTGAGAATTTGTCGTGGAGCTCATAAATGAATGAAGAAGAAAAGAAAAAAAGCGATGAGAAAATTCTCCTTAAAGAAATTCATCATCGTGTTAAAAATAATCTTAACATAATAATCGGTTTGCTCGAATTACAAAGCCAGAATATTGAAGATGTTGCCGTCAAAGAAATGTTCAGAGAAAGCATTAATCGAATTCGTTCAATGGCGATTATTCACGAATATCTTTACAGAAGCGAAAATCAATCTGCAATTGATCTTTCTCTTTACATCGAATCTCTGGCTGATAATTTATTAGCAGTTTACGCTGATATTAAAAAAGAGTTAATGATTAACTATAAAATGGATAGCGTTTTTACAGATTTTGATTTAGCTATTCCTGTAGGTTTAATTGTAAATGAAATTATTACAAACTCAATTAAGCATGCTTTTATTGAAAGACCCAAAGGCAAAATTGATATTAGTCTTGAGAAGAATAATTCTAAAATCAAATTAACAATTAAAGATGATGGAATCGGCGTTCCGGTGAATCTGGATATTGAGAATAGTAAAAGCCTGGGATTACAATTAATTAAACTATTGGTAAGTCAGTTAAACGGAGATTATAAAATCTATCGTGAAGATGGTACTACAGTGCAAATCGAAATTCCTTTTAAAGAATTAAAACCAGATTGAAATTTGTATTTAAATAATTATAAGGTGTTATGAAAAATTATTCGTTGACAAAATTAAAACCCGTTCATTTTTTTGCATCAGGTGCAGCACTAACTATTTTGCTTTTTGCATTGATATTCGGCTTCCAATCGAACACTAAAAATGACAACGATAAAAATCAGAGTTCATCACAATTCATAATTACTCAACCAGAAATTCCTGATGAGGTTTATTTATTCGGAGAAAAGCTTCCGCTTGAGAATTTTGAAGTATACGAAAGACTTGATCGGGAAATGATTGTAAATGCTTACTGGCACTCGGCAACAATACTTGCACTCAAAAGAGCCAACAGATGGTTTCCTGTAATCGAACCGATTTTGAAAAGGAATAATATTCCTTTAGACTTTAAATATCTCGCCGTTGCAGAAAGTAATCTTGAAAATGTTATATCGCCGGCAGGGGCAACAGGCTTCTGGCAATTTATTAAATCAGCAGCCACACAATACGGACTTGAAGTAAATGATGAAGTTGACGAAAGATATGATGTTGAAAAATCAACGGAAGCTGCTTGCAGATATTTAAAGGATGCATATCAAAAATTCGGAAGCTGGACAATGGCTGCAGCTGCTTATAACGCTGGTATGAATGGAATTGATAAGTGGAGTTCATTACAAAAAACCACGAACTATTATAACCTTGTTCTGGGAATTGAAACATCTCGTTATATTGCAAGAGTCGCTGCAATCAAAATCATAATGGAAAATCCGCAGAAGTATGGTTTTAATCTTTCAGAAAAAGATTTATATCAGCCGCTGAAGTATAAAGAAGTTGTTCTTGATTCTTCTGTTACTGATTTCGCGAATTATGCTGCATCACTCGGAATCAATTATAAAACTTTGAAGCTTTATAATCCCTGGCTTAGAGATACATCACTTAAAAATAAAAACGGGAAAAAGTATGTTATTAAAATTCCCGAAGAAGGCAGTATAAAACTGATTGGAGAAAATTGATTTATCCAAATATCATTTGATAATATCTTTCGATTTGGTCACTGAGAATTTCGATAGAGACATTTCTTGAAACTCTGATTATTTCTTTCCCTTCAAAAAAAATTATTATTGTCGGGACAGCAAAAACAGAAAGCTGTCCGGCAATTTCCTTTGCTTCGTTCAAATCAACATAAACAAATTTTATCTTGGGATATTTTGTTTCAATAAGTTCAATCACTTTGGGTTTAAGAACCTTACAAACATTGCATTGCGGTGTGCTGAGATAAAAACAAACAGCAGGATTCGCTTCAACAGATTCTTTAAAATTGGCAAAACTGATTATTGAATTGTTTTCCATAAAAACAAAAAAGAGGATCGATAAAATCAATCCTCAATTCTTTATTGTTCGTTTTTATTGTTAATTAGTGATGATGATGTCCGTCAGGACCGTGAACATGTCCGTGAGCTAATTCTTCTGGAGTAGCATCACGCACATCAAGAAGTTCAACATCAAACTCGAGATCTTTACCTGCAAGAGGATGATTGAAATCAATTGTTATATCATCACCTTCAACATTTGTAATTGTGAAAGGCATTTTTGTTCCGTCGGGTGCAGAAGCAATGTACTGCATTCCAACTTCCAGCAGAAAATCCTGAGGAAAATTTTCTCTTCCAACAACCTGAACAACTTCTTCATTATATTCACCGTAAGCTTCAGCAGCAGGAATTGAAATATGTTTCTTTCCGCCGATTAGCATTGAATCTACTTCAGCTTCAAGTTTTGGCAGAATCTGTTCCTGACCGCTTATGTATGAAAATGGCTGAGCATTCTCTGTGGTATCGAGAATATTTCCCTGTTCGTCTTTTAATGTAAAGTTGAGTGTTACAACTTTGTTAGCGCCAATTGGCATGGTTTCTCCTATTTATTAAATAATTGCTACATAAGTTTAAACAATAATCAGGCAAAAAGAAATATAGAATTAAAGCTAAATTATCTCTTCTTCGCCAGATTGTATCTGTTGAAAAGATAATATAAAAGAAGAAGTGTAAACAGAATTGTAATGTATTTTTTAGGGAATGATACCGACTTATTTAACTTCAAGGCTGAATTATCACCTGAAAGCACAAATGCTGCCCAGTAATAAGGATTTGCCGAATAATTTTCTTTAAAGAATATTTTCGCTTTTCTGAGCGCCTCAGACTTGTCATAACCTTTGCTTAAGTATTCATAGAAACTTTTCATAAAGAAAGCCGTGTATTTATCATTAACATCCCAAAGAGAAACCACAACACTTTTGGCACCCGCTTCGAAAAATGATTTCTGCATTCCTATCATTCCTTCTGTTGCATCAATTGTTCCCAATCCGCTTTTACAGGAACTTAAAACAACAAGTTCCGAATTGAGTTTTAGCTTTACAATTTCTCCAATCTCGAGATAGCCATCTGAATTTGATTTCTCTTCTTGCGAGAAAATTATAAATGGTTGATTGTTGTGAATAAAAGAATGCGTTGATAAATGAATAAGAGTTTTATCTGATGAATTATTAATAAATTGTTCCTCGGTTGCATTTTCAGAAAGAAGAACAGAAGCATCAGCAAACATTGACTCGATTTGTTCAACTTCTTCTTTTGAATACTTCAATGGAAATAATCTGAGATTTCTCGAACTAAAGCTCTGGTCCTCAATTAAACTGCCGCGATAACTCTGCGCAAAATCACCGCTAGTAATTTGTGGATCGCCAACCAATAATAATTTTTCATTTTCAATTACTGGTTTTTCTTTCTGAAGCAAATAAACAGAAACAGAAGGAGTATATGTAACCGAATATTCTTCAATCAGAAATTTTTTGTTGTCATAATAAAATGGACTGTCATTCAATTTAAAGTCCGTAACAAGAAATTCGATAGGTACAATTGATAACTCTACCGGAAGCGAAAAAATTAATTTACCATCTGAAGGAATAAAATCTTTAACCGGTTCTATTATTGATTTATACAATTCATTAGCAGCTTTTGCATTAAATGAAAATAAATCCTGATTGTAATACGCTTCGTTCAAATTGAATTGATTATCATAAGCAGGACTTATCTCTTTTACAAGATTCAAAATTTCATTTTTCTTACTGGAAAGCTTAACCGGAGTAAAACCATTTTTCTTAATAACAAATGCGAAACAAAATTCGTCATTGAAATAATATGAAACTAAAGTTTCATTATCAGGAATTTTATTCAAATCAGAACCAAGATTAAAATGCTCTGTTTGATTATCGGGATTAAAATTATACTTTGTAAACATCTGTTTCTTAATTGAATTAAAAATACTTTCAAGCGAATCTTTTTCAGCTTGAAGGTAGATTCCGGAATTTATCTTCCAATTTATGTCATAATAATTTCTGACTAAATTTTCATCACTTACAATATTCTGTAACTTCAATTCGTTAAGATTTCTGAAAGTATTTCTGGCTCTGAACTTTTCAATCAAATTAAAAGCATCAGAAAATCTGGATTGACTGAGATATAAATCCGTTAATTTCACATAAGAATCTTTTAATCCTGCAAAGCGATATACATCGATCTGAGAGTTAAGCAAAGTTGATGAAGAAGATTTTTCTATCAGTTCAATAGCTTCCGTATACATTTTTTCCGCTTCTGAAATTTTATTTTCACTTTCGAAATAAAGTGCCTGATAATATTTTGATTCAATCGAAGTGTTAAAATCATTCACCGAAAGAGCTGTTTTATCAGCTTTGACCAGGTAGTTTTTTGCGGTTGAGAAATTTTTCTGATGAATTTTTGAAATTCCAAGATAAAGATTCTGCAATGCAAGAAGCTGGGTAAAATTATTATCGGCAGAGGTTTTCATTACTTTATTCAGAATAACTTCTGCATCGCGAAATTTTTTTTGCCTGATATAATTATCAGCAAGATAAGTCAGAATTAAAGATTTGTAATAGACATCGGAAACACTTTCAGCAATTGAAAGAGCATTTTTGAACTGTTGTTCAGCGATTGCGAAACTATCAAGGTCTGTTAATGCAAGTGCTTTTTTGAAAAGTAAATCTTCAACCAGATAAGGATCATCATCTTCTGCAATTTCATCTTCAACTTTTCTAAAAACCGAAAGAGCTTTGTTGGGTTTGTTGAGATTATAATAAAGTGTTCCGATACTGATTTCGGAAAGAGCTTTCTGATCTACATTTTTAATTTTATCAGAGAGTTCCTTCGCTTTGTTATAATATTCAAGGGCTTTTGAATAATCAGAAAGATTCGAATACACATCACCAAGTCCGCGAAAATTTAATATTCGAGACACAGCATTTTCACCAGCTAATTTTAATCCTTCCTCAAAACTTTTTATCGCCGCAGAAAAATTTGCTGTCTGAATGTAAAGCGAACCAATATTAGCGGAAAGATTTGCAAGTCTCTCTGTGTTTTTCAATATGCTGAAAAGTTCAAAACTTCTTTCATAATTTTTTCTCGCCTCAACAATTTCTCCGGAGTATGTGTAAGAAACACCTGTTTCGGAATAAGCAATTGCCTGCAATTCAATATCTTCAATGTCGTTAGCTAATTGAAGTGCCAATTTTAACTTTTCTTGTGCACTTTCAACATTTCCATTGTAATCATCCAATATTGCAAGGTTGATAAGAGCTTTAGCTTCTTCTTTTTGATTTTTATTCTCAACTGCGATATTATATCCTGCTTTGTAAAGTTTACTCGCTTCTTCATTTTTTCCTGAAAGCAGAAACAACGAACCTTTTGAAATTATTAATCTGCAATATTCTGGTTTGTCTTTCGGATAATTGTTCATTAGGGAATCAATTATTACCAAAGCTTTCTGGTAATCTCCGATTGCTCTGTAAGAGTGTGAGAGAAGAAAAAGTGGTTCTATATCATTTATCTCTTTAAGTAATTCAATTGCATCTGAATAATTTCCATTATGATAAGCAAAAAGTGCATTCAAGTATTTTTTATAATTGTTTTCATTTGTGTTCTGTAATTTCTTCTTTATATAATCTGACTTGTTAATGATTTGAGCAAGAAAAACCAATTCATCATAGTATCTGTAATCATCAGGAAGTTCGGTAAGATATTTTTCGAGCAGCTTGAAAGCTTCTTCAAATTTTTGTTTTCTTTTTAAGAGCAGAGCGTTTGCAAAATCTTTTTCAAAAGAATCTTGTAACAGAGAAATTGATTTTTGAATTTCATTCGCATCAATTTTTTGTGATGTTAAAGAGAAGTATAATGTTTGAAAATCTTTTGAGTATAAAATGGAATTTTGGTTAGACTTATTCTCATTCGAACTAAATCCGATTGTAAAAACCAAAAGAATCGGAACCACAACAATCAACGCCAATGAAATCTTTGTAGCGAGCTTCATCATCATAATTAAATTTCTCTTCATCATTAAAATGATTTAAGGAGTTCTTCCGCATTTTTGTAATAACTTCCTTTTTCATCAACAACTATTTGTAAATGCTGCTTTGCAGAATTCCTATCGTTAATCAGTAAGTAAGCTTTCCCGATATAAAAGTGAGCATCGAGTTTTAAATTCTGAAATCTGTCGTTTTGATTCAGCTCAATTGATTTTTCAAAATGGCTTATAGCTTTAAGAACATCTTCTCTCTCAAACGACTTGAACAAACCAAGAAAATCCTTTTCAGCTTTGTTTACATAAGCCAATGCAAGTACAAAGTGAGTATAAAAAACAGATTCCTGATTTGGGTTTTCTTTAAGGTCATCATTAAGAAATTTGATTGCATTATCAAAATCTTTTTTATCAAGTGCATCAAGTCCTCGCTGGAAAAGCTCTGTAGTTCTTCCACGAGTGTTATAAAAATCTCTATCCTGAGCAAAAGGGGTCTTTATGTAATCCGGGGTAGTTAAATCAGAGTAAACGAAAAGTCCAAAATAAATAATCACAACAGCAGCAATAGAAGTTATGGCATACTTAAGTGAGTTAAACTTCTCTCTTAAAATAATTTGTGTAACAGGAGTATATGATTTCTTTGCTTCTGGAGAAATACTTTTACTTACGAAGTGATTAACATCTTCATATTGTGAGTTTAGCTCTTTAAAGTCATTCTGACACTGTTCACACTTTCGTAAATGATCTTCAATCTTTACCAAAAGAAATGGTAACACTTTATTGTATTCCGGCAGACCATTTTTGTACAGAACATATTCGCCAATAAGTTCTTCATCCAAATGTTCATTACGATGAAGAGAATTTTTAATTGCAGTATAAGTGTCAATTATTTTCTTTGCTTCAGGATCAGAAGCAGAAATTTCTTTAAGCCATTTCTTTTCAGAATCGCTTAAATCCTTCTTTTCAAGCAAATCAATTATTTTTTCTATTTCAATCATTATCAATTAACCTTCTTTTACTCGTTAAACATTAGTAATGTTAAACAATAAATAGTGACATTATCTTAGTTTATTTTTTATTTCTTCAATCGAGCGGTAAAACATCTTTTTAACAGCAGCTTCATTTTTATTCAGCTTCTCGGCTATTTCATTAAACTGCATATCGCCCCAAAATCTAAGTTTAATTATTTCCTGTTTTTCATCACTAAGTGTGTCAATTTCTTTCAGAATGGCATTAATATCATGTTGCTGATCAGTTCCGATATATGAATCATCAGCAGCTATGGATTCTTTTAACTGAGTTGTGCGTTTAAGATTATTTTGTTTATAAAATCTTACAAAGGTCAGAAATAAAACCCTTCTTAGCCAATTCTCAATTGATTCAATTTTCTGATATTGCTCTGCAAAAGCAATGTAGACATTAGCAGTTAGGTCATCTACATCATCTTTATTTAAAATCTTTTTACCCCGATATTTGGAAAGAAAATAAGAATGCGAAATTTCGTGGATATGTCCTGAAATTTTTGTAAATGCATCCGAATTTCCCTCTTTAGCCAAAGCGAGAAGTGAATCCAGTTCTGATTTTGATAGATTTAAGAAGTCGATTTTTTTCTCTCTTTAAATTGTCACTAATTGATTATAATATACACTAAAATATAAAACATTTACTATTATGATAAAGACATCGGCAATAATTTCATTTATTTTGCTCATCAACATTTCCGTTTCGGCTCAACCAGATCTTAGGATAGAACCCAGAAATGTTGTATTCAAGGATATTTTTAACAGAATCGGCTTTGCAGACATCATCAACCGAGGAGATCAACCTTTGAGTCTCGATAGTCTAGTATCACAAAATCAGTTTTACATAGTTAATTTTGAGAATGGTTTAGTGACACCATTCTTCATTCAACCGAACGATACGATAAGAATGAGCATATTGCTTTCAAACTTTTACAATATAACAGTTAATGATACTGTTGATACTCTATGGTTTTACAGCAATGACCCTTCAGGTCCGCGAGATTTAAGAATAAAAATCGATTTTTTCGATGATGATGATCGCGGAACCTGTTCCGGAGTTATCACCGACGAACAACTTCAACCTCTTGCGGATGTTAAAATTTATTTTCTTTATTGGGGAATTTATATAATTGACTCAACCTCAACAGATAATAATGGAAATTATTCTTCTCTTTTACCCAAAGGAAGCTATACAGTAGCGGCAGAGAGGGAGCAATACCAAACTATTTTTTATGGAAACACTCCCGATCCGTTTCTTGCATATCCCGTTGACATCGATTCCGGACAAACAGTTAATTTGAATCTTGAGATGCCGTTTATCGGAAATACGGGATTCCGGATTTCCGGAAGTTTAATTGATTCATCAGGAAATGTAATAGTTAACAAAGGTGTGGTGGTTATCAGAAAAGGAACTCACACACCGACATTGCTTAAAGGTAATGCTGCACCAGTTGATTCATCTATTTTCGCCGGATTCGTAAAGTCAGACGGCAGTTATTCCGTAACTGTAAGTGATTCATCTTATTATTTTATTCAGGGATTTTCAGACTATTATCTTCCCTCATTTTATAATGATGAAGGAACTCCCGCATTATTATGGCAGGAGGCAGATTCAGTTTACATAAATCAAATTGTTCAAAATAAAAACATCGTATTGAAGAGAGACTCTGCTTATGGTGGAGGAAATGCATTTGGTAATCTTGTGAACTCATTTCTTGAGTCAGGTGATTATGATGGAATTTCCGTTTTTGCAAAATCAATTGATAATGGTGCTCTTTATGCATATAATTTTGTAAAGAGCGATGGCAATTTCAGAGTAAGCAACCTTCCTTACGGCACATATCAACTGATAGCTCATAAAATAGGATATCCCGTTAGCACAAGTGAGTCCTTTGTAATTGATTCACTCCATCCGGATGTTAGCAATATTTCTATAATTTTTAATACATCTTCTACAGGTAATGATTTTTTAATTCCTGATAATTTTATTCTTTACCAGAATTATCCCAATCCATTTAATCCAAGCACTAAAATTAGCTGGCAGTCGCCTGTCAGCAGTCATCACACATTAAAAATTTATGATGTGCTTGGTAATGAAGTTGCAACTTTGGTAAATGATTTTAAATCGGCCGGAACATATGAAATTGAATTTAATGCAAAAGAGACACGCCAGGGTGTGTCTCTTCCGACAGGTATTTATTTCTACCGACTTCAGGCCGGAAATTTTGCACAGACAAAGAAGATGATTCTAATTAAATAAACTTGCTAATCTTTTGTGATAAACAGGGAATAATAATTATTTTATTCCCTGTTTTAATCACTCCTAATCATTTTCAAAGCAATAAGCTTTTCCCGGTAAGTGCTGAAGATGCAGTATCCACTTAAAATAACCTGTCATAGGCGTTGGTGGTGGATTAATAACATAAGCGCCATCTTCCATTAGAAATCTAACATTAGTTTCTGTTGTTGGTGGATTCATCGGTAAAACACGCGAGCCTCCTGGACATACTACAGTAACTGAACCCGAATATGTTTCAGTGATTTGAACATTTAACCATGCAATGCCCTGATTATCAATTTCCAACTCACCTGTTAAAGTTACATTGCCGGTTAATACCTCAGTCCCAACACATTCCCCAGCGTGCTCTTCTCCTGTCCATTCAACAGTACCATTTCCATTAACTTGTCCATGAGGTTCACTTAGCGTATTAACGTAGAATGGTACAAAACCGGAATGAGATCTATGTATAGTTCCGTTTGCGTCTGAATAAGAATAATCATAGTCAAATTCAATTTCACCCCGGATATAACATCGGTTTAATACTTCACTAATCCTATTCTGACATCTTTCAACCAGTGCTTCATTATTAACCATTGTAAAAACCATTTCAGAATACTTAAGTAAGGTATTGATATAATAGCCACATGGCTCTTCAGGAATCGGTTGATCCAGAAAAGAATTCACCTGATCAATAATTCTCTGTTCAAGTTGATTTATCAGCTGCTGAGCCAAATCATCATACCCGAGTAGTTGTGCAAGTTCAATATATTCAAGCATCGCCGAAATAAACTGACTAAATGACTGCCAATTCCAAACATCACAACTAAATTGATTTATTAAACTGCCCGCCTGACTTTGAATTTCCTGTTCTGTTGGAACTGCTCCGCCATAATCGCTAAAATGATAAATCTCTCCAATCACTTCGGATTTATTTACCCATCGGGTTTTTAATGGCAAAGCAAGGTCTGGCTTCATAAGATAATATAATATCGTTTTTGATGTGTCTGATACGGGATTATTTAAAACTAATTTTAAAGTAACAAGGGAATCCAACCTCAATCCATCCGGTAAAATTCTAATTGTCGGAATAATATTATTTGAGAATGGATTTGACAAATATTTATTTAATACCTGAATAGTGATTCGTTCGGTATCAGATACTGCCATCGGTGGAACAATCAATTGAATTATACCAACATTCTCTGTTGTAATTTCAATTATACCTCCTGTTAGAGGAATTATAGTTTCAGTTTTTGATGCAACAATATCTTCTACACCAACCGGATTATTACTTTCTTGGCACCCTATCTGAAAAATAATGAGAAAAATAATGGAGATGATTGTAACATAGCTTACAAAGGAATTATTTTTTTTTGTCATAGTTCTACTCCTTTTTACTTTACTTCAGTAGCAGCATCTTCTTTATACTTACATAATTTCCTGCCTGCATTCTGCAGAAGTAAATTCCGGTTGAATAATTACTTCCGTTAAATGTTATTTCATAAGTTCCTGCATCTTTTTCTTCATCAACAACAGTTTGCACAAGTTCTCCGAGAATGTTATATACAGCAAGTCTAACAGTACTTCGCTCAGGAACCGAGTATCTGATTGTTGTAACGGGATTAAATGGATTAGGATAATTCTGGAATAGTTCAAATTTATCGGGTGTAATTTTTAACTTATCATCAACTGGTAATATCAGACTGTTCATTCCGAACATTACGGCCAACGGGGAAGAAAATATTGGACCTCCGGCTCCGTTATTTCTGTAACTTATTCCTTGGGTTCCGTATTGATTTTCTATACCTATTAATGCATCGTTTGCAATTTCCTCCGGAACCGGAATTGTTGATTCCGTGTCGTTATATTGATATAAAATATTTCCATTGGGATAAAGTATTATCTGAAAAGTGATATAATCATTGGAAGATAATTTAGGATGTGCGTGGAAATAAGTTACTACGAATTTATTACCAACTATTCCATAGTATATTTTAGCATCAGGGAATAGATTACCATCCAACACAAGGTCCATAGCACAAGCAGCCAGAATGTTATTCGGTTCAAGTACAAAGGGTATTATAGCATTTGATGCTGTTAAAGTATAACCATTTCCAAAAGACAAATACCCGTTTGAATTTATAAATATCTGATTATACGAACCAGAATAAAACGGAAAGTTAAACTGTAAATCAACGGGACCCAAATATCCGTCATCGGCATCACCGGCAGTCCAGTTTGTAACAATGTTATGCCCAAATGAAACAGGGTCTAACCAATTATATTCCGGATGACTCGGTGAACCATCCGAAATTGAATTTGCAAAAAAGTAGCCTCCTGAATTTTCATCTCCACCACCAAAGTTTATTGTGTATGGAGAGTTTGTGCCATACAATAATTCATCTTTATAATAAACAAAATGGATGTTATTGGAGGGGTCACAGTCAACATCAAAAAAATTAGTCATAAAATAATCCATCCCCGATTCAATATTTCTGGTAACAAAGAAATTTCCTACTTTTTTTGCATATCTCAATTCTCCATTATCAGATGATACATAAAGAATGTACGGAATACCGTTATTATCAACAGCAATTGCATTGGGTCCACCCATAAATCCGCCAGTATCAACAAAGAAAGTTTGCCAGGAATTATTAATCCTAAATGCATATTTGTAATCTTCATTATTGATATAATCGCCAACATAGGAGATATGAGGTATGTTCGAAGAATCAACTGCTATATCCAAAACAAGAGTCTCCATCTGCCCACCAGTCCAACCCTGTTCTACCACTTCAGGCTGATGCCATTGTCCGTCGGGGCTATTTGTAATATACACCGGACCCTGGTTCATTGCTATATTATAAGTTGCAAAATGAACGTAGTTATTTTTATCAACATCCATTGAAAATGAATTGTATGAATCGGAAATCAGTTCCGGTGAACTCCAGCTACCGGAAACATTGTTCAGATAGAATATCTGTCCACTAAAGTAACCTGTCATAAATGCTATATGGACTTTACCATTACTATCTGTCCGAATAATTGGTGAGAACATTTGTCCACCTTGCGGACCAATTGGTAAAGTAGATTGCCATTGCCCGGAAGAGTTATTTGTGTAGTAAAGAGTCATATTCGGATTATATGGTCCGTAAGGAGATATAACATATGCGATGTGTGCATTACCCTGATCATCAACATCCAAATCAGCACCTATTACAAATAAATCGCCTTGCGAACTATTAATAACTTCTTGCTGCCAGGAACCTGATTTGTTTGTAATGTAAGTAACCAACACCGGATAATCATTAAAGGTTAGTATATGAATGAAACCGTTTTTATCTACTCTTATTTTAGGAGTTGTTCCGGCATTTTCTATTCCGAGACCATTTGTTTGGACATCCCTGATTTGAAATAACTGGTTAATTGAATTATTACTTAAAATATAGTCCGGTTGATCAGATGTTAATGATCCACGATTACTTGCATTACCTGTTAATATAGCTTTGCCTGTAATTGTGATTTCAACACTACTATCCGGAGGAAGGTTAAAAGTTCCCCAAAATATTACATTATCGCTGTTCCATCCGATTGCACCTGCGTTGGAAGAAACAGAGATAATTTCAATCTTGTTTGACAACGAATCGATGAACTGAACATTTGTAGCAGTCTGTGGTCCCAAATTGCTTAGCAGCATTGTTAAAGTGAAAACAGAATTAAGTTGAATTGATTTTGAGTTAAAATAAGAGGTAACTGACAAATCAGCTCCTGGTGGTTTCAGCCATAAATATACATCTGCATTTAAAGGCGTATAACTCCAGGGATTCCTTTTATCATCCCACCAACATATTTTATTATCTCTCACAACAGGAAATAAATTATTATAATTTGAGGAATATATCTCCGTTACCTGTCCAACTATCCCCATATTCAGTGAATAATTATAGATTCCATACCTACCAGAATAATCATCAGAAAAAACAAGTTGTTTTCCTTTAAGGCAAGGGGTTATTTGATTCGATGGATGACTTCTGTTTTTTTCAATAAACCTTTTCGAGATGTTAAAGTAAAAAACATGGTTGAAGTATAAATACTGTAAATAATCGAAAATGTATATATCAATATCATCATCGCTATCCCAGGATTCCCAGCAAACTTTATAATTTGAAATTGAAGGATTTTGCTGTCGCACTTCATCATCTGTAATTTGAACCGTAGATGAATTGTAAGTATTGTAGAGATAGATATCTTCATTCATACAGTACACAACAAGGTGTCCCTCAATATCCGCTCCACTGACAGGACCATCATTCTGATTAGTAATATTATATAATATTGGTGGAGTTGTATTGAGATCATAATAAACAAGACATCCGGTTGTTGAACATGAAAAATCTCTGAACAATAATTTGCCTTCCTTGAAAGCCATAATGAATTGAAGATCTGGAAAATCAATTAATGGATAAATTCCGTATTGAGGATTTGCAATATCGAAAATATAAATATCAGTTTCTCCATTTATCTCCTCTTCCCAGATAACACGTGTTCCTGAAATATGCGGTCGGTATTTGTAATTTGAACTGGTAGTAATTTGTTGAGTAGTGCTATCCGAGATATCATACATATAAACTTGAGGGGTTCCGTCTCTTTCATCTATCCAAACAATGTAGTTCCCGTCCATATCGCTTTGCCATTGGTTACCGTTTGCATCACAAACTACTCTGACTCCATACTGGGCAAAGAGTAATTCTGTATTAAAAAAAAGGATAAAAGAAAAAACAAAGAAAAAAATAAATTTTCTTTTCATTTCCCTTCCCTCCCAACACATAATATAATTGATTAAATTGTTCAGGGGTTACGCTATTCATTTTTGCATAACCCCCGAATTAATTTTTCTACTTCAACAACATCATCTTCTTTATACTCACATAATTAGCTGCCTGCATTCTGCAGAAATATATTCCGGAAGATAGCCCTGTTGAATATAATTTTACTTCATACCATCCCCTGTCTTTTTCTTCATTAACTAATGTTACGACTTCTTCACCTGCTATGTTATAAACTTTGATAGAAACATTACTTCTTTCCGGAACGGCATACTTTATTATTGTACTTGGGTTGAACGGATTAGGATAATTCTGCTCAAGCTTATATTGTGTTGGTAAAACATCTTCATCTTCAACCGATGTAAGAACATCCTGCTGATAAACATTCCAGAATCCAAAAGTGGTAATGTTTGTTGTGCCGGCAACTTTACCTATAACCGGTTCACCCAGAGTAAATGCTATAATGTTTGTTGTGCCTGATACTTTACCTCCTCCAGAACCAACTACCCCATAATCAATCTGATTCTGAGAGAATGTAAATCCAAGCGGAAGTAAAAGTATCATTACCGTAATCAGATTTTTTATTTTCATAATTAATGTTCTCCTTTTTCTTTTTGTAAATCTTCCGGGCAATGTGTTTTTTCACTGCCCGGACTAACTAACACTATGCACTCCTACAGCTTATGATTACTTCCCTCTCTCTTTTTCTCTGGCTATATGTTTATAATCTATACCCATTGTTTCCGGTAATCCAAATGCTTCAGGATATAAATATTTTCCAACATCATCACCTTTCTTGTATTCTTCAACAGGAATACGATATTTCTCTGCAAACGGATCATGTCTGATTCCGGTAACCTGCCAGGAGACTTTTACATTTGGTTTATCGGTGCGAATTGTGAATTGGTTATTCTGAATTTCCTGGGCCACAATTGCCTGAGCAAAATCACCAATAACAGTTAACTGATAACGGAAATCTTTATTTAATGCTTCGAACCATTCCGGTAAAGTTACTGTTGCATAACCTGAAGCATCGGTTATAACAGTACCATCATAAATGTTTTTCATATCCGGTGATTCAACAAAGGAGTGATAGAGATATTTATTCTGTGGATCTAAAGGGTGATCAATCTTGAAAGAACCACCACCCTTAGAGATTGTGCCTGTTACATTTACATCGCCATTGAAATAGCCTGCCCAGTTAGTTCCGCTGCCGGAAGCCCTACCATAAACGCCATAGTTAGTTCCGCTGCCGGAAGCCCTACCATAAACGCCATAGTTAGTTCCGCTTCCACCGGATACATATCCATCTACACCAGTATAATTAGCTGAGCCCGTGGGAAAGACGGAGCCATGTACGCCTTTGTATCCTCCTACAAAATAACCACCATAGCCATAATAATCTGCCGGAACTGATATACCATATACTGCTTTCGCATCTGAATTCCCGATTCCGGTATACTCAGAGTGTAAAACATGAGTACTCGGTGATAGTGAGTCAGAAGTAAAATAACCTGCGTATCTTCGGTTCGTTGATATATGCAGCGGATATTCCGGAGAGGTTGTGCCAATACCTACATTTTTTTTATAAATAGTTAGAGTATTAAATTCATCCCAACTATTTCCGGCACCCAGGATTAGCCTGTTTTGACCACCTTGTGATACAATAGTGTTATTACCAGCACCAGCACCATCGGTTGGCACGCCAATTTTTAATCTAATTGTTTCATTTCCAATTTTAAAATCCCCCTCTGTATTTAATAAGTCCCAATTTCCTCCTAGAATATCAACTTTCGCCTGTGGATTAGAATTACCAATACCAACATTACCATTTCTATCAAAAGTCATTAATTTTTTAATCTCAGAATAACCATTATCATGAGTTGTGTTAATCGAAAATTTCTTCTGGTAAACATCAAATTCCCAACCTTTTTCATCCACTGGTTGTCCTTCCTCTATAAATGCCATCCCAAATCCACCGGCGCGTGAAATTTTTAACCCCAGGCCTGCCGTAGGGTTAGCATTGATTGTAAGTGAATAATCCGGAGTTGTTGTCCCAATACCAATTTTACTTCCTGATTGATATAAGACTGAACTACCAAGTGTTGAACTTCCTGTAAATAAAGGAATGTAATTGGTTGTTCCGCTTCCTCCAATTCCTCCGGATGTGGATGAAATTGTGAGATTTTGTCCGCTTGGTGTAATTGTAATATTGCTACCTGCAACGAGGTTAACATTATCTTTTAAATTATTTATAGATTTTACAACCTGTGAGTTTGCAATGTCTGTAGCTGTGATCGTACCATCAGCAATTTTAGAACTTGTAACTGAGTTATTTTGCAGCATTGCAGTTGTAATTCCATCATTGGCTACACTTATTGTTCCGGTTGTAGTTATTGGTCCGCCTGTAAGTCCTGCACCAGTATTAATCTGTGTAACAGTTCCTCCGCCTCCACCGGAAGCAGAAATTGTTAAATCATTTCCGCTTGGCGTAATTGTAACATTACTACCTGCAACAAGATTAACATCATCTTTTAATCCGTTCAGACTTTTTACAATCTGTCCGCTGTGAATTTTGGAAGCAGTTAAACTGTTATCAGGAACAGAAAGACTCATTCTGCTGTATGGAACCGATGAGAATGGAACTCTTGGTGTTAATTCGCTACCGCTTCCAACGGTAATTCCGAGCCAGTATGCAGCATCAAAAGGAAGAGTGATTGGTGTTACGGTGCCAAGTTGTGTTGAAAAAATTCCATCCACAACATTTACAAGCTTTGTTTCGGTCCATAATTCTGTTCCGCCGGTTTCAGCATTGTAAATTTTGAAAGTAACATTATAGTCTCCGTTGGAAACTATATTCCCCGAGGCATCTTTCAGAACGCCCTGAAAGTTAATTGTTTGTGGAATGCTTTGTGAATACAATTCAAAGGAAAACAAAGCAGAAAGCAGAATAACGAAGAAGATATTCATTCTTTTCATAGTACTTACTCCTTTTGTTAGTTGATTGATTGAGTTTATTTAACTATTAGTATTTATTCATTTAATAAAAGAATGAAGATTATCAGCATAATTGAAATCGTTGTTATAATTACAAGCGAATAAATTGCAATTGTCATAATCTTTTCCTGCCGTTGTAACCTTGATATTGTTTTCTCAGTATCCGGAAGATTTTCCTTCTTTGAATTTGACCTACCAAATAACCTGAGATTATTTTTCATCATTGATCTTTTCTTTCAGCTTAAATAGGAATTACTTGAAACGGCTTAAAAAAAGAACTGATGCTAAACTACATTTCTAATAAAGGCGTGTATTGTTCTTTTGTATCAAAGTTTTGCTGTTTTGTGTCAGGAGTGATTGAAAGACGAGTACTATTAATAAAAATCAAAAATTGATTTCTATTAGTTATTTTTTTCTTCTGTGAGATTTTTACACTTTTCTCTGAATTCCGAAGGAAGACAACCAAAATATTTTTTGAATGCTTTGGAAAACTGACCCGGACTTGCAAAACCAATCTCAAGTGCAATCTGTGTGATTCCGAACTTATTTTCTAAAATCATTTGAGCAGCTTTTCTCAACTTTACACTTCTTATAAACTCGCCCGGTCCATCTCCGGTTAAAGCTTTCAACTTTCTGCTAAGCTGACTTCTGCTAACACCAATTTCTTCTGAAAGTTTTTCTGAATCAAAATTAAAATTATAAATATTTCTTTCGATTGCTTCTGTTACTTTTTGAATAAATTCTTTATCCAGAATATTTGAAACGAGTGATTCGGGTTTGAGATATATTTCTTTGCTGAATTTTTCACGAAGAATTTTTCTCTGCTCTATCAGATTTTTGATACGAACAAGAAGTTCTTCCGATTCAAAAGGTTTAACGATATAATCATCAGCACCTGTTTCAAGTCCTTCAATTTTACTGTCAAGCGTTGCTTTTGCAGTAAGAAGTATTACGGGAATATGACTTGTTCTTATATCTGTTTTTATTATTCTGCAAAATTCATTTCCATCCATTTCGGGCATCATTACATCACTTATAATAAGATCGGGTGAATGATTAATAGCCACTTCAATTCCTTCTTTTGCATTGCTGCAATCGAAAAGATTGTAGAGCGGCTTAAGTAAATAAGAAACATATAACCTTACATCTTCAGAGTCATCGATAAAAAGTATAGAAGGTTTTTCATTTGTATGATCAGGAAAATCATTTTCGTTTTCCAAAGATGATTCTGATACAAATTCCCCCTCTTCAATCGAATCAACATTTGCATCAGATGTTATTTGGTAATATTCATCCTGAGTTAATGGAATTACAATTGTAAACTTTGTTCCTTCGTTAAGTTTGCTTTCAACCCTGATATTCCATTGTTGAATTGATATTAACTCCTTAACAAGCGCCAATCCTATTCCAAATCCGTTTGATTTGTTTTCAGAATCTTCAATCTGATAAAACCTTTCAAATATTTTAGGTAAATGTTCTTCTGCAATTCCAACTCCGGTATCACTAACTATGATTTTCAGATTATATTCTTGCCCGGGACTTTCTACTATTATATCAACTGAAATAGCTCCATATTTTGGTGTGAACTTGAATGCATTACTCAAAAGGTTATTTATTATTTTTTCAAGTTTATCCCGATCAAATGAAAGGGTTATATCTTTATAAAACGAATTAAATCCCAACTCAATATTTTTCTGTCGGGCAAAAGGAATAAAATTATTAACACAACCTCTTATCACGCTTACAATATTTTGTAGCTGTTTGTTCAGTGGAATTGTTTCAGATTCAAGTTGCGAAAGCTCCAGTAGTTGGTCAATCAGATTCTGAAGCCTATCAGCATTTCGTTTTATCATCTGATAATATTCAGGAAGATTTCCTTGTACCTTTCCTTCAATAAGTTGTTCAAGTGGTCCTTTTATTAATAACAGCGGTGTTCTGAACTCGTGAGAAAGATTTGCAAAAAATCTTGATTTCATTTTTTCTAATTCGCGCAAATGATGAGCTTCAAATTCCTGTCTGCGTAGTTCGCTTCTCAGCTTTTCTCTGTTCACCTGAAATCTGATTATTCCCCAGACTCCTAAAACAAAAATTATTATGTACAAACCAATAGCCCAGTAAGTCTGCCACCACGGAGGAGTAATAATTATAGTAAGAGTTTTAATATTATCTGACCAAACACCATCGCTGTTAGTTGCTCTCAATTTGAAAATATATTTACCGGGATTAAGGTTAGTGTATGTTGCAAATCTGTTTTTTGTCTCGATATTCCAATCTTTATCGAAACCTTCAAGTTTATAGGAATAAACAATTTCACCAGCGGAAGTAAAGTCAAGTGCCGCAAAATGAATTGAGAAAACATTATCCGAATATGGAATATTAATTTCATCGGAGAATGTAATACTTTTTTTGAGCAGAGATTTTTCTCCCACAATAACAGACTTATTAAATATCTTTAAATCAGTAAGAACAATTGGTGGTATAAAATCCGAAAGTTTTATTTCTTCAGGCTTGAAGTAATTCAGACCGGATTTGCTACCCATAAGTATTAAACCATTTTCCAATAAAACAGCTGATGAAAGATTCATATCATTACTGACCAATCCATCAGCAGTTGTAAAGTTAGTGAACCGTTCCGTTAAAGGATTAAATAATGATATGCCTGAACTTGTTCCAATCCATATATTGCCCGACTTATCTTCGACCAAACTCTTAATTGAATTATCAGGTAATCCATCCGAGATAGAATAAATTTTTATAGTGACATTTTTAAGGGAATTATTTTTATCATTTAATATTGTGATTTTGTTTAACCCGTTATTTGTTCCCACCCATAAAATTGTTTTTCCGTTTTGTCCGCCATATTTTGATTCACAAATTGAGTATATACTATTACTGCTTAGTTTAATCTGAGAATTTTCTTCAGTAGTAAAATGAATGAAAAAATTTGATAATTTGTCATAAATATTTAGTCCTCCACCGTTAGTGCCGATCCATATTCTCTTCCGAGAATCCTGATATATAACCCATACATCATCATAGCTCAGGGATGCAGAATCTTCATTATTGTGAATCCATCTGGTAAATTCTTTTGTTGTGGGGTTAAGCTTTGCAAGCCCCAAGCCCCAATATCCAATCCAGATATTATTATTATCATCAATTAATATTGATTTGTTGAAAAATCTTGACATAGATCTGGTTTTATTGTCAACAAAATTCCATTCAGTAAGTTTTCTGTTATTATTATCAAGCTGAAATATTCCTTTGCCGTAAGTGCCAATCCAAAGATTATTATTTCCATCTGCCGAGAGAGACCAGACATTTATATCGCCAAGCAGATTATACTTTTTAATAGTTTGTTTTCTATTATCACGCGATGAAAAAAACAATCCTTTCTCAGTACCAAACCAGATTGTACCATCGGTAGTTTGAGTTAATGCGTTTATACTTATATCATAAAGTTCATCACTGTTTAAGAAATTTATTTCTTCAGATATACTGTAATTGAATTTTTTGTTTTTAGTTGAAAATTTTGCCAAACCATTGTCTGTTCCAATCCAGATAACTCCGGATTTGTCTTTGTAAATTTTGTTAATACGATTACTGGGTAGGCTGTTTGGATTATTTTTTTCATAAACAAATCTGTCCACATTTCCCGTGAATAAATTATATCTCAACAAGCCGGCATAAGAGTCAATCCATAGCAACTTCTGATTTTTGTCAATTTCCGGAATTACATTACCGCTTCCCGAACCGAACTGAAGATTCAAAGGATTGGAAATTTTGTGTCTTCTGAATTTTCCGGTAGAAAGATTAAACTCGGTCAGGTCAGTTGCGGTCCCAATCCACATAATGCTTGAATCAACTTTATCAATTGTAAGACTCCATATCAAATTATCTGACAGTGAGTTTAAATCGTTGTTCGATTTAAAAAATCTTTGAAATTTATTTTGCGACAACTTATAATTAAATTTATTTAAACCATTATATGTACCAATCCAAAGATTTCCGGCTTTATCAGAGACTATTGATGAGATGTAGTTGTTTGTAAGTGATGTTGAATCAAGGGGATTTAACGTCCAATTCTTTATTTCGCCAGTTTTTGGATTTAATAAATATAAGCCGCTTCTGTAAGTGCCAATCCAAATTTTATTCTCATCCTCTGTAAAAATTGTTGTAATTGAATTATCTTTCGTAATGTTCGAAGCAATATACCATCTGCTGAATTTTTCAGTTACCGGATCGTAACAATTTATCCATCCCGTCTTTGTTCCAACCCATATTTTCCCTGATTTATCAACTGCAAGAGACCAAACAGAATTATCAGAAAGTGAACTTATATCATTAGGGTCATTTCTGAAAATCTTAAATTCATATCCGTCATAACGATTAAGACCATCATCCGTTGCAATCCAGAGAAATCCTGATTTATCCTGAAGTATATCGTAAATTAAATTGTTTGAAAGACCGTTGTTTGTTGAAATTCTATCGAAATGAATTTGTTGCGGAAAATATTCTGATACGAAGACAGTTAAGTTTACCAGTAAAAAAAATAAAATATTTTTGAAAACTTTTTTTGCGTTCATAACTGCCCGGCTAATAATAATTTCCCCCAAAAGAAATAAACCACTAAACTGATGCTGATTCCCAAGTAATAAAAATTCTTCTCTATAAAACAAAATTATTTTCAGAAAAAAAACAATATTAGTGTGAACATCATAATTGCCATTTGTAAATAATGCTGTGCCAACTCTTGGATTATTTTTAATTTTGAAATAAATATTTTTCGAAGGAACACTCGATATGAAAAAATTAATAACGTTTTTAGTTGCAGTTTTTATATTAAACTCACCTGCACAAATAAATGTTATTCCAAAACCGCAGTCTTTTAATTTACTTCAAGGTCATTTTATACTTTCTCCCGACACAAAAATTTTCTTTAACGATGAAACTAAAAGAATAAAGGAATATTTGAATGAATTTCTGAAATCAACATTAGGTTTCGAACTTGACACAACTGAATTTCCTCAAAAAGAAAAATCATTGACTTTAATTCTCAACCCTATAAAAGAAATAAATTATAATGGGGAAGGTTATCATCTTATTGTTGATAATGAAGAAATTCTTATTGAAGCATCTCGTGAAATCGGATTATTTTATGGAATTCAAACTTTAAAACAATTAATCCCTATTGTAAAAGAATCTTATGAGCTGAATGAATTGAAAATACCATGTGTGGAAATTTTCGATTATCCGAAATTCAAATGGCGTGGATTAAACCTTGATTGTTGTCGTCATTTTATGAGCAAAGAATTTATCAAACGATACATTGATTTATTAGCATTTCAAAAAATGAATGTGTTGCATTGGCACTTAACAGAAGATCAGGGTTGGAGAATTGAAATAAAAAAATATCCGGAATTAACTAAAGTTGGTGCTTTCAGAAAGTATGATGACGGAACTGTTTATGGTGGTTATTACACTCAGGATGATATAAAAGAAATTGTAACCTATGCTCAAAGCAGATTCATAACAGTTGTGCCAGAAATTGAAATGCCCGGACATTCAACAGCAGCAATTGCAACTTATCCTCAACTATCCTGCACCGGCGGTCCTTTTGAGGTTGGTACACTTTGGGGAGTTTATAAAGATATCTATTGCGCTGGTAATGAAGAAACTTTTAATTTTATAGAAGATGTGCTTTCAGAAGTAATTGAGTTGTTTCCATCAAAGTATATTCACATTGGCGGAGATGAAGCACCAAAGGACAGATGGCAAAATTGTCCGAAGTGTCAGCAAAGAATTAAAGAAGAAGGTTTGGCAGATGAACACGAATTGCAAAGCTATTTTATAAAGCGAGTTGAAAATTTTCTTAACTCGAAAGGAAAAGAAATTATTGGCTGGGATGAAATTCTTGAAGGCGGATTAGCTCCCGGTGCTACTGTTCAATCATGGCGCGGAACAAAAGGTGCAATTGATGCAGCTAAAATGAATCACGATGTGATTGTCTCTCCAACAAGTCATTGCTATTTCGATTATCCGATTGAAACCACTGATGTTCCAAAAGTCTATTCATTCAATCCGATTCCCGATGAACTAAATGAAGAAGAAGCAAAACATGTTCTGGGAAGTGAAGGAAATATGTGGACAGAATATGCCCCTCAACATCTTGTTGATTACAGATTGTTTCCAAGATTAACAGCACTTGCAGAAGTTTTGTGGACTTATCCTAATGAAAGAAACTATGAAGAGTTTGCAAGTCGGCTTCAAAAATTTTATGATAAACTTGACGAAATGAATGTCAATTACACTTATGAAATTCAACCTCTTACATTTTCAGAAAAATTTGATTTAGAAAAAAATCAGTTTGAAATTGAAATTGGAATAAATCAGAAAGGACTTAAATTATACTATACTTCTGATGGAACAGAACCTACAGTTAAATCAAATGAGTATTCCGGAAAATTGATTTTCAACAAGAGCACAGAATTAAAAATAAGTTTGTTCAGAAACTCTAAAAAAGTTGGCGAGACAATTGAAAAGTTTTACTCAATATCTAAATCGAATAATAAAACAGTAACTCTTACAAATGCAGCTTCAACCAGATTCGAAGGAGGAAGCTCTTCAATTCTTACAGATGGAGTTAGAGGTGGAAACAATTACAGAATTGGCGGTTATCTTGGCTTTCAATCAACAGATTTCGAAGCAACTATTGATTTAGAAACTGTTACAGATATTATTAAAATTACAACCGGATTTTTCACTGCGTCATCATCGCTTGTTTTTTTACCTGAATATGTTGAGTACTTTGTTTCCAAAGATGGAGTAAACTTTATTTCACTTGGTAAAGTAACACAAATATTTTCAATCAAAGATCCTTCGTGGAGACGAATAGATTTTTCACTTGATACTAATAAAAGCAAAGCTCGTTACATAAAAATCTTTGCGAAGAATCAAATGTCAGTTCCAGAATGGCATCCGGCATTTGGAGGGAAAGTCTGGTTAATGATTGACGAAATAATAGTTGAGTAGTTGCGTTCCTCTGCGTCCGTTAGTTAAAGGATTCTTTGCGCTCCTGGCGGTTAATTTTCTTTTTCACCGCAAGGATATCGCAAAGAATTTTATTTACTAATAAGAACATTCAAATAATCAGATTGAACTTTATGTTCATCATCAAATAAAGTATAATCTCTCTCAAGATCATATTTATCTGGATTGTGTGGTTTGTGTATTATAACTGCATCGTGCAAACACCATTTATCTGTACAACCACTGTCCTTAACATCAAGTATTATCATCTCTGATTTTCCTCCAAACATTTCCGATAATTTTTTCATTGTTTCATAATTACTGGAATACATTTGAGAAGAAGAATCATAAACAGCAACTGCATAAACTTTCGAAATATACTTTACTACACTATCACTCAAAGCTGTTCCGCAATCTCCGCCACCAATTCCACCATCAAGATTGAAATAATGAACTTTGTTGACATAAAAGCTGTCCTTCGCTATTCCATTTTCTCCGTAAAGAATATCGAGTAATTCGTTAGCCACAAAAGAACCGCTTGAATGTGCTGCTATTACAACTTTATCAACATAGTAAGTTGCATAAATTATATTCTTCACATAATCCGCAAGTGCTTTGATGTTTATTTCTTTATTTCTGTTACAAAGTTCATCAGGACCTTTCACAGAAAAAATATGTTGTATACCAAGCTCATTTAATCTGGCTTTATATAACTCCGAACACCACCTATTAACCCAATCCTGTTTTGCCTGCCATCCGCCAATTGCTATAAAAATGTTGTTGCCTCTTTTGTTTTCTGTTAATGTGTAGTTTACTCCGTTCCCGATTTTATACCAACTGAAATTTTGTGGATGAACAGAAAATGAAATTGAAAATAAAATCAAAAGTGATAAGTGTTTTAGCATATCTTACCAAAATTTTTTCTGCAAAATTATTATTTGTGAAAACAGATGAAAAGAGATGACATCAGATGATATGATGTCATCTCTTAAAAGCAATCAGAATGATTTGTTGAGACTTATTGTCAAACTGAATGATCTGCCGGGTTCATATACAGGCATTCCTGCTGAGAATGGACTTCGGGAGTATGATAAATATCTTTTATAATTATGATTCAATACATTGTTTGCCTGAAAATTAAAAGTCAAATAATCAATTGAATACTCTACACCTAAACCAATTGAATTCCAGGCTGCTGTTTTAAACTCTTTAAGATCTTCATTAATTCTTGTTTGTGAATTTTCATACCGATGATTCAGAATCAACTTAAGTCCGGAAAATTCCGGCAATCTGATAGTTGTGTAAACTGAAAGTGGTGCAATTTCTGCGAGAGGTTTTTTGTTATCATAATTTTCACCCCATAGAAAGCTGAAATTAGATTCGAGCCATTCGTATTTGAAAATAATATTTGTGCCGGCGATTAATGCATTTATATTTTCATAAGTCATTGATGGCTTCATTGTTTTCATCTTCTTAACAGTTTCAACATAGTTTGCAACATAATTTCCAAAAAGTTCTACACCAATTAGTTTATAGCTGAAAGAGGTTCTCAACCCTCCTTTTACTGGTTGATTAAGTGTCGGATTACCAGACCAATCAGGGTTTGTCATCAGTCGTTTTACTGCAATGAATAGTTGCTCTGCTTCAGGTGCGTCTGTAGCAATTTCTGCTGTGGTGGTAATAATAAAATCATCAGCTAACTGAGTTGAATATGTCCCAAGTAAACCAGCGCTTACGAAAAATCTCTTATTTGAAGCATCTGAATATAACTCTTTATAAAAGTCATTTCTTGATTCATCCTTATATCTGAAATATTGAATCCCACCTTTCAGATATGTCTGAAATTTATTCACCGAATAATCAGTTGATAAATTAAGACTGAATTGATCAACATTTGGCATTAGTTTATTGGAAACAAAGTGTCCCATCATTGGCATGCTGATAAAATTATCTGCGTTCCAGTTACGATAGATAAACTCATAAAAGTTTCCTGTTAGTCCTGCAGTAAAGTTTTTAGCATCCGTTTCCATTTGCATATTGGAATAATTTGACCGTAATCCGTTATTCATCAGATGGTCTGTGAAGTTAAAATAGAATTTATTTTTCTTGTATGAAAAATAACCACCAAATACTTTACTGTTTCTCTCATCCATCTGCAGATATGGAAAGGAAATATCTTTAGCTTGAGTAAAGATTCCTCCAAATTCAATTTCATGCTCTGAAATTTCCTGTCGGAAGGATGCATTTAAATATGAATAGCGGAAATTATCTTTATATCCGTATAAATCTTTGAATGTTTTTCCTTCGCCATTTTCATAAGGGTTACCAGAAGAATATCGCAAAGTCAGATTGGAATATTTTGCTGCAGCAGAGATTGACGCATCATAATCATTCTGTGCACCAAAGTTTCCATTTGCTAATGCTTTAATTCTGAATGCCTCATCTAATTTTGCTCTACGATATTCAACTTTACCATAGATTCCTGAATTTAACAGAGATGCTGATTTTGTTAATTCAACTGACTCCATATCAATAAGATTTAATCTTGTTGATGGCGCATCCATTCTGTTGGGACAAGCATTGTGATATTGCTCGCCATCTATTACCACTTTTATATCTCCGCGTTTGAATCCTTCCACATACAAATCCTGTGTAAAATTCAATCCTCTTCTTACCAACGAAAAGCCATTCTTATTTAATATAGAGCTGCTATAATCAGTTCCGTATGAATATTTATCAACAAACGGAATTTCTCTTTTGGATATTATTTCAATTACTGGTAATTGATAAGTTTTTATTTCCTCTTTCTGCTGTGCAATAATTTCAAATGAAAGTATGCACAGAATAAAAATGAAAAATCTTTTCATAGTTACTCCGATAAATATTTAAAAAATACAAATCACCTCTTAATGAGGTTATTTATTAAATAGTATAATAAAATTTATCAAAGCAACTTTGGTGGTGGGGAATCTGGCTCTATTATATTAGGTTTAAAATTATTTGAGATGAAAGAAATGTATCGTGCAGCTTTTCCTTCTAAATTTTCTTTATCATTCTTAACTATATCTATATGATAAGACACTGAATAATTTGGGAGTTCACGATTCTGTTTATCAGCAGGTTTATTTTGTTCTTCATTCTGTTCAAGATTTTTTTTAAGATGACATGAGCCGTGACATAAATTTTCAGGCTCATCTTTTTGAATACAAAGAAATTTTACTATGAAATCGTAATTCACATTGTATTCTATCCAGGCAACCAGATTTGCATTTACAGCTACCAGATAACTTATCGCTAACAAGATTATAAAATATTTTTTGACAGGGGAAATCATAATCAGATTTTTTTATCTGATTAAAAATACAAAACAAAAACTAAATTCCAAATCAAAATTTTATCAGTGCATCTTCTCTGTATGATTTACAAGTTGCCCGGAGATAAGCTTTTTCAAAGCATCTTCAATATTTTTTTCAGTTGTCACAATCGGTTGCTTTCCTTTTGAAATCAGAAAATCGTAAATACCATATCCCATTCCTGCAGCAACTACAAAATCGCAGTCTTCAACAAGTGTGTAAATAGTATTGTGTCTTTCCCTATGATTGCTATGATGATCATTATTGTGGTTGTTCCCGGAATGGAAATCCGGCTTTTCTCTTCTTTCTGTGGAAGTAATGTTTCCATCTTTTACTTCTATGACTTCAAAATATTTTGCTCTTCCGAAATGAGCAAAAGTTGTAACGCCATCATTAGTTGCAAATGCAACTTTAAAATTGCTATTCATATTTCATCCTTTATTTAATTACTCTTCAGGGTAATTACCTGTATTTGCTGTTCAAACATATTTTTCACTAAGTTCTGATTAAAAGCAAAATTATGCTACACTTACTTCAGCAACCTGTTCGGCTTTTTCAAATTTATTCAGATACTCTGCTGCGCTAAGTGCGGCAACAGTTCCTTCACCAACAGCAGTTGTAACCTGACGATACCTTTTTGCAATTGAATCTCCGGCAGCATAAACACCTTCAATATTGGTAGCCATATTTTTATCAACAACTATTTCTTTATACTGATTTAACTCAAGAATACCTTCAAACATTTCTGTGTTGGGAACATATCCGATAAATATAAAAACTCCATCAATATCTTTTTCAAAGACTTCACCGTTTCTCTGATTCTGAATTTTTACTTTCCGAAGTTTTTCATCACCGATAAATTCAATAATCTTTGATTCCATAATGAAATCAATCTTAGGATTGTTCTTTGCTTCATTTACATAATGCTCAAATGCCTGGAAATGGTCGAACTGATGGACTATTGTAACCTTCGACGCATATTTAGTCAGAGATACGGCTTCTTCAAGTGCCGAATTTCCTCCGCCAACAACTATTATTTCCTTATCCTGGAAAAAATCACCATCGCAGGTTGCACAATAAGAAATTCCTTTCCCCTTAAATTCATTTTCACCCGGAACGCCAAGTGTTCTTGATCTTCCGCCAGTTGTTATAATAACAACATCAGATGTGTATTCATCTTTCCCATTCACAACAAATCTTTTAGGATTTGACTTCAAATCAAATGATGTGATTTTGATATTGCTTTTAATCACCGCTCCAAACTTTTGTGCCTGAAGTTTCATATTTCTTGCAAGTTCATATCCACTGATACTTTCGATTCCCGGATAGTTTGCTATCTCGTGAGTAAGTACCATCTGACCACCAACAGCACCTTCATTCAGAATTAGTGTTTTTACTTTAGCTCTTGAAAGATAAATTCCTGCTGTAAGCCCCGCAGCTCCTGCTCCAATAATTATAGCATCATAATGATTCATAATTTTTCTCCCGAATAAGAATATTAAGAAAAGTCATCCTCAATAATTTTTAAGGATGACTTAATCATTCGAAAATTACTTTGTTGCTGTTTCCTTAACTTCCTGACTAAAATATTGATCAAGAATAGAAGTAATCTGATCCCTTGATTGAATGCTGCTTGTTGCTTTAACAACTTTTCCGTTTTTGTAATAAACAACAAACGGAAGTCCGGCAAAATTTCTGCATTCTGGTAAGTCTCTTATAACTCTTGCATCCGGAATATCAAACTCCATATCAGCAAACTTTACATGTGGATATTCGTTTTCGAGTTCTTCCATTACTTCATAAACAGGAATACACATTGGTCCCATTCTTCCGCAGCATACCATAACATTTTCATTTTCCTGTAAAAGTTTTGCGTGTTCCTGCTCTGATAAAATGTGTGTGAGATTTGTTCTTAACATTTTCTGCTCCTTGAAATTATTAAATGATTATTTTTTTTGTTGAGTGTGATGATTTGTTAAATCAAAAGGTTCAGAATGTGTGTTTGAAACTTTCTTTTAACTCTTTCATCAAACGCTTGCAAAAAATTTTTTTGTAAATGAAGGAAGAATTATTTATGCAAACAGCTACTCAACCAAAAGTTGTAATATTCACAACACCAACCTGCAGCTTTTGTAATGCTGCGAAAAGATATTTTCGTGAAAAGAATATCAGGTTTACAGAAGTTGATGTATCCCGCGATCAGAAAGCAGCTCAGGATATGGTAAGGAGAACCGGACAAATGGGAGTTCCTGTGATACTAATTAACAATCGTCCGATAGTTGGTTTTGACAGACCGAAAATAAACGCAATGTTAAACATTAAGAATTAAGGAGAAATAAAAATGAAAATAAAACCACTTGATGATCGTTTACTTGTTGAACCAATTGAAGAAGAAGAAAGAACTTCTTCAGGTTTATACATTCCGGATACTGCAAAAGAAAAACCAAGAATGGGAAAAGTTATTGCAGTTGGAACTGATGAAGATTTAAGAGAAAAAATTTCCGAAGGCGACAAAGTTTTATTTGCAAAATATGGCGGAGAAGAAGTTGAAATGAACAACATTGTTTATAAAATTCTTCAGCGCTCAGATGTTCTTGCTGTTGTAGAAGATTAAAAAATTGTAGCCGCAGGCTTCAGCTTGCGGCTACCGTAAAATTTATTTAAATAATTCTTTTATCTTTTCAGGTGGACGAGCAAGAATTGCTTTATTACCAACCTCAACAATTGGTCTTTGAACAAGATCAGGATTTTCAATCATCAAACTCAGTATTTCATCTTCAGATAATTTTTCAATTTTAGCTTTTAGCTTTCTGTATGCATCATCATTTTTTCTCAGTAGTTCTGATGGTTTCATATTCATTTTTTTCAGAATCTCATAAAGTTTCTTTTTCGAAAATGGTTCGATGTAATAGTTAACTTTTTCAAAATCAATTCCGGCTTCGGTTAATGCTTTTGATACTTTTCTACAAGTGGTACAGGTTGGCTTTTCATAAATGGTTATTTTTTGCATAAAAATACTCCTTCTTTTGGTCTGAATTTTACAGAAACAAAATGTTGCTCATAAAATTTGTAGTGTAATTATACTTATTATTTAATTAATTTTCAGTTAAGTTTAGTTAATAAATTTTTCAACAATCAATTTCTCACAGGGAGAGGTTATGTTTCGTTTATTTACTATCACCTTACTTCTTTTGGCCGCACTAACAATATCAGCACAAAATTATAAAGAAGTAAAAATCTATCTTGATTCTAAAGAACAAATTTCAACGCTTTATAACATGGGTTTGGAGTTTGATCATTTCAAATGGGGCAAGGACAACTCAATTACTACATTTATCAGCGACCGCGAATTCGAAATTCTTCAAAACTCATCTTTCAGATATGATGTATTAATTGATGATTGGAATACTTACTATGCAAATCTTCCAAAATTGTCCGAATCAGAAAAGCAATTCTTCAGACAAATGAGTAAAGAAAACTATAATGTTGAAGGTTTTGGTTACGGTTCGATGGGTGGGTTCTTTACTCTGGATGAAATCAATGCAAGACTTGATTCGATGTACGCACTTTATCCTAATATCATCACACAAAAATTTCAGATAGGAACTACATTACAGGGCAGACCAATTTATGCAGTTAAAATTTCTGATAATCCAAATGTGAATGAAGACGAACCACAAGTTCAGTTCAATGCTTTGATTCACGCCCGCGAACCGCAGGGAATGATGACAGTTATGTATTATATGTACTACCTTCTTGAAAATTATGGAACTGACCCGGAAGTAACTTATCTGGTTAACAACAGAGAGATTTATTTTATTCCCTGCATCAATCCTGATGGATATGAATATAACCGACAGACAAATCCATCCGGTGGTGGAATGTGGAGAAAGAACAGAAGACAAAATGGTGATGGAAGTTACGGAGTAGATTTAAATCGTAATTTCGGTTATATGTGGGGAATAAATAACAGCGGGTCCAGTGGTACTCCTTCAAGTGAAACTTACAGAGGAACAGCACCTTTCAGTGAACCGGAAACTCAGGCAATAAGGGATTTTACAAATTCAAAAACTTTTAAGACTACTCTTAACTATCATACATATTCAAATTTATTGCTTTATCCGTGGGGATATGTTAACACACCTACACCTGATAATGATATCTTTGTTGAATACTCAACTGATATGGTTGCCTATAATGGATATGAAAACGGTCAGCCACCTGTGATATTGTATGATGTAAATGGTTCTTCCGATGATTGGATGTATGGCGAGCAAACAACCAAACCTAAAATTTTTGCTATGACACCCGAAGTTGGATCAACTGGATTCTGGCCTTCTCAGGGAGAAATTTTCCCGCTTGCAATAGAAAACTTAAAACCAAACTTATACATAACCTGGGTTGCGGGTTCTTATGTTAGTGTTGTCAATCCGAGTTTTTCACAACAGTATTTCAATCCCGGGGATAATGTTCAGTTGTTAATTCCTTCAGTAAGAAACAAGGGTCTTTCGAATGCACAGAATGTTACTCTTACATTAACATCGGACAATCCGGAAATAACAATAACAAACGGAACAATCAATGTTGGGAATGTTGCTGCAAGGTCTTCTATAAACTTAAATCAGAATTTCACATTCACGATTGGAAATATTCCTGCTGATGTAAATGTAAAAATGATGATTACAACATTAACCGACGGAACCCCGATGAAGGTTGACACATTAAAATTCATCGTTGGAACTCCTGTTTTACTTTTAGCTGATACAACAAACAATATTAATACTCTCTGGACACTTACAAGAACACCGACATCAGCACCGCTTTGGGGAGTTACAACTGCATCATTTCATTCAGCTCCGAATTCATATACTGACAGTCCATCTGGTCAATATATCAATAGCTCAAACACTGCGATGACTTTAACAGATGCCCTCAATTTAAGTTCATATTCAAATCCGAAATTAAGTTTCTGGACTAAGTGGGATATTGAAAATAGTTGGGATTGCGGACAAGTTAAATTTTCAACCAACAATGGCGTAAGCTGGATTCCTTTGCAAGGACTTTACACAAATGCTGCTTCTGGTCAGGGAGCGCAAACACCTGCCGGTGAACCGGTTTATGATGCCACACAAACAACCTGGGTACAGGAAGAAATGAGTTTATCCGGATTAACTTCTACGCAAAACAAACTTCGATTTGAATTAAGAACCGATGGTTCCGTTACCAAAGACGGCTGGTATATTGATGATATCGGAATTTACATTTATGCAGTTGTTCCTGTTGAGTTATCATCATTCACAGCAACAACATTAGAAAATTCAGTTGAGTTACAATGGATTACCTCAAGTGAAACCAATAATTCCGGATTTGAAATTCAAAGAAAAGTTTTAGGTGAAAATTCTGAATGGACAAAAATCGGATTTGTTAAAGGAAGTGGCACCTCAACTGAAACTAATGCTTATTCATTCGTTGACAAAAATCCGTTCAAAGGAATTAATCTTTACAGATTAAAACAAATCGATTACGATGGAAGCTACAAAATATTTAATTCTGTCGCTGTGAATTTCAGTGTGCCAGTCAAGTTTGCTCTTGAACAGAATTATCCCAATCCGTTTAATCCCACAACAAGCATTCAGTATTCAATTGGCAGTAAGCAGTTTGTATCAATTAAAGTGTTTAATGTTTTGGGAAATGAAGTTGCAACTCTTGTAAACGAAAATAAAGAAGCAGGAAGTTATAAGGTTGAATTTAATGCATCTGATTTACCAAGCGGAATTTATTACTATAAACTTTCTGCAGGCAATTATTCAGATGTTAAGAAGATGATGCTAATAAAATAGTTGTAGTGGTTTGTAGATTTAATTAAAAACATCTGATTACGAAAAAAGATTTATTTAAACCTTCAGGGTTTTGCTTATAATCTGAAAACTCTGAAGGTTTTTCATTTATTTCCTTTTAACATATACTCAATTCCCTTCAATTAAATTATATTTCATACTACAAAAAATGCTGGTGATAAAGTGAAAAGAAATTTCCCCATCAAATTAGTCTTATTAATAATTACTGTTTCATTACTTGTAATAAACTGCAGTGAAAAAAAAGAACCAATAACCAAAAGCGATTTGGAAATTAAAATGAATAAAATTGCAGAAGAGTATGTTAAGCTTGCTCTTAACATCGGAAAATATGACGGCGATTTTATTGATGCTTATTACGGACCCGAAAACTGTAGACCACAAGCTGATTCGGCTGAATTTAATCAAACCATTTATGAACAACTGAACTCAAAAGCTAATTCACTGCTCGATGAGTTGGAATCTCTAAGTGTTTATAATGCAACCGAATTGGAAAAATTAAGATATCGTTATCTCTATAAACAACTTCTTGCATGCAAAACAAAAATCTTTATGCTCAATGGCGTTACTCTCTCATTTGATGAAGAAGCAAAAGCACTTTACGATGCAGAAGTTCCAATCCACAATGAAGACTTTTTCAGAGAATCAATTACAGAACTCGATAAACTGCTTCCGGGGAAAGGGACTATTTCTGAAAGACTTCAGAAATTCAAAGAACGATTTAAAATTCCTGAGGAAAGATTAAAATCCGTATTTGATGCTGCAATTAATGAGTGCAGAAAAAGAACATTAAAAAATATTCAGCTTCCACCGACGGAAAGTTTCACCGTTGAATATGTTAAAAACAAACCTTGGGGAGCTTATAACTGGTACAAAGGAAATTTCTATAGTGTTATTCAGGTTAATACAGATTTACCAATTTATATTGACCGGGCAATTGATCTTGCTGCTCACGAAGGTTATCCGGGTCATCATGTTTATAATGCTTTACTTGAGTGGAACTTATATCGAAAAAAAGAATGGCTTGAGTTTTCTGTTTATGTTTTATTCTCACCACAATCACTTATTGCTGAAGGAACTGCAAACTACGGAATTGAAGTAGCTTTTCCCGGAAATGAAAGAATAAAATTCGAAAAAGAAGTTCTTTTCCCTTTAGCCGGATTAGACTCAAGCGAAGCAGAACTTTATAATAAAGTTTTAGAACAGTTAGATAATCTTTCATATGCTGGTAACGAAGCTGCAAGAAATTTTCTTGACGGAAAATGGAATGAACAGCAGACAATTGAATGGTTGATGAAGTACAACCTTCGCTCTAAAGAAAGCGCAGCAAAGTATCTTGATTTTATAAAACAATATCGTTCTTATGTAATTAATTATAATGTGGGACTGGATATCGTAAAAAAATATATTGAAAGAAACGGAGGAACATCAGATAATTCTTCAAGAAGATGGGAACTGTTTAAAAATTTATTATCTACACCACAAACTCCGGGTGGACTGAGGCAATAAAACTATGGCACACAAAATTTATTCCGATAATACTACCAAATTTTTTATAACTGTAATTGGACTGATTACCATTGGAATCGTGCTTAAAGAATTAAGCCACATTTTTATTCCATTGGTAATTGCAATTTTCCTTTTCTTTGTTTTTGCACCTTTAAATAATTTTCTGATGAATAAAAGAGTTCCGGGATTTATTATTACCATTCTTGATTTGGTTATAACAGGAATTATTCTTTACGGCGCGGGAAGAGTTGTGGTTGACTCGCTACTTCAGTTTGCAGATGGTTTGCCTGCTTACGGAAATAAACTAAATAACATTGTGCAAGATTTTGCAAAAGAATTAAATATCCGCGATCCGTTTTTCATAAAGTTTGATCTTGAAAGAATAATTCAGCAACTTGATTATAAAGGATTGGCTGGTGGGATTTTCAGCTCAACGATTAATCTTGTCGGAAGCGTTTTGTTTGTGCTGTTCTTTTTTGTTTTTGTGTTGTCCGGTGAAAAGACTGTGTATGAAGCAATAAAGAACTATTATGTTTACAGAAAAGTAAAACCACAGGTTAAGAAAATTAAAAGATCACTTAAAGTCTCTGTTGATGATAAAACTAGAGACACTGAGTTGGATTTACTGAACGAAAAACTTCAAAGAGAAAAACAACTTGCCGAAACTTTTAACACAATTACAAACCAGATACAACGATATATTATTGCAAAGTTTGGAATAAATCTGCTTGCAGGCATTGTAACCTCAGTTGCGCTTTCAATTGCCGGACTTGATTTTCCTGTTGTGTGGGGGTTGTTTGTATTTCTTTTCAATTTTATTCCGACTATTGGTTCTGCTGCAGCACTTGTACTTCCCGTGCTGTTTGCATTAGTTCAGTTTGATTCGACAAGCTCTGCTATACTTATTGCAATTGTAATGGCTGTAATTCAAACGTTGGCTTTTAACTTGGCTGAGCCAATGATTATCGGCAGAAGATTAAACCTTAATCCTTTGCTGATATTACTTTCAGTATTGATTTGGGGATACATTTGGGGAATCATCGGAATGCTGATCTCAGTGCCGATAACTGCAATTATCAAAATCATTCTATCCAATTCAAAATCACGCTATCTCAGATTTCTTTCAAATCTTATGAGCCAATCACAAACTTATCTCTAAGATTTATTGCTGAAAACTTTATAACACAAAAATGTTGGACTGAAAACACAGCAAAGAGAGATTGGGTGAATGGTTGAATGTCCGTCTTCAGTTGATGAAATTGAATAGTTTATATATAACCTTTCAATCAATGAATTAGTTTTAGTTGCCATCAGACAAATAAAAATTTCCTGAAAAAATTTTTGAATTCGTTCTTAAAACTTTTTAAGTTCGAATGGAAACAGAAAGAAAATTTTGCACGGAACTGAAAAAAATATTTTATCACTCGAATGAAATCCTGAAGAGCAATAAAGAAATTTAACATTTCAAAGTGAATAAGAATTTTAATACTACTTTATAAATATTTGGTGGTCATTCAAAAAGCTGATATTTATTTGTTAGTTATTTAATAATTATATTGCTAAGCGGTGAATATGAATATCAAAGAAATTGCTGAACTAATTAATTCCTTGTCAGTGGATTATAAAATCGGCAATCTTCAAAACATCAGAAAGGAATTAAGGGGATTATCTAAAATTCCTTCAAAAAGTATTTTTGATTACAGAACTATTTTTGATTATTATGCTTTTCATATAGGCGGGAGGTCAGAATTTCAATTCAACATTGGTTATGAAAAAGAGCTAAGTATATTTCGCTTTGGTTTAGCATTTTCATTAGAACAAAGTCAAACCCTGCCTAATATTGAAGTATTATTCCCTAGAATTGACAGATTCAATCTGTATCTAAAATCCAAACATTTTATATTATCCGAAATGCAAATGTGGCATTATAATAATAATATTCGTAGCAAAAATTATAATGTAAATAAGATAACAAGTGAATTGAAGAAAAATCACACCTTTATTTTTATTGGTAAATATTTTCCCAAAAAAATCCACGAAATCACAAATGAAGATTGCAGAAATATTTTAGAGACATTTGATGACCTTTTAGATTTATACATTTTTGTTGAAAATGAAAAAGGTAAAAAGAATTTGAAAGATTATTCCGGTAAGTTTGTTTTCAAACCCGGTATGAATGATTTTCAGAAACAATATTTTGTTAATCAAGTACCTTCAAACAGAACTGTTAACGCAACTCATAAATCTATACAAGAAAATATTTATAATAATTTGATTAAACAATATGGTGAATTAAACGTGGGAGTAGAACATAGTTCCGGTTATGGGACACACATTGATTTAGTTGTAAAAGATAAAAGCAATTATATTTTCTATGAAATTAAGACAAGTAAATCAATTCTGAAATGTATTCGTGAAGCCTTACCTCAGCTTCTTGAATATGCTTACTATCCTAACAGAAATGTTGCATCAAAGTTAATCATAGTATCTGAAAACGAAATTACAATTGATACAAAAAAATATTTGAATAAGTTACGAAAAGAGTTTTCAATTCCAGTTTATTATCAAAGATATAATCCTTCAAATAAGAATTTGGAAAATGAATTATACTAAAAGCAATCTATCTTACCCCTAAATACCGACAGAAGATACGGTTTGGTTTGAGTTTAATGTTTATTTTTCTCATGTTTTGTTCAGCATTTTATTCTAGGTAGTTTTTAAATAGATTAGATCGCGCCGGTGCCTTTAATTTTACTGGCGGGTACAAATTATAAGCATTGATTGTTGGTCAAGCATTACTGTTCTAGCAGCAAGTTAATTACCATACCATTAGCTTTATAAAATATTTAACGAATTTGCGTGTATGAAAAAGAAAAAAACAAAATATATAGACAAACTTCCTAAAGAAATCAAGGATTGGCTTGATGAAGAAAATAGACATTATTTGTCTTATAATAAATTTTTGAGAAGCTTGTTTAAACTTCCAGTAGAAAAAAGAACAACAGCTTGGTTAGAATATGTAGCAGATGATTTGTCGAATTACGGAGACGTAGAATCATTGATATTCTTAGTTAGTAGAGGATTTAATTGTGATGAAAAAATTGAAAAATTAATTACAATATGGAAAGATGCAGAAAGAAAATCGATAGAAGAATGTGCTGCTGGGGCTAGTTTGATTGATAATAACACTGGTAAATCAACATCAGTTGGGAGAATGAGTATCCAAGAAGCTTCACAAATTAAAAATTTATCTGTATGGCAATTGAGAAATTTTTGGGGTTATAACGATCATCAAGAACTCTCTATTGATTCAACGATATTGAGGGCTGTTGAATGGTGTAAAATACGAGGTTTTAATGACTGGTGGGAGCGTTTAGCTAAAACTACAAATGAAAATGTAATTCAGTATGGTATTTTTCCTATACCAAGTTCTTTTTGGCTCTTTTATCATTGTCGTTCTGACTACTCAATTAAAATAATGCGAAAAGCATTAGAGCGAACTTTAGAAGCATTATATATTCCTGAATTTGATTCAGAATTTCCATGGCTAATTCATAATGATATAATTATTGATGATAAAAGAAAGTTAAATAAAATGAATCATATTCCACTTGCTTGTTCAATTGTTTTTGCGAATTATAAGTTATTTAACTTTTGCTCAGGTGACAAAACCATAATAAATCGTGCTCTTGAAATGATTCTTGATCACCAAAACTCCGATGGCAGTTGGAATTGTTGGGAATTGGATAAATTGCCTGATATTGAAACCACAGCAATGGCTATTCATGCACTTGCAGTCGCAAAACCTCGGGGTTGGAAACGATCCGTTAAATTGGCAAAGAATTGGTTAATTAATAAAAGAAATGATTATGGCTATTGGACCTCAGCGAGTTCACCAGATGCCGTATTTCTTACCGTTCTTGTCTTAGATGCAATCAATCTTGCTGATAATAAAAGTGAATTAACATTCTCAATAGTAAACGAATGTGAAAAAAAAGCTTTCACAACTGATAAAAGGTTTACTGTTGCACTTTCTTTCCCTGGTGAAAAAAGATCACTAGTTCAAATGGTATCTAAAAAACTTATTGATAAACTTGGAAAAGACAAAGTATTCTATGATAAAAATTTTGAAGCAGAACTTGCACGTCCAAATTTAGATGTATATCTACAAGATATTTATCATGATCAATCAGAATTGATTGTGATTTTTTTATGTGAAGATTATAACACAAAAGAATGGTGTGGACTTGAATGGCGAGCAATTCGAGATTTGATTAAAAAAAGAAAAGATGAAGATATACTATTGCTAAAATTAGAAAATGTTGATATTCCTGGCATTTATTCAATTGATGGATATGTTGATATTTCAAATAAAAATCCGACGCAAATAGCACAATTAATATTGGATAGACTAAAGCCAAAGAAAAATAAATAGATTAAAGCTATCTCTATTTCAACACGATAGTGTTCAAATTAGAGACTCTGTTAAAGTTTGTAAGTTTGTTCCTCAGCAGTTTTCAGTAAAATAAAATTTAAATGATTACTGACTCTTATTTGATTCTAACTTAGCTCTCATTTTCTTGCGGTGGTTTAGCATAAACTTTTTTGTAATTTCTTGACGAAATTTTTTAATACACATCTTGCTTTAATTTTTTATGTTCTTCATTAAAGTCAAATTGTAAATCATTAAACTTATCTCGCAATTGTTAAACTTAAGTGTTTTCTAAAAGATTAATATAATCTGATATATTTCTCAGGCAGTCATTATACATTTAACAACCAATTCTAAAATCTTCTGACTTTCGAGCTCTGACTTTAACTTCTTACATTCAACTAAAGTTCTTTCAGATATTCCGGTCCGCCTAATGAATTTATTTGTTTTAAAATCCAGTTCTGTCTTCCGCGTACATATCCGGAAGGTCTGACAACAGAATACCGTAACGGATTTGGTAAAACAGCAGCAAGTAGTGCTGCCTGTGCAGGAGAAACTTTTGCAGGAAGTTTTTTATAGTATGCAAGACTCGCCATCTTAACTCCGAAAATCATATCACCAAACTCGGCAATGTTCATATACACTTCCAGAATTCTTTTTTTATCCCACAGCAGTTCAATCAACACAGTAAAGTAAGCTTCGATTCCTTTTCTTATAAAACTTTTTCCTTCCCAAAGAAAAAGATTTTTGGCAACCTGTTGAGTAATTGTGCTTGCACCACGAATTCTTCTTCCTCTTTCGTATTGCTTAAGTGCTTTTTTAATTTCCCGCACATCAAAACCAAAATGATTCGGAAAGTTCTGATCTTCTGCAGCAACAAAAGCTATTGGCAGATAAGGAGAGCAATCATCATAATCAACCCAGGAATATTTAATGTAATCAAACTCACCATTGAATATTGATTCAATTTGTCTCTGAACCATTATTGAACTTGTAACAGGATTTATCCACCTGAGTAAAAAAACAATTATTACCGATGACACAAACATCAGCAGTAAAAATTTGAATATTGCTTTTATTACTAATAAAATTTTTTTTCCGAATGACTGATTAGTATTTGCCATAATTAAAACCTATGGAACAGGATCATAACCACTTCCGCCCCAGGGATGACAACGGGAAATTCTTTTTATTCCAAGCCAAAGCCCTTTGAGCAAACCGTATTTTTTTAATGCCTCCAATGTGTATTGCGAACAGGTTGGAGTATATCTGCACGAAGATGGAAATAACGGCGAAATAAAAATCTGATAGATTTTGATAAGAAGTATAAACGGAAATGCCAGTACCTTTAAAATTTTGTTCAGTATATCTTTAATCATCAACATAAAAAATTTTTACAGGTCAAATATCAACAAAAAACAGATTATTGCTAAAATAAAGTGATTTTAATCTGCTACTTTGTAATTGACTTTGATATTTCCGATAAGTTTAGGTTAAATTTGCAATCGTTTTTCAAAACATAAAGAAAGTTATGGCAAAAAATCTTGTTATTGTAGAATCCCCTGCTAAAGCAAAGACAATAGAAAATTATCTCGGCAAAGAATTTCTTGTTGCATCTTCTTACGGACACATACGCGATCTTGTAAAGAAAGATAAAGGAGTTGATATTGAAAATCACTTCAGACCGATTTATAAAATTCCCGAAGATAAAAAACAGGTTGTAAAAGAATTAAAGAAACTTGCTCAGAAAGCTGAAACAATCTGGCTTGCAACTGACGAAGACCGCGAAGGTGAAGCAATTTCCTGGCATCTTAAAGAAGCTTTGGAACTTCCCGAAGAAAAAATTAAAAGAATAGTGTTCGATGAAATAACAAAGAAAGCTATTCTTGAATCCATTCAGAATCCGAGAGGAATTGATTATCATCTTGTTGATGCTCAGCAGGCAAGAAGAGTTTTAGACAGATTGGTGGGATTTGAAATCTCACCGATTCTCTGGAGAAAAATAAAAACCCGACTTTCTGCAGGAAGAGTACAATCTGTTGCAGTAAGATTAATTGTTGAACGCGAAAGAGAGATTGATGCGTTTGTTCCTGAATCAAGATTTAAAGTTGTTGGATTGTTTTCATTTAAAGACGAATCAGGAAAAGAACAAACTTTAAAAGCTGAACTTGCCAGATTTCTTAAAGACGAAAAAGAAGTTGAAGAATTTCTTAATAAGTGTTCCGCTTCTGAATTTGTCATTCAGGAAATAGAAACAAAACCATTTAAGAGATCGCCTGCAGCACCTTTTACAACATCAACACTTCAGCAGGAAGCTGCAAGAAAACTTCGGTATTCTGTTTCAAGAACAATGCTTATTGCTCAGAAACTTTATGAAGCGGGCTATATAACTTATATGAGAACTGACTCGGTTAATCTTTCTGATTTTGCTCTTGATGCTGCCGAGCAAACAATTAAAAAAGATTTCGGAGAAGAATATCATCACAAAAGAACTTATCAGACAAAATCAGCAAATGCACAGGAAGCTCACGAAGCAATTCGTCCAACAGATTTTTCAAGAGAAACTATAAGTGGTTCTAAAGATGAAAAAGCTCTATACGAGTTGATATGGAAAAGAGCAATCGCTTCTCAGATGAGTGATGCAGAAATAGAAAGAACTACTGTTAAAATAAAAGGTTCAAAGCTTGATGATTTGTTCACTGCCAAAGGCGAAGTAATTCTGTTTGACGGATTCCTGAAAGTTTATCTTGAAGATACCGATGAAGAAAATATTGAAAATGGTGAAGAAGGAATTCTTCCGCCGGTTAAAAAAGATATGAAGCTTAATGCCCAGTTAATTACAGCAACAGAAAGATTCACTCGTCCGCCAGCGCGATATACAGAAGCAAGTCTTGTTAAAAAACTTGAAGAACTTGGAATAGGAAGACCCTCTACCTATGCTCCAACAATAAGCACAATTCAAAAGCGTGGTTATGTTCACAAAGAAGAAAGAGATGGAAAAGAAAGAGAGTATCGTGTAATTACTCTTGCGCAAAACGGAAAACTTAAGAAAGAAATTAAAACTGAAATTACCGGCGCAGATAAAGGAAAACTTTTTCCTACGGATATCGCAATGGTTGTAACAGATTTTTTGATGAAACATTTTCCGCAGATAATGGATTATCAGTTTACAGCAAAAGTTGAAGAAGAACTTGACGAAATTGCATTGGGAAAATTGAAGTACGAAGAAATGCTGAAGGAATTTTATTTCCCATTCCACGATAAAGTTATTCATACAACTGAAACAGGTGAAAGAGTTTCGGGAGAAAGAATTTTGGGTAATGATCCGGAAAACGGTTGGATTGTTTCTGTAAGAATTGCTCGCTTTGGTCCGGTTGCACAAAAAACCGATCCGAATAATCCTGAAGCCAAACCGGTTTATGCGCCTTTGCGTAAAGATCAGAAAATAGAAACAATAACTCTTGAAGAAGCTCTTGAGTTGTTTAAACTCCCGAGAGTTGTTGGAGAATATGAGGGCAAAGAAGTAATTGCGGGTATCGGAAGATTTGGTCCATACATCAAACACGATAACAAATATGTTTCAATTAAAAAGCAATTTGATCCGCATACAATTACGCTTGATGAAGCAATACAGGTAATTGATGCAAAACGTGTTTCTGACTCAGAAAAATTTATCAAGGTCTTTGATGAAGATCCCACATATCAAATATTAAACGGAAGATGGGGACCATATCTTAAAGCCGGAAAGAAAAACATTAAACTTCCCAAAGATCGTGATCCATCATCCTTCACTTTTGAAGAATGTGTTGAACTTGCGAATAACAAGGAAGAATCAAAGAGCAAAAAGAAAACAAGTAAAAAGAAATCTTAGCTATATTACTTGTATAAAAAAATATTTTACTGAAGATTATGATTATCAGCTCTATCTGGTGGCAGGTTAGTCCGGAAATAATGAAACTTGGTCCGTTTTCATTGAGATGGTATGGACTTTTATTTGCTCTCGCTTTTGTATTCGGTTATATGATCCTAACAAAAGTGTATCAACGGGAAAAGAAACCGCTTGAAGATCTCGAGCAACTTTCGATTTATGTTATTCTCGGAACTGTTATTGGCGCAAGGTTAGGTCATTGTTTGTTTTATGATCCGGCATATTATCTAACAAATCCGGTCGAGATACTGAAAGTCTGGCAGGGCGGATTAGCTTCACACGGTGCTGCAATCGGAATTCTTACCGCACTTTATCTTTTCTCACGAAAGAAAAAAGATCAGAATATGATCTGGATTTTAGACCGGCTTGTAATCGTTGTTGCTCTTGGTGGTGCTTTGATAAGACTTGGTAATCTTTTTAATTCTGAAATCATCGGTAAAGCTACTGATGTTCCATGGGCTTTTGTGTTTGTTCGTGTTGATGAAATACCCAGACATCCTACTCAGCTTTACGAATCCTTATTTTATTTTCTTTCATTCATCATTCTATATCTGATTTATAATAAAAAATCCTCTTCACTTAAGCCCGGATATTTATTCGGATTATTTCTTATCCTGATTTTTGGGTTCAGATTTTTTGTTGAATTTCTGAAAGAAAACCAATCTGCTTTTGAATCCGCTTTACCAATTAATATGGGACAAATTTTAAGTATTCCATTTGTTTTATTAGGACTTTATTACATCTTTCGGAAAAAGCAGAATGTTAACTCAGCAAAGAAATGAAATCCTTTAAAGCCATACTTTTATTATTATCTCTTCTGATATTTGCCAGTTGTTCAAACAAAAAATCTGAAGAAAAAAATATTGTTGTTACGATTTATCCGTTCAAAGCAATAGTTCAGGAAATTGCTGGAAGCGATATTACAATAGATGTTTTACTTCCTGGCAGCGCTGATCCTCATACCTATGAAATGTCACCTTCAGACTATAAAAAAATTCAGAGTGCAAGAATATTTTTTTATGGTGCTGAATCTCTTGACGGTTGGGCAGCAAAAATTGATGTTGAAACCAAAGTTGAGTTACTAAAACTGGTTCCGGAAGATTTTCTGTTAAACATTGAAATGAGTGATGATCATTCGCATCATACAGATGATCACACACATCATCATTACGGAACAGATCCGCATTTCTGGTCAGATCCGTTAACTGTTAATTCAATGCTTGATTCACTTACAAAAATTCTTTCTGAATATTATCCGGAAAAGAAAGATTTATTCAGAAAAAATTCTGAGTTGTTTTCTCAAAAACTAATTCAACTTGATAGTAAAATAAGAGTTGAAATAAAATCAGTTAAACACAATAAAGTATTTTCAGCGCATCCGTTTTATGATTACTTTTTCAAAAGATATGGAATTGATGTTGTCGGCTCACTCGAAATTTCACCGGGACAGCAGGTTACACCAAAATTTCTGAAGAATATTTCAGAAGAAATCAAAAGAAAAAATGTGAAGGCAATTTTTATAAATAAGCAACACATCAGTAAACCTGCTAAAGTTTTGGCTGAATCAGTCGGAATCAAAACAGTTGAATTGGATCCTTTCGGTGGAACAGGTGATTTAAAAACTTATGAGCAGATTATATCAGAAAATCTGAAAACAATTGTAAATGAATTAAAATGAATGCCGTCGAAGTAAAAAATCTTTCACTGAGTTACGGTGATATTAAAGTTCTCGAGAATCTTAACTTTTCTATTCCGGAAAATTCTTTTGTTTCTGTTGTGGGTCCGAATGGTGCCGGCAAAACAACATTGATGAAAATACTTCTCGGTTTGATAAAGGATTATTCTGGTCAAATAAAAATTTTTGATAAACATCCTGATGAGATTGATCCGCAGTTAATTGGTTATGTTCCTCAGATAAAAACAATGGACAGAAATTTTCCTGCTCTTGCAATTGAACTTGTTGCGTCGGGTTTACTAAGAAAATGGCCGTGGTCAGTGAGGGGAAATGATAAAACAAATTCAGTTAAAGCACTTGAAATGGTTAAAGCAGAACATCTGGCTTATCGTCCGATTACGGAACTGTCAGGTGGAGAACTTCAGCGAGTTTGTCTTGCAAGAAGTATCGTTCGCAATCCAAAACTTGTAGTGCTTGACGAACCAGCAACAGGAATTGATGCAATCGGAGAAGCAGATCTTTATAATCTGCTGGAAGCTTATCAGCATAAATCAAATGCAACAGTGTTAATGATTACTCACGATTGGCATGTTGCACATCATCATTCTGATTTTGTTTTGCTACTCAACAGAAAGCAAGTTAGTTTTGGTCATCCGGAAGAAGCATTGAGCGAACAGAATTTAAGAACAGCTTTCGGTCATATCGGACACGAACATAAAGTCAGAATTAATTGAATGAATGGTTGAATGGCTACCCTGGGCAGGTGAAGATGAATGTGTGAATGAATGGCTAACTTCATTTAAGTAAACTGAATTGATGAATGATTGAAAGTGTGAATGCTTGCCTTAGGTTGGTAAGTATGAATGGATGAATGGTTGAATGAATGAATGGTTGAATGATTGTATGATTAGGAAACTTAGATTATTACTTTATCATCTTGAGTTCATCGAAAGAGGACAATTAGAAACTAACAAAGCAAAACGTTAAGGTTTATTTCTGTGTTTGAATTTTTATCACTTCCGTTTATGCAGCGCGCTTTAATTGCGGGAATACTTGTGGGTTTTCTTGCAAGTTACTATGGAGTTTTTGTTGTTCAGCGCGGATTGGGTTTTTTGGGAAGCGGACTTGCTCATGCTGCTTTCGGTGGTGTTGCTTTGGGAATTTTACTCGATCAGGAACCTCTTCTAACTGCTGTTCCGTTTACAATTCTTGTTGCAATCGGAATCACTTATGTAAAAAACAAAACCAATCTTGCAGGCGATACAACTATCGGTATTTTCTTTTCTATCTCGATGGCACTAGGAATTATTTTCATTTTTATGAAAAGACAATATTCAAGCGATGCTTTTAATTATTTGTTCGGATCAATTCTCGCCGTATCAATTACCGATGTTATTGCACCTGCCATATTAATTTTTATTACGATTTTGTTTTCGCCTTTCTGGAAGCGGTGGGCTTATTCTTCTTTCGACAGGGAACTTGCACAAGCTGACAGAGTTCCTGTTCAGTTTGATGATTATATTCTTAGTATTTTAATTGCAGTTACAATTGTAGTTTCAATTAAAGTAGTGGGAATTGTTCTGATTGCAGCATTTCTGGTAATTCCACCAGCTGCTTCAAGACTGATAAACAAATCTTTCAGTAAAATGACAACCTTTTCAATTGTCTTTGGAATTACCACAGCAATTGTTGGATTGTGGATTTCATATTATCTCGATGTTCCAAGTGGTGCAACAATAATTCTGCTTCAGGCATTATTGTTTTTTATTGTAATGTCTGTTAAGAAAGTATTTCGATAATCACCACAAAATTTTTTAACTCATTTATAATTAACCTTCCAAGAATTGCAAAAATTTATTGTTAATTTTGCTATAAGATTATTTTCAATTTCCATTCACAGGAGAATTTATGTTTGACCGTCAAATCTATATCAACCGCAGAGAAGAACTGAAGAAAAATTTCAAATCAGGATTACTTTTATTTTTAGGCAATGATGAGGCACCGATAAATTATCCTGCTAATACTTACAACTTCAGACAGGATAGTTCTTTTCTTTATTACTTTGGTTTGCCGATTCCTAATCTTGCCGGAATTATTGATGTAGATGAAAACAAAGAATATCTGTTTGGATACGAATACACTCTTGAAGATATTGTTTGGATGGGACCTCAGCCAAAACTTGCCGAACTTGCTGAAAGAGTTGGTGTGCAGAATTCTGATTCAATTTCTAATCTTAAAAAATTCCTGAAAACAAAAATCAGCAAAGGAGTAAAGATTCACTTTCTACCGTTGTATCGCAGCGAACACAATCTGAAGCTTGCATCACTTCTTGATGATGATCCTTATAAAGTAAATAAGAAAGCTTCAAAGAAATTAATTGAAGCTGTGGTTGAACAAAGATCAGTTAAAGCTGCTGAAGAAGTTGCCGAAATAGAATATGCACTCGAAATTGCCTATCAGATGCATACAACTGCAATGAGAATGGCAAAACCCGGTTTAACCGAGAACGATATTTATGCAGCACTGAATGGAATTGCACTTTCTCTTGGAAACGGAGTTTCATTTCATCCGATAATTTCGATTAACGGACAAACTCTTCACAATCACTTTCACGGCAATCAGCTTCAGGAAGGCAAGTTACTTGTTTGCGATGCTGGTGCAGAGTCTTATGAATTTTATGCAAGCGATATTACGAGAACAATTCCCGTTGGCGGAAAATTTTCTCAGCGACAAAAAGACATTTATGAAATAGTTCTTACAGCCCAGAAGAATGCAATTAATATGATAAAACCCGGCGTTAAGCACGTTGATGTTCATCTAACTGCGGCAAAAATTATTGCTGCCGGACTAATTCAACTTGGCATAATGAAAGGCAATCCGGGCGAAGCTGTTAAAGCCGGCGCACACGCATTGTTCTTTCCACACGGACTTGGACATATGATGGGGCTTGATGTCCACGATATGGAAGGACTCGGTGAACAATTTGTTGGTTACGACGACAAAACTAAACGAAGCGAACAGTTTGGATTAGCTTATCTCAGACTTGCAAAAGAACTGAAGCCCGGATTTGTATTCACCTGTGAACCGGGAATTTATTTTATTCCCGAACTTATTGATCAATGGAAAGCAAAGAAGAAATTAAAAAACTTTATTAACTACGACAAAGTTGAAGAATACAGAAACTTCGGTGGAATCAGAATAGAAGATAATATTCTTGTAACAGAAACAGGTTACAAAGTTTTAGGAAGACCAATACCAAAAGAAATTTCTGATGTAGAAGCTGCGTATAGTGCAGTTTGATTAGCAAAAGTAGCCGCAGGCTTCAGCCAGCGTGATTTTACATCAACCACAATCTGAAGGTTGCGGCTACTAAAACAATTCTGATTTATTTGAGGACACAAAACTCTTCGAATCTTCCTTTATACACCATCATTCAATCAATCATTCCACCATTCAAATTTACCTGTCGAAGGTAGGCATTCAGTCATACATACATTCTTTTTCTACACTTTTTCTTTCTGATGTGTTAGTGAGAATTCTCTTCCAGCGTGAAGTGCCTGAATATTCAGCTCAACTATTTTCTCCCCTTTTCTTCCGAAGATTTTTTTTATTGCTTCTTCAAAATTTTCAAAAGGAATTTCTAAAAAAGGTGAAGCTGCTCCAAGCATAACAATATTTGATGAACGCGGTGATTTAACCTGCCGAGCTATTTCATCTGCATTAATTAATATATGATTTGGAAATTTTTCTATCTCTGAATGTAATACTTTCAAATCGGGATAATCGGGAATATTAATAAACGGAGTTGAATTAGTTACAAGCCATCCATCTTCTTTAAGCCAGGGTAAATATCTGAGAGATTCCATCGGTTCAACAGAAATAATAATGTCTGCCCGACCAAGCGGAATAAGATCACTTGCAATTTCTTTATCAGAAATTCTTAGGTGTGAGTAAACTGCTCCTCCGCGCTGACTCATTCCGTGAACTTCTGATTGTTTGATAAAAAGATTGTTATCCAATGCTGCTTGCGCAATTGTTGCAGCAATTGATACTATTCCCTGTCCACCAACACCTGATAAAATTATATCTGCTTTCATTGTGCAACCTCTTCAGTTTTAACTTTCTGTTCTTTTTTACTTCTCGTTGCTGTTTGAATACATTCTCGCCTTGGAATAATTACAGAAACACCCTCATATAAAAGTTCTTCGCGGATTACTTTAACCATTTCTTCATGAAATTTTGGTAGTGGAGTTAGCACACGCACATGCTCAGGTTTAACCCCAAGTCCGATACAAATTTCTTCAAGTCTTCCTGTTGCCGGAGAAGTCTGTCCACCGGTCATTGCCGTTGTTGCATTATCAGCAATTATAATTGTAACCGGAGTGTTTTCATAAACACAATCAAGCAAAGCAGTCATTCCGCTGTGAGTAAAAGTTGAATCACCGATTACAGCCACAGAAGGACGAACGCCGGCATCAGCAGCACCTTTTGCCATTGTAATTGAAGCTCCCATATCAACACAAGAATTGATTGCATTCCAGGGTGGAAGTGCACCAAGTGTATAACAACCGATGTCAGAAAAGACTTTTTGTTTACCAAATTCTTTCATCGTTTCATTAAGTGCATTGTAAATATCTCTGTGTGCACAACCCGAGCAAAGTTCCGGCGGACGATTTTTTATTATTTCCGGAATTTTGAAAAACTGTTTTACTTCTTTTCCCAATGCTTTTCCAACGATATCAGGATTTAATTCGCCATCTCTTGGAATTGCGCCGCTTAGTCTGCCTGTAATCTTGCCGCTTTTATCAAAGTAACCTTTAATCTGTTCTTCAACAAATGGATATCCATCTTCAAGCACCAATATTTTCTCACACTCATTCACAATTTTATCAAGCAAAGAATAAGGCATAGGATACTGCCCGATCTTTAAAATTGGAAACGGACAATTATTCTCTGGATAATTTTCCATCAGATAATTAAAAGCGATTCCGCAGGCAATAATTCCGAGTGATTTATCGTTACCATCAATGAATTTATTATACTTTGAATTTTCCGCAGCTTCTTCTATGGCAGATTGAATTCCCAATAAACCCTTGTATCTCTTTCGTGCATTCGATGGAAGAAGAACAAACTGAATCGGATCATCAGGATAAGTTAGTGGATTTTCCTGTTTAATTTCTTTTCTTTTAATACCTGAGCGTGAGTGAGATAATCTTGTTGTGATTCTGATAAGCACAGGAATTTTAAACTTCTCAGATAATTCAAAAGATTCATAAGCCATATCATAAGCTTCCTGCTGATTTGACGGCTCAAGCATTGGAATCATTGCAAACTTTCCATAGAATCTTGAGTCCTGCTCATTTTGCGATGAATGCATTGACGGATCATCTGCAACTGTGATTACAAGTCCGCCATTAACTCCTGTTATTGCGGCATTGATGAAAGGGTCGGCTGCGACATTTAAACCAACATGCTTCATACAAGCCATTGCACGCTTGCCCGCATAACTCATTCCGAGCGCTGCTTCAACTGCGGTTTTTTCATTCGCAGACCAATTGCGATGAATATTTCTTTCAATCGCAATTTTGTTATTTTGTACATATTCGGTTATTTCTGTTGAAGGTGTTCCCGGATAAGCATAGACGCCAGACATTCCTCCATCAATTGCACCCTGAGCAATTGCTTCGGCACCGAGTAAAAGTAATTTTTCCATAAAGAACCTTTTCTTTCCCCGTGAATAATTTTTAGTTTTTTTATTATCAAAAATACTTATTAAAAAAGCCAGTAAAAACTAATCGCAACTTTTTATGTCACCTTTCTTTGATTATTTTCACTAATGGAAAGCGGATGTTTTCCCAATCATTTTATGTTGTCACTACTAAGTAAAAATATTATAAAAACACTGGCTTATTACGATATTTTCTCTTATCCACTTAAAGCCGAAGAGATTTATCACAATCTGCCGGTTAATCATTGCAGCACAGCTGAAGTTACTTCAGAGTTGGAACAACTTTATAATAACAAACTGGTTTGCAGAATAAATGATTTTTACCTCCTTCAAAACAATCCTGAATTTGTTTCAAGAAGATTAAAAGGAAATTCTCTCTGCGAAAAGAAAATCAAATCTGCTTTCAGAATGTCAAGATTTATTTCAAAGTTTCCTTACGTGCGTGCAATTTTTCTTACCGGTTCAATTTCAAAAGGATATATGGAGAAAGACTCAGATGTGGATTATCTGATTGTTACCGAACCCGGAAGACTTTGGGTCGCCAGACTTTTTCTTACATTGTTCAAAAAAATATTTCTTCTCAACTCAAGAAAAGTTTTTTGCATAAACTATTACATTGATTATAATCATCTTGAAATAGAGGAAAAGAATGTATTCACTGCAACTGAAATAGCCACACTTATTCCGACATTCGGTAAAAAATATTATGATGAATTTTATTCTAGGAATATCTGGATTAAAAATTTCTTTCCCAATTTTCCCAAAAGAAATAATAAATTGATTGATAATAAAAGCAGCCGCTTTCAAAAGAGCATTGAGTTTTTATTGAACAATCGCTTTGGTGATATGCTTGATGACCTTGCAATGAAAATTTTTTCAAACGCTACCAGGAAAAAATTTAATTATTTTGATGAAAAAGATTTTGCTCTTGCATTCAAAGCAACTAAGTGTGAATCTAAATATCATCCGAAATTTTTTCAGAAGAAAGTTTTAATCTCCTTAGATCAAAAGCTTATTCAACTTCAGCAAAAATTAAATATTACCTTGATGTGATGACTAAAAAAATTTTATTTACTCATTCTTACTTTTATAGATTCGATCCAAAACAATGGAAAGCAAAACAACCATTTCCGCCTCTTGCAACTATTACTGCAGCATCTTTCCTCAGAGCATCTGGTTACGAAGTAAATTTATTTGATACTGCATTGAGAAAATCTCCCGAAGATATAATTACTGCAATCTCCAATTACAAACCCGATTACCTGATTATTTATGATGATGGATTTAATTATCTGACAAAAATGTGTCTTACGAATATGCGTGAAGCTGCTTTCCGAATGACTGAAATTGCAAAACAAAAAAATATAACCGTTATAGTATCTTCTTCCGATGCAACCGATCATTATGAAAAATATTTAAATGCCGGAGCAGATTTTGTTATTATTGGCGAAGCGGAACATACATTGAAAGAGCTTCTGGATGAATTAACTACAAATACTAATAATGTTTTTGATGTTGATGGAATTATTTATAAAAGTGCTAATCAGATTATAAAAACAAATCCCAGACAGATTGAAAGAAATCTTGATGTATTCCCGATGGCTGCCTGGGATTTACTAAACATTGATGATTATAAAAAAATTTGGAGTGAAGGAAGAAAAGAATTTACTCTAAACATTGCAACAACAAGAGGTTGTCCTTTCAAATGTAATTGGTGTGCAAAACCAATTTATGGAAACAGATACAATTCCCGTTCTCCACAAAATGTGGTTGATGAAATTGAATTCCTTCAGAGAAAATTTGGTGTAAAATACTTTTGGTTTTGTGATGATATTTTTGGCCTAAAACCAGGTTGGGTTCAGGAGTTCAGAGATTTGGTTAAGCAAAGAAATTTGAGTTTCAGATACAAAATTCAATCGCGTGTTGATTTACTTTTGAAAGAAGATACAATTGATGCATTAGCAGAATCCGGTGCTGATATTGTTTGGGTGGGAGCTGAATCCGGTTCACAAAAAATTCTTGATGCAATGGATAAGGGAACAACTGTTGACGAAATTTATAAAGCAACCAAACTTCTTAAATCAAAAAATATTAAAGTTGCTTTCTTTCTTCAGTTCGGTTATCTGAATGAAACAAAAGAAGATATAAAGAAAACAATCAAAATGGTTTTAGAACTTATGCCAGACGAGATAGGAATTTCCGTGTCTTATCCGTTACCCGGAACAAAATTTTATGAAATTGTAAAAGAACAAATGAAAGAAAAAACAAACTGGACAGATTCGGATGATCTTTCTTTGATGTTCAGAAATACTTATCATCCTGCATACTACAAAAAACTTCATCGTTATGTCCATAAGGTTTACAAGAAAAAAGTAAGCATAGAAGCAATTAAGAAAATTATTACTCAACCCATTCAGCTTAATAAGAATTATCTCCGCTCGGCTCTAATGTCATTTTATTATTTCCCTGCTGAACTGATTGACAGAATATCACTAAAAAAACTTGAGACGCTCAGCTGAAATATGATTAATGATTCTCAGAATTTTGATAAAGTTAATCTTGCGTTTTCGATGCAATCAATTATTTATGATGAATACGAAAAATCAAATCCAATTCTCTTGTGGATGCGCCAGCAGGTTTATGATGTGGTTTTAAGTCATCTAAAAAAAGGCGATAAAATTCTTGAACTGAACAGTGGAACAGGAACCGATGCAATCTTCTTTGCAAAGCAAGGTTATGATGTTACCTGCACAGATTTATCCGATGGAATGATTGAAAAGATTTCAATCAAAGTAAAAAAAGAAAATCTTGCAGAGCAAGTAAAAATTTTTAAGTGCTCATTTACAGAACTTGATAAACTTATTCCGAATAAATTTGATTTGATATTCTCAAACTTTGGCGGATTAAATTGCATTAATGATTTAAGATTAGTAACCCGTTTCTTTCCAACTTTATTAAATGACGGCGGAAAAGTTATTCTTGTAATTATGCCTCCTGTTTGTCTTTGGGAATTAGCAACAGCATTTAAAGGAAAATTAAAATTTGCTTTAAGAAGATTTCGTAAAAATGGCGCATCTGCAAATGTTGAAGGAATTGAAATCAGGACATTTTACTTTTCAGCAGAAAAAATTAAAGAAGCGCTAGGAAAACAGTTTAGGGTAATTCAATTGAAAGGTTTAGGAGTGTTCACGCCTATTCCACAAATGGAAAATTTTATTATCAAACATCCTCGCTTGATGAAGATTCTTAAAAAGTCAGACCAAATTTTAAGCAAACATTTTCCATTTAATTTAATCGGCGATCACTTAATTTTGGTTGCTCAATTTAATCCCAAAACAAAATGAAAGTGTATGAATGAACTTATCTGAAGTACTGCAACTACCGAAATCAGACGGGGTATATCTTTTTGAAAAAGAAAAAAATCCATTCGAAGAAAATTATCTGAAAATAAGAAGAAAAGAGAAGCGTTTATACAGTGATGATGAAGTTAAACTACTTCCGTTTGCATCTTCACTTAATCCTCATAAAAAAGAATGGGATAATCGCGCAAAATCATTTATCAGATTCAAAGAATATCTGAAAAACTTTAATAAACAAATTGATATACTTGATCTTGGTTGTGGAAATTGTTGGTTTGCCGGTGAGTTGGCAAAGTCATTCCCACATAATTTTTATTGCGCTGATATAAACTTATATGAATTAAAACAAGGAGCAAGATTATTCAAAAACGAAAACATCAAATTTGTTTACGGTGATATTTTCAAAATGGAGTTGGCGAAAAATTCTTTTGACTTAATTGTGCTGAATTCATCAATCCAATATTTCGAAAACATTACCTCATTACTTAAGGAATTGATTTTTACTCTCAAACTTGATGGCGAAATACACATAATTGATTCGCCATTTTATGAGATTGAAGAAGTTCAACTTGCAAAACAAAGAACCGAAGAATATTACAGAAAACTTGGCTTTCCCGAAATGAGTAAATTTTATTTTCATCATACATATAAAAACTTACTCGATTTCAATCACCAGATTTTATTCGATCCGCGCACTTTGAAAAACAAACTCCTGGCTTTTGCATTTAAATCCGACTCACCCTTCCCCTGGATAAAAATTAAAAGATGAAAAAAGTAAAACACATACTGATTCTGACTCCCGGTTTCCCAACTGATGAAAACGATTCGGTGTGTGTTCCGCCGTTGCAGGATTTTTTATTGCACTTCAAAGAAAAATATCCTGAGGTTGAATTTACAATTATAGCATTCCAATATCCCTTTGATAAATCTTTTTACAAATGGCACGATATGTTTGTTTTAAGCTTGCGCGGAAAAAATCTGAAGCGTGAAAAAATTTTTGTTTGGGATGGCGCTTTAACAATGGCTAAATATTTAGCAGGACAAAATAAACTTGATGTCGTTCATTCGCTTTGGCTTGGCGAATGCGCTTTAATCGGAAACAGAATTGCTGCAAAGTATAATGTCAAGCATATCTGCACTCTGATGGGACAGGATGTTAGTCCCAAAAATGTTTATCTGAAAATCCTGAACCAGAGAAAGATGGAAATTGTCGCTCTATCGGAAAATCAATCGCAAGCTTTTAAATCACTTACAAAACGCGAAGTTGATAAAAAAATATTTTGGGGTATTCCAACTCAGAAATATGATTACAGTTCAATAAGAGAAATAGATTTAATCGGCGTAGGTTCTTTAATACCGCTTAAAAATTTTAAGCTGATGATTAAAACGATTAAAGTCCTCAAAAAAGATTTTCCGGAAATTAATTGCAAGCTTATTGGTGATGGAAATCAGGCAAATGAACTTAAGAAGTTATGTAAAGAAAATAATCTTGATAAGAATATTGAATTTCTCGGAAAGCAATCCAGAGATTCAGTCTTTGAATATATGCGAAGAAGCAAAATTCTATTTCATCCCTCAACATTCGAAGGTTCGGGAATGGTGTTTGCCGAAGCACTTGCAAACGGAATGCATATAGTTTCATTTAATGTCGGTTATGCACAGAAAAATTCTAACTGGCAAATTGCTAACAGTGACGAAGAGATGATCAGCAATGTTAAAAAACTTTTATCATCTGAACTTAATCATTCTGCTCAAAACCTGTTTCCTATTGAAAAAACAATTAACGACTACGCAAAGCTTTACGGCTTAATTAACTGATATGAACAAAATCATTCTCTTTAATCCCAAAAGTGCAAATTGGAAACATCGGATTCCAAACTCAATACTTCAGATTGGCGCTTCTATTCACAACAAGCATGAATATGTTTTTGTTGATGGAAACTTAGAGACCGATTGCTGGAATAAAATTAAAAAATATCTTGATACAAATGAGTATAAGTACTTTGCTGTAACTGTAATGCCCGGAATGCAACTAAGGCAAGCAATTCCCTTTTCTAAAAAAGTAAGAGAAAGCTTTCCTTCAGTAAAAATTATCTGGGGCGGATATTTTGCTTCTAATCAATATAAAGTTTGTCTTGAATCTGGTTTTGTGGATTTCATTATCAATGGTCCTGGTGATGAAGCTTTCCCACAATTGATTGACGCTTTAGAAAAAAATGCTGACTACTCTTCTATAAACAATCTGATTTACAGAAAAGAAAATCAAATAGTTAAAACTCACAAATCTGATTTAATTGATCAGGATACTCTACCTCCTTTGCCTTATGATTATCTCAACCGGTTCTATTCAATCGAAAAATATCTTGGCAAAACTTTTTTAGGAAAGAGAACAGCAGCTTATCATTCAAGCGTTGGTTGTCCTTTTACTTGTTCGTTTTGTGCTGTAGTCCCAATTTACCAGGCGAGATGGAAAGGAAAATCTGCAAAAAATGTTTTTAATGATTTGATGTACCTTAAAGAAAGGTTTAAAATAGATGCCGTTGAATTTCACGATAACAATTTTTTTGTTTCTGAAAAAAGAACCGTTGAATTTGCTGAACTTGTAAAGAACGAGAAAATTAATTGGTGGGGAGAAGGAAGAATTGATACAATAGATAAGTACAAAGATGATTCGCTTGAAATGATGAAAGAAGCTGGCTGCAAAATGATTTTCTTCGGAGCAGAGACAGGTAACGATGATATTCTTAAACAAATGGATAAAGGCGGAACTCAGAGTCGTGAACAAATAATAGGTTTTGCGAAGAGACTTCGCAGGTTTAATATCATTCCGGAATATTCTTTTGTGCTTGGTTTGCCGGCAGATTCAGAAAGCAAAGTTTATCAGCAAATCAATGATGATATAAACTTCATTAAAGAAATTAAAGAAGTTAATCCCGATACCGAAATCATAATTTATGTTTATTCTCCCGTTCCCACAGAAGGTTCTGAACTTTATGAGCAGGTAACAAAAGCCGGATTTAAATTCCCATCAAATCTTGAAGAATGGTTAAGTCCTTCGTGGGAAAATTTTGATCTGAGAAAAAATCCATTAACACCGTGGCTTAAGCCTTTTATGATTGACAGAATAAAAAACTTTGAGACTGTGTTAAATGGTTATTTTCCCACAGTATCTGATTATAAGCTCACCTCATTTCAGCGAAAAGTAATTAAGTTTTTTTCTGCCTGGAGATATAAAACAGGATTTTATTACTTTCCTTATGAAATAAAATTCTTACAACGGTTCTGGTTAAAGTATCGTCAACCGGAAATAGAAGGGTTTTACGCAGAATGAATGTTTTCAAAAGAGTATTGTTTTCTGTTTTAAGTCGTGCTTACAAAATTTATTCAACCAAAACAAGAAATTGCAATTTCAGAAATCTTAAATTAAAAGTTCTGCCAGGTGTTTTTCATCCGGGATTTTTCTTCAGTACAAAATTTCTCATTTCACATCTTGATAAATATGATTTGAAAAATAAACGATTGCTTGAACCTGGCGCTGGTAGTGGAATGATTTCAGTTTATTCTGCTAAAAAGGGAGCTGATGTTACAGCAAGTGACATTAGCTTATCAGTGATTGAGAATATTAAAATAAACGCATCGTTAAATGATTGCAGCATAAATGTTATTTATTCCGATCTGTTTGATTCAATTTCCAAACAAGAATTTGATTTCATTATAATTAATCCACCTTACTTTCCCAAAAATCCAAAGAATGAATCCGAGTTTGCGTGGTTTTGTGGAAACGAGTTTCAATACTTTGAAAAGCTGTTCAAACAGATTACGGATTTTCTTTTTCCACAAACAACCGCATTAATGGTTCTGTCTGAAGATTGCGACATTAAAAAGATTAAAGCAATTGCAAATAAAAATAATGTTGAGATGAAGTTAATCGAATCAAAGAAATTTTTTTGGGAAGCGAATTTTATATATCAACTTCATCTCAACAAAAATTAATTCATCGGAACTTCAAGAAGAACGAACTCAGAATTTTCAATTACTTCAATTTCAAACTCACCTGTATCATAAATTCCAATAGCATCTCGTCTGAATAGATCTTCATCGCCAACTTTCAAATGTCCTTCTATAATAAAAAGATAAACACCACTTCCTTCTCTGATTTTATATTTAATTTTATTTCCTTTATCAAAATATCCCAACTTTATTTCTGCATTCTGATGAATATACAACGAACCGTTTTCATTATATCCGGAAACTACTGTAACAAGATTATTTCTTCGTTCTTCTTTCGGAAATGATTTCTGATCATATCGTGGGGTAATGTTTTCCTCTTTCGGATAAATCCAGATTTGCAAAAGATTAACTTTTTCTGATTTTGACGGATTAAATTCTGAATGTGTAACTCCGCTTCCAGCCGACATAACCTGAACTTCGTCTTTCTTAATGACCGAGCCATTTCCCATACTGTCTTTGTGCTGAAGCTGACCATCAAGAATAATCGTGATGATTTCCATATTATCATGCGGATGAGTTCCAAATCCTGAGTCGGGCAATACAATATCATCATTTAATACTCTTAACAAACCAAATCCCATTTTGTCGGGATCATAATATCGTGCAAAACTGAAACTGTATTTAGTATCAAGCCAGCCATAGTTTGCTTTCCCTCTTTCTTCAGAGCGATGAATTAAGTAGTTCATAGTTTCTCCTTATAAATTATCCATAAAAAATTTTGTGGATTAATGTTCTATTTTAGTTTATTATAAAATCGGATTTAGTTAAAACTACAAACGAAAATAATAAAAGATTGATTCATAAAAAGTTAAATAGTTTTTCAGTTTCCCTGTTTTTTGTGATTATTACTACAAGTCTGCTGGCAATCACAGAAAATCCTGATTACAAATTCACTCAGTTGAAGATTGAAGATGGTCTTTCACAAAGCACTGTTTATTCTATCATTCAGGATAAAAAAGGTTTTGTGTGGTTTGGGACAGGAAACGGTTTAAATAGATATGATGGATATAAATTTTTAATTTACTCCAATAATCCGGTTGATTCGACCACAATTTCTGATAACGGAATAATTTCAATGTTCGAAGATAAAGAAGGGATTATCTGGATTGGAACTTCAGCAGGAAACATCAATCGTTTTGACAGAACCAAAGAAGAGTTTTCTCATAAAAATATTTCTGAACTGATTGAAAAATCTGAACTTCCCTCTGATTATTACTTTGATTATCCGATTTCATTTGCAAGAAATCTTTCACAAACTATCACAGCAATTTGTGAAGATTTAAATAATAATCTCTGGATTGGAACCTGGGGAAAAGGAATAATTGTAATTGATAAAAACTTTAATCTGTTGAATCATTTTTATAATGACTCAAATGATAATAACTCAACTTTGCCTTCAAACAGAATAATGGATATTCAATGTGATAGCGACGGAAACATCTGGATTGCAACCTTTGGCAAAGGATTACTGAAAGCTGAATTGAACGGCAATAAATATAATTCTGTAAAGTTCAACACCTTTCTCAACAAAAATTCTGATATCGCTGGCGATGATTTTATCATAAAAGTTTTTGAAGATAAAAAGAAAAATATCTGGATTGGAACTTATTATTCGGGCGTTTTCTTTTTATCGGCAGACGAAAAGAATCTAAATCCAAAGCAAGTAAACTTCATACAGTATAAAAATTCAGTTAGTGAAAATTCATTATCAAACAATACTGTAATGTATTTTGATGAAGATAAAGAAGGAAACATCTGGATTGGAACTTTGGGCGGTGGTCTCGACAGATTCAATACAAAGTCAAAATCTTTTTCAAATTTTAAATCCGATCCGCTTAACCAAAATTCACTTGCCGATAATGATGTTCTTTCGCTTTGTGTTGATAAATCAGGAATTGTTTGGGTTGGTTCACATCTTGGTAAGGGCATAACAAAAATTCAGCGCAATACAACCAAGTTTAATCTGATTGGTTTTCAACCTAACAATCCAAAGTATCTTAATGATGGTGTTGTTTGGGCAATTCATAAAGATAAATCCGGTTTATTATGGATTGGAACTTATAAAGGCGGACTTAATTGTTATGATCCTTTGAGAAACAAATTATTATTCTATAAAGATAAATCGAACAGTAAATTAAGCAGTAATCACATTCGTGTGATAGCTGAAGATAATTACGAAAATCTTTGGATTGGTACTTATGATGGAGGATTAAATATCTTCAATAAAAAAACTGGCGAGATAAAAGTTTATAGCCACAATCCAAATGATACAAATTCAATTGCCGGCAATCAGATTCAAACAATTCTGATTGATGGAAATGATTATTACATCGGAACATTTGGCGGAGGAATAAATAAAGTTTCAGTAATTGGCAATCCATTTACTCAACAATTAAAGTTCAGAAATTTTAAACATAAAGATGATGATGAATACTCGGTTTCTGATAACCGTATTTATAAAATTTATAAAGATGAAAAAGGAATAATCTGGATTTGCACTTATGGAGGTGGTGTAAATCTATTTAATCCCGATTCTGAAACATTCAAAAAATATCCGAATACAGCTGCTGAAAAAGAGAACATTACAGCAAATAATATGATGACAATCTTAAGAGATTCTTACAACACAATGTGGGTTGGAACTTATGGAGATGGATTGTTCAGTTTTGATATTGAATCGGGTAAGTTTACAAGATATTCTGTTAGAGAAGGAATGTCCAGCGCAGTTGTTTATGGAATTTTAGAGGATAGATTAAAAAATCTCTGGATAAGTTCTGATAACGGAATTTATAAATACGATTTAATCAACAAAGATTTTACACGATTCGATATTAAAGATGGTTTGCAAAGTCTTGAATTCAGTGGCGGAGCTTATCTCTATTCAAATGACGGAATAATGTACTTTGGTGGAATAAACGGAATTAATTATTTCCGACCGGAAGAAATAAAGACCAATACTTTTATTCCTCCTGTTGTAATTTCATCAATAAAAGTTTTGGATAATATTATTAAAGGCGAACCTTCCGAATTAAATCTTCGCTATGATGAAAACACAATAAGCTTTGAGTTTGCTTCTCTGGATTATTCTGATCCGAAAGACAATCTATATGCATATATACTCGAAGGTTTTGATAACGATTGGCAATTCACAAACTCTTCTTTGCGAATTGCTACCTACACAAATCTGTCACCGGGCGAATATGTTTTTAAAGTGAGAGGAAGTAACAGCGATGGTATATGGAATGAAAACTATGCATCAATAACAGTAATAATTTCACCACCATTCTGGAAAACATATTGGTTTATTGCTCTTACATCTTTGATTGTAATTTTAATTCTTTATTATGTATTCACCATACGAATTAAAAGTCAGTTAGCAATAGAAAAACTTAAGTCACGCCTTGCAGCGGATCTTCACGACAATGTTGGTTCAGGTTTAACCGAGATATCAATTCTTAGTGAAGTTGCATCACGAAAAAATTTAAATACAACTTCAAACGAGCTTATGAAGATAAGTGAATTATCAAGACAACTTGTTGATAATATGAGCGATATAGTTTGGGTTGTTAATCCCGAAAAAGATTCGCTACATGATTTGATTATCAGATTAAAAAATTCTTACTCTGAAATACTTTCATCAATGAATTGCGAACTGAAAATAAAGGATATTCAGAAACTGAAAAGAATTAAAATTCCAATTGATATAAAACAGAATCTGTATCTTATTCTTAAAGAAGCTTTCAACAATGCAATAAAGCACAGCCATGCATCGCTGATACTAATGAGCTTTGAAACCGAAGATGATTTTCTAAAAATTATTTTACGGGATAATGGAATAGGAATGGACTTAAATAAAATTATTTTTGGTAATGGAATTTCTAATATGAAAAAGCGAGCACAGTCAATTGGATGGAAACTGGAAATTGATTCAAGAGAAGGTGATGGAACTGCAATAATATTCAGTGGTAAAATTAAATCAAGAAAATTATCTGAGTTACTTAAATGATTAATGTTGCAATAGTAGAAGATAACGATACTATCCGCGAAGGACTTTCGGCTTTAATTAACGGAACAGATGGCTATAAATGTGTTGCCGTTTTCAGAGATTGTGAATCATTTCTATTAAAATTAAATCAGTTACAAATTGATGTTGTACTTATGGATATTGGTTTACCCGGAATGAGTGGAATCGAAGGAGTTCAGAAAGCAATAAATAAAAATCCGGATCTTAATATCCTGATGCTTACTATTTACGAAGAGAGCGAAAAAGTTTTCGACGCATTATGTGCAGGTGCAACCGGATATCTTGTTAAGAAAACTCCACCGGCAAAACTTCTTGAGGCAATTAAAGATGCCTACGAAGGTGGCTCTCCTATGAGTTCGGGAATTGCGCGACAGGTAATCAATGCATTCAAAGAAACAAAAACAAAAGACGCAGTTGATGAAAATTATAATCTTAGTTCACGAGAAATTGAAGTATTGAATCTATTAGCTGATGGCTATAACTATCAGGAAATTGCAGAAACACTGTTTATCAGCGTTGACACTGTAAGACATCATATCAGAAATATTTATAAAAAACTTCATGTTCATTCACAATCGGAAGCTGTTGCAAAAGCAATAAGAAAAAAAATTATCTGAATGTAATTCGCTAATCTTCAACCTCATTTCTCTTTTGATTCTATTAATTCTTTTTATAACAAACTGTACACCTGTGTAGCATAAATTTTGGAAATAAGGTCAAAAAATAAAAACCGCACATTTGTGTAGTTGTTTAGCTGGTTAAATCTGATAGTTTTACAATCAGATAACAGTCACTTCTTTCGGATACCTCCTGAGTGAAATGTTATCTCAACCTAACCGATCAATTTGAAAAGGAGGAAATATGGAAAACACAGTTGAAAAAAAATTGAGTAATCCATTAGCCGATTTAATAAGCGATGAAGTTTGGGATTTACTTTACAGTCGCGGATTAATTAACGATCGCTCAGTTAGAGATTATCTGATTCGAAAGAAATTTAAAATGCTTCGTTCACAAAAAATTAGAACAGGCGATGCAATTGATGCTTTGCGAGAAGAATATCCGTATCTACAATTCGATACAATCAGAAAAATAGTGCATAACCCTCCAAAACAGGTAAGTAGATCATAGACCCTCTTGGATTGTTGGATATTCTTCATTTCCCCCGTCATCAGGTAAGCCCGGCCTGTTGACGGGATTTTTTATTTTCTCTCTTTCGTATTTTTGTTATGAATATTTATGAATGTCGAAGAGATTAAAAATTATTTTTCCTCATCCAGACAAACGCCACTTCAGCAAGTTAATGATGAGATTTTCCTGCAAAAGAAAATCAACCTTTTCATAAAACGTGATGATCTGATTGATGAATACCTGAGCGGTAATAAATTTTTCAAACTAAAGTATAACCTGATTGACGCCGCTGAGAATAATTATTCAACACTGCTTTCCTTTGGTGGAGCTTACTCGAATCATATTTATTCACTTGCTTATGCAGGCAAAATATTCGGCTTCAAAACGATCGGAGTAATCAGGGGAGAAGAACATCTTCCACTTAATCCAACTCTTAGTTTCGCTAAAGAATGTGGAATGGAGTTTTATTACTTAAGCAGAAGCGACTATAGAAAAAAGTATTCAGAGGAGATTTTATCCCATTTGAAAAAAACATTTGGCGATTTCTATCTTATTCCCGAAGGCGGAAGTAATTTTCTTGCAGTCAGAGGATGTTCAGAAATTCCCAAAAGAATAGAAGCCAACTATGATTATATCTTTTGTGCTTGTGGTACTGGCGGAACTATTGCCGGAATAATTGATGGCTCAGATGAAATATCAAAAGTAATTGGTGTTGCTGTTCTTAAAAATGCATCATTCCTCAAGAATGATATTTCTAAAATTTCACAAACTAAAAAATCAAACTGGGAGATTTTACTTGATTATCATTTTGGTGGCTATGCAAAATTTGATAATGAGTTGATTCAATTCATAAAATATTTTGAAAAAAAATTTAACATCCCACTTGAACCGATTTACACAGGCAAAATGCTTTTTGCTATTTATGATTTAACAAAGAAAAATTTCTTTCCCGAAAACTGTACAATAGTAGCTTATCACTCCGGTGGATTACAGGGACTAAAAGGTTTAATCGAAAGAAAGATTTGGAAGTAAGTGGTAGAAGGAGATAAGGTATAAGGGAATTAGGTATAAGGTATAAGGCAGAAGGTAGAAGGTATATGGTATAAAGGATTAGGTTTAAAAACCATTCAATCATTCAGCCATTCAATCATTCACCCATTCGGTTTTATCAATCGAAGGCAAGCAATCTGTCATACAATCAGTTTTAACTACCGAAGTTAGTCATTCAACCATTCATTCTTACCCGTGAAGTTTGATTATTATTTTCTTAGATTTCGACTGAATATTTTAATATGACCTGTAATGGATAAAATAAAAATACTTATCGTTGAAGACGAAGCTATTATCGCAAAGAATATTGAGTCAAAACTTACTAAAGCCGGCTATGAAGTTGTTGATACAGTTTTTACCGGTAACGATGCGATTAAATCAGGAATAGAAAAAAATCCCGATATAATTTTACTCGACATTAAACTTAAAGGCGAAATTGGTGGAATTGAAGCCGCAGAAAGAATAAAACAACAAAAAGATATTCCGGTTATTTTTCTTACTTCATACACTGACGAAGATACATTTGAAAAAGCAAAGCTTACTGAACCCGCAGCTTATCTTTCAAAGCCATTTAACCTCGATGAGTTAAACAGAATAATTCAACTTACTCTTTTCAATCATAAAATTAAAAAGGAATTAGTCGAAACAAAGAAAAGATATCAACTAGCAGTTGAAGCCGGCAGAACAGGTGTTTGGGAGTATATTCCATCCGAAAGAAAGACCATTGTTGATAGCGGTTTTCTGAAGTTAATGGGAATATCCGGCGAAGGAAAATCAACCGAAGGAAATGATTGGATAGATTTTGTACCGATCGGGGAACTTGAATTAATTAATTCCAAACTAAATGATCTTGTTTCCGGCAAGGTTGATACATATTCTTTTGAGCATAGAATTAAAAGAGCTGATGGACAAATCAGATGGGTTATTTCAAAAGGAAATCTTGTTAAAGATGAAGTAAGTAATAAAATAAAAATTGTAGGAACTCTCACCGATATAACTGAACTGAAAGAAACCGAAAAAAAATTAAAGCACTATGCGGATGATCTCAAGAGAAGTAACACAGCAAAAGATAATTTCTTTTCAATTATTGCACATGATTTAAGAAATCCCTTTCATACAATTCTCGGAGCTTCAGAACTTCTGGCACACTACTCATCCGATATGAGTATCGAAGAAATTAAAGAAACAGCTCAAAATATTTATCGTGCTGCAAGTAATGTTTATAATCTTCTTGTCAATTTACTTGAGTGGTCAAGATTTCATACCGGAAAAATTGAAGTAAAGAAAACACAATTTAATTTATGTGAGATTGTAAATCAGGTTCTAGAGCTTTATTCCGAGCAATCTGAAAGGAAAAAAATCACTGTTCACTCTCAATGCGATGACACTTGTTTCGTTTACACAGATAAATATATGATTGAATCTGTCATAAGGAATCTGGTTTCGAATGCAATCAAGTTTACTCCATCGGGAAAAAGTATCGAAGTAGTTTGTAAAAATCTGAACGATGACTTTGCAGAGTTCTCCGTTAAGGATTACGGAACTGGTATTCCAAAAGATATTCAGCAAAAACTTTTTCAGATTGATACTCAGATATCAACGCGAGGTACAGATCAGGAAAAAGGAACTGGTCTGGGATTGGTTCTCTGCAAAGATTTTATCGAGAAGAACGGAGGAACAATCTCGTTTGAGAGTGAATTTGGCAAAGGTTCAATTTTCAGAGTTACGATTCCCAAAAACTAATTATAAAAATAAACTTCGGAATATTTATGAGTGATCTAATTATTGTCTTCATCGGTCTGGGGTTAATTCTCTATTTCTTTTTTGTTCTGGCAACTTCAAGAAATGCAATCTTTAAAGGTTATAATGGATTGATTTGGTTTTTGTTATCATTAGTAATTCCGCCGATTGCTTATGTGATTATACTTTCACTTCCGGTTAAAAAAGAAAAATCTAAAGAAGATTATAGTGCTTTTGATAACATCGTTCTTGAACTTACCCAACCGTTCATCGATTTAGCCCATACATCACGAGCATTACTCGGAGTAAATATCTCTTATGTTCTTGAAGGATTAACTTACTTCGGTGTGCTTGGTTTACTTGCGATTTATTTCAATGAGTTTATCGGACTAAATGATATTGATGCAGGAAGAATGGTTGGTGTGCTTACAGCTGGTATTACTCTCGCAATGTTATTTTTAGGTGCAACAGTTGATTGGATTGGATTAAGAAAATCATTGCTGATTGCTCTGTCACTTATGCTTCTGGGAAGAATATTTCTTACAATTGCTCCTTCAACTGGTCAGCCGGGCTTATGGGATTCTGCTCACACAATTGCAATGGTTGGAATATTATTTATAATTCTTGGCTATGGAATTTATCAACCGGCTTGCTATGCAGGCGTTAAACAATTAACAGATGAAAAAACTGCCGCAATGGGTTATGCAATGCTTTATGCATTAATGAACCTTGGAGGATTTCTTCCCGGGATTATTTCTCCGCCCGTAAGAAAAGCTTATGGTATAACCGGTGTTTATTGGGTTTATGTTGCTTTAACTGTTCTGGGAATTGCGGTCGTTTATTTTCTTATAACAAAGAAAGCAATGAGTGATGCAATTTCAAAAAAGGGAGAAGATTTTGTAAAAGCTCAGAAGGAAGAAAGCGATGAAATGGCAAGCATGTCAACTAAAGAAAAAATGATTTTCTATTTCAAAAATTTTCCTTTGCGCGATTTAAGATTTCTTTACTTCATTTTCATTTTGATTTTCGTACAAACACTCTTTGCTCACAACTGGCTTACAATCCCGCAATACACTAGTCGTGCATTTGAAGGATTCGTAAGCGATAACTTTGAATTTTTTGTAAATCTTAATCCGATTTTAATTTTCATTCTCACTCCGATGGTGGCAGCATTAACAGCAAAGAAAAATGCTTATGATATGATGATAATCGGAACATTTGTTATGGCATCACCAACATTTATTCTGGCACTTGGACCAAACATTAATACTTTGATTGCATATATTCTGATTATGACAATCGGTGAAGCAATGTGGCAACCACGATTTCTTCAATGGGTTGCTGAAATTGCCCCAAAGAATATGACAGGAATTTATATGGGAATTGGACAGTTTCCATGGTTTTTAACAAAAGTTATTACAAGTTTATACTCCGGTTGGTTTCTGATGAAATATTGTCCGGCAGATAAACCACCATCCGAAATGAACACTGAAATGATGTGGTTTATTTATGGACTAATTGCTATTGTTAGTCCCATTGGTTTGTTGCTTGCAAGAAAATGGATGCTGAAAGGATTTAAAGTTAAACATCAGGAATAAATTAAACTGTTCAGCTCGTTATAAAAATTATTTTGAAAGGTGAGTTATGAAAAACACCGAACGAGCTTTCATTGTTTCTATTATTTTAATGTCACTCTTGCATCTAAGTTGCTCAACAGTAACTTATGATTCAATCTATCCTGCTCTTAAGGATGGTCAGTATGATAGTGAGTTTCCATATCGTTCAACTTCAGATGAACTTGAAAAAATAAGTAATGCAATTCAGAGGATTATTTCATCTGCGTTTTACAGAGTTTATGTTTTTCCAAAGGATGCGAACATTACTTTGGAAGAATTGGGCAGACAGAAACTTGAAAAGCTTGCGGAGAGGGAAATTCTGATTGATAATTCCAGCTCAGGAACAGCATTAGTCGTATATTCTGAAAATGGAAATGTGGCATTAGTTACATGTTCTCACACAATAAATTTTCCGGATACATTAATCGCATACAAAGCTGACACAAAAGGCAATCCAACAAAATTTATCGAATCAATTTCTATCAAAGAAAGACAGGTTGTTTATGTTGCCGGATTTCCGGAAGGCAGCACTGTTGATATTCTTTTAGATGATCCAAAGACTGATATAGCAATTCTTGGTAGAAAATATGGCGTACAAAGCGGCGTTCGTTTTCCTACATTTAAATTCAGGATTGGTAAAGCTAAGGATCTATCGTGGGGAACTTTTGTTTATCTTCTTGGCTTTCCAATGAACAATAAAATGATTACCAAAGGAATAGTAAGCAGTCCTAACAAAGACGATATTGGTTCTTTCCTTGTTGATGCTGTAATCAATCCGGGATTCAGTGGTGGAATTGTTCTTGCAATCAGAGATGGTGTTCCGAATTTTGAATTAGTTGGAATAGTTCAATCCGTTCCCGAAGAAAAAGAAGAAATGCTTTATCCGGATATAACTGATAAAGCAGCAAAATACAATCCGGTGATTCCATACAAAGGAGATATATATGTGAAAAAACATTCTTCAATCAGATATGGAATAACCAGAATAATTCCTGTTGAAGCGCTTACAAAGTTAATTGAGGAGAATAAAACTTATCTTGTAAAAGAAGGATTTCCGATATTTCAATAAAAATAAGATTGGGCTTTTTATCGATTAGTTAGATTTAAATCAACTTTACTCAGCGATTATACTTCCACCCAAACAAACATCTTCCTTATAAAATACAGCAAATTGTCCCGGCGCTATTCCCTGATCTTCCTGATTGAGAATTACTTTTCCCTTATCATTTTCATATTCAAGAACACAGTTATAAAACTTTGCTCCGTGTCTGATTTTTACTTTCAGCTGTTCGCCACTTTGTGGTTTATCTGCAATCCAGTTAAACTTCGTAACAAAAAAATCTTTTCTTGCCCGGTTATGATAATCCTGCTTAGAAATATAAATAATGTTATTGCTCACATCTTTCTTAACAACATACCACGGACCTCCGCCCAGACCTAATCCAGAGCGTTGACCAATTGTGTAAAAATAATATCCTTTGTGTTTTCCCTTAATGCTTCCGGTTTCAAGCTCCACAATATCGCCAGGCAACTCACCAAGATGATGTTTAATAAATTCGTTAAAACTTATTCTTCCCAAAAAGCAAATGCCCTGACTATCTTTTCTTTCCATATTCGGAAGTTCATATTTTTTTGCAAGCTCTCTTATTTGCCTCTTTGTGAATTTTCCGATTGGAAACAAAGCTCTCGATAATTGTTCCTGAGTTAAGTAAGCAAGAAAATAAGTTTGATCTTTAATCGGGTCGGGGGAAGTTTTTAATAAATACTTATCTGATAATTTTTCAACGCGGGCATAATGACCGCTTGCTACTTTTTCAAAAGAGTTGTCAATCTTTTTATAGAACTCACCAAACTTAATCAGGCGATTGCAGAACATATCCGGATTTGGTGTTCTTCCTTCTTTAATTTCTGCTATTGTATATGAAACAACATTTTCCCAATACTCAGTTTGCAAAGGCAAAACTTCAAGAGGAACATTTGCTTGTTTGCAAACCGCTGTTGCAAAGTTTAAATCTTCTTCCCAGGGACAGTCGCCAAGAAATGAGAATTCATCCTGTAACCAGATTTTAAGATAAAATGCTGTTACATCGTGACCTTCTTCTTTGAGAAGTCTAAGCGCAACTGAACTATCAACTCCACCTGATAATAATACTGCTACTTTCATTTTAATATCAAATCATTTATCCAAAATTAACTAACTGGTTGTGTGCTTGCAGGTCATTTTTTTCTGAGTTTCGAACTGATTTTCTGAAGAGCATCAATTTTTTCATCATACAGTTTTTTATCAATCCTGCTAAGTATAAGAGCAATTAGCTTTGTTGAGTTTTTAATTCTATGAGAGAATGCAATACAAATTCCTGTTTCTGTGTCGCAGACTTTCATTATTCCGGAAAGTCTTCCTTCAAAAATTCCACCTTCAATTGATTTTATATTTTTATAATAAATAACTACTTCTTTTTTTCTGAACATAAAGTCTGTACAAATCATTTTCTCATCATCTGCTTCTATTAAAAACGGAAATGATTTATAAAGCATGAAATAAAACTTATTAGTGAAATAAATTACTAACAGAGTTATGACTATCGGAACTATCAGAATAGCATTGGAATCAACACTGATTACAAGTGGAATTAAATTCATAATCATCAGCAAGGTAATGAAAATGTTTCCATAGCTATAAAGGATTCTTATTAAAACCGGATAATCGAACTTTTCCATATATTTATTTTTTAATCATACAAAGATAACTATTTGATTTCTGATGTAATGAAAAAACAAAAGCCGCTCTAAGGCGGCTTAAATTCGGACTAAAATTATTAACTCTAATTTATCTCCGCCCCAAGTCCCTTTATCTGATAAATAGTTACTGGTCCGGTTACTGTTGAAGGATCAAACTCTTTTCCCGATTCTTCTGCCAGGTGTTTGTAATATTCAATCGCTTCTTCTTTTGTTAGTTCGATTTTATAAACCGTTCCTTCAACAACGGCTTTCTTTCCTTTTGCTGCCATAGGAAAAACAATATCACCGTCTCTTACTTTAATTTTAATTTTACCAACACCGTCATCACTCTTTAGCTCCATCCAGCAACCAGCAGCAGGACATACTTCAAGAACTTCTCCTTCAACAAGAACAGTTTTACCTAAAAATTCTTCCGGATTGGAAGTTATTTCAGAAATTTTTGTTTTCTCTGAAAGAGTAATTTCTTTACCGAGTTTTTCTGTCTGTGCAAAAGAAATTATAGAAATTAATATTACCAATGAAAAAATTTGTTTAATCATAGTTGCTCCTTGTGATTATTAAATTTGCTTGTGAAAAATATATATTGAAAAGCTTTCGGGCAATTTTAAAATGTTACAAGAATTTCATTTTTTGATTCAACTTTGAATCCCTCAACATTCTTAATAAGCTCTCTGAATTCATCGAGAGATTTAACCTTATTTCCGGATAATTCCTTGAAAAGTTCAGGTTTATAAAGTAAAGAATTCATATTCATTTCCATCAAAGTAACTTTATTATCCTGAACGAAGTCAGCATCTGTTTGTATAATTTTATCGGTGGGAATAATTCTAAGCAACATTTTCATATCAGTAAACATTTCTTTTGCTTTTTCAAACTCATCGTTAAAAGTCGAATCGTTAACTTCCTGATTTAATGTTTCATCTTCTGAATCCATTTTCATGCTCGGAAGAATTATTTTTAATTTTGTTTGTAATGAAGATTTATCCAGAACAAATTTTATTTGTTCGTTTTCCGTTGGCGTTGATTCATCTTCACCCAGCGACGGAACTGCATCATCAGAAATGAGACTTAAGTTAAGTTTTGTAATATCATTAAAAGCGTATACGACTTTAGCTCCTTCAAATCCGTTTGACTTTAGTTTCTCACTTGAAACATAACTTACACCTTCGCCGTATTTCGAAGCTTTTGAAATTAATTCTTCTTCTTTAATTAAATTGAATTCTTCTGTTTGTGTTGTATCAAAAGCCATTATGAATTGTTTCATCATATCGATTACTTCATCTTTAAATAGTACTGTCTCCTCAATCGTACCACTTCCGTCTTTATTAACATAAACATTTGTTTCGACCTGCAGACATCCGGACAGAAATATGGTGAACAAAATAAAAACTGCACCGTGAAAGATTGTTTTCATATAATTTTCCTTTCTTATAATAAATTACTAGCAAGTTCTGCCAATTCAGAGCGTTCACCTTTTTCCAGATTTATGTGAGCATAAAGTTTCTGCCCTTTGAACCGGTCAATTAAATATGAAAGTCCGTTTGATTGTCCATCAAGATAAGGATGATCAATCTGATAAATATCACCGGTGAAAACTACTTTTGCACCTTCACCGGCACGAGTGATTATTGTTTTAATTTCGTGCGGAGTTAAGTTCTGTGCTTCATCAACAATAAAAAATATTCTTTGCAAACTTCTTCCGCGAATGTATGATAAAGGTTCAATTACCAGCTTTTCATCTTTAATCATTGTATCAATTGCCTGATGCTGCTTGTCGTGTTCAGGAAATTGGTCCTGAATCACTTTCAGATTATCCCACAATGGTTGCATATAAGGAGCGAGTTTACTTTCAACATCTCCGGGAAGAAATCCAATATCTTTATTACTAAGTGGTACAATTGGACGCGCAATAAATATCTGACGATAGTACTTTTTGACTGCAAGCGCACTTGCAAGAGCGAGCAATGTTTTTCCAGTTCCTGCTTTACCAGTCATTGATACAAGTTGAATTGCCGGATTTACCAATGCATCCACTGCGAAAGTTTGTTCTGCATTGCGTGGAGTAATTCCATAAACAGAAATTTTATCTATCTTTCGCAAAACTTCTCTGTTCATATCGAGCTGCGCAAGAACAGAACGATTATGATTTTTAAGAATGTAATATTTGTTTGGAAGTGCTTCTCCGTTTAATTTTTTTAAAAATGGCTGCGCAGTAATTTCATAAGGAGGATGAAAAAGTTTTATCAGTAGTTCATCATCAAAATTTTCAATAATTCCTTTTCCCGAATATAGTTCTTCAATGCTCTTAACTCTGTCAGTTGTATAATCTTCAGCCGGAATTCCAAGTGCTTTTGCCTTCATTCTCAGGTTAACATCTTTACTAACAAGAATTACCTGCGACCTGTTTTTCAACTTTTCTTTCCAGTCCAAAGCAACACTTAATACACGATGATCCGGTGTGTCATCTCTGAATACATCTTTAATTTCAGGATGAAGTCCTTTTGAAATTGCTATTTTTAATTTGCCTCTTCCTTTTCCCAGCGAAACTCCGCCATTAAAAATTGCAGAGCCGGTAAGTGAGTCGAGTGTTCGGGCAAATTCTCTTGCGTTTAAATTGATAACCTGACTACCTCTTTTGAAGTGATCAAGTTCTTCAATTACTGTAAGTGGAATAACAACATCATTTTCCTGAAACATTTGAATTGATGTTGCATCGTGAAGAATTACATTTGTGTCGAGTACAAATGTTTTAGGGGATTTTTTAGTCTTAACTGTTTTTTCTGACTTCATAAATTAAGATGAAATTGATTAATGAGGTTGATGGATTTTTGAAATAATGCGGAATTGTTTTCGGTATGAATAAATATTTTCAAAATAAACTTAATTGTTTCTATTATTTCCTGTGCAAAAATCAGAAATGATTATGTGAATTTCAATAATCAAATACTGCACTAAAAAGATTTAACAAAATTTTAATTATCAAAAATATTAAGTATGAATTCGCTACCCAATTGTGGCTGACTATGAACTTCAATTTGCCAATTCATTTTATCAGATAATTCTTTAACCAGAACAAGTCCCAACCCTGTTCCTGATTCATTCATTGTTCCTTTGGTTGTTTTTTTATTATCAAAACCAAAAATGTTTTTTAATCTGTGTTCCGGAATTCCCACTCCATTATCTTTTACACTGAGTCTTATTTTGCCGTTTTCCAGTTTTGCGATAACTGAAACAGTGTCTCCTGAGTTAGAAAATTTTATTGCATTGTTTATCAGATTTCCAACAACTGTTTGAAAGATAAACGGATCAGTTTCAATTTTTTTATCCTCCGGGATTTCAATTCGAAGATTTACCCGCTTGCTCTTTGCCCAATGTTCATAAGGACTGACAGCAGAAAATATAAGTTCGGATAATTTTGATTTTGATCTGACCACTTCAATTTTATTACTTGATAATCTTGCCCAGGTAAGTAAGTTTTCAAGTAGAGCAATCAGATTTTTTGATGAGTTATTCATCTGGGAGAGAAGAGATTTCTTTTCCTGATCTGATATTCTATCGTAATCAGTTTCGAGTATATCTGATATGCTTACAAAACCTGCTATCGGATTTCTTAAATCGTGAGCAATTATTGAGAAGAATTTATCCTTTGTTGAATTAAGAATTTCCAGTTCTTTATTCTTCGCAGCTATTTCTTTTCTGCTTAGCTCAATCTCTTCATTTTTCATAATCAAATCTTTTTGCGCAGCTAAAATTTTTCTTCGGCTTCGTATCAAAAGCGCAATCAGTATTACAAGGAACAAACCAAGCACAGAAACTACAATTGCAATAAGCTTTTGTGTTTCAATAACTTTCTTCTGAAGTTCGTTTTCGTTTTTCAGAAGTTGTGCTTCTTTCTCCTTCTGTTTGACAGCATATTTTGTTTCTATCTCTAATATCTTCTCGTTTTGATTTATTGCCTGTAAGGTGTCAGAATATTGTTTATTTAACTTTAGAAATTCAAATGCTTGTTTATAATTATTCAGTTCGGCATAAACATCTTTCAGAACATTTGTAATATTACTCAGATCCTGTACTGAATTAATTTGATTTGCGATATCAAAAGCTTCCAGCAAATACTTCTCGGCTTCTTTAAGTCTTTTGGTCTTGAAATAAAATTTACCAAGCTCAGTAAGTGAATGAATAATATCAAGTTTATATTCCGACTTTCTTGATAATTCCAAAGCAGAATTAAAATTTTTCTCGGCTTCGGTCAGATTTCCTCTTTCAAAATTTAAACTTCCAAGATTGGTATATGACCAAATTTGACTGTTGATATCTCCGGACGCTTCTGCATCTAAGATTGCTCTGTTAAGAAATTCTTCCGCTTTCTTTAAATCTTTCCTGGTCAGATAAATTTCGGCAAGATAATTTTCAACCAGAGCTTTTGAACCTTTATCATCTGCATATTGCAGGGATTTATTGTAGTGTTCAATTGCTTTATCAAACTCGCCGCGATTATCAAAAACAATTCCGATATTGAATAATGTATTAAAGATTGTCGGTCGATCATTAATCTTATTTGCATAATCAAGTGATTTAAGAAAAATTTCAAGAGCTATATCAGACCTTCCACGCATTGAGTAGTTGATTGCTTCTGAATTGTATAATTTAATTAAGCTCAGTGTGTCTTTCAGTTCTTCATAAATAACTTTTGCCTGGCTGTAATAATTTTCTGATTCAGGAATATTTCCTAGATGCCACAGAGCAACTCCTTTGTTAAAGAGCGCATCGGCTTTTCTTCCCTTCAGATTTAGTTTATCAGAAAGGGAAATTGCTTCGTCAAGATATTTAATTGCCTGAGCCGGATTATCAGAACCAAGATAATAACCCAACTTTATAAGTAGAGAAATTTTTTCTTTTCCCTCAGATTTTTCTGCAAGATTTATTAATGAATCAATATTGGTCTGGGCAAACAGACTAAGGTTTAGAAGTAATAAATATATAATTAAAAAAATGAAAGGATTTTTACTCTTCGTGCCCATAGATAATAGATTTATTCACTTAATAATTAAGTATAAAAATTTTTCGGTGCTAAATATACAATCAAATCAACATTATTAATTAGTAATGAGAAATAAATTATTGAAAAGTATAAAATGAGATGTGAAATCTAAAAAGGAAGGTTGTTTCCAAAGCAATATTTATCTTCAGAAACAACCTTTAATTAAAGGACAATTAACCGTTAACTTTAGTCAGCTCACAAGAGATTTCAATTTTAACTTCGTCACCAACTACAATTCCACCGGCTTCGGTCAGAGCATTCCATTGTAAGCCATAATCAAATCTGTTGAGCTTGCCTGTCATTTCAAATCCGGCAACTTCTCCTCCACCAAATCCCTTAACAGTTCCGTTGTAGGTCACATTCAATTTAATTTCTTTGGTAACACCTCGAATGGTTAAATCACCTACAACTTCATATTCATTATCAGATTTTTTATTAATCGCTTTGGACTCAAAAACAATCTTTGGATGATTTTCTGCATCGAAAAAGTCTGCTGATTTAAGATGTGCATCTCTTTGTTCGTTTCTGGTATCGATGCTATTAACATCAGCCCAAAATGAAATCTTAGCATCTGAAAAATCTGATTTCTCGGATTCAACAGTTGCATCAAAAACTTTAAACTGTCCGGTTACAGTTGAAACAACAAGATGTTTTACTTTGAATTTTATTTCAGAATGTGCCGGATCAATTTTCCAGGTTGCCATATTTTTTTCTCCTTATAATTGTTAATAAAATACACTTAAATATATGTGTTATAACACATATCAAGCAAGGGAAGTTCCCGGACATAGAAAAAACCGAAAGTTTTGTTTATGGTTAGTGACGATTATATATTTGCTCACCAAAAACAGAAAGAGAATTGAGCATATTATTCGAACAAATAAGATTTTATTTTTTAAGAGTTGAACAAGCCACTCATTGAGTGGCTATTTTTTTATCTGAATGTACATATTGAATTATGAATAAAGAAAAAACAAAAGCCAAACTAATTCTTGAAGACGGAACAGAGTTTTCCGGTTACAGCTTTGGTTATGAAGGCAACACAAATGGCGAAGTTGTTTTTAATACCGGTATGGTTGGCTATCCGGAAACACTAACAGATCCATCTTATCGCGGACAAATTTTGGTTTGCACTTTCCCGCTTATTGGAAACTACGGTGTTCCGTCCAAAGAAAGTGAATTGGGATTACTCAAAAATTTTGAATCGGACAAAATTCAGGTTCGCGGTTTAGTTGTTTCAGATTATTCATTTGAGTATTCGCATTGGAGCGCTGAAAAAAGTCTTGCTGACTGGTTGAAGGAAGAAAAGATTCCCGCCCTTTATGGAATTGATACAAGAATGCTTACCAGAAAATTGCGCGATAAAGGAACGATGCTCGGTAAAATAGTATTTGATGAAAATTCTGCAATTGATTTTGAAGATCCGAATAAAACAGATTTGGTAGCTGAGGTTAGCGTAAAAGAGCCAATCGAGTATTCTGCAGGAAAGAAAAAAATTATATTGGTTGATTGCGGAACAAAAAACAATATTATCCGCGCTTTTCTTTTAAGAAACATCTCTGTAATCCGTGTACCTTATGATTTTGATTTTAATACAATAAAAGCTGATGGAATTATGTTATCAAATGGTCCCGGCGATCCTAAAATGAATGCTGCAACAATTGAACACACAAAGAAGGCAATGGAGAAGAACAAACCGATTCTTGGTATTTGTCTTGGTTCGCAAATACTGGCTCTTGCAGCAGGAGCAGATACTTATAAATTAAAATATGGTCATCGCGGACATAACCAACCTTGCAATGAACTTGGAACAAAAAGATGTTACATTACTTCGCAAAATCACGGCTATGCAGTTGATGCATCAACTTTAACTGAAGATTGGCGTGAGTGGTTTGTTAATGATAATGATGGAACGAATGAAGGAATAATTCATATATCAAAACCATTTTTTGCATCGCAGTTTCATCCGGAAGCATCTCCAGGACCTGATGATTGCGAATTCATTTTTGATATGTTTGTTCGTGCACTAAAGTAATTATTCTCTGCGGCTTTGCGTCTCTGCGTGAAATGTTTTTCTCGCAAAGACGCTAAGACGCCAAGCAACAAAAAACAACTATGATAAAAAAAGGAAAACCAAAAAAAGTTTTAATACTCGGAAGCGGTGCTTTGCAAATCGGGCAAGCAGGTGAGTTTGATTATTCCGGTTCGCAGGCAATTAAAGCTCTAAGAGAAGATGCCGTTGAGACTATTCTGATAAATCCTAATATCGCTACCATTCAAACTTCAGAAAACTTTGCCGATAAAGTTTATTTCATTCCGATAAAAGCAGACTTTGTTGAAAGAGTTATCGAAAAAGAAAAACCGGATGGAATACTTCTTCAGTTTGGCGGACAAACAGCTTTGAATGTCGGAGTTGAATTGTATGACAAAGGAATTCTCGCAAAACACAATGTGAAAGTTTTGGGAACACCGGTTGAGACAATTAAAGATACCGAAGACCGTTTACTCTTTGCCAAACGGGTTGAAGAAATTGGATTAAAGGTTGCAAAAAGCAGAACCGCAACAAACCTTGATGAAGCAATTGAGGCAGGTAAACAGGTTGGCTATCCACTGATGGTTCGCATTGCTTATGCACTTGGTGGTTTGGGCTCGGGAATCGTGAATAACGAAAATGAACTTTTCGAAAAAGCACGAAGAGCATTCTCATTTACAAATCAGATTTTGATTGAAGAATCTTTATATGGATGGAAAGAAGTTGAGTATGAAATTGTCCGCGATAAATACAACAACTGCATTACTGTTTGTTCGATGGAAAACATTGATCCGATGGGAATTCATACAGGAGACAGCGTTGTAATTGCACCGGTTCAAACCTTATCAGCAAGAGAAAACTTTAAACTTCGTTCTATCGGAATAAAATTAATTCGTCATCTCGGAATTATTGGTGAATGCAACATTCAATATGCACTTGATCCCAACTCAGAAGATTATCGCATCATAGAAGTTAATGCAAGATTGAGCAGAAGCTCTGCGCTTGCATCCAAAGCAACCGGTTATCCTCTTGCTTTCATCGCTACTAAACTTGCGCTTGGTTATGCACTTAATGAAGTTGTTAATGCAATCACTCAGGAAACTTCTGCAAACTTTGAGCCCGCGCTTGATTATGTAGCTTTAAAATTTCCAAGATGGGATTTACAAAAGTTTCAACAAGTCAGTACGCAACTTGGCTCCGAGATGAAATCAGTTGGCGAAGTAATGTCGCTTGGAAGAAGCTTTGAAGAAGTTCTTCAGAAAGCAATAAGAATGCTTGATGTTGGAATGAAAGGATTTGTTGGTAACGAATTACAGTTTGAGAATCTTGATAAAGAACTTAGCGAACCAACAGACAAAAGAATATTTGCAATTGCCGAAGCATTGAAGCGAGGATATTCTGTTGATCGTATTTACGAGCTTACAAAAATCACAAAATGGTTTTTGTATAAAATGAAAAACATTGTAGAGACTGAGCGGGTAATTAAAAACCTTCGAGGTTTCAAAAACCTCGAAGGTTTGAATGCAGATATAATGAGAGAAGCAAAGCAAAATGGTTTTTCGGATTTGCAAATTGCTCAGCTTGTGAACAGTGATGAAATGTCTGTTCGTAAGTTTCGTAAATCTCTTGGTGTTGTTCCCGTTATAAAACAAATAGATACAATGGCGGCTGAATTTCCTGCGCAAACAAATTATCTTTATCTGACTTATCATGGTGTTGAAGATGACATTAAATCCGGAGAGAAAGATCAGATAATTGTTTTGGGAAGCGGACCTTATCGCATCGGTTCTTCAGTTGAGTTTGATTGGTGTTGTGTTAATGCCGCAACTCAGGTTAACAAGAGCGGTTACAAATCAATTATGATAAACTGCAATCCGGAAACAGTTAGTACCGATTACGATATATGCGACAAACTTTACTTTGAGCAATTAACCCTCGAGCGTGTTCTGGATATTTGCGATAAAGAAAATCCTGCGGGAGTAATTGTATCAATGGGCGGACAAACTCCAAACAATCTTGCGATGAGACTTCATAAAGCTGGCATCAAAATTATCGGCACTTCTCCCAGGCAGATTGATAATGCTGAAAGCCGCCACAAATTTTCACAAATTCTCGATGATATTGAAGTTGATCAACCCGAATGGAGAGAGGTAACCACGCTTGAAGATGCAAAACAGTTTGCGCGAAATGTCGGATATCCGGTTTTGATTCGCCCAAGCTATGTTCTTAGTGGCGCTGCGATGAGTATCGTGTTAACAGAAGATGAGCTTGAATTGTATCTTAAAAAAGCAACAGAACTTAACACAGAACATCCTGTTGTGATTAGCAAGTTTATTACTGATGCAAGAGAAATTGAAGTTGATGCAGTTGCAACAGACGGGGAACTTTTCTGCTATGCAATTGCAGAGCATGTTGAAAATGCCGGAGTTCACTCCGGTGATGCAACGATTGTTTTACCTCCGCAGCGAACTTATCTTGAAACAATGCGCAGAGTAAAACTTATCACAAAAAAAATAGCCAAAGCTCTTGAGATAACAGGACCGTTTAACATTCAGTTCATTGCCAAAGATAATGAAGTAAAAGTAATCGAATGCAATCTGCGTGCATCGAGAAGTTTTCCATTTGTATCAAAGACTTTAAAAATTAATTTTATTGAAATAGCTACTCGCCTGATGCTCGGTGAAAAAGTTCCGCGTATTGATAAATCGTCTTTTGATCTTGATTATGTCGGAGTAAAAGCCTCTCAGTTTTCTTTTACCAGATTAAAAGGAAGCGATCCTGTAACAGGAGTTGAAATGTCATCAACAGGAGAAGTTGCTTGTCTTGGTGATGATTTCAACGAAGCATTCCTGAAATCAGTTTTAGCTACAGGATATAAAATTCCACAAAAAGCAGTTTTGCTCTCAACCGGAACTCCAAGAAATAAAGCCGAACTAATTGATGAATTACTTATTCTGAAAAAGATGGGATTAAAATTTTACGGAACCAAAGGCACAGCAGATTTTTATAAACATAACGGTGGAATCGATGTTGAAGTTTTATATCGTCCTTTTGATAATCAGGAACCTTCCATCCTTACTTATATGAGCGAAGGGAAAATTGATCTGGTTATTAATATTCCAAAAACTGCAGAAAAAGTTGAGCTGGACAGTGATTATATAATCCGGAGAAAAGCCGTTGATTTGAATATTCCTTTACTCACAAATGTTCAGATTGCGAAAAGGTTCATTAAAGCCCTCGAACAATACACACCACAGAAACTTCCTGTAAAAAGCTGGGAGGAGTATGTGTGAGTTTAGGTATAAGTTAAAGTTTTATTAATGCACAAATACAAAGCCCTCCGATTTCAGGAGGGCTTGCTTGTTTATTCTATTTCTTATAATATCTCAACGCTTCTGGTAAATGTTTTTTTATATCCGCGATTCTTGTTTCGTCCGATGGATGTGTGCTTAACCATTCGGGTAATGCTTGTCCGCCCTTTTGAGACATTCTTGTCCAGAAATCAATTGCTGCTTCGGGATTATATCCTGCCATTGCCATAAAAATTAATCCTAGTCTGTCTGCTTCGCTTTCGTGTGAACGGCTGAATGGCAGCATTACTCCTACAGTTGTTCCGACTCCGTAGGCAGTAAGAAATATATTTTTAGTTGCTTCCGGTTCATTTTGTAAAGCAACGGATAGCGCCATTCCACCCAACTCCTGCAATAAACCATAACTCATCCTTTCGGCACCGTGTTGAGCAATCGCGTGAGCGATTTCATGTCCCATTACAACAGCGAGGCCGGTTTCATCTTTAGTTAGAGGTAGAATTCCAGTATAAACAACAACTTTACCACCGGGCATACACCAGGCATTTACTTCTTCGCTTTCAATAAGATTAAATTCCCACTCATATCCTTTAAGCTGATCTGATAAATTGTTTTGCGCAAAATAAGTTTCAACTGCTTTCTGAATATTTGCACCAACTCTTTTAACCATCGCAACTGATTCTTTGTCTTCACTTAATTTATTGTTCTTAATAAATTCTCCATACTGCTGAAAACTGAGTGCATTGATTTGTGATGCTGGAACAAGACTAAGCTGACTTCGTCCGGTAATGGGAACGGTGCTACAATAATAAGTTAGCAGTGAAAGAAGAATAAGAGACAAATAGATTGTTAATTTTTTCATTTTCTTTCCTTATGATTTTTATTTACCTATTAAAAGATAAGAAATTCAGAAAATTATTTCTCTGCTTTAATCTCAGCCACAAATTCTGATTTTTGATTGAGGTATATTTGTATATATAAAAATGAATTAAGAGGATAAAATGCAAATTGGAATTGTAGGACTTCCCTACTCTGGTAAAACAACTTTATTTCAAACAATAACAAAAACACTTTTAGATCCAACAGAATTAACAAAGTCAGAAACTCATCAGGCGGTAATAAAAGTGCCTGATGAAAGATTAGATAAGCTTACAGAAATTTTTAATCCGAAGAAAAAAGTTAATGCAACAATAGAAGTTGTTGATGTGGTTGGATTGCAGAAGGGAGATTCGGGATCAACTCAATTTACAGGAAACTTTTTATCGAAAGTTAAAACAAATGATGCACTTGTGCAGGTAGTAAGATTATTCGACAATCCTGCTGTTCCGCATCCTGATGGTTCAATTAATATGATGCGTGATGTAAACGCATTCGAAACAGAATTTATTCTTTCAGATATGGCTTTGATTGAAAAGAGGATTGAAAGTATTAAGAAGCAGATACTGAAAACTCAGGATGAAAAACTAAAAAAAGAATTACCTGTACTTGAGAAGTGTCTTGAGCTTTTGCAGGAAGAAAAACCTTTGCGAGATCATCACTTTACAAAAGATGAGCTTCAGATGTTAAAAACCTATCAGCTACTTTCAATTAAACCAATGCTGATAGCTCTTAACTTTGATGAAACTCAGGTTAATGATACAGAGAAATATCTGAATGAAGTGATTAAGCATAAATCCGGACATAATACAAAAGTGCTTTTCTTCTTCGGAAAGATTGAAATGGAAATGGCGGATTTATCAGAAGAAGATGCAAAAGCATTTATGCAGGATTATGGAATTACGGAGTCAGCTCTTGATAAACTTATCCGCGAAGCTTATGACTTACTTGGCTTACAGTCCTTTTTTACCGTTGGTGAAGATGAATGTCGTGCCTGGACTATTAAAAAAGGTATGAACGCTCAGGAAGCTGCCGGAGAAATTCACACAGACTTTTTCAAAAAATTTATTCGTGCAGAAGTTGTTCACTACGACGACTTTATTGAATGCGGTGGTTCATTCGCAAAGGCAAAAGAACTTGGCAAATGGCGACTCGAAGGCAAAGAATACATCGTTAAAGACGGTGATATAATTTCCGTAAGGCATAGCTGAGTTTAATAAAAATTGTGGCGGAGAGAACTGCTCAATATTATTTGTCGTTTCAAATCCGATTTATCGGGGGAGAAATCTTAATTTTAATCGGTTTTCTCATTCGATTCACTTCTTTGAAAAAGCATTAAAGGATTATCCGGTAGTTGTTGGTAATAATTCTTTTTTCAGATATATCATTAAACGGCTGATAATCAGCCACTTAGTGGTTGATTATCAGCAATGCTTACCTTAAATTTGTTCCGTATGATAAAGAGAAAGATTACATCAAAATTACTTCTGTCTTTATCCGATTCACCGGTTGTGGTTATTCAGGGTGCCCGTCAGACAGGAAAGAGTACGCTCGTAAAATATTTATCAGAAGAAATATACCCCGCGACCTATCTGACTTTTGATGATTTAACCATTTTATCAGCAGCCCAAAGCAATCCAATTGATTTTATATCGGCATATTCGGGGAGTGTTATCATTGATGAAGTTCAAAGGGTTCCTGAAATATTTTTAGCAATAAAGAGATTTGTTGATCGGGACAGAAAGCCCGGAAAATTTATTTTGACTGGTTCAGCGAACATTCTTTTCTTACCCAGAATATCAGAATCTCTTGCAGGAAGGGTTGAAATTCTAAAACTATTTCCCTTTTCACAAAGCGAAATCAGTGGAACCGAAAAGAATTTTATTGATGAGCTCTCATCAAATCATTTTAATCCCTTAACATTTGAGATAAAAAAAAATAATCTGACAGAGAAAATAATACGTGGCGGCTATCCCGAAGTTTTAACAAGAAAAGATTTGGAAAGATTAAAAGCATGGTTTTCTTCCTATATAACAACCATACTTCAGCGTGATGTAAGAGATATTTCTAATATTGAAAAACTAAGTGATTTACCAAAACTTTTGTCTTTGCTCGCAAGCAGAGCCGGAACATTACTAAATATTGCCGAGCTTTCACGTTCATCAGCAATCCCACAGACAACATTAAAAAGATATATGGCCTTACTCGAGGCTACTTTTATGATTAGTCTTTTGCCCGCGTGGTCAGGAAATTTATCCAAAAGAATTATAAAGACACCAAAAGTTTATCTAATCGATACGGGAATATTATCTTATTTAACCGGCTTTGAAGAAAATAAAGTTACCTCGGATCCTTTATCCTGGGGAAGAATATTAGAAAATTTTGTTCTTATGGAACTAATTAAACAAGCAAGCTGGAGCAGAAAAAATTTATCTCTTTTTCATTACAGGTCTGCATCCGGACAAGAAATTGATTTTATTATTGAAAAGGATGATGGAAAGATTATCGCTGTCGAAGTTAAAGCTTCATCGAAAGTAGACGACTCTGATTTCAGACACATAAGAACTTTTGCAGAAGAAAACGGAAAGAAATTTCTCAGAGGAATAGTTTTTTACACAGGAGCGCAGATAGTTCCCTTTGGTAAAAATCTTTTTGCTATACCTGTAAATGCTTTATGGTAGCTTTTAAGTAACTTATTTTCATATCAATCAATACTTTTGATTTAAAATTATAAACAAGTAAATATGCTTTTGAAAAGTTCCTTAATAATTTAATAATACAACTAATTAATTTTTTTAATAATCAGCTTAAGAATATTGGTGGTATTGAGAGAATTTTAGCAGACTTGCTCAAAAAATTTATTCGTGCAGAAGTTGTTCACTACCACGACTTTATTGAATGCAGTGGTTCATTCGAAAAAGCAAAAGAACTTGGCAAATGGCGACTCGAAGGCAAAGAATACATCGTTAAAGACGGTGATATAATTTCCGTAAGGCATAGCTGAGATTCTCCTTTTAAGTCTGAAAACTAAATTGCTCTTTTAATATCTGGTTTTTTAATGTCAACCTTACAAATATTATCCGTTGTTTTAATTACAGCAGCATTAATCTGTTACAGTATTGGTGTATGGGCAGAACGTATTGCAAAATATCTGAAACGTTGGCATGTTCTCTTTTTCTGGTCGGGATTTATATTTGATGTATCCGGAACTTATGCAATGCACTTGCTTGCAACCGGTCCTTTTGATATTACAGAACTGCATACATTAACAGGACAGATTGCATTATGGTTAATGTTTTTTCACGCGATATGGGCAACAAGGGCAATAATAAAAAAAGATGAACGGCTATTAAAAACTTTTCACCGCTTCAGTGTTTTTGTCTGGTTGGTTTGGTTAATTCCCTACTTTGGCGGAATGTTTCTTGGAATGAGTAAGTGAGGTTATGCACTTGAAACTAAAATCAAAAAATTAAGGACTACTTCAGGAAATGCTTAAAAAGATAGGTGGTATTGTTAAAATCTTATTTGACTTTTTCAGATTATGTTTCATGCAAAGTATTCTCACATTCTCTGCAGTTAAACTTGTGCCCCCCTTAGAATACGGTATGTCGTGATCAAAGTGCAGATTTTCTTTTGAGCCACAAAGAACACATTGCCCTTTATCTCTTGCCCAGACCTCCAACTTAACTGCTGTTGGAATTATTCTCGAGTGAGGCAGTTCAACTTCTTTTTTCTTCGAAATAAATTCAACTGGCTTTAAGTAAAATTTAAATACTCTTCTTTTCCCTTTATTCAAATAATTAGCGTCAACAAGGTTGAAGAATCCTTTGTAGCACCATATTCCATCCTTTATTTTTTCATAAACTTTTATTCTGTGAGGTTCTTTTATTAAGCCAATTTTGTAAGCTTGGGCAACAGTAAAAAATTTTCCATTTTCTGTTAGGGAACCTTTTGGAGTCGTTAATGGCTGATCTTCTTCTTTTGGATCATCAGACAAATTGCCAGGCACATCATGGCCCTCATAAATTAAAGTGTTAGTTTTATCATCCCATTCATCTTTATATGGTGCATTTTTACGAACAGACATTAGAAAGATGGAATACTCAGGCTTAATTTGAAAATTCATCCCTTTTTGTAAATTGACACCTTCTGCCGAAACTAATTCAGCATAAGAAATAATATCGTCTACTTTAAAGTTAGGTTTATAAAATAAGTGTTTCATTTGTATTTATTAAAAAAATTAGAATCGGATTATTTCTTTCATAGGGATCACCAACCGATAAAGCTTTAAATCTCCATTTAATTCCGTTCATATATTATATCCAGGTTATTTTAATTTCATTTTCAAGGACTTTAAATTCTTTATCTCCTGTAACTAGAGTAGCTTTCTTTAATTTAGCCAAAGCTGCAGCGAACGCATCCGCAAAAGACATTTTATTGAAGGCTTTAATTTCTGCTGCAGCCAAAGTCAGATTTATATTTGCCTCAACAATATCAATTGGAAGTGCTTTTACTATCTCAAGAAAAAATTTAGCTTTCTGTTCACCTCCAACACGCAATGCATGATAATATACTTCACCCAGGTTTACGACGCACATAAGTGCAAATTCATCAGCTTCTGAGCATTTTTCAAAAATTTCAGAAACACGATCGTAACCCTCTTCTTTGTTCAGATATGCAATCAAAGCATAACTGTCAAGAACCACCGGCTTCATAGTTCTCTTTCTTTCTTTTTATCTTCCATCAGCGACTTAAGCATTTTACCTTTTTCTCCAAGGATACCGGCAAGCTTATTAAAGTATTCTTTATCAAGCGGCTGAATTATTACCTTATCTCCCTGTTCGATTAAAGCAACCTTGGAGCCGCCTTTAATACCAAGTTTCCTTCTAATCTTAACCGGTATTACAATTTGTCCTTTTGAAGTTACTACAGCAGTTTCCATTTTCTTACTCCTTTCTTTTGCAAACTTACAAACACTAAAAAAGTAAGTCAAGTATTTTATTTTCTTACTAAAATTAAAAAGTGGGAATATTTAGCATTTGTGAAATTTTTAGAAACAAACTGATGATACAAAGCAGTTTCCCGGGAAATTGTGAAGTAAAGTTATTTCAATTTTCCAATGCAGAAGAAGTGAATCCTAATTGGCTAATAGGCAAAATAAAATTGTAAATTTTCTGGTGGTTTTAATTTACTCTCTTGTATAGACCTTTACTTCATCAAATTTCCTACATACTCTCCAATGTAGTAGGGCCAGACAAACAGTGCGAGTAATCCTTTGAAGAAAGTTAGTTTCAGAAATCCGATTGTAAATAACCAACCCATAAACCAGATTGGTCCCATTATTCCTGCTACTTCAACTTTTCTCGATGCCATTGAATATTCCTTTCTATTTTATTTTGATGCTCTCTTAATAAGAATTATAATTTGTGGTCATCCTTCGACTGGCTCGGGATGACTCTATTTATATAACATTCATTTTATGATTTCTCTTTCATACTTTCCATCCGCAATATGTTTTGCAGCTAAGAAAGCAAGCTTAACAATCTTTTCATATAAATCAGGATTAAGTGTTTCTACTGTGTCAGTAGGAAGATGAAGATGATCATAACTGTACTTTGAAACAAAGTAAAGTGAGGGAATTCCTTTTTCGTGAAAAGGTGTTGCATCTGCTCCTCCACCGCTCCAGGTATCATTTACCATTAGCTTAAAATTTTTCTCATCAAATTCTTTTGCAATCTGCCATAGCTTCGGAGAGCTTTTTCCATTTCCAACCTGAATGCTATCACCATAGCCGATGCAATCGAGATTAAGCATTGCTATAATTTTTTCTTTAGATACTTTCAGATTTTCAACAAAATGTTTTGAGCCGTTTAATCCTTGTTCTTCACTTGCAAACAAAACAAAAATTATTGAGCGTTTGGGTTTAACTTTATCAGCAACAAATGCTTTTGCAATTTCGAGCACACCAGCCGAACCGGAGGCATTATCATTTGCACCGGGAAAAAGTAATCCTGCCTGCGAACCTACATGATCGAGATGAGCACCAATAACAACATATTCATTTTTTAGAACGGGATCGCTACCTTCCAGCAAGGCGACCACATTCATTGTCTTAGCTTCTTTCTGATAATATGTTGTAGTAATTACTTTCGCTTTTGTTCTTGTTAAAAACGAAAATGGTTTTTTCTTTTCATCAATTTTAGTCTGACATTCACTGAGTGTTAATCCGACTTTCTGTAACACTTGATTGGCAGCTTCGATTGAAATATGCAGTTGTGGAAAATCTGTTGGTTGTTCTCCCTCACCGTGCATCACACTTCCAATCAGCGGCTGTGGCTTTTCATCATTCGGAAGCGAAACGAAAAGAATTCCTTTTGCACCTTTCTGTTTTGCAACCAATGATTTTTCTCTTGGATAAGCCGAGCCCCATTCTTTGTCATCAATTTTCCATTTTGGATTTTGCTTGAACACAATTACAATTTTGTTTTTGACATTTACATTCTGATAATCATCATAACCTAAATCAGGTCTTGAAATTCCATATCCGCAAAATGCAACCGGCAAAGTAAAACTATTAGCTCCGCTGAATCCTCTTAAAACAAAATCCTTTCCGTGTTTATATGTGATTGTTTCTGAATCAATAATTGCTTCGAAGACTACAGGTGTATCAACTTTGTTGTATTCAACATTCAGAAACTGAAAATAGCCGGCATCACCAAAAGGTTTTAATTTCATTTCGAGAAATTTATTTGCGACAAACTTTGCGGCTTTATCATATCCTTCGCTGCCAGGCAGTCTTCCATCAAATTCTTTGGATGAAAGGATTGAAACAGTTTTTATTAATGATTCTTTTGTGATTTGAGAAACTGCGTTTCTATCCTGTGGTTTAATTATTGTAAAACCGATTAGAAGAAGAATGTAGATAAGTGTTTTCATTGCATCACAATTTTGTTTTGATGAACTGAATAAAAATAATCAAACAATTGTGAAATCAGAAAAACTGCTATGTTCATCCAACTGCTAATTCGTGCTCAGGACAATCAACTCTGAGTTCTTCAGTTCGAAGTGGAAGATTCAGAAGCTGGCAGAAATAGGTTTCTTTTCTGTTCTTCTTCTGAATTTGAAAGTGTCTGCAGGTAATACAAATTCGGTTGCGGTTTATTATTCCTTCTTCTTCAAAGCTGATTAGTATCTGAAGAAGAGTTTCATAAAGGTTTATTTTTTTATCTATGGAAATATCTTTGAAATTTCTTCTGAACTTTTCACCCCAGCTTTCAATTTTCTTTACAAGTTCTTTCCCTTTTGAAGTCAATTCAAGATAAAAGAATCTTGCATCTTCTTTATCAGAAAGTTTTTTTACTAGTTTTTTCTGGACCAAAGATTTAACAGCATCGCTTACGGTTGCTTTTGTAATATTTAATCGCCGGGCAAGTGTGGTGATGTTTCTGTCGGTTTTCGGCTGATGGTAAACATAAATAAGAATCTGTGTCTGAATCGGACTGAGATTATACTGTTTGGTCTGTTCCCAAAGCAGTACTCTGAAAATGTGACTTATTCTCTCAAGTGCAAGAACAAGTTTTGAATCCAGATCGCTGTGCTGATATTTATGATTGAATATAGATTTCACAAAACAAAATTAAATAATTAAAAGGATAGAAAACAGAAATGTCACCCTTCGATAAGCGACTGTGTCATAATAATTTGTCAATCTGAACCTGTTTCAGATTCCAAAATAAATTCGCAATGGCAGCTAAGACACAGTCCCGAAACGCAGGGTGACACCCGATTAACAGGAACTGATATTACAACTCACTTTCTGTACTCACTAAAAACATAATCTTTATCTTTTTGCGAAAGATGACAGCTGAAACATTCGCCGTACATATTTTTCACAACTCTTTCTTTAGTGTCACCTTTAAATCCTTCAAATCCCCAACCGCCGGTGTCTTTGTATTTTTTTGAGTTTTTTTCCATTACACCGACAACTTTTCTGTTTCCCTCTGCAATTGCATTATCTGCGGAAACTGTTTCCAGCAAATCAAAAACTATTACAGAACCATCTTTGAATTTATTTCCGGCTTTATATCCTTCGAGTGCAGTTTTGTTTGCATAGATATGATGAATTCCACCGAAAGCATCGTAAAGCGGATGACCTTTTTCAAGAATAAGTGTTTTTACATGCGTCCAGTTTCTGTAACCATCGGGATATTTGACTTCATCATTACCGAAGCCAAACAATACTGCTGTTCCGACTACTATTGCAGCAAAAAGACCGAAAGAAAGAATGATTTGTTTTTTCATAAAGCACTCCTTTTTTTGATTTAAATAAATTAGTTAGGATTCCTAACTAATATAATCCTTAAAGAAATACCTGTCAAGTAATTTGTAAAATAAAAATCAGTAATTGAGGTTGGGACTGAGCCATCTTTCAATTTCCTCAACGCTCATTCCTTTGCGGCGATGATAATCAAGCACCTGATCTTTATCAATCTTTCCAACCTGAAAATACTTTGCTTCAGGATGGGCAAAATACAATCCGCTTACACTTGCGGCGGGATACATTGCCATTGATTCAGTAAGTTTAATGCCAGAGTGTTCTTCAACTTTTAGTAAATCAAATATGATTGGCTTTTCTGTGTGATCCGGTTGTGCAGGATATCCGGGTGCCGGACGAATACCGATGTAATTTTCTTTTATAAGTTCTTCGTTAGTTAGATTTTCATCCGATGCATAACCCCAATATTCTTTTCTGACAAGTTCGTGAAGATGTTCTGCAAATGCTTCGGCTAATCTGTCAGCTATTGCTTTAATCATTATGCTGTTATAGTCGTCGTGATTTTTCTCAAATTCCCGGATCAGTTTCTCAATTCCGATTCCTGCAGTAACAGCAAATGCGCCAATATAATCGATTAGTCCGGAATCTTTTGGTGCTACAAAATCAGCCAGAGCAATGTTGGGCTGTCCTACTGTCTTTTGCATTTGCTGGCGAAGTGTGTGTAAAACGGTAAGAACTCCTTTCCTGGATTCATCGCTGTAAACTTCAATATCATCTCCAACGGAATTAGCAGGAAACAATCCGAATACAGCATTTGCAGTTAAAAGATTTTCGGATACAACTTTCTCTAAAAGCTTATTTGCATCATCGAAAAGTTTTTTAGCTTCGCTTCCGATTTTTTCATCATCAAAAATTGCGGGATACTTCCCTTTTAATTCCCATGTTTGAAAGAACGGAGTCCAGTCAATATAATTTCTTAATACTGAAAGCGAATAATTCTTCAGAACAGTAACACCCAACTTATTTGGTTTTTTAATTTGCGATTTGCTCCAATCTATTTTCAACTTATTCTCTCTTGCCTTTTCAATAGGAATAAGTTGTTTATCGGTTTTTTTCTTCAGATAATCTTCGCGCAGTTTTTTATATTCATCTTTTACTGATTGAATATATTTTCTTCTTTCTGTTTCATCAGGATTAAGTAAAGAAGAAACAACAGGAACGCTGCGCGATGCATCGAGAACATGAATTACAGCTCCATCATAGCTTGGATCAATTTTAACAGCTGTATGAACGCGGGATGTTGTTGCACCACCAATAAGCAAAGGAATTTTCAGTCCTCTTCTTTGCATTTCTTTTGCAACATGAACCATTTCATCGAGCGATGGAGTGATAAGCCCGCTTAAACCAATAACATCAACTTTCTTGTCAATTGCCGTTTGAATGATTTTCTCGGCGTGAACCATAACTCCAAGATCAATCACATTATAGCTGTTACAGCCAAGCACAACAGCAACAATATTTTTACCTATATCGTGAACATCGCCTTTGACTGTTGCCAATAATACTGAAGCCCCTCCTAAATCCTCCTCTTTTGCTTCGTCAAAACCCTCTCTGTTAGAAGCCTCCCCTAAATCCCCTCCAAAGGAGGGGACTTTTAAATTCTTTATAATTTCCTCCAATACATTTTTAGTGTCTTTAATTACCTGCTCATTGGTAAATCGAATCACTTTAAAGCCAACTTCATTTAGCCATTGAGTTCGAATTTCATCTGATTCTTTGTTATCAGGAAGTTGATGAATCAGTCCATCAATTTCTATAATAAGTTTCTGTTCGAGGCAAACAAAGTCGGCAATATATTTTCCGATTATGTGTTGTCTTCTGAATTTATAGTTCTCAAGTCTTCTATCCCGTAAAAGCTCCCACATTTTTTCTTCTGCTTCAGTAGGATTAGAACGGTTTTGTTTAACGAATTCCTTAAGTAATCCATAAACGCCCGGATCTGCTGTCATCCAATCAAACTTATCTGACTCTGAGGAAGAGGCATTTGCTCCCTTCTCCTTTGGAGAAGGGCTGGGGATGAGGCTTTCATTTCCCGAGGAGATTTGGGGTTTGGCAATAAAAGGTTCCAGTATCGCCACTGCCTTTTTCATAACTCTCGCGCTTTTTACAACCTGTGGAAGAAACATTTTGCCTGCACCAAATAAATCACCGACTACATTCATTCCTGCCATCAAAGGACCTTCAATTATTTCAAGCGGTGCGGAATATTTTTCAAGAGCTTCTGCAATATCATCATCAATATAATCAGTGATGCCTTTAATCAGTGCGTGCTTTAATCTTTCCTCAACCGAAAGATTTCGCCATTCATCTTTCTTTTCTTCAATATGAACTTTGTCTTGCTTCTTAATCTTTTCAGCAAAATCAATTAATCTTTCCGTTGCATCAGTTCTTCTGTTAAGAATAACATCTTCAACCAGCTCGAGTAAATCTTTGGGAATATCTTCATACACTACAAGCTGTCCGGCATTTACAATTCCCATATCCATTCCAGCTTTAATAGCGTGATACAGAAAAGCCGAGTGCATAGCTTCACGAACAACATCGTTACCACGGAATGAAAAAGAAAGGTTACTAACGCCTCCACTTACTTTTGCAAGTGGCAAATTTTGTTTTATCCAGCGTGTTGCTTCGATGTAATCAACTGCATAATTATTATGCTCAGACATTCCTGTTGCAATAGCAAGAATATTCGGATCAAATATTATATCCTGTGGTGGAAATCCAACTTCTTTGGTTAGAATATCATAAGCCCTTTTACAGATTTCTATACGCCTTTCAAAAGTGTCTGCCTGACCTTTCTCATCAAACGCCATCACTATAACTGCTGCACCATAACTTAAAATTTTCTTTGCATGTTCTTTAAATACTTCCTCGCCTTCTTTCAATGATATGGAATTTACAATTCCTTTTCCCTGCAAACATTTTAATCCGGCTTCTATAACTGACCATTTTGATGAATCGATCATTATCGGGAGTTTCGCAATATCAGGTTCTGCTTCAAGTAGATTCAGAAATTTTGTCATTGCCTTTTCTGAGTCGAGCATACCTTCGTCCATATTAACATCAAGCACCTGAGCACCGCCTTCAACCTGATCTCGTGCAACCGAAAGTGCTTCATCATATTTCTCCTCTTTAATCAGCCTCGCAAACTTTTTCGAACCGGCCACATTAGTTCTTTCACCGATGTTCATAAAATTTGAATCGGGACGAAGTATGACGGGTTCAAGTCCGCTTAATCTTAAATATGGTTCCTGAGGTTTTGGAATTCGTGGTTTATGATGTTTGACTATTTCTGCAATTGCTCTGATATGGTCAGGAGTTGTTCCGCAACATCCACCAACTATATTCACAAATCCACTTGCAAGAAAATCTTCAAGCACACTTGCCATTGATTGCGGAGTTTCGTCATATCCTCCCATTTCGTTTGGAAGTCCCGCATTCGGATAAACAGAAATAAATTTATCAGCTATATTCGATAAGTCCTCAACGAATGGTCTCATCTGCTTTGCACCAAGAGCACAGTTTAATCCTACGCTTACAAGATTTTTAGCGTGAGAAATTGAAATATAAAATGCTTCCACTGTTTGTCCTGATAAAGTTCTTCCGCTCATATCAACAATAGTTCCCGATATCATAAGCGGAAGCTCAATATTTTTCTCTTCGAGATAATTTTGAATTGCTATGATTGCAGCTTTTGCATTTAATGTATCAAAGATTGTTTCAATCAAAAGGATATCAACACCGCCATCAACAAGTCCTTTTGTCTGTTGATAATACGCATCAACCATTTCATCAAAAGTAACGGCACGATAACCCGGATCATTAACATTCGGTGAAATCGAAAGTGTTTTGTTTGTTGGTCCTAATGCGCCTGCAACAAATCTCGGCTTGATAGGATCAGTTTTATTAAATTCTTCCGCAACTTCTTTTGCAATTCTGGCAGCTTCGAAATTTATTTCATAAACAAGATGCTCGGTATGATAATCTGCCTGTGAAATTGGGGTTCCGTTAAATGTGTTAGTTTCAACAATATCGGCACCTGCTTCAAAATAAGCGCGATGAATACCTTTAATTATTTCTGGTTGAGTAAGACAAAGAATATCATTGTTACCCTTTAAATCGTATGGATGATCTTTAAATCTCTCACCGCGATATTGTTCTTCTGTAAGTTTGTGGCGCTGAATCATTGTTCCCATTGCACCATCGAGAATGAGGATTCTTTCAGACAAAAGTTTTTTGAAAATTTCTACATTCATTACGAATACCTTTATTTATCAAACCATAAAAAATTATTTTCTTAGTGTCTTTGTGCCTTCGTGGCGGAAAAGATTTTTTGCCACGAAGACTCGAAGACACAAAGAGATTTAAAACTAAATTGCCTCTTCAGATGATATGAAGAGGCAATCAAAACTTCTTCATCTCATCTTCCCCCTGATAAACAGGGGCAGGATTTAGCACCCGACATCACGACAAAGTCTTGACCGGCTGCTACGGTATCAACGGGCCTGTTCCCTACACCGTTCTTGATAAGATTTTATTATGTAAAAGAACTATTAAATCCTGTTTCAAATATATGAATAATAGTTGCTTTGTCAAGTTGATCGTTTAATACTGAACTAAATGATGTCCGCATTTCTTTTATAGCTTGTCAATTATCTTTAAATTTCAAACAGCAAAAATCAAAGGATTGTTTCATATGATAGTTGTAACTGGTGGCGCTGGTTTTATCGGAAGCGCTATTGTGTGGAGATTAAATAATCTCGGGAATGATAAGATTATTATCGTTGACGAGCTCGGCACTACAGAAAAGTGGAAAAATCTTGTCGGATTAAAGTTTCAGGAGTTTATTCACAAAAATGATTTTATTAACTCTATAGTTGAAGACTCTATTGAATTTCCTGTTGAAGCAATAATTCATATGGGAGCCAACTCTTCTACTACAGAAAAAGACGCAGATCACCTTTTTTCGAATAACTATCTCTATACTCAGGAACTTGCCAGGTATTGTTTATCAAAAGAGATTAGATTTATCTATGCTTCCTCTGCAGCAACATACGGAGATGGCTCGCTTGGTTTCGATGATGATGAATCGAAGTTGGAAAGTCTTCGTCCATTAAATATGTATGGCTACTCAAAACAATTATTTGACCTTTGGGCAAAACGAAATAATGTTCTTGATAAAATAGTAGGAATAAAATATTTCAATGTTTACGGACCTAACGAATATCACAAGGGAGATATGCGTTCGGTTGTGCACAAAGCATTTGAACAGGTTCGTGATACAGGAAAGGTTAGATTATTCAAATCTTTAAATCCTCAATATAAAGATGGCGAGCAGATGCGTGATTTTGTTTATGTAAAGGATGCTGTTGATATGACACTTCATTTTCTTGAGCATAAAGACCAAAACGGAATTTACAATGTTGGTTCCGGAAAAGCTCGCACCTGGATTGATCTTGTAACAGCTTTATTCAATGCTGTTGGTAAACCGGTAAACATTGAGTTTATTGATTTGCCCGAACATCTCCGGGAAAAGTATCAATACTTTACCGAAGCTAATCTTTCTAAAATCAAAAGGGCCGGATATAATAAATCAATTACTTCTTTAGAGGATGGAGTAACTGATTATGTTAAGAATTATTTACTGAAAAATTTATATCTAGGTTACTGAAAAGACTAAGAATAAAGGTGAGATTAAGAGTGAGCGGTTAGCTCACTCTTTTTTTAAAACTTTTCTTCGTCATCATCCAGAAGATCATCTTCATCATCGAGATCATCAATATCAAAATCGTCATCAATTAAATCATCTGCAGGCTCTTCGTCTTCGTCGAAGAAATCATCGTCTTCATCTTCATCAAATAAATCATCATCATCAACAAGATCATCATCTTCTTCATCATCATAATCATCAAAATCGTCGTCTTCATCAGGGTTTTTTCTTTTAGCTGCAGAAAGTTCCTGCTCTGCAAGAAGTCTCCAGAATGATTTATTGACTTCGTTTTGTTCGTTATTAAGAAAATTTAATTCATTCATTTCCATCTTTAATAGTCTCCAAATAATCTTTGTAATTTCTTAAGTTAATTTATAGTTGCTGTGTAAATCTCCAAACAGAAAAATAAAAATCCAAAAAATTTTTTGTTATATTTCACACGCATTAAAAACATACTTGCTTTATTAATAACAGTCAATTAAAAAATTTTATCTTATGAAACTCGCAACTCTCTGTTATGTTCTTGACCAAAATACTAATTCAACTTTAATGATTTACCGGAACAAAAAACAAAACGATTATCACGAAGGCAAATGGAACGGGCTCGGCGGAAAGTTTGAACAAGGAGAATCACCCGAAGAATGTGCAATTAGAGAAATTGAAGAAGAAAGCGGACTGAAAGTAAAATCTGTTAATATGAAAGGTTTCATTACCTTTCCTTTATTTGATGGTAAAGATGATTGGTATGTTTTTCTTTTTACCGCTGATGAATTTGAAGGAGATTTGATTGATTCGCCGGAAGGACATCTTGAGTGGATACCAAATGATAAACTTACAGAAATAAATCTTTGGGAAGGAGATAAAATTTTTATTCCGTGGTTATTTCAGGAAAAGTTCTTTAGTGCAAAGTTTAATTATGAAGATGGAAAGTTTGTTGGGTATGATGTTAATTTTTATTGAAAAATTGAGGTGCTTATGTTTATAGAAAATTTATTAACTAATACTTTAGGAACTATTTTAGGTGGTTTATTACTATCTATTATTTATTTTATTATCTATGAGAAGATTTTTCCTAAAAAGAATCTCACTGGTGAGTGGGAGGCTGCTTTGATAATTAAAAATACAAAATACAAACCCTACGAGGGCCTAACAGTATTTTACAAGATACATTTATTACATAAAGGAAATGAATTGAGTGGAACCGGAGAAAAGGTTAAAGAAAAACGAGATGATGGATATTTCCATGAATTTGAATTTGATAAAAGAGTCACATTGTCGCTATAACTTTTCACCCAATTTGGCAAAAATTATCACCCAATTTGGCAAAAAATTTTTTGGCTTTTTTAGATAATAATTTGACTTTATATCCCTATTGAGTCGGTTAAAATGTGTCATTTTGTCATACCGCTTGTTCGCTCTCTATAAGATAATCAATTGTCATTAGATCAATCACAGACAGACCTATTTTATCCAGGTCGGAAAGGGCCAGCTTGGGACTGTCAAAGTTGATCTCTACATCCAAAAGTTTGGAAATTTCTTGTTGGAATTCTTCTAAATTATTTTCCTTTACTTGGATTTGTCCATCTTCTCTTTTTTCCCCATATTTTTCCAATAATTTAATTCTCAGCGACTCAAAAGTCTCTAATTCTTTCTGGACCTTTGGAATAAATTTAGCTAGCATATATGCCTGCTTAATAGGTAGTTTATCGCTGTTTGAAATCTTATTCAATACACTAATAGAATTTACTATTTGTAACAATTTTATACCCATTTAATTATCCTTTCTTGATGAAATTTTTGTCATTTCAAACTTACTTAATTTATTTTAATATTAATATATTATTATCTTTTAATTTAAAGCACTCCATACTGGTGTACTCTGAGTTAAATGAAGTACACATATATACTTTACCATCGCTTGAATTTAAATACATATCAGAAAGTTTAATTCCATATAGTGGTGAAGTTGAATATCTACCTGAAAAATCTAACAACAGGATAATTAGCAACTTTTATATCATATGCATTAATTTCAAATGCGTTTCTTTCTAAATGATAAATAATTCATATCCGAATTATATCATACATTCAATCCTTCTTCATTTATACTTGTGTTTTGTTCCTTCATATCCGTAGAACTTTAAATCACTATACTTCAAAATCTAATGCTCTTTTATGAACACCTCCTATTAAAAATCCGGCTCTAAATTCAATATATACAGCATAAATATCAGGAATATTACCAGGCACAATCAGCTCAATAGCATTTGCTTCCAGTTTTTATCAATAACAGAAGCGCTTGCATATCCAACTCCAGGAACATTAGATTCCAAAAATTGAAAAGTATGAATAATTTCTCTTTTGATAACCGCTCCCCACGATGACATTAAAATAAATTACATTAACAGTTCCGTTTAAATTGTGGTATGTTCCTGCTTCGTATTTAATACCTCTCAATTTGAATTCAATTTTAATTTTTCTATTTAAAACCCTATCTGTATCACTAAACAGTCCCTGTATTGTACCATAAGTTAATTCATCAATATCAGTTGCTCGTTGCTCCTGCATCTGTGTTAACGTAATGATATAATGTATTTAATGCTTTACTCATATAGAATAACTGATGTTGATGTTTGTGTATGTAATGTTTGACCGTAATACCCACCACTGTATCACCACTATTGTATACCAGAACTATCCATTAGTATATATGTAGTTATATCAGAATAACTATTAGTAGGGCAGTATATGTAAAGCTACCTATTTTAATCTTATCAGTATCAACTACAAGCCCTTTCATACTTGCAGAGCTTCAAGACTTACAATCCGTTGATACAATTTTGTAGTATCAAAATTCCATCCCTAATCTTATTTGTTGAACCAAGTTGAAATACTATATTTGCGTTAGTGTCGGTACCCTCAAGTCCAAACCAGTTACCCGAAGTTTGATAGCCAAGTTTAACATAGCGCTGCCAGTTAGAACCATAAGCAATAACAACTGATGCTGCAGAAGTTGCACTTATAGTAAGTCCATAAGCAGGACTTGATGTAGGTGTTCCGCTTGTTAATTTATAAATATGGTCGGGAATAAAATTCCAACTTGCAATTTTATTTGTTGAACCTAATTGAAATACTAAATTATCACTTACATCTCTTCCTTCAAGACCCCAAGAGCCTGAATTTGTATAAAACATTTTAACTTTATTGGAATTAACTCCAACCGAATTAGTGCTTGCATTCAATTCAATATTGGTGGATTTATAAAATTTACTTGCGTCGAAATTCCAGCCTGCTATTTGTGTCTGACCATTGCTTAATTCAAATAAGTTTGAACTGCCTTGTCTAAATGAAAGACCATAATAACCTGTATAATTACCTGCACCATCTTTAATATTTCCAAATGAAATAAAAAACGGCGTATCAATTACACTTAAATCATAATTCAAATAAGCGCCTATAGCCAAAGCACCACTATCAGCAACTAATTCAAAATTTGTTTCATAACCATTACCATCTTGTACTGTTGGACTTACTAATTTTGAGGAATCTATTGTCCAACCAGCAATCCATCCACCTTGTTCAGCGTATATTTTGCCTCTTAAATAGGCATTTGACTTTGCGTATAAACCATATCCTGATAATGCACCAAAAAAAGTGTCTGTTATTCCGGTAAGCTTACCAATTCTAACTTTTATTTTGTTAGCACTACTCCAGGCGCTCCAGCTGTTTACTCCGTCAGCTATATCAATATATGGAGCATTGGAATCATCACTTGTTAAATATACACTTCCCTGCCTTGAAGTGTTGGAAGTGTTTCCTATTCTTACACATAAGTCATTTTTATCAATTGTACCATTTCGATAAATTACACTTGCAGTAACAGTTGTGCCAGTTACATTTGTTACTTGACAAACTATTTGCTTAACCATAGTGTTGAATCAAGCCTTACTCTTTGGACAAGAATAATATCATTAACTAAAAACGGACATACATTGTGACCTTCCGGGTCTTCAAAAGTTATAGTGTAAGTTTCAGGGTCTCCTGGTGTCAAAGTAGCGGATAAAACCTTTGCGCTGCTTGACACAAACAGCGAGCCGTTTGTTGCCCTTATTTGGTTGATGATAAGCTCGTAAACTCGCATCGTTCCTCGAACCGTTAGGTCATCAAGTTCAAGGTGCGTCCTTCCTGCAGTAGTAATTCCTTTGTCAATGCCGCCAACCTGCTCCTGTCCAGCCAGATGCAAAGGGATTTGTGCCAATTGATTTATCTCCAAATTGTTCAATGCTTGTATAAAATAAATTTGCTCCAGTAGTGCCTTTTTGTTCAAGAACATTATCAAGTGTTAAAGCACTAACAAACCTTCCGGTTCCATTAACATCAAGCTTGTAAGAAGGTGCAGTAGTATCTATTCCAAGACTGCCTTTAAAATATGATTTAACATTAGCGCCCGAATAAATAGCATAAGTATCGGTTGAACCAATAACACTATCAATTTTTATCCCATAAGCATTTTGTGCCTTAAATACTGGTATATGTAACCCTATATCCAGTTGTAATATATAGAGAGGCTTTGAGTAATTACTTTCAACTTTTAATAACGATAAGTTTGTAATAGTTCCACTTCCAGCACCACCATAATCACTAAATACAACTATAAAATCCATGTGAATTTGTGACATTTCCGACTATTCTTTTTTCTAATGTAAAAACAGCATTCGATAATTCAGTAACTAGTAATCTGAACTTGTATGGTCTAAAAACATGCCGACTGTTTATATTTCTAACCCACCAGGAAGGATTACTATTACCAGCACCCCAAGAATAATTGAGCTGTTAAATTATTTTGTCTATATCATAACTTCCGCTTTGGTTTGCTATACACTTAGTTGAAACAACATAATGTTGTGTCTGTCACCAGCTTGTAGTGTAATTTCAGCTTCTTGAAATGCTTGCATTTCTATGTAACAGTTAAAGCTATTAGTTAATAGTTAAATTAGAAAATAGATGGAGTAACTTGAGGTTGACAATATCTTGTATAGTATTTAATTGGTTTGAAGTTAGTTTCAAATTAGTTGCATTGATATACTAAGCTCCGAATTGTTCTTCAGCTCGTTAAGATTAGCCACCTACCAGTTAAGGATAACTTGTACTTTATGTTTCTATCTAGCCTAACGACATTTGTTGTATTGTGTTCCAGGCATTGCTAATAATTAATGTGCGCAAATGGTAGGGGTTGCGGTTGTGCCTATATCTTGTATAGTGTTTAATTGGTTTGATGTTAGCTTTAAATTTGTTGTGTTGTAGTTTAATCCGATTGTTCTGTCGGCAGTTAAATTCCCGCCACCAGTCAAAGGATAATTTGTATTTATAGCTCTATCCGCTCTTACAGCGTTTGATGTTGTAGTTCCGGCACTGCTAAGTGTTAATTGAGCAAAAGTTGGAGTTGATGTGGTCATAATATCCTGTACAATATCCAACTCACCATTTGTTAGTTTCAGGTTACCGGTAAATTTTAAGCTTACATTTAAGCTTGTCAAATCCAGTGGTGCCAGGAAATTTAATTCTGATGTCCCAATGATAGTATTGATTGATGATACATAACCAGAGGTAGTATCTCCATTATAGGAGTAGTCCGGCGATGCAAATATAACCTGTCTAATATCATAATTATAACCGGTAGTGCCAACAAGCTGAAAAGTAATTTCCCTGGTAATAAGATTGTATTGAATATTTGTAATTATGTAGCTCTCGGAACCTTTTGTTAGGAAATCGAGTATGTCCCATGCCACAGTGTTATCATCGAGATTCAGAGTTAAATCCCAGGCAACTCTCCTTTTACCATAGAATGTTAAGTAATCCTGTGCCAGCTCAATAGCTTTGTTTTTCAGGAATAATAACGGGTCTTCATTTACACCCGGCAACTCCGTAGTTATAAGTTCTTTTTTAATCTCATTTTTAGGTTTAATAAATCCTGTTGCATAAGGGGGTTTTAGTGTAACAGTTTGCTTTATTTGCAAGTATTCGCCCGTCTTTTTATCTATTATCCAACTCTTAAGGTTAACAGTGCAGGCATCTGCAAGTTTATCCCAGAAATATTTTTTACGGTTGCCGAATATTTTAGTATTGCTTAAATCCCGTTGATTGCCTCCGGTTAATTCATTTTTAGATTGTAAAACAAGATTCCCTTGTTTATTCACATATAGATAAGATCCGCTTATTCCTCCCGCCGGCTTAATTGAATTAACTAATGTAATTATAGCATCAAGGGGGCTTTTCCCGAAAGGATTATTTTCAACTAATCTGACTGCATATTCTGCTGGGACATTAAATGTCAACGACCCGGGTATTACAGTAAAATTTGTCCCCGGCCAGGCCTGGTTGTACAAAGCTTTAATTAACTTAAGACCATCAAGACTAACTAGTTCGTCTGATACAATATTGTTAATATCTTCTCCATAAACCAGGGATTTATAAGCTTTGTGATTTAGCCAATTATTTCCATCATAAATTATAGTATTGTAATTAGTAGAATCAAGATGAGGCACAAATTCCACCCTGTTACATATTTTGTTATAAATAGGGTGTATCTCAAGCCAGGATTTTGTTATCACTCGTAATCTGCTCTCACCACTAACAATCTCAGGTATATCAACAACTTCACCGGGATTTACTAGAACACTGTTTAAATCATCATATACATTAGGATGTGCAGCACATATCCAGATATGGTTGGGTACTCCGTTATTATATTGGAATTGGTATTCCGTAGAAAGGGGTGCTGCATCGGATAATCTGTCTTTTATAAGATAGTGGTCTCTTATCTGTTCAGCAGTTAATATTCCCAATGCTGATAATTTATCAACGACACTGAATTCTACTACATTTTCATAATCATTCCAGGATATGCTCGAAAAATCACTTATCCCTTCAAACAATGGGACAAATGTACCATCAGATTTAAGCGATGATATGCGGAAAAGGTATCTGTTAATATTACTCAGGTCAATAGAAAATTTATTGTATGGCGGTTCTCCATTCAAATACCTCAAAGAAATCTTTACTTCGTCAAAGACTATTGTTCCTGCTTCACCAGGATTATCGCTCTCTACATTTTTTGATAACGAGGATATGTCGGCAAGATATTCACTCCAATCTTCCCAATTGCCGGACGGATAATCTTTAAACTCAATTTTAATGTTACTAATCAAGGGTCAGCTTCCTTCGCTGATAATTACCTATATTGTAAATTCTGCGTGCCTCTCTATCATCAAGATAAGCAACCGCCTTGATTGCACCGCTACTAAGGTCTTTACGTAAGAGCTTTATTTCATTAATTAATTTGCTGTTATCTACACTCATATCGGCATATATTTTGGGTCTTAATTCGCTTTTAAATATCTCTATAAATGTTTTTTCAGGTGCAATAATTTCGTTTTCAAAACCTTCGAAAAATCCTTGCTCGCCTTTTCTAAGTCTTCCGCCGAGTGCAAAACCACCAATCTTTGTGGACTGTATCTTTGCAACATTAGCCATGCCTTTGGCAATAGTTGCAATTGCAAGTATTGGACCTAATATTGGTCCGGCTCCAATTGGGGGTGGTGATAACGCAGCTGTTGCTGCGCGATAAGTTTCAATGATTGTTTGCGCAATTGCCATCGCTTTATAAGCTGCCGTATGTTGAGCAAAGATTCCTCCGATGTTTTCGAACAATAAAGTGTAATTATTCAGGGTATTCTGTAGTTCCTGTTCTTTTAATTCTTCCCTTCTTCTCTTATATTCTTCTTCGATTGCTGTAGTCATTTCGGCGCTATTTTCATATGCAGCAACTTTTTCCAACTCTGTTTTACGCCAAAGTTCAAGTTCCTGCTCTTTACTTAATCTGGCGTAATCCAATATATTACCATATTGTATATCCGGCAGTTCTTCCGCTTCAAAAGGTAATTGTTCATCAATTTTTATTTCGGGTGGTTTAAGCTTAATAGCGAGCTCAAGTTCCGTTTCTTTCAGCTGGTTAACAAGAGCAGTAACATCCTGCCCATAATTTTTATATAATTTAATCATCTCATTGATGTGTTTAGCCTTCTGCTGCAGAATAATTATATCATTATCTGTTTCAAGTTTCAGTATTGCCGCCTGATGTCGCTGTGCTTCGGATAATAATATCTTGTTTTTTTCAAAAAGTTTTTTCTTCTCCTCCTCAGTCAGTTTGTCTCGGGTTTTCCTTATTTCCCCGGTCTCTTTGTTTTTAGCATCTATCTCGGCCAACAAATCATCTATTTTTTTCTGTGCTTCAGTAATACTTTCAGCGTGTTTTATAGCAGCATTTACCTGGGCATTGATAATCCCTGGTGTACCATTAATAAGTCGCTGCGCCTCACCTAATAGATAATCCCAAATGTCGGGCGATATATTTTCGTTTTGTTTAGATGCCAAATTTTGTATTGCCAAATCGAGCCGCTGATTTAAAATTTTTAGATCAATAAGCTTCCTGAATTCCTCTGTTTGCCTTTTAACAGCTTCAGCCAGTTTATCATGGTTTGTTTTTTCAATAGATAGATTTTCTAAAAATCCAGGATAAATTTTTTGTGCCTCTTCTTTGGCTCTGTTACGTTCCTGGATTGATTTGTTCTGATCTAATATGGTTTTTGTAAGCTGATCAAATTTAATTTTTTCGGCATCGGCGCTTGCAACCACCTGCCGCTCTGAGTCAGACAATTTATCGTATGAGCTGCTTAATAAATTAATTGCAGCTGTTATTGCTGTTATGCCAATTACTACCCATCCCGCAGGTCCAATAGAGGCAGCCAATCCCTTCAATGTTGTTCCTAAGGTAATAAATGATTTTTGCAATAATCCGACTCCAGCCCCTGCAGCAGACATCTGCTCTCTTAATAAAGGAAATATACTTTTTAAGCCTTGTAAGTTACCTATTAGAGGCAGAAGACCAGTGGTTTTTAATGTAAATGCCGCAGCGCTTAATGTCCCAAATGTGCCTATTAATCCAGCCAGTTCCGGAGAAAAATCATTAATTGTCTCTAAAGCTTTACTGAATTCTTCGATAAGAGGCGATAGTCCAATAGCAATTGTTCCTCCGATTTGTTGCTGCAGTTGCTGAAAGTTATCTTCCAGGGTTGACAGTTTACCGCCAAGTGTTTCACTTTGCTTTTCGAGCATTCCATAAAATTTTCCCCCTTCACTTGTAGCATCTTTAAATGCCTGGATAATCATCTCAGAGCTTATTGTTCCATCTTCCATCTCTTTTTTTAATTCACCAATTGATTTACCGGTTTTTTCAGCTATAATCTGCAACGGGTTAAATCCCGCGTTTATCATCTGCAGCAGGTCCTGTCCCATTAACCTGCCTGTTGATTGCATCTGAGCAAAGGCAAGTGTCAACTGGTTCATTTTCTGGGCATTACCACCGGATATATCTCCAAGCATTTTCAGATAGGGCAATATATTTTGTGCTTCGACTCCGAAGCTTAATAATAATTTGGCATTTTCCTGCAACCCGGATAATTGAAGCGGGGTTTTGGATGCAAATTCCCGCAAGTCGTTAATCATTTGCCTGGCTTTATCACCGTTTCCAAGTAATATTTCAAATGATACAATTGATTGTTCCAAATCGATTGCAGCCTGTACCGGTGTGCTTAATATATTTTGTAGTGCTGAATATGTCTCTCTAAAACCTTGAATTATCTGGCGTGCATTATCGAATCCCCTGGCAATTGATGTCTCAAAGCCATTTACTGCCTGCTGTCCGAACTTGAAACTTTTATACAATTGTTGTATATTTTCATCAGTTAATTGGATTGATGCAATGGCTTCTTTATTGTCTATACTTATTTTTAGTTTTATTATATTATCAGCCATTATTGTTTTTGTCCTTCTTGGCGAGTTAATTAGTTACTTAGGGAATCGTTTTTTTAATAATCTTATGTAACTTTTTCTTTATTTAATGTGCTTTTTCCATTCTGCAATCCTCAACCTCATCTCATTCAATTCACTCACTTTAATCAAGTAATACCAATCATAACAATATTCAACTTCCAGATCATTAATTATGTTTGTTTTTGATATGTCACCTCCGGAGAGCTTAAACAACAGCGGGTCAATATCTACACTTGCAGGGTCATAATATGATATTCGAAGTTCGCTTAATCTTTCAAGCTCTCCGCTTGTTCTTTCATGTTCATCGTTCAGCTTATTGAAGAGCCCGTTGTATTTTTCATCAAACTTTTTTTTCGCGTAAAAAAATCGTTTATCGCACGGCTTACCTCATTAAAATCTTCTTCAAAAATATCACCTTCAACAGGCCTATCGAGTATAACCCCCAGCAAATCCTCTACACGATTATCAGTTAATAGTAGCATAATAGAATTCTTATCGTCAGTATTTAAACCGCTGAGTATTTTAAGTATCCGTCCCCAATCTTTTAGTGTATATTTATTTTTTAGATGATATATCTGCTGATTTATTGTGTAGGGTTTTGTTTCTGTCATTAATTTCTCCTTGCGAAACAATTTTTAATGTTGATAAGTCTTTAAGTTCGTAGGTTTCTGATTCTTCAGGCACATTGCAAACCAATTCATTATTAACATAATCAAATCCTTTCAAGCGACTTGAACTATAAAAAACCTGGTTGCCGTTTTTATCGAAAGTTCTCAAAGCATAATTGCCTTTTCCAATTTTTATCTTAAGCTCCATAAATTCTCCTTTCTTTAAAAGTCCCTCTCCTTATGCAAAGCATCCTGTGGAGGAGAGGGATTTAGGGTAAGGCATCTTAATAACCAAACTTAACTGTGCCGCCTGTTGTTCCTTTTGTATCCGCGGCATCGCCACCATTAGGAGTACCATATAAAAACGATACTGAATAAATTGGGACTCTTCCCTCAAGAACAATCTTTAGCGTTCTTTCCTCGTCATTAATTACAAATTCGTCGGTTTGTGATAGTACATTTGCATTGAACATAAACTTATCATAATATGCCCCGGAGTTTTTTTCCTGGAAGATAACTTCATCCAGCATCCCTTTATTTAACCTTGTTACGAAATCTGCAATAGCAGCTTCTCTTCCTGTCATTTCAAGAGTGACCATCAAATTATCGACAAGCGAAAGATTATCTATTGATTTTTTGTTTTCGGTCTTAATGTTCATCTGCCGCACTGTAATGAGCGATGAACTTCCGAGCGATGATGCAGCTGGCTTCTCAAATTTATCCGGACTTGCACCTCTGTAAAGTGTAAGATCAGTACCGTCATCCGTAATTCCTGCAAATGTAACAGATGTGGTGCTATCTGCAGCATCAATAAATGTTACTGCATCATTATAAGGGAAAGCTCTTTCAAAACTGATTTTGCAACTTCTGCCGTCCTGGTTATAAGTCCAGTCAAAATCAATCCCAAGCTCTTTGCCTGCATTGAATTTCCAGACATCTTTTGCGGTGGATGATTGATTTTGCGTAACCACCTGCAAATCAACATTCCCGTTTATCCAGTCCAATAACTTTTTGAATAGGAAGACTGTTGGCTGCATTGTCTCACCTTCAAGTTTAAAGTTGAGATAATTGCGCAGTTTTCTCTTTCTGTAATCTTCGACCTGTTTGAAATGATTGATTGACAGAACAGCATCTTTTCGTATGCCAAGTGCAATCGGGTCAACCGGCGTGGTTGCCAGTGTCCCTTTGTTGCACATTACAATTTGTTTAAGTCCTGCGGCTGCGTATGGCATTTTATTTACTCCTTATTTTAATTTTCGGTTTGGTTTGGGTTGTATCATATCCATCGAATCTGAACCAGGCAGTATTTTTATCATTTATATAATTTCCGGCAAGGTCTTTAACATTTATCACCTTTACAAGATAATTGGTTTTGTAGTCAAGAAATGGAACAAAAAGTATTACAATACTATCATTCACTGCCCCAACCTTGTCAATCGGGACTATCCTCATCGATTGGTCATAAAGAGTATAATTATTTTTATTGAGGATTGTTTCTATTTGCATTTTTTCACTGAATATGACCCGGATGTAATGCTGCTGGGCGACCGATATTGTTGTGATGATTAATGCTATCAATAAAGCTTTAATCATTTTTTTCTCCTTATAAAAAACCCGCCGGGTTTTGGCTCTATCATATCAAGTGCAGCCCAGCTTGTTGTGATCATAGCACTGTATTTGAGATTGCTTATGTTAACTTGTATGCATCCCGCTTTTAAATATTGTTTTACTGTAGTATCGTTGAAACTATATTCGCCAAATAGTGTATCTCCAACTGTTCTGAAATTTTTTAATTGGATTTCCAAATCGCTTACATCCGGAGACAGATAATCCATATCATTAACTAATCTCGATGTGCTCGTATCTGACTTAACCTCAGCAAAAATTTTATAAATTTTACCGGGCTGCGGATTAGTGATACCGAATTCTATGGTAGTCTTTGTATTTGGCTGAGCGCATCCGGTTGTATACAATGAAATTATAAGTGCAATTATCAGATATTTCATACTTTAGCCTCCGGTTTTTTTTGTCCGAAAATTTTATTAAATGGAAACATTAAGCTGTTGCTCTTTATGCCATCACTAATCCCAAATGCAGCAAGTAAAAGAGGAATTCCCACCTGTAACAGATAGTCAGATAGCTGATAAACAAATGATTCAGGTTTACTAAGGGCATTAACTCCCTTAACAACAAAGAGAATCAAAGCCCAAAATTCTTTTTTCTGCCAGAAATAAATTTTCATTTTTATCTCCTATTTAATTTTTATTATTATTAAACTTATTAGTCCTATGATTGCAAGAGCAACTATTACAATCCATTTGTAAGAATTGGAATTACCCTCTTCAGTCTTTATTTGTGTTACTGTATCAATTTTAGTTATTAAAACTGTATCTGGTTTAACTTTCAAATAGAATTTTTTATCCACAGGATAATAACGCACATCAATAACAGTATCTTTTTTAATTATCTTATTAGTAACCACAACCGTATCAGTTATAACTTTTGCCATCAATGAATCTTCAATCACCGGGCTGACAACTTTTATTGTATCTATTCTTACTTTTTCAACGACCCTTGTCGATCCACATCCTAAAAGAATAAATGCTAGTACAAGAATCAGTAATATGGGCTTAAACCAATAAAACTTCTCAAAGGGACTTGTTGAATGCTTGCTGGGGGCAAATAAATCTCTTTTAGCATACATATTTATTACTGCATCATAAATTATCCAGAATAAAACCGATATTAAAAAAAATATTTTAACAGAAAGTATGCTTAATCCGGAAACCACTCCCACCGAGAAACCAAACAATAGAGCAAAAACTCTCTCAAAGAATTGCAGCCAGTGCCAGATGCGATTAAGTTTTTCCTGTTCAGTGTAAGTAATCGCAAGATAACGCTCCTTCCATTCTATCCCCTCGGCAAATGCAGCAAATAGTATAAATAATAGTCCGCTTGCTATTTGTATTATTAAATCCATAATCATCACTCTTTACTTAGAAACAATGCTTTTTCACAAGCCCGCCTTTTAATTAATCCGGGCAAATCTTTTAATCCACCCGGTTGTCTTGCTTTGGTCCACTTCATGAATTCTTCTCCGGCTTCAAGTAATTTGCCTGCATTTAATAACTTCAATAGAGTACTTCTTTGAAAATTTCTTCTGCCAACGTTAAAGACAAAACTTACAAGAGCATCAAACTGGTTTTGTGTTAACTCAATATCCACAAGCGCCCGGACCGCACTCTCTGCATCCATTATATCTGTTTTCAAAAGCAAATCAGCCATATCCTTGTTTATCACCATACCAGGTTTTACCGTTTTTGTATGCCCGTATCCAATTGTCAATATACCGGCGGGGTCTTTATAAGCTTCAAGCTTTAACCCCTCATATTTCTTAATCAGGTCTAATCCTTTTTTACTTATTGTTTTTGTACTGTTTGGTCTTATCATATCCCCACCTGATAAAACTCAACCGGCACAACGAATGTAGCTGCATAAGACCAAACCCCGGCTTCTTCGCCCAACCATTCATCCTGGCTGCAGTAAATCATTCTGTCAGTTCGTTTTGCATCCGTTTTATAACCGCTCAGTTTGGTGATAGCATAATCAAGATATTCCTCCGGTGTAAATTCACTACGGTAACGTGCTGTAACAATAAGCATTATTTCCAAATCTCTATCCTGGGCAATAATGTTTTTTACATCTTTCTGTTTGAAGAAGCTTCCCTTGTAAGCAACAAGATATGACCCTATCGGATGACTCAACTTATATTCATCAATAGATACCGGTATTTCAACAGGTATTTGTAAATGTCCCGGCAATTCCGATGTTGCCAGGGTAAGTAATGTTTTAATCAGCTCTTTTGTTTCTTTAATCATAATTTGTCAAGCTCTTCTCTGCTGAATAATCTGTCGCTATCTGTCTTATTTATTTTTATAAAACCCGCGGTACTCTTTTTAGGAAGCGTAAGCTGGATTTCGCCACGTGATATTTTTGATAATTTATCAATCGCCGTCTCATAAATTTTAGTTATTGATTCGGGCATATCCAGTCTGTAGCGTCTTTTATATAAATTATAAATAGTAATGTCGACAATGATTTGAGTTAACATATCCGGAAGAGGAAACGGGAATTGCAGTGTATCATAAATATCTCTCAGATAATTATCAAACTCATTGCTTGCAACATTGATTGCTTCGTCTAGGACAGTTGGATTAACAGAACCGTTGTTACTATCATCGGTCAGTCTGGTAAGTTCTTCTCTCGATATATACCGTTCAAGTATTTCCTGATTTATATAAGCCATTGCCTTTTGTTAAGGATTGTTAAATTCTTCCATAAATCGCTTATAAGCCACGATCTCGGGCTTAGCCATATTATGGGTCGTCTTTAAAAAGTTTTGAGTTTTTAAATGGGGTTTAAATGGTTTTTAAACGCTTTTAAGATTACCATCTAACCCGTTTTTTCGCCCATCCAAGAAAAATTATCATTTTTAGCTGTTTTTGTAGGGGAAGGGCTTGCCCTTCCCTCCATTCGGCTTGCCCTTCCCGGCTACAGAAATTATACTCCAATCCGAACAGTTTAGCCGTAATTCTAATCACGCCACGTAATATGCATTGCTTCTAATTTATCACCAAGTATCGGACTGCCATAGTTTTCAAACTTCATTTTAATTGAAGGATAAACTTCTAATCCGTTTGGACATTGTATTTTTAATGGTAGCTTTCGTTTATCTTCTGAAATTTGTAATGCCTCTAAAATGAAGTCATTCAAACTTTTATCTTTGGAAGAAGAATTACGGCTAACAACGTATTGCCGAACATTGCCAGCTTCATCTGTTATTTGAATTTTGTATTCCATTTCAACTTTTTATTTTAAATTAAACATTTGTGCTTCTAAATTGACAACGTCAGCAATACGCAAAACGTTTACGGTAACCTGATACCCTCTAATCTTGCAACGCTCAAATCATTCAACAATACTAAGTCGGCATCAAATTCAACACTATGAACATAATGTACACCAACTAATCCCAAATCTTTGACTTCTACACCAACATTAGTTGCGATACTCAAATCGGCACCCTCGCCGAATCTCACAGCATATATTGAAGTACAATCAGTGCTGGTTCCAACTGTTTCGTTTTGTGGTATCACTAATGCTCCGTTTTTATCATAACCTGCATCTCTGATCGGGATACCATTATAATATGGGAGTAGAACACCGAACGAATTAACCTGCCACTGAATAAATTCACGGGCAATTGTTGTTAACCGGCTTAATGTAAACGCATTCATAAATAATACTTGAGCACCGCCGTCAATTTTCTGGATAAGTTGATTAAGCAACTCAAGGAACTTCTGTTGTGCGGTTTTTGATGTAGTATCATTACCAAGAGGCACGCTATGTCCATTTGTAGCTGCGGTTATTTTTTGCCCGGATGGCACGATTGCTTTCAACCCGTTAAATTGAGTGCCCGATAATGTTCCGTTAAAGAAATAATACTGGAATTGTTTCCCAAGATTTCCGGCAAAATTCATCAGCTCTCTGGCTCTTACACTTGCTAAATCCAATCCTCTTCTTTCGTGAGCTCTGTCAACCTGTACCTTGTCGCCAAGGATTTTGAGTGTTGGATTAGCAAATGCCGGTGTGATGACATTTGCAGGATAATCCGCATCGAGCGCTCTGAATTGTCCTCCGCTTGCTGTTGCAGCTTTACGCGCATAATCTGCATTGCCGACAATCGGATAAAACTCAGCGAATTCAAGCACAGTTGCCCTGCTGATCATTTGGGCAACTACCTGCTGAGTGATTGTATCATTGGCTGAAATTTGTTGTAGTTTCATTGGTTCTCCTTTAATTTGGATTTGGTTTCTGTTATTTGTTTCCCATTTGTTTTCTTATTTCTTCGGCGACTATTTTGCTTACAGGTTCATTATCAGAGGCTTGACTGTTTTGATCTTTGTGTTCCTTAAAGTCAATAAGTTTAGGCATCTTTTCTATAAATTCTTTAATCACATCTGTAGATTGAGTTTTAACACCCTCGGAGAATTCAAATTCCGGTGTAAGCGATATGATTCTAAAAATTTTTGTAATTGGTTCTTTCATCTTCGGAAGCAGCCTGCCATCCGATATTGCTTTATCAAGATATTCTTCAAATTCTTTTTCTTCAGATTCCCTTTTTTGTTTATTCAATTCCGCTTCGAGTCTGTTTTTCTCAACAATAATTTCAGCATACTTACTCTGCAATTGTTCAAACTCTCTTTCTTTGGCTAACATATCAGATAACTGTTTCTGATAAATGTCGATTTGCTTTTGCAGTTCCTTAATTTTTTCATTGTCAGATTTCTGATCGCCTGCATCTTCCAGATCAGTAAACTGTTCTCCTTCTATAGTCGCTGACTGATCGTCGTCCTTAAATTCAACATCAGGCAACCCCTTGACCGCTGGGGGTTGGGCACCTAAAAAACCTATGTGCCTCAGCGTTCCATCCGGATAAAGACTTATTGACCGCTTTTTAAATAGTCCTTTATTAACCATTTCGACAAATTCGTTCGCAAGCTGTTTAGGCAATGCATACAAAGTATCTCCGACTCTTTTCAGTTTGTCTACCCAACCGAACGCGGGGGCGTTTGATTTCGGATGACCAATCACAATCGGGGCTTCGTGCTTTGATGGATCATAAGTTTCTACTATTTTATCAAGGTCTTTTTCAGTCCATTGTTTTTCATTCCCGGAACTGTCGGTATGTTTACCTGTTTTGAATATTGCAAACCATTTCATTTTTACCTCTTGCTTTATTAAAATTTTTATTTAATTTTGCTGTGTCAAAATTATTCTAACCCTTTTACCCTCTAAACTGCACCATTCAAAATAATTTAGTCCTCCCCGCAATTAAATTTGCAAAAAAAAATGGATATAATATGGATTTAACTCCCGATTTAATAAAGGTGCTCGCCAATGGAGGCATTGCCGTAATTATTTTCGTTATCTGGTTCGTTACATATAAAACGCAATCAAAATCTTATACCGACCTGGTGGAAAGATTATTCAAACAAATTGAACAGGACCTCAAATACAAAGAGCTTTTGATTGGCATCCTTACCAGGCTCGAAACCAAAATAGATATACACGAAAGGAGAAATAGAAATGAGTAATAATGAATTGCTCATAGCCAAAGGGCGGCTTTCAGAGCTTAATGAACGCTATAAGGAATTTGAAATGAAGGCTGAGTCTCTTCTGATTCAATTAAGAGAAATATTAAACCCGCTCTCAGATTTTTTGGAACTCGATCTCGAAAGGGTATTGATGATGGCCAAGGAATTCAGAGTTCTGCAACTTAACGCAAGAGAATGCCTTTTTCAGATAGATAGATTAAAGGAGACTTATAATCTATGAAAAATGCAGCCCTCTATGAAGAGGCAAAACGGCTTTATGTTATTGAGGGTTTTAGCATTGATGCAATTGTTGAACTGTTAAAGAATAAAGTTGCCAGAAAAACACTGTACAACTGGAAGACAGCAAACAATTGGGACGAACAGCGGAAAATATATCAGCAGGAAAATGAAGACCTGCAGAAGGAAATCAGAGATATTGCCCGTATCGCAATCAAAGAAGCTAAAGCAAACCCTACTCCACACAATATTTATGCGGTTGTTAAGGCCCTTTCTGCGCTTAAACTTATGCAGGGGATTGATGTTTCTGATGATGAAGGCGAAGAGAAAGTAAAAGCCGCAAGTCCTGAAACAATTAAATTTGTTGAAGAATTACTCGGTATGTGATGAGCAAACAGGAAAGAAAGTATTTCCTTGATTATCAACTTAAATGGCTTAATGACAACAGCCAGCATAAAGTTTGGGAAAAGTCACGCCGCATAGGGGCAACTTATGTCCAGGCATACGAAGATGTGCGTGATGTTGTGCTAGGCAATGTGCCTGCAGTCTGGTTCTCTTCTGCAGACGAATCCGCTGCTAAAGAATATATTCTCTATTGTGCTCAATGGGCGAAACTATTCGATAAAGGCGCTCGTGATTTAGGAGAGCAAGTTTTAGAATCTGATAAATCCATCAAAACTTTTACAATAGAGTTCACAAACGGCAAAAGAATAAATGCTCTCTCCAGTAACCCAAAAGCTTTTCGTTCAAAGGGAGGGAAGGTTGTCCTTGATGAATTTGCATTCCATAGTGACGCTGTTGCTCTTTGGAAAGCAGCTAAACCTGTAATTACCTGGGGTTTCCCGCTAAGAATTCTGTCAACCCACAAAGGCAAACAGAGTTTATTTTATAAATTCATCGAATCTATAAAATCCGGTAAGCTTAATTGGTCTTTACATACAACCACAATCTTTGATGCAGTAGAGCAGGGATTGGTAGATAAAATCTACAAACGCAAAACCACAAAGGAAGAAAGAGAAGCCTGGCTAAAAGAGCAGGAAGAAAATTCATTTGATCGCACAACCTGGCTCGAAGAATATTGTTGCACTCCGGTTGACGAAGCAACTGCATTCTTAAGTTATGAACAAATCTTCTCAATCGAACGAGATGGATTGTTTGATGATGTCATTCTGAGCGAAGCGAAGAATCTCTATATTGGCGTTGATATTGGTCGCAAAAAAGACTTAACCGTCATCTGGATTGCTGAAGAAGTAGAGAAGTTTTTATTCACCAGGAAAGTTATTGAACTTGAACGAACTCCATTCAAATCACAAAAAGAAATTTTGTTTACTTACTTAAGTTTACCAGGATTCAGAAGAGCCTGCATCGATGCAACCGGCTTAGGAATGCAGCTCGCAGAAGAAGCTCAGGATAGATTCGGTCGTTACAGAGTTGAACCAATTACTTTTACCGGCAAAACAAAAGAAGAACTTGCTTATAATCTTTTAAGATTAGTAGAAGACAGACAAGTTTTTATTCCGCCGGATAAAAATATCCGGGAAGATTTGCACAGCATTCGCAAAGTAACAACAGCAAGCAATAATATCCGCTTCGATGTGCAGCAATCCGAAGTATCAGGGCACGCAGATAGATTTTGGGCATTAGCGCTCTGCTGCTATGCTGCTAAAAGCAACGCTGGAGTAACATTTGCAAAATCAAAAAACAAGAGAGAAAGTTATAAAATAATTGAAAATTTTGCTTAAAGGATTTTAAATGGATACAAAAATTTTAACAACAGAAATCGCAGTAAGACAAAGTTTCGATAAAATTGTAACTTACTGGAATATGCTTCCAGACCCAGACCCAATTTTACGCAAAATTGGAAAAGACATCACTGTCTATCGTGAGCTGCTTACTGATCCACATCTTTTTTCAACAGTTCAGCAGCGCAAAGCTGGGGTATTATCCCTTAATTGGGAATTGCAGCAACAGAACTCATCTCAAAATGAATTTGATTTAATTAATGAATTTCTTAATACATTAAATCTTGAAAATCTTATTGACCAGCTACTCAATACTCCATTATTTGGCTTCACGGTTTTTGAAATAGTTTGGGAAAAGCAAGGTAATTTCTTAATACCAAACAGGATTGATGAGAAACCTCAGGAATGGTTTTTCTTTGATCAATTTAATAATCTAAACATCAAAAAGAATTTAAACTCAATTAAATTAGATGGCGAAATTGTAAATCCTCTTAAATTTATTCTCGTTCAACATAAACCAACTTATCAGAATCCATACGGCGAGCGTGTTCTTAGCCGTTGCTTTTGGCCCGTTACATTTAAGCGCGGCGGATTGAAATTCTGGATCACATTCACGGAGAAATACGGCAATCCGTTTTTAATTGGTAAACTGCCACGAGGGTCAGCTCAACAGGAAATTGATAATCTGCTTACGAGCCTTGAAAATATGATCCAGGATGCAGTGGCTGTCATTCCGGATGATTCATCAATTGACATCAAAGAAGCCCAGCGTTCAAGTTCTGTTGAAGTCTTTCGTGAACTGATGAATTTCCAGAATAATGAAATTTCCAAAGCAATTCTCACTCAAACACTTACAACAGAAGTTCAAGACACTGGCACTTATGCAGCTTCAAAAACAATGGGCGACATGCTCGCTAAAGTTCAACAAGCCGACCAACGACTTGTTGAAAGGGCAATAAATAAAATCATAGATTTAATTTACCAGGTTAATTTCAATTCAATTAATAAACCAAAATTTATTCTTTATGCAGATGAAGATGTTGATAAACTACTCGCAGAAAGAGATCAAATATTAGTCAATACAGGCATTAAATTCACCAAAGATTATTATATCAGAAATTATAATTTATTGCCTGAAGATTTTGATATTACAGAAAAACCTGTTAACCCCGAATTTGCAGAAAAGAACAATGTAGGCACAAAGATTGCTTTGCCCGATGAAAAAAAAATAACCGATGAAATTATCAATCAACTTCCGGACAAGCTTCTTCAACTACAAATCGAAAGCACCTTAAAGCCTGTTTTATCACTCATCGAAAATGGTGAAACTTACGAAACTATTATGGAAGAACTTGCTAAAACTTATCCGGCAATGAGTACGAATCAGCTCGAAGAATTACTCACAAAACTTTTATTCATCAGCGAAATAACCGGCAGAAACTCAGTGTCATCCTGAGCTTGTCGAAGGATGATGGAGGAAATATGCCAGAAAACATTGACATAAAGCTTTTAATAGGACTTAAGCCAGAACAGATTATCCAATATCTCAAACGCAAAGGATACAAGATAAGCTGGAACTGGCAGGACACCTGGAAAGAAGCAAATACAAAAGCCTTCACTGTTGCCAAGGCGATGAAGCTCGATATTCTTTCGGATATTCGTAATGAACTTCAAAACGCTATTGATAATGGTTTATCTTTTCAACAATTTAAAGAAAACTTAAAACCAACGCTCAAAGCAAAAGGCTGGTGGGGAAAAGTAAAAGCCAAAGATGTCCCTTCCGACTTTCCACTGCCTCCAGATGTCGATCCTGAGAAAGAAGTCTTACTCGGCTCTCCCTGGCGGCTCAGAACAATCTATCGCACCAATATGAAGGTTGCTTACTCTGCCGGCCATTACAAAAATATGATTGAAAATATCAAAAACAGACCTTACTGGATGTATTCAGCTGTGCTTGATCAAAACACACGACCATCGCACCGGGTATTACACGGCAAAGTTTACCGGGCTGACGATCCTATTTGGGACAAAATCTACCCACCGAATGATTGGAACTGTCGATGTTCTGTAATTCCTCTCGATGATGATGATCTTGAGGAAATGAATTTAAAAGTAGCGGAAGCCTCCCGGCTTCCGATGTCCTTCAAAATTGGCAAAGGCTGGGACTACAATCCCGCCAAAGCATTCCTGAACTTTGATACTGGCTTCGGTAACTTTAAAATCTATCCTCATCAAAAAACATATAAAGATTATGGTAGACCCCCAGTTGAAGATTTACCAGACGAGTTCTATTCCTCTATGCCAGACTTATTCCCAACTATTAAAGAAATAGGTAAAAAAGAATTCGTCACTTTATTGAAGGAAAATTTTCTTGGAAAAAAAACTTATAAAATTGTTGATACTGTAGATGATGATAAGTCTGTATTTACATTTGAAAGACTATCCCATATCTTAGATAAACAGGATGGCAGAGAAAAATTTATTCCTCTTATTGAATTGACTCTCAAAAATCCTTTTGAAGTTTATATGGCACTTTATCAATCTGATAAAGGATTTGTTGAATATCGAAAACACTATATCGGGCTATTCAAAGACAATAGAAAAAGACCTTTTTTCGTTATTGCTAAACAAGAAAAAGATTCAACTATTTTCTGGAATGCCTTTCCAAAAGACACTAAAGAAATCAACAAATCAAGAAAAGGCACTTTAATATATTATAAAAAATAACCCCGCCGTTAGCGGGGCTGGTAAAACCAAAACTGATGGTTTTAACAGTTCCGTGCCTGCCATCAGACGCTTTAAGGTTATGCTCACGGAAGCACCTTAAAACGCTACTCAAAATTAATCAATCATCATCCCTTTGTCAATTCCTTTAATTTGAACTTTATTTTACTTAATTTTCTACAAAATCATATATAACTTTTTATTAAAGAAGTAATTGAATATGACAAAAGAACCGAAATTAATTTTATTAGATGCTTTTTATAATTTCCTTAAAGATAAAAACTTTAATAACTTGGAAAACTTACAAAGTTTATTAAATGGACAAGAATTTTACCAATGGATTATAAATAATATCTCTGTAATTAAAGAATATGTTGATAGTCTTGCAGATATTAAAACTTACGATATGGAGTATTTACGAAGATTAATTATCAAAGAAAAATTTGATAAAATTAATCAAATTATGGTTTCTTATATATTAAAAGTTGCTTACTCTGCTGGCCATTACAAAAATATGATTGAAAATATCAAAAACAGACCTTACTGGATGTATTCAGCTGTGCTTGATCAAAACACACGACCAGCACATCGTGCATTAAGCAACAAAGTATTTTTTGCCGATGACCAAATATGGTATGAAATATTCCCAGTAAGCGATTGGAATTGCCGCTGTTCAATAATTCCTCTGGACGATGACGATTTGAAAGAAATGAAAATAAAAAAGGTCAATATTAAAGAGAGGAAAGAACTTTTTAATATTGAGAAATGGTGGGCTTTCAAAATTGTTAAAAACTTAATTATCTCGCCTTAGTTAATTTTTTAATGATTATATCTTTTATTCCCCTCAAATCACTCTCATTCAACTTCAGGAATGGTCTTGCAGGTATATAAAAACTACTCATTTTATTCTTACTTGGCGTCTTAGCTTCTTTGCCTTCTCGTTTTTTTCTTAGATAAGTCTTCAACGAACTTCTATGTATCCACCCACCATAGTGATGTATTGCTGCATAAATAAGATTTGTTGAGACACTTGCCGTTGTCTCATCTGCTTGCGATGTAATTGAATCTTTTAGTTCTTCTGTCCTTTGCAATATTTTCCCCGGCCAATATTTTTTCTTTTGTCTCTGCTTTATTGTTGCCGGTGAAAGTCGCTGCCATTTGCTGCCAAGTCTGCTGCCTTCGCTTTCAAAATTTTTAAGCACACTTACTCGCATCGTCTCTGCAATTGATAACATAAGATTTCTGTTGCCGGTTAATCTTTTATTGAGCAATTCTATTATTTCCGGAGATTTAAATTCGTTAGTCATTAAACAAATCCTGCTGATTATTAATTGTAACTTTCTGTGACCCGATCTTATAGACAAGCCGTTCACTTACCCCGAGCATCCTTGCGAGTTCTTTTTCATTTTTAAACCCAAAATATTTCCTAATATATTCCTGTTTCATTTCCATCAAAGGTTTTTCTGAAAAATAAATTGCTGTCTTGGCAAAGTGGCTATATAACTCAATAAATTTATCAATACCTATAATATCAACCAGGAGTCTCAAATCTCCATCTAAAAACTTGCTGTAATCTATTTCCTTTATCCAATGCATCTTCATAACGACTCAATTGCTTTTTTTATTTTCCTTACATCACTCATCATAACCCACTCGAGTTTCTCTTTACCTGAGATTCTTTTAACAAATCTTTTAAAAGCATCTTCATTTTTATTTTCAACTCTCGGTGAAGTCATCCACATAGCTTCCAACATTCTAAGCTGTTTAGGTGTTGCATAATGTTCTCTTAATCTTTCGTTCCATCGTATACCGAATTCATCATATTTCTTCTTGGCGTCTTTGTGCCTTTGCGTGAAATTTTCCCTTAACTCTTTTGGCAGCAGCTTAATCAACTTTTTTATCAAATCAGCAGCCTGCTCATAACTCAAATCCTTACTACTACTAACTTCATAGCTTTCAAGTGCTGCACCATATTCTTCATCAGACAAATGAAGTTGATTTTTAAGTAAGTGAATTTTCGATATTTGTTTTTTATTTATTTCCATATCAGAACAATTTTAATTGAGGATCAACTTTTGTTGTTTTCCAGAGACTCACTGCTTTCCCGCTCGTTGGGCTTACTCCAACGTCATAAAAATAAACCAGATTCATCTCGCGCAATTCTTTAACCCTTGGAGTTATTTGATGTGGATAACAGTTTAATGTAATCGCAACAAACTCTGTGCTGCAAGGTCCATATTGTCTTATAATATCATAAACCTTGCGCTGCATATTGCCGAGCTTATCAAGCTGCTCGGCATATGCAATGTCTCTCAACTTCTCGCTGAAATATCCTTCTCTTACTTTCTTCATTTGTTATAAGTATAGAAAATGTGATCTTTGAATTCTCTCCAGTCAAAATATCTGCTGTTTTTTACCTTTCTTTTTTTCTTTTTCATACGATCCCAAACATCAATTTTTCTCCAATATAATGCAGCATGCAATTTGTCCATTGGAATATTGTATTTGCTGCATATCTCCGCTCTCGTCATCTTCTTCTTTTTGTAGAGCTGGCATATTTCGTTAAGATATTCAGTGGAATTATTTCTTATATTCTTTAAATCCCAAAGTTTCACCCCAGCCCTCAAAAGCACTGCCCTTACCCTTGAGTCAGATAATTCGGTTTTTTCGACTATATAATCCCTGTTTATCTGTTTGGCAGCATATTTTTCAATAAGCTCCGGGGTGATTTTGCTCTTAGCCATTTATACTTTTCTCCAATTCGAAAAATTTTCTTCTGCGATCCAGATCGTCAATAATTTTATTGTGATATTTTCTTGATTTTCTTATCTGATTCAACTCCTGAATTGTTACTTTAATTGCCCTTTTAAGGGCTCTTAAAGCAAGCTTCCAATGCGATTTAACAGCTAATGATACCATATTAACCTCCTATTGCAAAATATTTTCTGTAATCAGGGATCCCGGCCAATACCTGGTCTTTAGAGCTCCTGGGGATATAGGCATCAAAGGTTTCTCTTTCGTTCAGAATAACCCGTCCCTTTTCTTCGGCCTCCTGCTTAAGCTGATTTATTTTATCGCGCATCTCTTTTAACTCGGCTTCAATAAATTCATCAAATTTTTTCTCAACTTTTTTTGTAAGATGAAATTCAACGCCTTCAAAATCTGCTTTGCCTTCAGGATATTTTTTCAATTCTCTTAGTGCAAGCGGATGCAAATCTTTTAGGATCTCATCCATGGCTTTCATCTTCTTGTAGTATTTTGCATATAGTTTTAATGCTTTCATTGTTGTTCCCTTTCTCTTGTTTCTTCCGATGGTTTGTTTATTTTTAGCAATGATATTATGAATAATCCGGAAAATTCACCGACTAATACTCCCAATAGAAAGCAAATCATTTTAGCCCTCCTCTCTGTGCCATTGTTTGTTTGTGTATAATTTCTGCAATCTTGCTTTTGTAGCCATTCAGGAATAAGAACAATTCAAGATCACGTTCATAGTCAATCCCAGCATTATCTTTTAACTTAATCCTCTTGTATAAAATCGCACAGTATCTATCAATAGCTTCGTAAGCATTATCAGCCTCCGGAATTACATCCATCATTATGCTTCCTACTATTCTTGCCAGCATTTCCATTTAATTTTCTCCTTTCTTCCTAACCGGAAATAAAGTTACTATACATTTGTTTTTGACAATGAATTCAATGTCTAAATCTTCGTTCCGGAACAAAATCCCATTCTCATTGTCGCTTATATATCTTGACTGTGAGAATAATAATTTTATATGCTCAATTATTTCTCTTCTGCCAAGCATATCATTTAACATTATCCTGCTTAAAAATTGTTTGATCGCATGTTCAGATATTCTTACGCTCACTTTTACTTTTGTTGCATTCATAATATCAACACCTCCGCAGCACTTCTTACAAGCTTATCATTAATTTCCTTTTTGCTGGTTCTTGCCGCTCTGCTGGTCCTTAATATTAGTTTTTCAAGCTTTCTCCCGTTACCTTTTGATAGTTCATAAAAGGTCTTATAAACACCGTTTGTTGATGGAAAAACGGTTTGTATTATCAGCTTGGCATCTGTTTCGCTCCAATCTTCAAGTTGTGTTACTATGCCCACACGACTGTATAATTGCTTGAATTCGCCTCGTTTTCCTCTGAGATTCGCAATTAATCTCGGCAATCCTATCAGCAATATTCCTACGTTTGCTTTATCATATAGTCTTCTCACCATATCCAGCGCTCTATATGGTAAGTTTTCAGCTTCATCAATTATTACAAGCCGGTTACTGTCCTTAAGTTTATCACAACAATCTGAGAATAAATCATAAATGCCACCACTGCCATCCATCCCAAGTTTTTTGTGCAATTCACGGAAAAATACTTTTGTCGAATAACTCAGATCGGCTTCAATCAATATTACATCAGGATTTTGCCGTGCATATTCTTTTGCTGCTTTTGTCTTGCCCGTTCCTGCCTCCCCAACTACAACCCCAATTTCCTGGTCAAGATGGGCTACCTTTGCCGCCTGAAATAATAACTCTGAGTTTGTAATCGGACAGAACGGAATCATCTCTTTAGGCATCGCTTCTATTTCTTCTTGCCTTACAAGAAATGATGCAATTGCCCACTCAAGCTTTTGTACATCGCCAGGATATTTCCCGGCAAGATATGTTGATACTACGCTGGCACTGTAACCAATTTGCTTGGCTATTCTGTTGATAGAAATATTCTTCCTGTCAACAAAGTCCCGCAGCTTGTTAAGAAGATTTCCTTCCGGATTTGGAAGATTTTCATTAGATTTGTGTTGCATAAGCAATCCTTTCTTTATTATTATTTGTAGGGACAATGCTTGCATTGTCCGTTAATTAATTGTTTATGTATTTACTCCGCAAGTGTGCGAGACTTGCGGAGTTTTTTATGTCTAAGCTATCCTCTCTTTAACAATTCCTCAACGGGATTAGAATAAATTTTCGGTTCAATCCCGCACAATTTCATATATTCCTTAAAAGCATTTTTCTTTGGTTTTCCCTTTGCGTTCTTTGCATCCCTACGTGATATTATTTCTCTTTTTTCTTCCTTAACATCATTGTTTTGCATTTCAACCAATCCCTTAAAAATCTGCACTGTCTCATTCTTCATCTGCTGTTTCTTACGCAATGCCTCTTGCAGCATTGCCACATCTTCATCTGTTCCCAATAACCTTGCAGCCGGATGATAACGCAAATCATCCTTATCAGCTCCAAACAAATACCTTTCCTTCTCATCCAATACAATAATTTCCTTATCGTCCCAAATGTCATATTTAACTATCACTTTGCTGCCAATTATCCTTGGCATCTCTTCATTGTAATAATAATTTCCGCGAAATCTTATCCCATTCTTGGTTATTGTCCTTGTCTCATCACTAAGCATCAGATAATTTAATTCCTGCCTACTTATCAGTCTGCCTTCTAATCTTTCCGGTTCGCTTTTAATCTTATTAACAGAGTGCATAAACACTTCAGCTGGCGATAAACCCTTATATTGCCCATCCTGGTGTTCCTGCTCTGCATATTCCTTAACATATTCTTCCAGTGTTGCCTTTAAACTGTCAATCGTTATTGGTGTATTATCAAAAAGTCTCTGATGCAGTTTCTCATTTCTCATTAGCATTGCCGGTTTGCCTGCGATATTAGTCCCGGTGTATGCAGGTAATCTTCTTTCCATTTCGCCAAGTGTCCTGAACCATCGTTCAATTGTCTTGCTCTGCCCGTGATATGGTGTTGCATACATCGTTTCAATTCCCAGTTTTCCAAATAAACCTGGCACAATCGAGTCCTTAAAATCTTTAATGCCTCTAAAATATTTTGCTCTGAAAGCTCTGCCATTATCCAGATATGCAATTTTTGGTATATAGCCCGTGTCACCCTGAGCTTTCCGATGAGCGACATCCTCAAAAAACCTTCCCAGCAGTAAAATCGTCCTTCGCAATGCACTCGCAATTGTTAGTATATTTTCTGTAGGCATAATCTCCCAACCAAGTGGCATTGACGACTTAAAATCAAAGAACATTATCAAGGTCATCCTCTGCGGCCTGCCGGTCAATGGATTTATAACCATTACATTAAGCGTATGACCATCAGCTACTACAATATCACCAACTTCAACTCTGTCTTTATCACGCAAAATATCTTTCATAATCTTGTCATTAAACGATTTCATTCCATATCGTCCAAGCGTCCAAAGGTCAATATTTTTTCTTGTCCAATCTTCTATAAATCTTCTGTAAGTAACATCGCTTTTAACTGTTATTCCACGCTTCAAAAACTCCTCTTTAGCTCTCTTTAATATCTCACTTACAAGTGGTCTATTGGGATTAATCAACATCGGTATTAAAATCTCTGCTTCTTTATTTGATATTGTTCTTGCAGTAGGTTTCATTTCCCTTTCAAATACGCTTATGTCCCAGTTGTCCTTTATGTCACCATACCATCTGTAAACTGATCTTACACTTATCTTCCCAAGCACATTTAGTAGCTCCGGATAACTTCCATTATTGAAACTATTCACAAATCTCTCTATAGCTATTGTCTTCTTATCAGCTTTCAAAATAATTTCATCAAGCAGCTTACAAACCTGGTATTTTGCCAATGCAGTATCATCCAAAAATCCATTTTGTCCATTTTGTCCCTCTTGACCCTTTAGTCCCAATCCAAAATCACTACTTTCCTTAATCCAGTTCAAAATCTTCTCACATTTATCCCAGTCGCCCAGTTTATTGTAGTAATTAAACACACTTTCAAGGGCAATTTCATACCCAAAACCGCCATTCATCTTCACCTTACGTGTGACAAAATGTCCTTGCTGACAATGTTTTACTATTGCCATTTTTGTGATGCCTAATCGGTTTACACCTTCGGCAACTGTCATCCATTTAACTGATACCTGTAAATCATTATTTTTTAAATATTTAAGCTCAGTTTCCACCTTTTTCTGCTGGTTTACACCATAGTTTACACCTTTTAGGGAAAGGCGTAAACCGCTTTTCATCAAATTTTCCGTTGAGAAAGGGTCTTTCATAGCTCCAGCTCCATTTGCCTCATAAAGAATTGTTTTAATGCTCTTTGAATGTGCCATTAGAAACTTCCCGGATTATTTAAATTGTTTCTTATTTAATAATTGCTTAATTTACATAAAACAAAAAATGCCGCTTTAAAGCCATTTATTAGGCTTTTAAGCAGCACTTTTGATTATCTCGATTATTTTTTTTAATAATCTATCGTTCTTTCTTTTACCATTTAACAGATAATGCACATAAGCTCCTGATACGCCAAGTCTTCTTGCTATTTCTTCTTGGTTAATAAGCTTTTTGTCTATCTGTATTTTTAATGGCTGTTTTTGTTCAGTCATTTTTTTATTAAAAATTTGTTAAACTTCTATAACAAATATAACATATTTGGAATGTCTTGTCAAGTTTTTTTTATAACAATTTTGTAATATTATGAATTTTGTTGAAAAATTAAGGATTTTTGCAGAAAAATTTGGTTCAATCTCAACTTTAGCAGAAGCTCTTGGCATTGCTCAGCCGAGTTTATCAAGATATTTATCTGGGGAAGTTAAACCAGGCTTAGATTTTATTATGAAGCTCAAGGACCTCGGTTGCGACATCAATTGGCTATTAAGCGACAGCCCGGATCCACCACCAGAGACAAACCAGCTATTGCAGGCTCGCCTAAAAGAGCTTGAGGAGGAGAATGCCAGACTTAGGGATAGTATTGGCCGTTTTATTCTCCTCGCACAAGAGGTAGAAGCACATAAAAAAGGTAAGAAAAAGCCAAAGAAATGATAAAAATAGTTTTGCCAAATTTGTGCAAAAAAGCGCAAAAAAGTGTAAAATTCTTTGCCACGCACATTTTTGGCAAAACATCACTTAAATCCTTATTTTTATTATACTTATGCTCTATTTCTTAAGTTCGTCTTTTTTGCCATTTTACCTGAAAAATTATAGTCGCTTGATGGTTATTTCGAACGAAAATTTTTAAGTAAGAGCAAAATTTATATTAATATTGTAGAAGATGGACGAATCAGAGAAAGCAGAACAACATATTTTTTAATACTAGAAAATGAGAATTTGTTAATTGGAAAATTTATATCAACGGCGGCTAATACAACTGGTGATATAAAATTAAAAAGAGTTTTAATTTGATAAATATATTCAACAAAATTTTGGGGTTTTGTATAAGGATAATTTCTATAACTTGTTTTAGGATTAACGACTCCATAAAATTACGCTATAATAACCTTAGAAATTCTATTATTGATAGCGAAATCGTTCAAATAATTATTCCGAAGAATTTATCAAAGATTATTGTTTTTATTGAAGACAGAAGGTTTTTTTATCATTTAGGGGTAGATATTTACTCAATATTTAGAGCGATTTTCCGATTAGTATTTGATAATAAAATTGAAGGGGCTAGTACCATTACTCAACAGCTCGTTAGAACAATAACCAACGACAGAGAGTTAACAATCCGGCGTAAAATTAGAGAAATAATTCTTGCGTCATTGATTGAAAGAGAATTTTCAAAAGAAAAGATACTAAGAGCATACTTTATCAAGTATAACTTTAGTCATTCAATTGGTATACATAGATTTTGTCTTAAAGAAGGCTATGATATAAATTGCCTTAATATACAAGAAATATTCGAAATCGTGGCTCGATTAAAATATCCATCAATAAATGCCAAAAATTATACTAAGTTCCTTAAACGAGTTAGAACAATTGATGTTCTTGTAACTAAAAATAACCCACTCTTTGAGGATAATGATAAAAATTATAAAAGAGAATTATTATCTGAGTATTCGGGTGTTTAGAAGCTTTTTAAGGAATCTACCATTCTTTACTGAATTCGAATAATAATTTAGTTTTTATAGCAATCTATGCACAAAACCATATTCAAAATATCAAAGATGGATTGCCCATCAGAAGAAAATCTTATCCGACTAAAACTTGATGGAATTAAAGAGATATCACGACTGGATTTTGATATTGAGAACAGAACGCTAACCATATTTCATAACAACAAACTTGAACTGATTGAAAAATCAATCGCTGATTTAAATCTTGATAGCAAAGTTATCAGCACAGAAACCTTCAATGATGAAATTAATTCTGAGGAATCAACACAAAGAAAAGTTTTGTGGATAGTTTTTCTTATTAACTTCGCTTTCTTTCTGATTGAAATTGTGTTCGGAATAGTTTCAAAATCAATGGGATTGGTTGCGGATAGTCTTGATATGCTTGCAGATGCTTTTGTTTACGGAATTAGTCTTTATGTTGTCGGTGGAACTATTACAAGAAAAAAGAACATCGCAAAGCTTGCCGGTTATTTTCAAATTACGCTTGCTGTTGTTGGATTCGTTGAAGTACTTCGCAGATTTATTGGAATTGAAGAATTGCCAGATTTCAAAACTATGATTCTCGTTTCAATATTTGCTTTGATTGCCAACAGCATTTGTCTTTATCTTCTTCAAAAATCTAAAAGCAAAGAAGCACATATGCGTGCAAGCATGATTTTCACTTCAAATGATGTAATAATAAACATTGGTGTCATCATCGCCGGAGCTTTGGTTCTTCTTCTAAATTCCGGAATACCCGATCTTGTTATTGGTTCAATTGTTTTTGTAATAGTAATAAACGGCGCTATTAGAATTTTGAAGTTATCGAAATAATATTCGTGGATACTTTCCTCTGATTTTATTCACTATATTTTTTCCGAAACATTTTTTATGTAAAGCAGTATAATCTCACAACAAATATTTATCAAAGGAATAACAATGATTGCGCAAAATAAATTTCTTAAAAAATCACTTCATCTTTTTTCTTTTGCTGTGCTCTTACTGTTTGCTGCCTGCAATTCAGGTGAAAACCAAAATCAGGTATCTGCTGATTTTATTCCATCTGAAAAAAGAACTGAAAGCTTTACCAATCAGCAAAATCCCGACATTTCTGTTGAACGGAAAATTATAAAAGAAGGCAACATCAGATTTGAAACTTCAGATGTAAAAGAAACGGAAAAATTTATTCGTACCGCTGTTGCAGAGCTGGGTGGTTATGTTGGAAACGAAAATGTTTACAACTTTGAAGACCGGGTTGAACATACTCTTATTGCACGAGTGCCTGAAGATAAATTCAATACACTGCTTGATAAAATTTCATCCGTTGCAGAAAAAATAGAAAGCAAAAATGTTTCTTCACTCGATGTAACCGAAGAATTTATTGATGTTGAAGCCCGAATAAAAACCAAAAAAGAACTTGAAGCTCGGTACAAGGAAATTCTGAAGAAAGCAACTCGTGTTGATGAAATATTAAATATCGAAAGAGAAATGGGAAATCTTCGTTCAGAGATTGAGTCTCTTGAAGGAAGAATGAATTATCTTAAAAACAGAATTTCTTTAAGCACTCTTACAATTACTTTCTATGAAAAGGTTTCAACTCCGTTTGGTTTCTTCTCAAAAATTAAACAAGCATTACATAACGGTTGGACTGCCTTATTATGGTTCATAATAATAATGATTAGTCTCTGGCCATTTATTATTCTTGCTTTGATTATTGCCGTTATTATATTGAAGTACAGAAAGAAAAAGAAAAGCACAGCTAATTAATCATTTGAAAAAAGGAGGCAAAAATGACAAGACAGATTTTTGTTAATCTGCCTGTTAAGAATGTCAAGCGCTCGATGAATTTCTTCTCTCAGCTTGGCTTTAGTTTTAATATGCAATTTACTGATGATAAAGCCGCCTGCCTTGTGATTGGTGAAAACATTTATGCAATGTTGCTGCACGAAGAGTTTTTTAAGACATTTACCAAAAAAGAATTAGCGGATGCAACAAAAGTTACAGAAGTTCTTATCGCTATAGATGTTGAAAGCAGAGAAGCTGTTGATTCTATGATTCAGAAAGCTGTTAATGCAGGAGGAACAATTTACTCCGAACCTTCTGACCACGGTTGGATGTATCAACACAGCTTTGCAGATTTGGATGGACATCAGTGGGAAGTTTTTTATTCGGATATTAACGCTTTAAATAATAGTTAAAATTATTCATAGAAAATTTTTGTGAGAGAAGATTCAAATAAATCCATACAACCCGTTAACAACTCAAATCAATCTGTTAAATCTTCCTTTTGGAATGAATTAAAAGATGCAATAAACGGAAGCGAAGCTGATTATACAGAAATAAAACTTGGTAAGGCAGTTTTTCTTCTTGCCGTTCCGATGATTCTGGAGTTGATAATGGAATCAACTTTTGCAGTAGTAGATATTTTTTTCGTTGGAAAGCTTGGCGCTTCTGCAGTTGCAACTGTTGGATTAACAGAAACTTATTTGTTCCTGCTTTATTCAATTGGAATGGGATTATCATTAGCAGTTACTGCTATCATTGCCAGAAGAATCGGCGAGAAAGAAAAAGACAAAGCAGGATTAACCGCTGTTCAGGCAATTTTAATTGCTGTGATTGTCTCTTCTCCATTTGCTCTGGCAGGAATTTTCTTTTCAAAAGATTTGCTTGCAATAATGGGCGGAGATGAGTGGGTTATCGAAACGGGTTTTCGTTATACACAATGGATGTTGGGTGGTAATGGTGTAATAATGTTACTTTTTATCATTAACGCTATTTTCCGTGGCGCTGGTGATGCTGCAATAGCAATGCGCGTTCTCTGGATTGCAAACGGAATTAATATCGTTCTTGATCCTCTTTTAATATTTGGATTTGGTCCTGTTCCTGCTTTTGGTATTGAGGGTGCCGCAATTGCAACAAACATTGGACGAGGCACCGGTGTTATTATTCAACTTTGGTTATTATTCAAAGGCGGAAAACATATTCGTGTTTTCAAAACACATCTTAAATTACAAGCCGATATCATTTCAAATATTCTTCGTAAATCACTTGGTGGAATTGGTCAGATGATAGTTGCAATGACATCCTGGATTTTTATTATGCGAATAATTTCTGATTTTGGAAGTGCTGCTGTTGCCGGTGCAACTATTGCAATCAGAATTATGATGTTTTCAATGATGCCTGCCTGGGGAATGTCAAATGCTGTTGCAACTCTTGTAGGCCAAAATCTTGGGGCAAAAAAACCGGACAGAGCCGAAAAATCTGTTTGGATAACAGGCGTATGGAATATGATTTTCCTTTCAATTGTGGCTGTAGTTTTTTATTTCAAAAGCGAAATCCTTGTTGGCATATTCACAAAAGAAAAAGATGTTATTGAAATAGGCGCTATGTGGTTAAAAATAGTTTCGTATTCATATTTTGTTTATGCATGGTGGATGGTTGCAATACAAGCTTTTAATGGTGCCGGGGACACCTTAACTCCTACTAAAATTAATCTTGTTTTCTTCTGGCTGATACAAATTCCGTTATCATATTTAATGTCTAAAGTGTTGGGAATGGATGTCGAGGGTGTTTTCTGGGCTATTTTTATTTCTGAAACTTCTGTTGGTCTTTTTACACTCTGGCTTTTTACAAAAGGAAAATGGAAAGAGGTTGTTGTATAATTTGCATTTCTGTTTAATCTAATTTCAAGAATATATTACTTAAAAATTAATTTTACTTCTATTGTTTTATTTTTTGAACACTCAAAATGTTTGAAAAGTAATTCCGGGTTTTTTATTGATGAAGCTCACTAACGAACAATACGATATTATAAATTCAACCGGAGATATTAAGATAAATGCTGTTGCCGGTTCCGGGAAAACAACAACCATAATAGAATATTCCAAATCACGCCCGAAGAAAAATAAAATACTTTATCTCGCATTTAATCGTTCCGTTAAAACTGAAGCTGAGCAAAGATTCGGTTCAATTGGACTTGATAATGTCAAGGTCGAAACCGCACATTCTCTTGCTTATAAGAATACTGTTTTTCGTTTTAATTATAATGTTAAAACACAGGGCTACAAAACTTATGAAGTAGCTGAAATTCTCAAGCTTCGTCGCCGCAAAGAAAAACATTTTGAGTTGATTGCCGCTAACCATATCAATCGCTTTGTTAATTATTTCTGTAACAGTAAAGCAAAAAAAGTAAGTCAGTTAAATTATCTTGATGTTGTTTCCGATCCGCTTGCATTTGAATTCGTAAAGAAGAATTATGATTACATCGAAAAGCATACAAGAGAATTTCTTGCTAAAATGGATAAGGGAGAAATTGAGATAACTCATGATTTTTATCTTAAAAAATTTCAATTGTCTTATCCAAATCTTGGATTTGATTATATTCTCTTTGATGAAGGACAGGATGCTTCACCAGCTATGCTTGATGTATTTCTGAATCAGCCGGCAACAAAAGTTATTGTTGGTGATTCTCACCAGCAAATTTATTCGTGGCGATTTGCGGTTAATTCTTTAGAAAGTGTTGACTTTAGAAGATTTCCTCTGACCATTAGTTTCCGCTTTCCTCAGGATATTGCAAATCTCGCTGTTGAAATTTTGAATTGGAAAAATCATTTGGATACAAAAGAAATTCTACCAATCAAAGGGACGGGCGGAAAAGAATTAAACAAACTAAAAGCAACTCTTGCACGAACAAACCTTGGTTTATTAAGTAAGGCAATAGAATTTGTTACTGAAAAATCCAAATCACAAACTCTTTACTTTGAAGGAAATGTAAATTCATATTTTTATTCAGATGAAGGGGCATCCCTGTTTGATGTTCTTAATTTATACAATCATAACCATGAAATGATTAAAGACAATCTCATAAAGAGTATGAGTGATTTTTCCGAACTTGAAGAGTATGTTGAAAAGACAGAAGACACTCAGCTTGCAATGCTTGTTGAAATAGTTAAAAAATATGAGGACGACCTACCCAGATTAATTAAATTAATACGGGATTCAACAGTGGAAAACAAAAATGATGCGAAGATGATATTCTCGACTGTTCATCGTTCAAAAGGAATGGAATATGGAACGGTTTATCTACATAATGATTTTATTTCACAAAAGAAGATTAAACGACTGATAGAAAAACAAAACGAAATACCTCTTGATGTTGCAAAAATTAATGAAGAAATAAATATACTTTATGTGGCTGTAACAAGAGCAATTAATAATTTATTTATTCCTCAGCATTATCTGCCGACATCTTTTCCCCGATCATCAAATATTAAAATCATTGGTGGTGAGACGGAAGAACGGGATTTCGACAACAGAAAAAAGCTTGATACTTTCAGGAATAGAAATGAAAAACATAAATCTTCTTCATTCGATGATGTTAGAAAAAATCATCCGGACGCTTATAAAGCATGGCTACCTGAAGAAGAAGCAAAACTTCTCGCAATGGTAAAATCGAATATCAGCATTAATGAAATTTCCAGAAGTCTGGGTAGAACCAGAGGTGCAATTTTAAGCCGTCTAAATAAACTTTTCGGAAGATAGAATTCAATCCATACAAGGTTATTTTCTTCTCAGAACTTTAAATGCAATATCTCTTCCCTGCTTTTGTAGTATTGCAAGATTTATCCAGCTTAATGCAAACTGCTCGAGTAATTCCACCTTATCATCGCCACCAAAATCATAGCATTCAGCAAAACCTGCATCGAGCGATAATTGCTTAGCAATTTCTTTTGCTTTTAAACTTGAGCCGGCGGCAAACATATCAATAGCAACCTCGCCGTACTTGGGATTTTCCATATTCTCAAATCCTGTTGAGTTAAAACATTTAACAATATCTTCACAACCACTTTCTTTTTTTATTCCTTCGAAAGCTGTTTTATACGGCTCCGGTTTTTTGAAGACAGCGTTTGTTGCATCAATTACAATTTTATTTTTCAGCGAAGGGTTTTGCTTTGCAATTGATACTGCGGCTTCAGGCGGAGTTGCGAATAATACTAATTCAGAATTTTCAATTGCATCACTTATTGTATGTGATGAAATATTTTGAGAAAATTTTTCTAATTCTTTTGCATCACTTGAATTCAAATCTCTTAATCCAAGTAATATTGTGTGACCAGCTTTTGCCCATCTTTTGGCTAAAGCTCCGCCTACATTTCCAGCTCCAATGATTGCTATTTTCATTTTTAATCCTTTCTTTTTATTCCGAAGTAAATATAATAAATCGGTACGGCGACATAAATTATGTATGCAATTATAACACTGATAAATGAACCGATTGCTCCAATAAAATAAAACGCCGGACCAATTAAAGTTTTTATTGCCAGCTTCTGTTGATGTCCAACATTTGATTCTTTTTTCAGCAGCTCCGGATTTTTAACTATGTATATTCGCAGAAAATAGAAAGCAATGCCAACCAGCATCAAACAAATTCCAAAGAAGAATGTTGAGGCTGATTGAGTGAAGTAATCACCAAGAAAAGCTGTTGGAAACGGAACGAATGACATAAAGAAAAGCAATAATCCATTTAACCACAGCAAAGTATTATTTGTCTTATCAATTTCATTAAAAATTCTGTGATGGTTCACCCACATTATTAAAAGCATAAAGAAGCTTAATGCCCAGCTGAAAAATTTAGGTGCAATAGAAACTAAAGCTGCAATAATTTTTTGAGTATTTACTTCTCCATCAATGTGGGGCACTTTTATTTCCAGAACAAGCAGCGTGATAATAATTGCAATCACTCCATCGCTGAAAGCTTCGAGACGATTTTTTTCCATATTGTTATTATTAAACTCCCAATGCTTCGATTACAAGTTTTGCTGCTGCTCCTCCGGAATATTGCTGCTGACCGGTAATCAGTCTTCCATCTCTGACTGCAAATGGTTTGAACATTCCGTTAACAATAAAATTTGTATTGGGAATTTTCTTTGCTTCTTCTTCAATCCAGAAAGGTTGAATTTTCATTCCGACAAAATTATCTGCGAATTGCTCTTCGCTGTTTGCAAAGCCAGTCCAGGTCTTTCCATCAACCAAAAGTTTACCGTCTTTTGTTTTCGCTTTGAGAAGAACACAAGTTGCGTGACAAACTATTGCAACAACTTTTCCTGCTTCATAAAAATCAGAAACGAATTTGTGAAGTTTAACATTATCAATAAAGGTGTACATCGGTGATTGCCCGCCAGCCAGGAACAAAGCATCATAATCTTCAATCTTTACCTGCGAAATGCTTTTTGTATTTTCAAGTAGCTTTGAGTGATTTGGAGAAGTTAAAAATCCCAAACTAATTAAATCGTGTGCAGAATATCCGCTTTCGTGTCTTGGATCGCTGAATCCATCAAGCTCAAGTTTTCCGCCATCGGGACTGACAATTTCAACTTCATATCCTTTTTCTGTAAACTCGAAATACGGATGCGTTAATTCCGCAGCCCAAAATCCAATTGGCCAGCCGGTTTGTTTGGATACTGATGGATTTGCTGCAACAAGCAAAACTTTTTTTCTTTTTTCGGGATTTAGAACATCAATGTTTGCGCTCATATTTTTTTCCTTTCAATAAAATATTTAATAGTTTTCTAACAAGATATTTTTGTTCTTATATGGTTTCAAGAACGCACAAAAAAGTAGCATACTCACTTATTGGTAAGAAATGAATTTAACGATTAAACTTAGCAGGGTAATTTTTTATGCCCAGATTTGAATTTCGGGGAAAGTATTATAACAATCCAGTCGAGCTTTCTCTGGACATAATTGGTGGAAAGTGGAAGATGCCAATTCTCTGGAGATTGAAAGATAAATCGTGGCGTTACAGTGAGTTGAAGAAAAGCATCGGAAAGATTACTCATAAAATGCTGGCACAACAATTAAAAGAACTTGAAGAAGATGGTTTGATAAGCAGAAAAGTTTATGCAAGTGTTCCACCTAAAGTAGAATACTCTATAACAGAAAAAGGTAAAACAACAATCCCAATAATTGATAGCTTAAGAAACTGGGGTGAAAACTTCAAAGAAGGAAAAATCTAGTAGTAATATCCTATCGAAAAATAGAAGAGAACATCTCCCCAGCTTATTGGATTCTCTGGTAGATCCTTTCTGAAAAGAAAACTTCTGCCAACCGCGAACTCGGCAGGACCGATTGGTGTGTCAAAAGAAACGGCTCCACCAATACCGTGTCGAAGATCTTTAAATCTTATCTGTTCCTGCACTGCCCAGGTGTTTCCCAAATCATATCTGATTTTAAAATAAGTGTCGAAGAATATTTTAAATGGAAATTTATATCTGTACATAAGTGATGCAAGAAATATTTGTCTTCCTCTGAATTCGTATTCATGCATTCCATAAAAGGATTCCTGACCACCAAGAGAAAATTGCTGGCCAAGTGGTGTGGTTTTATCAGCAAAGCCCAAAACAATTTTGGGAGATATAACATGACTTGAATTTTCTGAGAAATAATTCCTGTATTCAAAACCAAAGCTTGTATAACTAAGATTACCGCCTAAAAATGTTTGCGCAGTTTCATAAAAGCCATTGAAGTAAATACCCTTTTCCGGATAAGGAAGTTTATCCTGAGTGTCTATTGTTGAGCTTATTTTAAGACTAACTGTTTTGTATTCGTATGGGTCGACAGGTGAAAGTTGTATGTTTTTAATTTTATCCGTTTGATATTTCCCTTCAACAATCAGATTACCAAATCTTCCAACCTGAGTACCAACACCAAGCGAGAATCCATAATTTATCTGTCTGTACTCTCCTTCATTTACTCTGGAAAATCTGCTGTCGGTTTGCATAGGTTTATCTTTATAGTTGAAAATATCTTTCAACTTATAAAAAGCATTTATCTTATAAGTAAAGTATGTATCAAAAATTCTGTTTGCTTTTTGCTCAAGAATGTATGAACGGCTTCTTATTCCACCATAGAAAATAAATCCGAGTTCGGTCCCTGTTCCAAAAAGATTTTCTTCACGAATATCAAGTCCAAGCTGAAACCTGTATTCGTTATCAAGACGATAACCAACTCTAAGCTGTCCGGTTTGTTTTTCATCAACTTTAACCAGCAATACATTCTGACCATTCTCATCATAGACCGAAACATCAACACTTTCGAAGAGACCGGTGCTTCTTAAATTTTTTAATCCGTCTTCAACATCAATTATTTTGAAAAAATCTCCTTCAGAAAAAGGTAGCTCGCGTGTTATTACTCTTTCACTGGTTCTATAATTTCCTTCAACAATGATTTTAGAAATAATTCCTTCGTCAACAAAAATTTTCAGAATATTTGTCTCCTCATCATAAGATACTTCCTGAATTTCTGCTAGCGAGAAACCTCCTTTCCGGTATAAACTCATTAGCTTTGTAAGTGCTTCTGAAAGTTTAACTGAAGAGTATGGCTTGCCTTTTATATCTGAGAATATTTCATCAATTCCATCTGAACTTATAAGCGATACACCTATCAGAACTATATCTTTTACTTTCTGATTATAAGATTTATTAAGAATGAGCTTATTGACATCCGAATCATTTACCAAAGTAGCAGAAAGATTTTTGTAATAGCCGGTTTCAAAAAGTTGCTCTAACTTTTTCTGAATTTCTATGTTTGATGTTTTCTTAATAAAGTTTGACCCGAAAACTTTTAACTCGTCTTCAGTTAATGAATCTGTAATAGAAACATTCTCAAACACAATTTCTTCTTCTGAGATATTGTTTGAGTAGATCGAATCAATAATTGATCTAAGTTTCCTGGCGGATTCAACAGAATTTTCATATCCGAGTAAAATTAAGCTATCTGCTTTTCCAAAGTCTGCTGAAGTAAAATCATTTAACTCTGGTGAGATTATAAAATCAGCGTATTCAAGTTGTCGGCGATTAACCAATCTCATCGGAATACTTACAATCTGGTCTGCAATTATCCATGGATAGTTTAATTCTTTTTCTGACCAAAGCGGACTTGTAACATCAACAGCAACGACTAAATCTGCCCCTGTTTGCTTTGTTATTTCTACAGGAACATTTGCAACAAGTCCTCCATCAACAAGTGTTAATGAATCATATTTAACGGGTGCAAGAAAAAATGTAACGCTTGAGCTTGCTCTGAGTGCTTTACTTAAAGAACCGCCTCTAAGTACGACTGGCGAGCCATCAATAAGATTTGTACAAACAGCTCTGAATTTATTTTTCAGTAAATCAAAATTTCTTTGCGAATGAATCGGAGCATCAAAAGTTAAAATGTTAAGATAATTTGAAAGTTTCTGTCCATCGTTAAATGATGTGGGAAAAACCGGATTTAATCCATCGAGCCGTAAAGTTAGCACTGCTCTGTCTTCAGTTACTTTCTGATCAACAAAAAAATCTCTTCGGTTTGATTGCCTGTTTAAAGTAAGTAAATCGTTCCAATTTGTTTTTCTTGCAATTGTATCAAGCTCATCAACAGAGTAACCGGCAGAATAAAGTCCACCGACTATACTGCCCATACTTGTTCCGACAATTATGTCGGGAAAAATTTGATATTCTTCCAATGCCCTCAAAACACCAACTTGCGCAATGCCGCGAGCACCTCCACCGCTTAGTGCAAATCCTACGACGGGTTTGTTCGCAGATATTTGTGTTTTTAATCCGAAAGGAAGTTGCTTTTCTTTTAAAGGAATGTTGAACTCATAGATAGTCTGAGGGAATGTGCTTGTGCTAATAACACACAAGCACATCAAAATTATTTTGAGAGATTTTAACATTAATGGTTCTCTGATAAATTTTAGAGAACTATTTCTTTTTCTTTTGTTGCTGCTTTGCCTGTTGCTCAGCTGCTTCCATCAATCTTGCCATAAAACCCTTCTTCTTATTTGGATTTGCAACCGGAACTAATTCAACATCTTTACCCACTTTGTTAATATAATACTGCTGAGCAATTGAAAAAACATTGAACATAAAGTAATAAAGATTTAAACCCGATGGAAAGGTCATAAACAAAATTGTTAACATAATTGGCATTAAGTAAACAAGCATCTTTTGCGATGGATCTTTCATCGTCATCTTTTGCTGGAAGAAAGTTGTTATTCCCATCAGCAAAGCTAACCCGCTAATCTGCTGAACGCCAAACAGCGGAAGTTTAAATCCTAAATCATAAATAACATCTGGTGTGGATAAATCTTTTATCCACCAGACAAATGGCTGTTGTCTTAATTCAATTACAGATTGAAACATTCCCCAAAGCGCAATGAAAATTGGCATTTGCAATAAGATTGGTAAACATCCTCCCGCCGGATTTATTCCATAAGTTGAATATAACTTCATCGTCTCTGAATTAAGCTTCTGCGGATCATCTTTATACTTTTCTTTAAGTTCTGCTATCTTGGGTTGAAGTGCCTGCATCTTTTTCATTGACTGGTAGCTTTGTTTTGTAAGAGGATAAACTGCAAGCTTTATAATCAACGAAAAGATTATAATCACAAATCCATAATTCGGAATAAACATATGAAGAAACTGAAACAATGGAAGCAGAACATATTCGGCAATTGGTCTTACAATAAATTTCAGCCCGAAGAAACTTCCAAAATCAACAAGTGCGATTAGATTTCGTCCAAGTGTTTCAAGCTGCTTATAATCAACCGGACCGATGTAAACTGAAAATTTATGTGTTTCCTGAATTTGGTTTTTGAAAGGTAATGTTAGTCTTGTTTCATAAATTTCTTTTATTCCGTCTTTTCCAACAACATAACGAGTGCCTTCAAGATAAGCACCTTCAACATTATCCGGATTATCAGGTAAAACAACTGCTGCAAAGTATTTATTTCTTACCGCAACCCAATCAACTCTGCCTCTAAAGTCTTTTGAGATTTTTTCTCCAACAGAAGACGCATCAATTATAACCTGTTCACCACCAGAATATGCGCTTGCATTTGAGTAGTTAGCTTCATCCACAGAATTATGTTCAACGAATCTTATTCCATTATTCCAAACTATATCAAATGAGTTATTACTTACATAGTCATTAAAGCCATTGAAAATAATTTCATTCTTTATCTCATAACTATCAGAAAAGAACAGATATCTTTTAACAATTGACTTTCCGTTTTTAAGATTAAGCGTGAAGTCAACCAGGAGCGAGTCTTTATCTTTTATTTTGTAATTGTAGTTGCCTGTGTAATTAAAAAACAACTCAGAAGAATTAAGTGCAACTCCATCTTCAGTTACTAAAGCAAAATCATAAGACCCGCCTTTACTGTAATTTATCAGTTGAACATGTTTACTAAAATCCTCTTCGTCGCCCTTGCTGTGTGAAGCATACCAATTATTAAATTTCTTCAGAAATACTTTTTTGAAATTGCCGCCTTTTGTTGAGAGTTCATAACGGGCAAGGTTTGTTTCTATAGTAACAAAGGATTCTTTTGCTGATAAGCTTTCAGGAAGAATTTTAATTGTCGTTGAGTCCGTTGGTCTTTCCTGTTTGACCACTGGTTTCTGTTGTTCAACTTCTTTCTCAACAACTGAGGTTGTATCCTGAGATTTCTTCTGTTGCTGTACATCTGTTGGTGTCGGGGCTGTGATATACAACCACACCATCAGTACAATTCCAATAAGAATAAAAGCTAATGTTGTCTGTCTATCCATCTTTTTCTTTCTGATGATTTACCAGCATAAGTTCTATTTGAGCTTATGTTGATTTTCTTTTACTGAACCTGAAATTCTTTTTTCAATCTTATTTAATAACGATTTAACTTCGGTCTCTATTTCCCGATAATGTAATTTTTTACTGTTTTGTTCATTGTAGCTCAAAGATGTAAACAAAATCAGCACTTGTTTTTTATACTGTTGTGCTGATTTTACCAAAGGAATTTTGTTTAATCTGTAAGCATTTCTGATTAATCTCTTCAGCTTATTTCTCCAGACTGCCTTACCGGCTTTTCTGGAGATGCCAACGGCAATTTTAACCCCTGGTTCGTTGGAATCTTGAATTAAATATATTGCTTTAAGAGAGTTCTTTGACGAGAATACCGAAGATCCGTCTTGTATTAGTAAATGAATATTTTTCTTCTCTTTTATTCTCTCGTATTTTGAAAGAGAAAAGAGTTTCAATGTGTGTTTACTTTTCGTCGCTTACTGTTAATTTTTTTCTGCCTTTAGCTCTTCTTCTCGAAAGAACGGTTCTTCCGTCTTTGGTTTTCATTCTTTCACGAAAGCCATGTTTATTTTTTCTTTTTCTATTGCTTGGCTGAAATGTTCTTTTCATTTGATTTTCGTCTCCTTGTTTATAAAAAAGTGCGTAAAAATATGAATATGCCCTCTATTTAACAAGGATTTTAGTATAGCAGACCTCACAGACGACTATGCAAGAATGAATATTGAAGAATTCTGATTTAATTATCATATGATTAAAAACTTTTTAAAAATTTTTCATCAATTAATTTGCTTGGAATGCCCTTACTTTCTATTTTCACAATACAACAAGACAAATAAATCTGTGTGGATAACTTGTTGATATGTTGGTTTTGTGGCAATGTTTCACAATTGATTTTCCCCGTGTCGAAGGGCAATTTTAACATCTGTTTGTGAAAATGTTTAAGATAATATTTTATAATTGCTTTTATTTTGGGCTGTTAGCGCTTCTTAACTGATGTTAACAAGTTGTGGATATATTTGTGATGTTCATATAAAATTTTGTTTTATTAACCTTAACTTAAAACTTTTTAATCTGGTAAAACTGTGGATAACTTAAAAGTTCAATTGGCTGATTATACATTAGAATCAAAAAATACAGACGCTATCTCCGTTTGGAAAAACTGTTTAACTATAATTAAAGAGAATGTCAAACCAATGACATTCAATACCTGGTTCTTACCTATCCGACCCGTAAGCTTTGAAAATAATGTAATTAAGATTCAGCTTCCTACTCAGTTTTTTTGGGAATGGATTGATGAGCATTATAATCATATTCTGAACAAAGCAATTCAAACCGTCCTTGGTCCGCAGGGTAAGTTAACATACATAATTGCCGATGAAAAAGAATCTGATAGTGAATTGAAAATATCTGTTGCTAAAAGTGATGATGAAGTTAAAACACAACCACAAACAATTAAACCATCAAACGGGAATTCTTCATTCAATTCTAATCTTAATCCTAGATACAGATTTGATAATTTCATAAAAGGTGAGGGTAATCAGCTTGCAAGAGCAACAGCCGGAGCGATAAGCGATAATCCCGGAGAAACATCATTCAATCCTTTCTTTGTTTACGGCGGAGTTGGATTGGGCAAAACTCATCTCATTCAGGCAATTGGTAACAGAATTATTGAAAAATTCCCGGAGAAAAAAGTTATCTATCTTTCAACTGATTCTTTTACAGTTGAATTTGTTGAAGCGATTCAGTCTAACCGTGTAAATGAATTTCAGAATTTTTACAGAAACATTGATGTTCTGATTATTGACGACATCCAATTCCTCACCGGCAAAGAGAAAACTCAGGATTTATTCTTTCATATTTTTAATACGCTTCACCAGGCAAGAAAGCAGATTATTCTTTCCAGCGATCGTCCACCGAAAGAGTTAAAAGGAATGGACGAAAGATTAATTTCAAGATTCAAGTGGGGACTCGCTGCTGATATTCAGCCACCAGAATACGAAATGCGTATCGCTATTCTGAAAAACAAAGCAGAAGAATTCGGTATGACAATTTCAAATGATATTGTTGAATACATAGCCAGCAACATCACTTCCAACATTCGTGAGCTTGAAGGATGTTTAATTAAAATGCTTGCAACAGCATCATTAAATTCTAAAGATATTTCACTTGATCTTGCCAGAAAGATTGTCCGTGAAATTGCATCTGACAGAAAAGTTAACTTAAGCATTGATGACATAACAAAAATAGTCTGTGAATTTCTTAATGTGCCAGAAAATAAGGTTCGTGACAAAACACGCAAAAAGGAGATTGTTCTTGCCCGTCAGCTTGCAATGTACTTTGCAAAAGAATATACTAAATCATCTCTAAAAACAATTGGTTTACACTTCGGAGGAAGAGACCATTCAACAGTTATTCACGCTTGCAATAGTATTGAAGTTGAAATGAAAGATGACATACAGCTAGCTGAGCTGGTTAACAAACTAAAAAGCAAAATTGAGCTTTCTTATAATTAAACTCTACTACATTAGATTTTTTTAAAGATTTTTAATTCAAAACCTGTTTTTAAAGCATTTCTATGGGCTATTAAACAGCCTCTCAATAATCATACATATCACTAATTTCAGTTAAAAACCTGTTAACAACTCAATGATAATCTGTTAACAACTTGCTTCTTATTCACAGAAATATTATTACTGTTGGTAAAAGAAATTTTATCTTAAGTTTATGTTAGTAATTGTTAATCTTAAAATCATTATCTGAAAAGGTTTATAGTTTTATTAACATATTAACACACTTACTAATATTATTGACTTATTTAAAGTTTAATAGAATAATTAAAACAATATTGTTCACAGTGGAAATCCGGAATAATCCGAGCCAGCTTTTCAAAAATTCTTTACCGGGAATAATCCTTCCACAGAAGAAGAATTTCTTTAATTTTACCATCAAAATAAATTGAGATTGCCCTCATAAATCCTTATTTTTGTTCGCTTCAAAAGGAGATATTTTTATGGAATTTAAGATCAACAGTAAAAGTTTTGATAAACTTCTTTCTAAAGTTATTCCTGCTGTTCCAACCAGAACACCAATGGCTGTTTTAGAAAATTTTCTGTTCGAAATAAAGGATGGATTACTTACTGTTCAGGCAACTGATCTTGAAATTTCGCTTAAGTCTTCGCAGAATGTAGCAGCTGACAGCAATGCTAAAATGGTTGTTCAGGCAAAACTTTTATATGATATTGTTCGTTCACTACCGGATATTCAGCTTAGTATCTCCACTGATTCAAATTCAAGATTAAAATTAAAAACCGACAAAGGCGTTTATCATATTTCTTATTTTTCACCTGAAGATTTTCCAGAAATTCCTGTTGTCGCTCGTGATAAAGAAATTATAATTGCTTCGGATGATTTGAAAAGAGCATTTGATAAAACTTCATTTGCTATGAGTAAAGAAGATATGCGTCCTGCTATGACCGGAACACTTCTCGAATTCGCAAAAGATGGATTAAGATTCGTAGCAACAGATGGTCACAGACTTGTTAAATATGTAAACAAATCGATTCTTACTGATTACACCGAACAATATATAATTCCCGAAAGAGCAATTTCGGTTCTATCAAAACTTTTGAGTGATGGTGATGTTAAAATTTATTTAAGCAAAACACACGCATCATTTATCACAGGTGATATTGAGTTCATCACAAGATTGATTGGTGAAAAATATCCTGCTTACAACAGCGTTATTCCTTTGGAGAATGAAAATCTTTTAACAGTTGACCGCTCTGAATTACTTTCAACTGTAAAAAGAATGTTAATCTTTTCATCAGGAACATCCAAGCAGGTTAAGTTTTCAATTTCAGCAAACAATCTAGAAATTTCAGCTGAGAATATTGATACTGGTTCTAATGCAGTTGAGAATGTTCAATGTGAATACAGCGGCGAAGCTATGGACATCGGATTTAATACAGCTTATGTGAATGATATTTTATCTCATATGGATTCTGAGAAAGTTATATTTAAACTTCATTCACCAACAAAAGCTTGTATAATTGAACCAGACAAGACTTCAGAAAATGAAGAAGTAATGATGTTGTTAATGCCGGTAAGATTGAATAATTAATTTTTTAGGATCCTCGTCGAAATGATCCTTTCTTTAATGGAGCTTAGAAATTTCAGAAAACATATCAATACAAATCTCCGGTTTTCAGAAGGGTTGAATTACATCGTTGGTGGAAACGGCATCGGAAAAACTACTGTGCTTGAGGCAATTTATTTAATGTGTTCAACGAAAAGTTTTTACGCAAAAGATTTTGAAATGCTGAACTTTAATGCTTCAGAATTTGAAGTGAAAGGTTTGTTCAACGGAATTACTTCGGACAAGGTAAGAGTTTATTATAACTCCGCTGAATCAAAGAAATATTATTTTCTTAATGAAAAGCTTGTAAATAAATCTTCTGATGTAATCGGAAAATTTCCTGTTGTTACTCTTACTCCGGATGATCATTCAATTACGCAAGGAGCTCCGGCAGAAAGAAGAAGATTTGTTGATTCGGTGATATCTCAGGCAAGTAAAGCTTATCTTAAAATTCTGATTGATTACAATAAAACATTAAAGCATCGCGCAGTTGTTTTAGCAAAACTTTCGGAAAGAATAATTCCTTCTCTGCTTGATGAACTTGATGCCTGGACAGAAAATCTTATTAACAACGGAGCTGAAATAATTTCTCATAGAAAAAATTTTATCAATAGCTTTAATGATTACCTTAAGCAATCATATTATAAGATTATGGGAAATGATGAATTGCCTGAAATAAAGTATCAGACAATTGATGTTGATGATTCAGAAAATATTAAAATGAAACTAACAGAATTACTAATTCAGAATAAAGATAATGAAATAAGACGAGGCACCAATCTGATTGGTCCACATCGGGATGATTTTATTTTCGAGATTAATGGAATAAACTTAAAAACATTTGGTTCTCAGGGACAGAATAAAACTTTTCAAACAGTTTTAAGATTTGCAGAATTTTTTTATCTGAAAGATATCACCGGCAACACACCAATTTTTTTACTCGATGATGTTTTTGGTGAACTTGATGCTTTCAGAGCTTCAAAAGTAAGTGAATATCTTAAAGAAGTAGGACAAGCATTTATAACACTCACTGACTTTGCAAATTTCAAATACCTGAGTAAATCAGAAACAGATGTTGTGATTAAACTTCAGGATGGCGAGCCCGTTTATGCCTGATTCATTTAAATCTATAAAAGAAATAATTGAATCATCTCCGGAGCTGAAGAACATTAAACAACTTATAGACGACGGAGATATTGTTAAAGATTTTCACAAAATATTTCCTGAATTCAAAACTGTGGTTAAAGCTGTAAAGTGTATTAAACAAACTTTAACATTGAAATCAGATAATCCGACAGTTCGGAATGAACTTAAATTCCGCGAGAAAGAAATTATAGAAAAAATTAATTCATTCTATAAACAAGAAAGAGTAACAAGAATAAAGTTTTCAAATAAGTAAAGTGAGAGTATGACAAAGAATAATAATTCGAATGAATACAGTGCTAAAAATATAAATGTTCTTAAGGGACTTGAAGCCGTAAGAAAACGTCCTGCAATGTACATCGGTGATGTTGGAACAAGAGGTTTACATCACCTTATCAACGAAGTGGTTGACAACAGTATTGACGAAGCACTTGCAGGATTTAACGATCGTGTTATCGTTACACTTCACAAAGATGGAAGCGTTTCTGTTGAAGACAGAGGAAGAGGAATTCCGGTTGACATACATCCTGTTGAAAAGAAATCAGCGCTTGAAGTTGTAATGACAGTGCTACACGCTGGTGGAAAATTTGATAAAAATTCTTATAAAGTTTCCGGTGGATTGCACGGCGTTGGTGTTTCGGTTGTTAATGCTTTATCTGAATGGATGAAAGTAGAAGTAAGAAGAGATAATAAAATTTATTTTCAGGAATACAGAAGAGGTGCTCCTGTTGAAAAAGTGAAAGAGATTGGTACTTATAAGGGTGAACAAACCGGAACAAAAATTACTTTTATGCCGGATAAAACAATTTTCAAAGTAACAAAATTTAATTTTGAAACAGTTGCAGAAAGATTACGCGAGCTTGCTTATCTGAATAAAGATGTAACTATGATTCTGAAAGACGAGAATGAAGGAACGGAAGAAACTTATAGATTTAAAGGCGGACTGATTGATTTTGTTAAGTATCTTGATGAACAACGCGAGCCGATTCATAAACCTATTTATATTGAAGGAGAAAAAGAAAACACTCCTGTTGAAATAGCATTTGAATACAGCAATTCATATTCTGAAAATGTTCATTCTTATGTTAACAACATTAACACAATAGAAGGCGGAACTCACCTGGTTGGTTTCAGAACGGCATTAACACGAACATTTAATAACTACGCTTACAAAAATGGTCTGATTAAAGAGAACAATAAAATAACTTTAACAGGAGATGATTTCAGAGAAGGACTTACTGCTGTTGTTTCTGTAAAAGTAATGGAACCGCAATTTGAAGGACAAACAAAAACAAAGCTTGGTAACAGCGAAGTTAAATCTGTTGTTGAAACAATTGTTGGTGAAAAACTTTCAGAATATCTTGAACAAAATCCTTCTGTTGCAAAAAAGATAATTGAAAAATCTCTTAAAGCTGCCGAAGCGAGAGAAGCAGCAAGAAAAGCACGCGAGCTTGTTAGAAGGAAAAACGCTCTCGACTCAATGCATCTGCCTGGCAAACTTGCCGATTGTTCAATCACCGATCCTGAGCATTGCGAAATCTATATTGTTGAAGGTGATTCTGCAGGTGGCTCTGCAAAGCAAGGAAGAGACAGAAGATTTCAGGCGATACTTCCAATTAAAGGAAAAATTCTGAATGTTGAAAAAGCCAAGTTGAATAAAATTCTTGAGAATCAGGAAATTCAGGCAATAGTTGCTGCAATTGGTGCTGGTATTGGTGAAGATTTTGACCCGACAAAATCCCGATACGGAAAAATCATACTTATGACCGATGCTGATGTTGATGGAAGCCATATCAGAACACTTCTTCTCACATTTTTCTATCGTCATATGAAAGAGCTAATTACTTCCGGAAGAGTTTACATCGCCCAACCACCTTTGTATAAAGTTAAAAAAGGAAAAGAAGAAGTATTTGCTTTTGATGACGAAGAACTTGATCAGATATTAAAGAGATTCAAAGCTGATGGTAAAGCAGCGAAAGCAAAATTAAAAGAAATTGAAACCGAAGGCGAACAAGTAATCGAAACAGACGAAGAAGGTCAGCCCAAAGGAGTTGTGATTACAAGATATAAAGGATTGGGAGAAATGAATCCGGAACAGCTTTGGTCAACAACAATGAATCCTGAAACAAGAACAATACTTCAGGTGAATCTTGAAAGTGCGGCAGCAGCAGATAAAATATTTGAAACCCTGATGGGTGATGCTGTTGAGCCAAGAAGAGAATTTATTGAAAAGCATGCAAAGTATGCTAACCTTGATATTTAATTAACTATTTCAAACACGATTGAATTAAAATGACAACAATATTTGAAAAAATTGTACCCGTTACTTTAGAAGAGGAAATGAAATCCTCTTACATTGATTATGCAATGAGCGTTATAGTTGCCCGTGCTTTACCGGATGTTCGTGATGGACTAAAACCAGTTCATCGTCGTGTTTTATTCGGAATGCATGAACTTGGACTTGCATACAACAGACCTTATAAAAAATCAGCAAGAATAGTTGGAGAAGTTCTCGGTAAATATCATCCCCACGGCGATAGCGCTGTTTATGATACAATGGTAAGAATGGTTCAGGATTTCTCTCTTCGTTATCCTTTGGTTGATGGACAGGGAAATTTCGGATCAATTGATGGCGATTCACCGGCAGCAATGAGATACACAGAAGCACGTCTCGCCAGAATTTCAGAAGAGATGCTGCGCGACCTTGATAAAAACACTGTTGATTTTGGTCCGAACTTCGATGACTCTCTTCAGGAGCCGCTTGTTCTTCCATCTTATTTACCAAATCTACTTGTAAATGGCTCAAGTGGAATTGCTGTAGGAATGGCCACAAACATTCCCCCTCATAATCTTAATGAAGTTATTGATGGATTGGTTGCGCTGATTGATAATCCAAAACTTACTTCTGCTGATTTGATGAAATATGTTAAAGCACCAGATTTTCCGACAGGGGGAATAATTTATGGTTATGAAGGAGTTAAGGAAGCTTACACAACTGGCAGAGGAAGAATTCTTCTTCGTGCAAAAGCAAATGTTGAAACATTAAAGAACGATAGAGAAAATATTATCATCACAGAAATTCCTTACCAGGTTAATAAATCTAATCTTATTGAGAAGATAGCGGAACTTGTTCGTGAAGGGAAGATTAATGACATATCAAATATCAGAGACGAGTCAGACAGAGATGGCTTAAGAATAGTAATTGAACTGAAACGTGATGCTCAACCAACTGTTGTGCTTAATCAACTTTACAAGCATACACAAATGCAGGTTACTTTCGGAGTAATAATGCTCGCTTTGGTTCATGGAGTTCCGAAAGTACTCACACTTCAGGAAATGATGCAGCACTTCCTCGATCACAGAATGGATGTGCTGATAAGAAGAACTAAATTTGAATTAGATGCTGCCGAAAAACGCGCTCACATTCTTGAAGGTTATATAATTGCCCTTGATAATATTGATGAAGTAATTGAAACGATTAAAAAATCCAAAGATGTTGAGACCGCTAAAAACAATTTGATGAAGCGATTCAGGTTAAGCGAGATTCAGGCAAAAGCAATACTTGATATGCGTCTCCAGCGTCTTACCGGACTTGAAAGAAAGAAGATAGAAGACGAATACAAAGAAACAATAAAGCTGATCGAAAAACTTCGCGGAATACTTGACAGCGAAAAGAAAAGAAAGCAAATCATTAAAGAAGAACTCATTGCATTAAAGGAAAGATACGGCGACGAAAGAAGAACAGATATAATCAAAGACTACAAAGAATTTTCGCTCGAAGATATAATTGCAGAAGAAGATGTTGTTGTAACCATTTCGCATCAGGGATTTATTAAACGCTTTCCTGTAAGTGGCTACAGAAAACAAGCAAGAGGTGGAAAAGGCGTAACAGGTGTTGGAACAAAAGAAGATGATTTTATTGAGCATATGTTCGTAGCATCCACTCATCAATATATTCTTTTCTTTACCGACAGAGGAAGATGCTATTGGTTAAAAGTTCATGAAATTCCAGAAGGTGGAAGAACAGCTCGTGGCAGGTCAATAGTAAATCTTCTTGAAAAAGATAAAGAAGAAAACATTACTGCATTTGTCGCAGTGAAAGAATTCCGCGACGATCAATATCTGATGATGGTTACTGAACAAGGAACAGTTAAAAAAACAGTTCTTTCGGCTTATGGAAATGTTCGTAAGGGTGGTATAAATGCAATCAATCTTGTTCCCGGTGATAAATTGATTGAAGTTAAAATGACCGACGGAAACAACGATATTGTTATCGGAACAAGAAACGGATTTGCAATTCGCTTCCACGAAAAAGATGTTCGTGATATGGGAAGAACAGCAACCGGTGTTCGCGGAATAAAATTAACCAAAGGCGATAAAGTTGTTGGACTGCTTGTGATTCGTCATCCGCAAACAAGCGTACTTGTTGTAACTGAAAAAGGTTATGGAAAACGTTCGGATATAAATGATTACAGAATTACAAAGCGTGGCGGAAAAGGAGTTATTACTGTTAAGACTACGGACAAAGTCGGAAAAATGATTGCGATGATGGAAGTTGTTGATAAAGATGAATTGGTAATAATATCAACACAAGGAATGGTTATCAGACAAAGCGTTAAAGATATTCGTGTGATGGGAAGAAACACTCAGGGCGTAAGAGTTATCCGATTAAATGAAGGAGACTCAATTGCTGATATCGCAAGAGTAATTCCGGAAGATGAAGATGTAAATGGTAATGGAAACGGAAATGGTAAAAGCAGCAATGGTGAGTTGGTTTAGTTGGAATTAAAAAAAAATAAGGCGAGTATCAACTCGCCTTTTTTGTTTTAAAAAGTTCTTTCGGAATATTTCTGAATATTGAAATACGAAGGTTACCTGTTTCTCCAGTTACGATACTTCCCTTCTGAATTCCATTAAGCGGATTGATTAATTATAAATCAATTAGATTCCAAACAATCTCATAACAATAAAAATAATTATTCCGAAAGTTGCGCCGAGATAAATCCATCGAATAAATTTTCTTCCTTCTTCATTTCGGGAATTCAAAAATCTTAGCGCAGAATAAACAATAGAAATGTCCATTATTCCGATGGGTATTAAATAAATTGTTTGAAACCAATTTAATAAGAATGGAATAATTGAAAGAATGACAACCAAAAAGAAAATAATAACACTTAATTTAATTGCAGCAGTTCTGCCATAAATAATTGCAAAGGATTTTGAACCAATAAGCTCATCGCCTTTTACATCCATTGCATCTGCTGCTATTTCTTCTCCCAGATCAATAAGTGCGGCAATCAATCCAAAGAATAAAACCATTTTATGAAAAGACAAATCAACGCTTGCACCACCATAAATGAAAGTCATTCCAACAGAAAAACTTACCATCAGGTTGCCTGGCAATCCGCTCTTCTTGAAAAAACGATTGTAAAGAAATCCTATTAGCGCCAGGATAATTGAAATTATAAATGTAGCAATACTAATAAAATAACTTAATGCAATTCCTATCAATAGCAGAATTAATGAGAAGAACAGAGCTTCATTTGGTGTAACAAGATTTGAAGGAATTGGACGATGTGGTGCATTTATTTTGTCCGTTTCAACATCGAAGTAATCATTCATTACCAGTATTGATGCAGAAATTAAAAACACAGACAAAAATCCAAATACAGTTACTGGAATTGAAGCAAACTGACCGAGTGCTAACAACTGTCCCATCACAACGCAAACTCCTGCAGAGAAAGGAAGTTCAAGGCGGATAAGTGTTAGCAGTCCTTTAATTTTGTTCAGATTAAATGGGCATGAATGATGTACTCGGAATCTCATCTCCCCTTCATCTTCTTTACATCTCTCATAGTTGAATGAAAGAACTTGCCGAACTTTTTATCCTTCTCTCTCTTTTCTATGTATGACATTTCATTGTATTGCGACTCTTTATAAATTTTTATGTAATTGTTGTATCTCTCTTGTGAAATATCTCCTTTATCCACGGCTTCCAGAACTGCACAGCCGGCTTCGACAGTGTGAGTGCAGTCTTTGTATTTACACTGATCTGACAGTTCATCAATTTCATTGAATGTATCACCAAGTCCCGACTCATTAGAAATTACTCCGAGTTCCCGCATTCCGGGATTATCAATTATTATTGCTCCGTTTTCAAGAATAATAAGTTCACGGCGGGTTGTTGTGTGCTTTCCCCTTCCGTCTTTTTCTCTTATCGGCTGTGTCTTGAAAAGATCTTGTTGAATTAAATTATTCAGCAAAGTGGTTTTACCAACACCGGATGAACCAAGAAGGCAATAAGTTTTAAATGGTTCAAAGAATGTTTTAATATTTTCGATATCGCTTGCGTTGTTATTGCTAAAAGTTGTAATGGTAACATCCGGAAGAATTTTACAGATGTCATTTTTCTTTTGATCAATTTCTTCTGCACTTATAAGATCGCTTTTACTTAAGAATACTGCTGGATTTATTTTGCCTTCGTTTATCATAACAAGGTAGCGTTCGAGTCTTCTCAAATTGAAATTTGAATCGAGCGATTGCATAATGATTGCAGTATCAATATTTGCGGCGATAAGTTGGTACTCAACTTTTTTGCCAGACGCTTTTCTTTTTAGTAACGATTTACGCGGAAGGATATCGTGAATAATTGCCAGTTCATCATCATCGAACAACTGCGCATAAACAAAATCACCAACAGCAGGTAAATCAAGCGAGTCCTCTGAATGATATAAAAACTTCCCTGTAAGCTCAGCATAAATATCTTTTTCACCGTTTGAAACAACAAAGCTGTTTTTATTTACGCTTATTACTCTTACAATTTTAAAATCAGTTTTTGATAAATCAATTCTTTCTTTAAACCAATTATCGAAGCCGAGATTTTGTAGGTTGTTCATTATTTTAAACCATCACTTGCATACAATAAATAATTCTCTCCATCAAACTTCCCAATTCTTTCTAAAGAAAAAAACAAGGAGGAAATAATTTTTAACCCACGACTTCAGTCGTGGGAACCAAACACAGAATTTTTTCATAAAGAAACCGATTCATCGGTTTTCTACACTCAAACCAAACTTCTCAGCAAACCGCCTGTATTCTTCTGCGTAACTAATCTTCTTGTGGTGCTCTTTCTGATTGGCTATATACTTTCTTACCTCATTGATCATCGACTCACTTACAGAAAAAGCCCCGTGGCCGGTTTGCCAGGCAAATTTAGCTTTCAAAAATTTACTTTGATTTATCCAGTGGGAAGAATTTCCTTTTATATTCTTTACAATTTCAGCAAGCGAATAATTTTGATTTTGTAAAAATGAAATGTGAATGTGGTCTGCAGTTCCGTTAATTATATCAACATTACAATCAAAATCTTTTTCAAGCAGATTTCTGATATGATTGTATAGTTGATTCTCAAAGGACTGATTTATTAGCGGAAATCTTTCTTTTGTTCCGAAAATCAGATGAATCCATATTTTAGTTAGTGAGTGTGGCATATTATTATGTAAAACGGTTGAAACCGTTGAAATGTAATTAGTATTTCATTTTATACCCACGGATAAATCCGTGGGTTACAATTTATACGTTAAAAGTTAACCAAAGCTAATAGCTTCTCTATTAAACTTCTCAATTCTTCCCAAAGAAAACAACGGTTTAAAACAATAAGCCGCAGATCAACTTATTCTGGATCTCCTTCCTGTACACCTGAAGGGGTTTGGGATTTTACCGGTTCTAATGTTTTTAAATATTTATAAATTGCAATCAGGTCACTTTCGTTCAGTCTGCTGAAAGCTCCCCAAGGCATCGGCGACCCCTGGATCATTCTCCCTGCCTGAAATCTTTTTACAAAAGCATCTTGAGTCCAAAAAGCAATTCTTCCGGTCCCTTTGTCAGGAGTTAGATTAGGACTTACAATATGTTTACCCGGAATTATTTTTCCGTTTTCATCAAGCACCTCAAATTGCATATTACCTGCATAATCTACCCCGATATATGAGCCATCTGTCATATCGCGTTTTGTATGACAGCCCCTGCAATTAGCAACACTACCTGCAAGGTACTTACCATATTCCGCTGTTGAATCAGGTTCGGGTGAAGGAGGAACGACTCCATCTCCCATTGGTTTTATCATCCCAAATGCTTTAATAATTTTTCCTAAAAAGCTCCACTCATTCTGCGGGACAGAATTATTAACCGCAGGCTCTGAACGTAAATAAGAAATTATTGCAGTTAGATCTTCATCACTTAAATCATAAAAAGGCATAAAGTCAAGAAGCGCATGTCCGTTTCGTTTTACTCCATATCTCAAAGTCCTTGCTAATTCTCCATCGGTATATGAACCAATTCCCGTGTTTTTATCTGATGTAATATTCGGAGAATAAATATTCCCTATTGGCAAAGCAAAAAGATAGCCTCCACTTAATGGCACCACTTCACCCGCTTCGACTCGTTTAAATTCATTTGCTGTTGAGTGGCAGTATGCACAATGTGCCGGACCGTAAACAAGATATTTACCTCTTGCAATTACAGAAGAATCTTTGCTGGCAGTAATTTCAGGATAAGGTGCATCGAATGTTGATTCGGGTCGGATAAGAGCATAAAGAATAAACAGAACAATGACCGATACCAAGGTTATAGTAAACCATTTCAGAATTTTAAAGAATTTTTTCATTCTGGTTGCCTCCTTAGAATGATAAATGATGAATGATGTTTTAATTAAGAAAAGAACTGAAGTAGCGGTTTCATTGCTAAAGTGATATTGTAAAATTTCAGCGCAAAAACTAAGAAGGCAGAAACTTATTTACAAATGCTTTAGCAAATGATTTTTTATAAACGAGGAATAAAATAAGCGGTTGACTGAATTTTCTGTTCAAACAAAATAGCGGTTAATGACAAAAAAAACCGCAGAAGATTTTCTCCTGCGGTTAAATAGTTTTTAGGAACAGCAATACGGTATCAGGAATCGAGACTCAAGTATCTACTTTGTAAACACTAGCCCAACTCTTTCAGCAACATCAACTTTTATTGTATCTCCATCAGTAAAATTACCGGCAAGCAGTTCCTGCGAGAGTGGATTTACAAGATATTTTTGTATTACTCTCTTTAATGGACGAGCGCCGTATGTTACATCATAACCAAGTTGTGCAAGCCAGTCTTTTGCTTCATCGGAAACATCAAGAATGATTTCTTTATCTTTTAACATTTTCTGAACTCGTTCAAGCTGCAGATCAACTATCTGTCTTATTTCAGATTTCAGCAATGGCTTGAAGAGAACAATCTCATCTATTCTGTTTAAGAATTCGGGACGTATTGTTTTTCTCAATAGATCAAAAAGTCTTTGTCTTAAATCACCCATAACATCATCAATTGTATCTTCTGTTACTGCATCAAGTCTATCCTGAATAATATGTGAACCAATGTTGGATGTCATTATGATAATTGTATTCTTAAAGTTAACAGTTCTGCCCTGATTATCAGTTAATCTTCCATCATCAAGCACCTGAAGCAGAACATTAAAAACATCGGGATGGGCTTTTTCAATTTCGTCAAGCAGTACTACCGAATAAGGCCTTCTGCGGACGGCTTCGGTTAACTGTCCGCCTTCTTCATAACCAACGTATCCGGGAGGAGCGCCAATCAATCTTGAAACAGAAAACTTTTCCATATACTCACTCATATCAATTCGTATCATCGCATGTTCATCGTCAAAAAGAAATTCTGCAAGTGCCCTTGCGAGTTCTGTTTTACCAACACCGGTAGTTCCAAGAAAGATAAAAGAGCCAATTGGTCTGTTGGCATCCTGCAGACCACTTCTTGCTCTTCTTATTGCATTTGCAACCGCAAATACAGCTTCCTCCTGTCCAACTACTCTCTTATGAAGCTCTTCTTCCAATCTGAGTAATTTACTTCTTTCACTTTCGAGCATTTTGCTGACAGGGATGCCTGTCCATTTGGAAACAATTTCGGCAATGTCTTCAGCATCAACCTCTTCCTTTAACATCTTTTTATCTTTTTGAATTTCAGCAAGCTTTTGAGTTTCCTCCCGCAATTTCTTTTCGAGTTCAACAATTCTTCCATATCTTATTTCAGCAACTTTACCAAAGTTTCCTTCTCGTTCATATCTTTCTGCTTCGAGTTTCAGATTTTCAATTTCACTTTTCATTGAGCGAATCTTTTGAATTTTTTCTTTCTCAAGTTCCCAATGCATTTTAAGTTGGTTTCGCTCTTCATTTAACTCAGCCAACTCCTGTTCTAGTTCATTTAGTCGTTTTGCAGAAGCTTCATCTTTCTCACGCTTTAATGCTTCTCTTTCAATTTCAAGTTGTTTGATTTTTCTTTCAAGTGTATCAAGCTCTTCCGGCATTGAATCAATTTCAATTCTCAGTTTTGAAGCCGCTTCATCAATTAAATCAATTGCTTTGTCAGGCAGAAATCTGTCGGTGATATATCTTACTGATAATTGAACCGCAGCCACAATTGCACCATCGGTAATGCGAACACCATGATGAACTTCGTATTTTTCTTTCAATCCTCTTAAGATTGAAATTGCATCTTCTTCTGATGGTTCGTCAACAAACACCGGTTGAAATCTTCTTTCGAGTGCAGGGTCTTTTTCAATATGCTTTCTGTATTCGTCCAGTGTTGTTGCGCCAATTGCGTGAAGTTCACCGCGCGCTAACGCCGGCTTAAGAATATTTGCTGCATCCATTGCACCCTGTGTTGCACCAGCACCAACAAGTGTATGAAGTTCATCTATAAATAAAATTATTTCTCCATTTGATTCCTGAACTTCTTTTATTACTGCTTTCAATCTTTCTTCAAATTGTCCGCGGAATTGTGTGCCGGCAATCAATGCCCCCATATCGAGAGCAACTATTCTTTTTGTTTTAAGATTTTCGGGAACATCTCCTGAAATTATTCTGTGAGCAATTCCTTCCGCAATTGCAGTTTTACCAACACCGGGTTCACCAATAAGCACGGGGTTGTTCTTGGTTCTTCTTGATAAAACCTGAAGCACTCGTCTGATTTCTTCATCTCTACCGATTACCGGATCGAGCTTTCCCTGCCGCGCGAGTTCATTTAAATCTCTTCCATATTTTTCCAGCGCCTGATAAGTATCTTCAGGGTTTTGAGAAGTAACTCTTTGAGTTCCCCTCACAGTTTTTAAAGCAGCAAGAACTTCATTATAAGTTATTCCATTATCTCTTAAGAGTTGACCGGCTTTGCCCGGATCATTTGCTAATGCAAGCAGAAGATGTTCTGTGGATACATATTCATCTTTAAGATTTTTTGCTTCGTCGGCTGCATTATCAAATAGCTTTGCCAATGCACCGGACATTTGTTGATTGCCCAAACCTGTTCCGCTAACCTTCGGAAGTTTTTCGAGCAATTCATTTACTTTAATTTTTATAGCGTTAAAGTTACCGCCAGTTTTTTTAATTATAGTTTCGGCAATATTTCCGCTTTCCTGAACTATAGCTGCAAGAATGTGTTCAGGTTCAACAATTTGGTTATTGTAATTTTGTGCAATCTCAATAGCACTCTGAACAATCTCCTGCGCTTTCACTGTCAGTCGGTTAAAATTAAATGCCATAGTTTCAATCTCCTTTCATTTTCGTGTCTTAATGAATTGGTGGCAGAAAGTTTTTCGCCACAAAGACTCAAAGACACAAAGTTATTTATTCAATTTTATTTTTATATAAATCACTAGCTTCGGTTAACATTTTATTTAGTCTGTTAACAAGCTTGTGAGGATCATCTAGATTTCCTTCAAGCAACAAAGCAGACTCATAGAGTTGCTCTGTTGTATCTTTAATAAACTCATCATCAGAATTCTTCTTGAATATTTCAAGAAGGTTTCGGATGAGTTTATGGTCTTTGTTTATTTCCAAAATTACTTCCTGGTTAGGAAGCTCAACTTCGGAGTTAGACATCCTCAGAATTTTCCTCATAGTAGAGGAAATAGAATCGTCAGCATTTACCAAGCACGAAGGACTATCTTTCAAACGCTTTGTCTCTTTTACTTCTTTTACACGGTCTCCCAAAATCTTCTTCATCTTATCAAGTAAACTGTCAAAATGTTTTTCATCATCTTTGGATAATGGTTCGGCTTGTTCTTTGCTTTCGGTTATATCTTCAAATTTTTCCAATGATTTTAAGTCAACAGTATCAACAGATTTAAATTCAAAATCTTTGTATTTTCTTATTGAAGTCACAACAAACTCATCAACAGGATCGTAGAGGTATAAAACTTCAAGTCCCTTTGATTTGAAAATCTCAAGATGTGGATTCAAATCGATTGCTTCCCTGCTTGAGCCCAATGCAAAATAAATTTCTTTCTGATCTTTCTTCATTCGGGAAACATAATCATCTAATGAAATAAGCTCTTTCTCATCTGTGCTGGCAGAAGAATTAAATCTCAACAACTGCTGGTATTTGTCAGCATTTGTAAAATCCATATAACCAAGCTTGAAAACTCTTCCGTGTTCCTTCCAGAAGTCGTTGTATCTTTCAGGATTCTCTTTCGCTAGCTTCAAAAGATGAGAAAGAACATTTGTCGTAACACTGTTTGCAATTTTTGTGAAGATTATATTTTCCTGAAGAGTTTCTCTTGAAATGTTAAGTGGTAGATCTTCAGAATCAACAACGCCTTTAACGAAGCTGAGATATTCCGGAAGTAAATCTTTGTTCTGATGTTGAATTAAAACTCTTCTTACATACAAATCAAGTCCATAATCATCTTTACTCCAACGCCAGAATTCGTAACTTCTTTTTGGTATGAACAGCAACGCATTGAATTGAATAGGAGCATCAACAGAAGTATGAATCACTTCAAGAGGATCTTCTGTATCGTGTGTCAAGAATTTATAAAACTCGTTGTATTGCTCTGGTTTGATGGAAGTTTTTGGTTCACGCCAAAGAGCAGCTATCGTATTTATTTTTTCATTCTTCAGATAAATTGGAAACGAGATGAAGTTAGAATGTCTTTTTATTATCCCCTCAAGTCTGTATTTATCAGCAAATTCTTTCGCATCATCCCTTAAGTGAATTTCAATGATCGTTCCTCTTTTTAATGGTTCAATCAATTCGGCAATTTCATAATCACCGCTTCCATCAGACTTCCACCAAACAGCAGCATCATCTTTTCTAAATGATTTTGATTTAATAACAACTTCTTTTGCAACCATAAATACTGAATAAAATCCAACACCAAATCTCCCGATTATATTGTTGGCAGCTTCTTTATTTTCAGAGAGCTGTTTCAAAAACTCCTCTGAACCGGATTTAGCAATCGTTCCAATATTCGTTATAAGCTCATCGTGAGTCATTCCAATTCCGGTATCAGAAATTGTTATAGTGTTCTTCTTCTCATCGAAATCAATTTTTATTTCTAATGGCAATTCTTTGTCTGCAACATCGGTTCCCTTTGTAATTTCAAATCTAACTTTATCAAGAGCATCAGAAGCATTTGAAATTAATTCGCGAAGAAAAATCTCTCTGCTTGTATAGAGCGAATGCACAAGAATATCCAAAAGCTTTTTTACTTCTGCTTTAAACTCATATTTTTTTGTTTGAACTTCAGCCATAATAACTCCTTTAAATTATTTTTTTCCTAAACTCTTTAATTTTCTAAATAATTGTTTTTCTTCTTCAGAAAGATTTTTGGGAACGGTTACATTAATTCTTACAAATAAATCTCCCCTTCCGTTTCCTTTCTGCATTCCAAGGTTTTTCAATCTCAGTATACTGCCGGAATCGGTTCCTTCCGGTATGTTGATGCTAATAGTTTTTCCATCCAGTGTTCTGATGTATTCTTTTCCTCCCAATACAGCTGTATAAAGGTCGATATCGAGATTATAGTATAAATCACTATCCTTTATTTCGTAAAAAGGATGTTGAAGTATATGAATGTTAAGGTATAAATCTCCCCTCTGAACATTCTGAGAGCGTGCTCTTCCAAGCCCTTTCAGTCTTAATTTCTGTCCGTCTTTAGTACCGGGGGCAATTTTTATCTTAACTTTTTTCCCATCTATTGTTAATATCCTTTCGCCGCCATTAAATGCTTCTTCGAGGGTAATATTTAAATCTGCTTCCAGATCAATTCCTCCCGGGGCGGTTTGTTGCTGATAATCAGAAGCAGTAAAGCCACCACTTTGTCTTCTTCCTCTTGAACCAAAGAATGATTCAAAAAAGTCAGAAAAACCACCTAAGTTACCAAACAAGTCGCCTAAATCACCTGAAAATGTATATGTTCTTCCCCCACCAGTTTGAGCACCGCCAAATTGCGAGAAAAAGTCATCAAAACCATGACCAGCGTGTTCATACTGTTTCCAATTAGCACCAAGTGCATCGTACTTTTTTCTTTTCTCAGGATCGCTAAGAACCTCATTGGCTTCGGTTATTTCTTTAAATTTTTCTTCTGCAGATTTATCACCCGGATTTCGATCAGGATGATATTTCATTGCAAGCTTGCGATAAGCTTTTTTAATCTCTTCCTGAGTTGCGTTTTTATCTACGCCTAAAATTTTGTAATAATCTTTGAATTCCATAAAATCACCTCAAATAAGCATTCAATCTTATGCTTATTTAATTTAAAAGAAAAGGGTAACCGTCCCAGTTACCCTTTCCCAAACTCTGGGCTCTAAGTAGAGACACTCAGAGTTATTTAACCTTAATCTCTATTTCTTTTGGTTTAGCTTCTTCAGCTTTTGGTATTGTGATGGTTAATAATCCATCCTTGAACTCAGCAGAGATTTTGTCTTCCTGAATTTGTTCTGGCAATGTGAAGGATCTGTAATATTTGCCATATGATTTTTCTATTCTGTGCCATTTAGCATCCTTGGTTTCGCTCTCCTGAACTCTTTCACCACTAATGCTAAGCTTACCATTAGCATAGTTGATCTTTACATCCTCTTTTTTGATTCCAGGAAGATCAACTTTCAATGTATATTTATCATTGTCTTCATAAATGTCGGTTAATGGCATCCAAACAGCATTCTCGTATTCTTCATCAATTTCTGGAGCTCTGGAAATTCCAAAACGGCTTTCTAAAGCATTGAACATTCTGTTAAACTCTCTTTCGAAGTTCAGAAGATCACGAACCGGATTGAATTTTACGAGTGTCATATTTATCAACCTCCTTTCGTTTTTAATTTTCAATTTCGCCTATTATTACTCAGAAGATGTGCCAATTCATTAACATTCCCATAACTCATTATAAATAAATAAGTTAAAGGAATTTGAGCTTGATTTTAGATGGGTTGACAATTTGACAAACAACTTGAAAAAATCTGCCTAATATGACTAAAATAGTGCAATGTGCGTGACAAATCGACAAGAATATGACAAATTGTGAGAGGGAATTGGTGCAAATTAATCATTCTTTTTCCAAGTAAAGTAATTGCTTATTTTTGTAATCTAAATTTTGAGCATATTAAGTTGAAAGAAGATACAATAATTGCGCTCGCAACTCCACCTGGTGTTGGAGCTATTTCCGTTATTAGAGTAAGTGGACCGGATAGTTTTTACCTCGCCGATAAGCTATTCAGGGGTAAAAGCAAAATCATTAATTCTGCCAGCCACACAATTCATTATGGAAATATTGTTGATTCAAACGAAAGTCATATTGATGATGTTTTAATTTCGGTTTTTAGAGCGCCAAATTCATATACCGGAGAAGATAGCGTCGAAATCAGCACTCATGGCAATCCATTGATAGCTCAAAAAATAATAGGGGAGTTTTTAAAATTAGGAAAAATCAGATTGGCAGAGCCAGGGGAGTTTACTAAGAGAGCATTTTTAAATAATAAAATTGATCTATCTCAGGCCGAAGCAGTTGCAGATGTTATTCACGCAAGAAGTGAAGCATCTCTTCGGGGAGCGAGAAACCAGCTTGATGGACTACTATCCAAAAAAGTGGGGAAGCTTAGAGAATCCTTAGTTAATGCTACATCTTTTGTTGAATTAGAACTCGATTTTGCTGAAGAAGATATTGAGTTTGTAAATACCGACGAGTTACTGAAAAGAATTGATGAAATAATAATTGAAATTGATTCGTTACTTGAAACCTATAACATCGGGAAAATAATCCGTGATGGAGTTAATGTAGCTTTGGTCGGGAAGCCAAATGTAGGGAAGTCATCAATTTTGAATTATCTGATTAATGAATCAAGAGCAATCGTTAGTGATATTCCTGGAACGACCAGGGATGTAATTCGCGAAGAAATATCAATCGACGGGATTCTTTTCAGACTATTTGATACCGCTGGTCTTCGGGAATCAGAAAACCCGATTGAAGAAGAAGGAATTAGACGGAGTCGGGAAGCGCTCAGAAATGCGGATATTATTTTGTTTGTTGAGGATACTCAGCAGGGCAGTGCCAGAGATTTGTTAGATAGCATCTTGAATTTAACATCCGGGGATAAAATCGTTCGGGTTCTAAATAAGATTGATTTAGGGGAAAAAAGCCATTACGATGCCGATGTTAAAATTTCGGCAAAGACTGGACAAGGAATGAATGATTTATCAAAAATTCTTGTTAAAAAGGCGATAGGAACAGAATATTATACCGAAAAATCAGCTATTGTTACTAACATTAGACACTATACTTGTCTAAAAAAAGCCAGAGAATCACTCCTAAACGCAAGGGACTCTGTTATCAACAAGATTAGTGGAGAGTTCATATCGGTAGATCTTAGAAATGCTTCTATAAGCTTGGGAGAAATTATTGGAGAAGTGACAACGGATGATATCCTAAACAATATTTTTATGAAATTTTGCATTGGAAAGTAAAAAGCGTTTCACGTGAAAAACTTTTGATTTCAAAAAAACAGTTTCACGTGGAAACAAAAGTTGAGAATATGATTAAAAAATATGATATAATAGTCGTTGGAGGCGGTCACGCCGGAATTGAAGCTGCTTCAGCTGGTGCTAGAATGGGTTGTTTGGTAGGACTTTTTACGATGGATAAAAATGCTCTTGGAAGAATGTCTTGTAACCCGGCTATAGGAGGAACCGCAAAAGGACATTTGGTTCGTGAAATTGATGCTCTAGGAGGAGAAATGGGGAAAATAGCCGATCGTTCAGGTATTCAATTCAGAATGCTAAATAAATCAAAAGGTCCTGCTGTATGGTCCCCAAGAAGCCAAAATGATAGAAAGCTTTACTCTCTTGAAGCATCGAAAATCGTTAATAATATTCCGAACCTTGAATTAGTTGAAGAATCTGTTGTTGAGGTTGTTGTAGAGGGAGGAAAAATTGCAGGTGTCAAAACAGCTTCAGGTAAAGAATTCGGTTGCAGTGCTCTAATTTTATCTTCGGGAACATTCCTCAATGGGTTAATGCACACGGGGCTTAAATCTGTAAGGGGAGGAAGGTTTGGTGAGCAGCCGGCAGTTGGAATTACAGAATCGCTCGTTAAAATTGGATTTGAAGCAGGAAGACTGAAAACAGGAACCCCACCAAGGTTAAAAAGAGATTCTATCAACTGGGAAATTCTTGAAGAGCAACCAGGAGATCAAGATCCAAAACCATTCTCACATTTTACAGATACCGAAAACTTCCCGTTTCTACCTCAGTTGAGCTGCTTTATTACTTATACAGATCAATCGGTTCACAAGACTCTTGAAAAAGGTTTTGATCAGTCGCCTATGTTTACTGGACTTATAAAGGGTGTGGGACCGCGATACTGTCCATCAATAGAGGATAAAATAGTTAGATTTGCCGATAAAGAAAGACACCAATTGTTCTTAGAACCTGAAGGACTGGATTCGGATTTAATTTATTTGAATGGTTTTTCAACCTCACTTCCCGAAGAAATTCAACTTGAGGCATTACATAAAATTCGTGGGCTGGAAAATGTTGAGATGGTTAGACCGGGTTATGCTGTTGAATATGATTTTTTCCCTCCGCACCAAGTTGATTTAACTTTAGAAACGAAACTTGTTGAAGGACTTTATTTTGCAGGACAAATTAATGGAACTTCGGGATATGAAGAAGCAGCCGCTCAGGGAATTGTTGCGGGAATAAATGCAGCATTAAAAATTCAAAAAAGACCAGAGTTTGTTTTGAAGAGAAGCGAAGCTTATATCGGTGTGTTGATAGATGACCTTGTTAGTAAATCTACAGATGAACCCTACAGAATGTTTACTTCCAGAGCAGAGCACAGACTTTTACTCAGACCAGATAATGCGGATAGGAGATTATTTAAATATGGATATGAGTTTGGCTTGATTCCAAAAGAAGCTTATGAGGAGTATAAGCAAAGGGAAATTTTAATTCAGTCAGGAATAGAATTTTGTTCGAGCACTAAAATTAGTTTTAAGGCAATAAACGAATTTCTATCTGAAAAGGGCTCATCATTGGTAGATTCCTCAGAAACCATTTCGAAGATTTGTAAAAGACCGGAAATAAAATTGAAAGATATATTGAATTCAAATGGATTTGATTCTGATATTGTTAAAAATCTTCTTAAAGATGAGCAAGCTTTAGAGCAAGTAGAAATTGAACTTAAATATGAAGGTTATATAAAAAGACAATTTGAAACCATCGAAAAACTTGAAAGATATGAAGATGTTAAAATTCCTTTAACATTAAACTATTTTGATTTGAAACAACTTTCAGCTGAAGGAAGGGAAAAACTCTCGAGATTCAGACCGCGCTCAATAGGACAAGCATCGAGAATCTCCGGTGTTACTCCTTCAGATATTTCTGTTTTATTGATATATTTGAAAAGTTAATTTTGGAAATTATTGTATGCCCCCCAATAAACAAGAAGAATACTTTAAAGAGCTTCAAACATTTTTCTGGGAGAACGGTTTAACTTCTGAAGTTACCAAAGCTGACCGACTTGCCTATTTTGCCACATTGGTTTCGGAAAAAAACAAATCAGTTAATCTTATTTCAAGGGCTGATGTAGATGGGATAATCGAGAAGCATGTTTTCCTCTCAGCTTTTGTAACAAAATTTTTCCCCGATAAAATAATGAGATTTGTGGATATTGGTACTGGCGGTGGATTTCCCGGAATTCCAATTGCAATTATGCGTCCTGATTTAAGGGGTGTGCTCGTTGATTCTATTGCTAAAAAAGTTAACGCGGTTAATGAGTTTATAGACAAACTTAAATTGAGCAATGTTATAGCTGAAAATTATCGCGTTGAAAGCCCCGAATTTATCGAGAAGTATAAACAAAGTTTTGATATGGTAATAAGCCGGGGAACTGTTCCGCTTATTATTCTGATAAGATATGCTCTTCCTATTACAAAAGAAAAATCGTACTTGATTTCTATTAAAGGGGGGGATCTTGATGAGGAATTTACAAAAGCTGAAATGAAATATAAATCCAACATCAAGAAATCAACTATCTACGAGCTTGCATATAAGCCCTCGAATATAAGAAACAAAAAAGGCAAGAAACTTATTGTAATTGAATTGCAGAAATAACTTTGAGGTTGGGCTTTATCTCTCCAAATCCTGTTTACAGCTCAGAAAATTTCTTAATTTCTGATCTCAGATAATATGATATTTATAAAAATGCATTTTTGGTTATGAACGAACTTAGAGATACGATTTCAATCAAGGTATTTGAAAAGATTTTAAATGCTCTGAAATCAGATTTACAGGAAGTGAACATTAGCCCTTTACACGGCTCGTCCAGGTCGCTTTTAATTTCTGAAATAAAAGATTTCACGCAACAGATTCTTGTTCTTGTTCCGGAAATAAAATTAGTTGATGAAATTTTTGTCGAGCTTTCTCTTCTAAATCCAAAGCAAAAAATAATTTTAATCAAAGAATTTGATTTAGAATCTGTTCAGGAGAAGCTTACAGATATTCTAAATTCAGATGATTTAATACTTGTCTCTACATATCAACTACTCAATTTCGGAATTCCAACGAAAGAAAAAATTAATAAGTCTTCAACAAAAATCAGTATCGGGGGTGAAATTAATTATGATGAATTGATCGAGTACCTGAAACTAATGAATTACACCCGGGATAAATTTGTTGAAGCACCGGGATATTTTTCTGTTCGCGGTTCAATTATTGACTTCTGGTCTTATTCAGAAAAAAATCCGACGAGATTGGAATTTGATGGTGACTTTATAGAGTCAATCAGATATTTCGATCCCGAATCGCAGCGATCAACAGCCAAAATAGAAGAAACAACCTTATCAGCTTCGATTAATGATATAAAAGATGAAGAGTTTACAAATATTTTTTCTTATTTAAATAATCCTCTTGTTTTTGCTACCGAGCAGGATTTGTCAAACCTTAATAAAGCAGTTGAAAAATTTTTAACAGTGGAAGACTATTCAGATGATATTGATTTTGATGATGAACTTTCTGAAATAAAATCGTCAGAAGAAAAGAATAATCTCAATGTTGATAACACATATCATCAAGTTAACTTTGAATTAAAAAATTCTTCTGCAAAATGGATAATTGAAAAAAATTTTTCATTACCGGAAAGAATAGAAATTGGAATAATACCCGCACCATCAGTTCATTCTAACTTTGAACTACTCTTTAATACAATTAAGGAATATTCGAATAAAAAATTTAATGTGATAGTAACCTCCGAAAATGAACTGCAAACTGAAAGATTAAAGGATTTGTTTACTGAATACAATGAGGAATTATCTTTACTAATTGAGAAAAAAGAAGTTGAAATCATCACGCTTCCGATAAAAGAGGGATTTGTTTCTGCAGAAGATAAGCTGTTAGTTCTAACAGATTATCAGATTTTTAATAAACCATACCGAACAAAAATTCCAACTTCAAAAAGAATAAAGAAATCTAAGGCAGCAACTCTTGGCTCTATAAAGAAAGGTGATTTTGTTGTTCACGAAGATTATGGAATTGGAAAGTACGCCGGACTTGAAACAATCAAGATAGGTGATGCACAACAGGAATCAATGAAAATTCTTTTTGCTGAGGGGGGAGTTGTTTATGTTAATCTGAATTATCTCTCGTTAGTTAAAAAATATTCTGCAGGCGATTCAGAAGGGAAGCTTCAACCAACGCTTTCAAAACTTGGTACAGCAGAATGGATAAATAAAAAGACTCGAGCCAAGAAAAAAATTAAAGAAGCAGCAAGGGAATTAATTGAACTTTATGCCAGAAGAAAAGCATCAAAAGGTTTTTCTTTCAGTGATGATACAATATGGCAGAAAGAGCTTGAAGCTTCATTCTTTTATGAAGATACACCCGACCAGGCGAGAGCAACAGAAGAGGTTAAACAGGATATGCAAAGTGAAAATCCAATGGACAGACTTGTTTGTGGAGATGTTGGTTTTGGAAAAACAGAAGTTGCTGTTCGGGCTGCTTTCAAAGCAGTGCAGGACGGAAAACAAGTTGCTATATTAGTTCCAACAACAATTTTAGCCGAACAACATTTTAATACTTTTTCTGACCGCTTATCTCAGTTTCCGGTTAGAATTGCAGTGCTATCAAGATTTCAATCCAAAGCAAAGCAAAAAGAAATTGTACAACGGCTTGAAGAAGGAAAGATTGATATTATAATTGGAACACATCGCCTTCTTTCAAAAGATGTGAAGTTCAAAGATCTTGGTTTACTTATAATTGATGAAGAACATCGTTTCGGTGTTACTGCTAAAGAAAAGCTAAGACAAATAAGAGTTAATATTGATACTCTTACTTTAACGGCTACCCCTATTCCAAGAACACTTAATCTTTCCTTGCTTGGTGCAAGAGACTTGTCAATTATTGCGACACCACCTCCAAATCGTCAACCAATTTATACAAGCGTATCTGTATTTAATATTAAAAAAATAAGAGAATGGATTCTAAATGAAGTTAGTCGAAACGGTCAGGTTTATTTTGTACATGATAGAGTTCAATCGATAGAAAAGCTTGCTGAGTATCTTCATCGATACATTCCCGAAATTAAAATTGGAATTGCTCACGGTCAGCTTACTCCAACAAAGCTTGAAGAAGTTATTCATGACTTTCTCAACAGAAAATACGATGTTCTTCTTTCAACAAAAATCATAGAATCAGGAATTGATATTCCGAATGTTAATACAATAATTGTAAATCGGGCTGATAGATTTGGTCTTGCAGAACTTCATCAGTTGAGAGGAAGAGTTGGCAGAAGTGACAGACAAGCTTATGCATATTTTATTGTTCCTTCATTAACGGGAATAACTAAGAAGGCATTACGAAGACTTCAGGCAATAGAAGAATTTACAGAAATAGGTTCGGGATTTAATCTTTCAATGCGGGATCTTGAAATACGCGGCGCAGGAAACTTGCTTGGCAAAGAACAAACCGGCTTTATTGATGAAATAGGATTTGATTTATATATCAAGCTGATAAATGAAGCAGTTGAAGAATTGAAATACGAAGAATTCAAAGAAGTGTTCAAATCACTTCCGAAACCAAAGGAAAGAACAGAGCCAACAATTGATACTTACTTTGAGATTGGAATTCCGGAAGAATATATGCCAGATCAAAGCGAAAGACTAAACTTTTATACGGCATTATATTCAGTTCAATCGCAGCAGGAAATAGATGATTTGAAAGAAGAGCTGACAGATCGTTTTGGTGATTATCCTGAAATTGTAAACCTACTTTTACAGACAGCTACTTTAAGACTTTATGCATCTTATGCTTTGTTCGAGAGAATTGTTATACAAAGAAAAAACATTAGTATAATTCTTCCAAAAGGTGATAAGGAAGATTATTATAAAGTTAGATTTATTGAGCTTATGAGATTTATTCTTGATGAGTATAAAAATGAATATAAATTCGTGCAGCAAAAGGATGTTATGAAACTTGTGAAAGAGAACAAATCAGTAAAACCAGAAGATGTGTTGAATGAATTGATTGATTTTAGTAAAAGAGTGATTAAACTTTTCGGGAATGAGATTGAAGGAGTCTATAAAAGCCTGAAAAATTATGTAATAAATTGAATAGAAATGCGAAGAAAGGGAAAGTATTTATTATACCTTGTATTTTTAATTTTTAATTATGCTTTTTCAAGTTTAGTTTTTGTATAATATCTTTAATCGGTATAGCAAATCCTAGTCCCTCAATACCATAAGATGAAAATTTGAATGATACAACTCCAACAACCTTCCCATTTCTAAGAATTATCGGTCCTCCACTATTCCCTGGATTAATTGGTGCATCTGTTTGGATAAGATTTACATTATTTATTACTCTAAAACCGCTTATAACTCCATTTGAAACTGATTGAGAGAGATTAATTGCTAGAGGGGTTCCAATCGCAAACACATCTTGTCCAATACTTATCATATCTGTATCATTCAGTGGTAAATAAGGGTACTTAGAGCCAGTTAATTTGAGCAAAGCTAAATCCATATCTGGATAAATGGATACCACATTAAGTCTTATAGTTTTTCCGTCGGAAAAAATAGCCTCCAGTGAACTTCTATTTTCAACCACATGATGACACGTAATCGAATACCCCTCAGAATTAATAATAAACCCAGAACCGTGTCCATCTTCTGTTTTAATTGCAAATACTGCATCCAAATATTTGTCAAAATTGATTTGGGAAGTATCGTAATCGGGGTTAAAGGAGTTATAAAATATATCGGAATTATAAATATTTTGATTAGATGAAACTTTTTGTTTTCTTACTAATTCAACGAAAGAAGTTTCTGCTAATAAATTCCTTATGCAATTTCTAAATGCAATTAGAGTAGCCTCAGACGTCACTCCGCTAAATTTGCCATAGCCGTGTGTTTTAAATAAGAATGCAGATTTGTTTAGATCACGGTCAAATAACTCCCACTCAACCTCTAAAAATACTTCAGTAAAATTACCAGCGTTTGGGCCAAAGCTTTGCATGATAATGTTTGTAATATTAGCACCCAATAAAAATCTGATATTATACTTTTGTGTTTCTCCGAATAAATTAGAATAATCTGGTACACTATAACCAGCTTTTTGAAGTTCAGAATATATTATTTCTTTATATTTTGCCTCCTGCCAAGAATCAATCATACCTTGGGCATAATAATCTCGTATCCTCATTTTCGCAAATCCATCAAAGTGGCCACCTATTACTTGTCCAGGTAGAAGTTGGCTATTAATTTTTGCAACTAATATCTTAGGCAAGTTCTCTTCATCAATTTGAATTGGAATTCTTTGTGGCGGCGGAACTAGTGTTTTTAACCCAACGCCACAACTTGCGCTAAGTATAATAATTAGAATATAGTAAATACTAATATGCTTTTTGACTAGTTTAACCGAGCGAGCCAGTAGGTTAAATCCCCAAGAAATAAATAATTTATATCTATAGTTAGTTGGAGTAATTTGTATTAGATGTCCTTCCACAGCCTTGAATCCAAAAAATCTTTAAAATGCTTTCCATCTTTAATTATAACCTAAAAAAAATCATTTAAATATTCAATGAACCAATCTCCTGTTTTATTCTATCTTTCGATTACAAAATCCCGATTGTAAAAACGATCGCTTTATCGTTGTAGTCGTTAAATGTAATTATGTATTCAAAATTCAGAACAACCTGAAAGTCATAAGTGTGAAATAATCTTAATCCCGTTGCAAAGCCCAGTTCAAAGCCGTCAGAGCTTTTCTTTTCATTGCTGAAAAAAATCTCAGCCTTATGCGTAACCCAATGAAAACCGAATGAACCGCCGATATATGGACAAAAATCTGTTTTAGAAAACAAATAATTTCCATAAATGTTTGCAGCAAAACCTCTTCTTAATCCGAACATTAAACCAATCGCATAATCCTGTAATTCATAATCAAAGTGAGTGTTGAAGACAAAAGTCTTCTTGAAATCACTATCGTATCCCGTTTGCGGAAACAGATAACCAAAAGTAATTCCGAAGTTATACTTTGATGAACGACGAAGCGATTCAAGCGTTTCTGTTTCGGTAATTCTTCCAACCTCAGCACTTTCTGAAAAAGATTTCGCCGAAGAAATACTTTTTGCTATTCTTTTCATAACATTTTCAAGATCTTCAATGCTTGTTGCAGTTGTTTGTTCAATGAGCAGGTTGTTTCTTAACTTAACATCGATCAGATAATATTGAACGATTATTTTTTCTCCGAGTGGATTTAGTTTGATGAATATTACTCTGTCAGCATTAAGTTTTTCTGCAATTGAAACAGAGCATTCGGTGTTGTTGCAAGGTTCACTTCCGATTACAGCCTGGGTCTTTTGCTCAGATATTAAATTCTTAAATCCAAGTTTTTCCAATTCCATTCTTAGAATTGATTCGGAAGTTTTAACTGAGATTTCATCCAGGCCAGTGGAATAAAATGGAATTAAAACATAAGAAAGGGAATCAATTCTTACCTGAGATAAAATGTTTGTTGATGAAATAAGCAAACAAACGACGAATATTATTTTTTTCATAAATGTCCCCTTAAAAATCTTTAAAATACAAAATGACTATATCTCATAATCAACAACTCTTCTTTCATATCTTACTTCAGAAAGCCACCTTTTTATTTCTTCATGATCCGGATGTTTTTGATATTCGTTCAATGATTGTTTGCTCTCAAACTCAGAGTAAAGCACAACATCACACGAATCTTTTTCATTACTAAAATCAAAACCAACTTCAATATTAATCAAACCACTAACTTTTCCTTTCATTGCAAGAAGTTTATTTTTCAATTCAAGAGCATTCTCTGATTTTGATTTTCCGTATGCCGAATCATTCAATCGCCACATTACAATATGTTTAATCATTTTAATTCCAGAAAGTTTTACAATATTTTTATTTTAGCTTTTAGAAAACTAAAGATTAAACTAATGATACTCAATTATTTTTATGTTATGGCCGGAGCTGCGATTGGCGGATTGCTTCGTTATGTTGTTGCAGATGTTGTTCAAAGAAATTCGAAAATAATTTTTCCGTTTGGAACTTTAACGGTAAACATACTCGGAAGTTTTCTGCTTGGATTTATTATCTTCTTTCTTGGTGAAAGGGAAATCATCTCTCCGGAAATAAGATTGTTTTTAACGGTTGGAGTTTGTGGTGGGTTTACAACCTTCTCGACTTTCTCATACGAAACATTAGCACTACTCCAAGCGGCAGAATTTCTTCAGGCAACTTATAACATTCTGCTGAATGTTATTCTTTCTATTGCAGCAATTTATCTGGCTTACCTTTTATCTAAAATTTTATAGGTGAATTATGTTTCAGACAGGCGAAGCAAAACTTTTAAGAATATTTATCGGGGAAAGCGATAAGATCAAAGGAATGCCCGCATATGAAAAGATTGTAATGCTCGCAAGAGAAAAAGGTCTCGCCGGTGCAACAGTTACAAAGGGCGTAATGGGGTTTGGGAAAAAAAGCATCATTCACACTGCAAAGATTTTAAGATTATCAGAAGACCTTCCTATGATTATTGAAATTGTTGATAAACTTGATAAGGTTGAAGATTTTATCGCTGACTTACATAAAATCCTTGACGAATCAAATTGCAGTGCAATGCTTACAATGGAAAAAGTTGAAGTAAGAAAATACGGGCAGTAAAATTTTTAATCGAAAAAGAATTTCGTCCGTAATAACGAAAGATTATTTTGTTAAATTAAATCTACTACAATAAATCACAGATTCAACGCTTTAATCGCAGCATCAAACTGCTCTGGTCTTATATAAAGTAAATAACCGAAAGTTCCTTTTCCGTCAGTAACTCCTGTGCAGGCGTAAACATTTACATCTGCTTCGTAAAGTTTTTGATGAACCTCGGCAAAAGCACCAAGCTGATCATCCCCCTGAACAAGTATCGCTGAATAAGGACCATCTATCTGAATGCCCGCATCCTTTGCCTGCACAACAAACTTAGATGGGTCTTCGGGAAAAATTGAAAGCTGTGTTCGCATTGGTCCAACAGGCACAGCTGTAAATGCTAAAAGATTAATCCCTGCTTTTGCAAGAGTTGAGAGAAACTTATAAGCTTCACCGGGTTGATCAACTACAGATGTATAGAAATATTCAACCTTCTGAATTCTGAATGACATAACAAATCCTCCTCTGATTTTCACTCAAAACTAAGGATTAAAATGTTTTGTGTAAATACGGAAATTTTAATTGCCATTTATCAAGTTTGAACAATTGTTATCTCTAAACAATACTTAACTTATCTCAACAATGAAAAGAGAATATATATCTCTTTGTCATAACTAAGAATTTCACGAGCTAACTTACTTTAAAAACTGAAAAATTTTATTAAAAAAAAGGTTTTTTAAACATAGGAATTTAAAATTCGTTGGAATTCAATTTGAGTAAGAGTTGAGTAATTCAACACATATTATAGGGGTATCCTATGAAAAAAGTACTACTAGCTCTTATTTGTTTACTCTTTTTAAGCGGAACAATACTTCCTCAACCAAGAGGAAAGATAACCGTTGAACCAGTCACTCCTCATCGACTTGAAACACTCGGATTAGCCGGTGTTACCGATGCAGTTTCAAATGGACTGAATGTTATCGCCAAAGAAACCTATGTATATTTATCAGCAAAGAATGTAGGTAATACTGAACCGATAACATCAGCAACATTTACTCTTCCCACAAAACCTTCAGGTTCAAATGCGGCTTTAGAAGCGGTTCCCGGTCAGCCTTTATGGACAATGCTCAAACCGGATGTAAACGGTCAGTATGTAGTATCGGTAAACATAGTTACTGCCAGTGGAACTCATGATACAACAATCAATATTTACGCTTCAAACTACAGAGGGGTGGGAGATTTTGATGGTGTTTCCGGTTCCGGTGGTTGTACTCAATGCCACAGCGGATCTTCCTGGTTTACTGCAATTTATGATAACTGGAAAGATTCTCCGCATGCCCAAATGTTCAAAACTATGATTACAACAGGTCCCGTATATTACTCAACTTCATGTATGAAATGTCATACAATGGGTTATGACCATAACAACGCTGCGAGCAACAATGGCTTTGATGATGTTGCTCTGTCACTTGGTTGGGTGTGGTACGGACCTCCCGAAGCAACAAAGTGGGATTCAATAAAAACACATTTTCCCGGATTGGTTAAGGTTGCAACAATTGGTTGCGAGAATTGTCACGGTGCTGCCGGTTCTCACCCGGGTACTTTAACCGGAAATAATATCACAGGAGATATTTCCCAAAGTGATATGCTTCTGGCAAATTCTGGTAATTGCGGCCAATGCCACGATGAACCATGGAGACATAACAGATACGCTCAGTGGGAGAATTCGGTTCATAGTGAAGCTCTTTGGTCTAATTCATTTGCTCAGGGTTCCTCTTCACAAAACAATAGTTTAAATAACTGTATTCGTTGTCATGATGGAAGAGGGTTTGTTAACTTCACGAAAGGACAAACAACCAATACAACAGGTTGGACATCAGCAAGACATACAATGATTGGTTGCGCAACCTGTCACGATCCTCACGGAAACGGCAATGAATATGCATTAAGACCTACACCTGTTGGCTCGGATACATTAGGAAATGGTTATAGCTATACCGGAATGGGTGGTAAAGGTAATATTTGTATGAATTGTCACAAAGCAAGAAGAGACAATGTTACATATACACAGACTAATGTTACATCTTCACACTGGGGACCTCATCATTCAGTTCAAACAGATGTATTCCTTGGACAGAATGCCGCTGAATTTACTTCTTCGTATCTGAGTGGTTCACACAAGTTTGCAGTTGGAGATGCTTGCGTTACATGTCATATGGTTGCTACGGTTGATACAGGTAATGTAAACAGAGATAAAGTTGGTCAACATTCATTCAAGCTTTATAATCCTGATACTGGCTATGAACATACCGCAGCTTGCACACCTTGCCATGGTACAATTAGTGGCTGGAATGATTTTATGGCATTAACAGATTATGATGGCGATGGTACTGTTGAAAGCATTCCAAACGAATTAGAAGGTTTGTTACAAGTAATAAGAATCTTATTACCACCAACAGGAATAGACTCAATTTCCTGGCAGATGATTCGAGATATGAATGATCTTACAGTTAGAAAAGCTTACTGGAACTACCAGCTCGTTAATAATGATGGTAGTAAAGGAATGCATAACTCCAAGTTTGCATTTGATGTTCTCTTAAAGACCAAAGTTGCATTAGGTCAGGTAATTCCTGTTGAACTGACTTCATTTACTTCAGAAGTTAGAGATGGAAAAGTTGTTCTGTTGTGGGAGACTGCATCTGAAACAAACAACCACGGATTTGAAGTTGAAAGAAAGGCAGGTAACGACTGGGTAAGAATCGGATTTGTTAAAGGAAATGGAACAACAACAGAAATCTCAAGATATTCATTCACAGATAATCCAAAACAAAACGGATTAAGTGGAAGTGTAGCATACAGACTTCGTCAGGTTGATTTTAATGGTAATGCAACATACACAAGAGAACTAAAAGTTAATCTTGGTGATGTTGTTGATAAATATACTCTTGCTCAGAACTATCCTAATCCGTTCAACCCATCAACAACAATTAAGTTTGCATTGCCTTATGACAGTAATGTTAAACTAACTGTTTACAACATCAATGGTGAAGTTGTTAAGGAATTAGCTAATGGATTATATACAATGGGTGAACATGAAGTTCAATTCAATATGAGCGATGTTAGAGGAAGTGCTTCGGGTATTTATCTCTATAATATCAAAGCAACTTCAGTTGATGGAAGCAAGACTTTCACACAAACAAAGAAGATGGTATTGATTAAGTAATCAAAACTATCTCTTATAAAAATTAAAGGCGAGTTTAACAGCTCGCCTTTTTTATTTTATTTAAGATGTTAAATTAAAATCTGGTTTATTTCTGATAACGAGTTGATGAGATAATCAGGATTATAAGACTTTAATATTTCAATTTCACGATATCCGAAAGTTGCCGCACAGGTTATCGAGCCAGCATTTTTTCCGCAAAGAATATCGAGCTCCGTATCACCAATCATAATAGTTTCGGTTGGCTTAATATCCAATTCTTTACAAATCATCAGCAAGGGTTCGGGTGATGGTTTATGTGGAATACCATCTCTTCTTCCCATAATCAAATCAAAATATTTATCCAGATTAAAATGTGTGATGATCTTTTCTGCCTGATCCTGAGCTTTAGTGGTTAGTAAAGAAATTTTAATATTATTTTCTTTCAGATATGATAGTGTCTCACAAACGCCATCATATAATTCAGAGTCATTCATGAAATCAAAATAATTTTTCTTATAAATCTTTATGAAGTGTTCAAAGTCAGGAACGATAATCTTAAAGTGTTTGAATATATCATTGAAATGCTGACCAATCATTTTATTAAATTCAGCTTCGGGTAAGTTGAATTGAATTCCCAATTGCTCAAGAGAGTTGGTAGTAGTTTTATAAATCGTTTTTGCAGATTTGACTAAAGTACCGTCAAGATCAAAAGAAGCATGCTTAATTTTTGTCATCAGAATTTTCTTTTCCTTTTTCTGATTTAGTTGGGTAATTGCATTGGAGATTTTCGCCACGGCAACACTCATCAATATTATAACCACAGACCGAGCATTGTCCATGTCCGTGAACCCAGATAATAGTTGTTGGTTGATTACACCAGTTACAGATGATTTTTTCTTTTCCTTCCATAATGAGAAATCTTTGCAAGTAATTTTTATTATTAAACAATATTTCTTTCATAAAAATAAAGATAAATCTTGTATTTAATTGATTTTGATAGCATTTTCGCTTCGTAAAAAAATAATCCGATTGGCACTCTATTTACAAGGGTTTATCAACTAATTTAATTAACCACTAATCAATCATAAGGAGTAAATTACATGAAAAGGATCTCTTTGTTTATTCTTTTTGTATTTGCAGTTATGTTTGCTGCAAGTGCAATATCTTACGCACAATCAGAACCTGTGCTTTATTTCTGCGAAAGATATGATAGCAGAAAAGGCGAGGTCGGAGTAAGTGATAGGTTTACAACCGGCTTTTTAACAGTGATGGTAAAATGCGACTATGCACTTAATCTTTCAGATTGTGCAATTCAATATGACAAGTACAACGAAAGAACAGGAAGATTTGATTATTACAAAAAGTTTTACTTCTCTGTTGACCCGGATATGAAATATATCTTCTTCTCAAAGAATGAGGAAAGCGATATGAGATTTGATGATCCCGGATTTTACAGAGTATTTTTGCTTGATGAAGATGATAAAACAGTTGCAAGCGCACTGATTGAAATTATCAGATAGTAAAAAATATTCTTAGTACCTTTTTCAAAGAGACGGATGACATGCCGTCTCTTAATTTATCCCATCAAAGCCAACCTGATTTTATCTTATCTTTACAACTAAAAAAATGGAAGTTAATACAATTATAATTGGTGCTGGTCCTATTGGACTGACTTGCGGAATCGAAGCAGTTAAAAGAAATATATCCTACCTCATTATAGAAAAGGGTTGCATTGTCAATTCGGTTTTTAATTATCCTGTTAATATGACTTTCTTTTCAACTTCCGACAGACTTGAAATCGGTGGAGTACCGTTTGTTTCGCACGGTGATAAACCAACACGAAGAGAGGCGCTCGAATATTACAGAAGAGTTGTTGATGCTTGGAAATTAAAAATCAACACATATGAAAAAGTTTTTTCAATTGAAAAGAAAGAAAATCAATTTATCATTAACACATCAAAGTCAATTTATAAATCTGAAAATGTAATTATCTCAACAGGATTTTTTGATTATCCAAATCTGCTTTATGTGCCGGGAGAAGACCTACCAAAAGTATTTCACTATTTCAAAGAAGCACATCCTTATGCTTATAAAAAAGTTGCAGTAATTGGTGCAGGTAACTCTGCAGTTGATGTTGCATTGGAAACATACCGGCGAGGTGCAGAAGTGACGATGATTATTCGTGAAGACAAACTGAAGGACAGCGTAAAATATTGGGTTAAACCGGATATAGAAAACAGAATTAAAGAAGGGTCAATCAAAGCTTTCTTTAATTCAACCGTTGAAGAAATAAAGGAAGAAGAAATTATTATTAATTCTCCCGAGGGAACAAAATCAGTTCCAAATGATTTTGTTTTTGCGATGACAGGTTATCATCCCGATTATGATTTTCTTTCAAAAGCAGGAATAAGGTTCACATCAGATGAAAACAAAGTTCCGATATTTAATCCCGATACTTTCGAAACAAATGTTGAAAGATTATTTCTTGCAGGAGTTGTTTGCGGAGGAATGGAAACAAATAAATGGTTTATTGAAAATTCAAGAGATCATGCAGAGAAGATTTTTAACTATATCACAAGTAAAAAATCATAATTCACTATTGATTGTAATACCTTTCAGCCGTTAGTATTTTTACACCGTAGAAAAAAGAAAATATAAATTAAATCTCAGGAGCTAATATGATAGACAAAATTAAAGAACTGCTTGGAAGCGAAGCTGATTCACTGCTCAATTACAAAGCAAAATTTCCAAAAGAAAAACTTCATCTGCCGGGACCAGATTTTGTTGACAGAATTTTTGCACCGTCAGATAGAAACATAAATGTGTTAAGAAATCTTCAGTGGATTTTTAACACCGGAAGATTAGCAGGCACTGGTTATCTTTCAATTCTTCCCGTTGATCAGGGAATTGAGCACAGCGCTGGTGCTTCATTCGCACCAAATCCCGATTACTTCGATCCAGAAAACATAGTTAAACTTGCAATCGAAGGCGGTTGTAATGCAGTTGCTTCAACACTTGGTGTACTTGGAATGACTGCAAGAAAGTACGCTCATAAAATTCCTTTCATAGTAAAAATAAATCATAACGAATTGCTGACATATCCCAACAAATATGATCAGATAATGTTTGCAGGAGTGAGACAAGCATATGATATGGGTGCTGCTGCTGTTGGTGCAACAATCTATTTTGGTTCAGAAGAAAGCACAAGACAGATTCAGGAAGTAAGCGATGCTTTTGCTTATGCACACGAACTTGGAATGGCAACAATTCTATGGTGCTATCTGAGAAACTCGGCATTCAAAACAAAAGAAAAAGATTATCATGTTTCTGCGGATTTAACGGGACAGGCAAATCATCTTGGTGTTACTATCGAAGCAGATATCATCAAACAAAAGTTACCGGAAAACAACGGCGGTTACACAGCTTTGAATTTCGGAAAGACTCACAAAAAAGTTTATTCGGATTTAACATCAGATCATCCGATTGATTTAACAAGATATCAGGTAATTAACAATTATATGGGTCGTGCCGGATTGATTAACAGCGGTGGTGCCAGTGGTGAAAATGATTTTGCAGAAGCAGCAAGAACTGCAGTTATTAATAAACGCGCCGGTGGAATGGGATTAATCTCGGGAAGAAAAGCTTTCCAGAGACCGATGGAAGATGGTGTAAAACTTCTTAATCTCATTCAGGATGTTTACCTTACTAAAGAAGTTACAATTGCATAAAACTGTTTAACTATTTCTAAGAAGTCATAAATCTACCGGACTTCAGGAAATAATAATTAAAACCTTCGGGGTTGTTGAAACCTTGAAGGTTTTTTTGTTAAATACAGTTTAATCTTTTATTCATTCCTTTTACCTTATACCATATTCCCTTATTCCCTTATCACCTTATACCTTATTTCCAAATCCCTCTAAACCTTCAAACTCTCACCTTCGGTTTTTGCGATTATAACTGTTCCGCAACTATCACTGAAAACATTTACCGCAGTTCTGCACATATCAAGTATTCTGTCAACAGCAAGAATTAATCCTACACCTTCGAGTGGTAATCCAACTGCTGTTAAAACAACCGACATCATCACAAGTCCTGCCATTGGAATGCCTGCCGCACCAATTGATGCAAGTAAAGCTGTTACAACAACAATCATTTGCTGAAGAAATCCGAGCTCAATTCCATATGCTTGTGCAATAAACATTGCGGCAACACATTCATACAAAGCCGTTCCGTCCATATTTATTGTTGCACCAAGCGGTAAAACAAAACTGGAGATTTTATTTGAAACTCCGCACTCCTTTTCAACTGCCTGAATCGTAAAGGGAAGTGTTGCTGATGAAGAGGATGTTGAAAAAGCGGTTATTAAAGGCAGTGACATAGCTCTGAAGTGTAAGTAGGGATTTACTCTTCCAATAAATTTCAGAAGTAAAGGAAGTGTGATAAACATATGAAATGCTAAACCGCTTAATACAGTAAGCATATATACCCCAAGATGCTGAATCATAGAAATCAGTTTTGTCTTATCTGCCGCCTGATCGGCTACAATTCCTGTAACTATTCCAAAAATTCCTATTGGCGCAAAAAGTATTATAAACGAAGTAAGCTTCATCATTACTTCAAATGCAGCGCTGAAGAAGTCGGTCATAAACTGTTGAGGTTTTTCATCAACGCGTGTTATAAAAATTCCAAACAGAATAGCAAAGAAAATCAGTGCGAGCATATCTGCTGAAGCAAGTGCTTCAAAAATATTTGATGGAATCATTCGCAGAAAAATATCACCAATACTTCCTGTTGACTTAGTCAGTTCAGGCACATCCATTTTGAATCCCAAATCAGCACCAACGCCTGGTTTAATAATATTAACCAGAACCAAACCAGTAACAATTGCTGCAAGACTTGTTGATATATAATATGTGATAGTTTTAATGCCTAATCGCCCAAGATTCTGAGTGCTACCAAGATTAGTAACACCCGAAACGATTGAAGTAAATACAAGAGGAACAATTATCATTTTCAGTGCGCGCAGAAATAAATCCCCAAGCCATCTTACATAATCCGAATATTGAGGAAGTAATAATCCAAATAATACTGCCAGTACAAATGCTATCAGAATTTGCCAGTGAAGTTTAATTTTTAACATAGTATTTAATCAGAGAATTTTTGAAAGAATTTCATCGCAAATTGCATAACCTTTTGAAGTAAGTTTAATTGTATTGTGTTTTACTTCAATCAGGTCTTGGTTCTTCAGGATTTCAAAATCTTTTGCGTGCTCATCAAGCCAGTCGTTACCAAAGCGATTAATGAACTCTTCTATTTTAATCCCGTCGCTTCTTAAAGCAAGCATTATATATTCGACCTGTAATTGGTGCTGAGTAAGGGTTTCATAATTCATCACAGCATTTTGATTGAGTTCTATTTCGTTAATATATCTCTTTAAACTTGAATAATTCCACCATCGTTTATTTTCAACAAAAGAATGAGCCGATGGACCCAGACTGATATAATCCTGATGATGCCAGTATGCTTTGTTGTGAATGCATTCATATCCCGGTTTGGCAAAATTTGAAACCTCATATTGAATAAAACCATTTTCGGAAAGGAAATCAATGGTTAGTTCATAAAGCTCAGCATCATAATCTTCATCCTGAATCTGAACTTTTCCATCAAGAACAAGTTTGTTAAGAATTGTTCCTCTTTCAAGAATTAAGCTATAAGCAGATATGTGTTTTATCGGCAACTCAATTGCTTGTTGCAGATTTAATTTCCATTTTTCTTTTGATTGTCCGGGCAGATTAAATATCAAATCTATATTGATATTTTCAAATCCGGCTTCAGCAGCATTATAAACGGTTTTGATAGCCGTTTGTTTATAGTGAATTCTTGTTAAAAACTTTAAATCATTTTCATCAAAAGACTGTATTCCAATACTTATTCTGTTTATACCTGAATTTCTGAAACCAATTAATTTTTCTTTATTAACAGTGCCAGGATTTGTCTCAAGTGTAATTTCTGCTTCAGCAGAAAAATGAAATTTGGATTTCAGGTGATTTATAATTTCAAAAATGTATTCAGTGCTCATTAACGATGGCGTTCCGCCCCCAAAGAAAAGAGATGTAATTACTCTGTTTGTTGAATAGAGGCTTGAATAATAATCAGCTTCCTTCTTCAGAGCAGAAAGAAAATGCTCAATATTATCTGATGTTATAATTGAATAAAAATCACAATAGATACATTTGTGATCGCAGAAGGGAATATGAATATATAAAGCGGTCGGTTTCAAAACTTATTCTTGTTTACAATTATTTTGTATCTCACTAACAAATGTAAAAAGAATAAGTAAAATGTGCTCTGCAAATTGAAAATAATTTAGCAACAGCAGAGCACAGTTTCCGATTTATGGCTTAAGCTTTAATTCAGCAACGAACTCAATCTTTGCATTAAGAAAAAACAATGTTAACGGATTGTCTGATTGAACATTTTCAACAGAGAGAATGGCTTTGAAACAGTTATTTCTTTTATGATTTGCCAGATATTGGTTGAGTCGATCTTTATCTGATTGCGAAAGCTGAATATGCAATGGTTTATTTTTGTAATCTTCTGCAACGAAAGAAGGAAGGCGATATTCAAACAATAAAGTATTTCCATCAGATTGATAAAGTCTCAGAATCATATTTTCACCAGACAGGTTTGCCGATGCATCAATAGTAAGATATGCAGCATCGAGATATTTTATCTGCTCAATCTTATCAACATTATCATTATAATCATCATAATTACTAAGACAAAAATCTACCTGCTGCTCAATGTTTGGTCCTATTCCAACAAGTTGAAACTGTTGTTCCATTTTCAGGTTAATGAAATAATCCTCGAATGGATCGCAGGCGTTGAAAAATATTAAACCAGTAAAAGTTAAAATTATGATTAATCTTTTCATTTTAATTCTCCTTAAAACTCAAATGACATTCCGAGTGAATAAGTTGTTTGTGATGTAATGTTCGCATCAACATTCAGGACAAAGAAAGCAAGCTTCAAAGCACTGCCGACAGTAAATCGAAAGTGATTATCGCCATCAACAGAAATATCATAAACCTTGTTTGCAAGTGATGGATAAATTCCATCCGGATCTTTGAAGTAATATGATACATCAAGTCCCGAAGATTCATATTGCAAACCTCCGTACACAATCAGTACGCCAATACTTTTGCTTGCGTGAACATTAAATGCAAAATTCTTCGAGTTAAATTTCACATAATCTGAAGGATCTTCGGTTTTATTTTCAATTGATAATGTGTTGTAAAGTAATTGAACAGAAATATCTAGTGGCAACAAAGGGAAGTATCGGCTTACTTCATGTTTCAATCCGAATCCAAACAAACCAGCTTTAATGTCTTCAAACTTTAAAGTTGGGAAGTATCTGAGCATTAACTCTGTTCCGAACAAACTTCCTGAGATTTGATAAATACCAAGCGGAACTGTTTTCAATCCAAGTCCCGAAGGATAAATTACAAATCCATTGTTGCTTAAATAATATTCTCCTTTGTTACCAAAAACAGTTGCTGTTTCGGTAAGGCCATTTCCACCTTCAACTCTTGGATCAGCTTTGAAAGTTCTCTGACTTTCCGGAATTACTGTAAGCATTCCGATAATGCTGAATTTAAACCCGAACAAATCAGCAACATCTGCACTGTGATAAGTTCCTGTGTTGAAATAAGTACCAAAGTAAGTTGCGAGTGGTTTAACATATTTTTCTGCTTCCCAGCTCGGAAGATTATCAACACGGATTCCTCCCTGAGAAAAAATATTATGTGTTGATAAGACAATTAGCAGAATAAGAAAACTTCTTTTCATTCTTTGATCTCCTGTGAATAATCACTGATAAAATTCAATTATAATACCATTAGCGACAATAAATTATCGTATAAAATGAAGGATAAGTGAAGGGTTATTCTGAAGATTTTATAAGCTGAATGGCACTTTGGATACTTGCGTCGGTAAGTTTTTCACCGCTAAGTAATTTTGCTACTTCACGGATATGTTCTTGTTCATCTAATTTTCTTATGTGACTGACTGCGCGATTATCTTCCTGAGTTTTTTCAACAACAAAATGATGATTTGCCATTGCAGCTATCTGAGGCAAATGTGTAATTGCAATAATCTGATGAAATGAAGCTAAATCCCGAAGTGCCTGACCAACTTTCTGAGCAATTCTTCCACTTACACCGGTATCAATCTCATCAAAAATTAACAGAGGAAGTTTATCATTCTTTGCAAGAATTGTTTTTAGTGAAAGCATTATTCGGGATACTTCGCCACCGGAAGCAACTTTAACAAGTGGTTTTAAATCTTCTCCGGGATTTGTAGAAATAAAGAATTCTACTTCATCAATTCCTTTTTCAGAGTACGAATATTTTTTTGAATTGATAAGAATATAATCTTCGTTGTTATCTGAAAGTTCAGAAGTAATTCTGACTTCGAATTGTGGTTCGGTAATTCCAAGTTGAGAAAGAACTTTTTTTACTTCCGTTTCAATTTTCTTTGATTGTTTTTTTCGTGACTCTGATAATCTTTGGGCTGCTTCGCCTGCTTGTTTCTGAAGTTCCTTTAACTCTTTTTCAAATCTTGCAATCTCTTCACTGAAATTTTCTGCAAGATTAAAATCGTTTCCGATTTTTTCTCTGTGTTCAATTACTTTCTGTAAAGTTCCGCCATATTTTTTCTTTAGAAGATTAATTGCTGCAAGTCGTTCTCTTTTCTCTTCTACTTCTTTTGGGTCAATATCTATCTTTGATTTGTAAGCACGAATTGTTGAAGCAAGTTCTTTTATAATTGTTAGTGCCGACTCACATTCGCCTTCTGCTTCAAGCATAGATTTATCAATTGACGAAAGATGAGATAGTTTATGCTTAACTTCTCCAAGCATATCATTTACTGAATTATCTGATTCATAAATCAAATTATAAATTTCATCGCTTAGCAGAAGAAGTTTTTCTGAATTTTCGAGAACATTCAGCTCTTCAACAAGCTGCTCATCTTCCTGAGGCATTGGATTTACAGCATCAATTTCATTTATTTGAAACTGGTAAATATCTTTTTTCTCTTTGATCGAAGCTTCTTTGTTTTTTAATTCATTAAGTTCTGCTTTTTTTCTTTTGAGCAGATGATAAAGAGATTGATATTCATTAAGTAGTTTTTCATTCGAAGAGAAATCATCAACAAAATCAATGTGAGTTTCGGTTTTAAGTAAAGATTGATGTTCGTGCTGTCCGTGTAAATCAACAAGCAAATCACCAATTTCTTTTATAAGGTTAAGAGAAACAGGAGAATCGTTTATAAAACATCTGTTAGAACCTTTAAGCGATATTTCTCTTCGTACAATTAATCCCGGAAGAAACTCAATATCATTTACTTCCAAAATGGCTTTTACTTTTTTGTTTCCTTCAACTTCAAAAATGCCTTCGACAATAGACTTCTGCGCACCTTTTCTAACCACTTCTGATGAAGCTCTTTCACCAAGCAGAAGACTCATTGCATCAATCAGAATAGATTTTCCAGCACCGGTTTCGCCGGTAATAATGTTCAAACCTTTTTCAAATTCAATTTGAATATGATCAATAAGTGCGTAATCTTTTATTTCGAGTGATTTAAGCATCAGATGTAATTAATGATATTGTAATGTACTTCCACCAATAAATTCTCTGATTACAGAATCGCCCGGTATTGGTGATTCATCTGCAACTGGCGTAACTGTTTTAAGTAAATTGTAAACTCTGTTTGCTCTTTCGAAAGCGTCCTGTTTCAGAACATCATCTTTATACTTAACACTCCATTCTTCAAAAAGCTTTAGCATTCTGTTTGCATAGATGGGAAGCTCATAGGGCATTGCACTGCTGATAACAAAATCTGCAGTGTTGCTGTATGGAATAATGTTTCTTAATTCACTTGAACGAACATAATGCCAGTGTTCTAAAGTTTGTTGCGGATTGTATGCACGGAATACAGAATCTCGAAGCATTCTTCTGATTAATCTTATATCTGTCCATCTCACATATTTTCCATCCATTCCTTTCATTTGAAGAAGCGGTTCAAGATAAAGTTTAAATTTTAAATCAATCGAAATGTCTTTACTGAACGCAGGATAAAGTCCGTGCAGACTGTCAATCAAGAGGAGTTCATCTTTTTCAAGTTTCATTGGAGTAACATTTAATGTCCTTGTTCCTGTTTTAAAGTCGTATCTTGGAATCATGACTTCTTCACCGCGACTTAGCTTTACAAGGTGTTCGTTAATCAACTCAAGGTCTAATGCTTGAGGAGTTTCAAAATCATAATCACCAAATTCGTCTTTGGGGTGGAGCTCCAAATCAAAAAAATAATGATCAACATTCAAAGCTTTGAACTTAAATCCTTTTTTAATGAGCTTCTGTTCAAGTTTTATAGTGGTTGTTGTTTTACCCGATGAAGAAGGACCACTAATCATTACCATTCTGAGCGAATCAAGTCTTTCAATAATCAGATTTGCAGCAAGCTCAACATCATCTTCGTAAAGACATTCAGATTCGTGAACGATTTGCGGAAATTCTCCTTTCGCAATTCTTTCGTTCAAATGTGCAACAGTATGAAGATTATGAGATACTGCCCAATCAAGATTTCTCCATACTTTTTGCCAGGGAATATTTTCATTTAATTTGGAAGCATATCTGTTTTCGGCTTCTCTTGCTCTTTTTCGTTCATCTCTGTAGAGAATATATTCTTTGGCAACTTTAGCATGTCCGTTTTCAATCAATACTTTTTCAACAATATCCTGAATGTCTTCAATATGTGGCGTACTTCCTTCAGGAAATTTTTCATTCAACAGAGCAACTACTTTGTCAGAGAGCTCTTTGGCTTTGTCTTTATCTCTTCCACCAACAGCAACAGCAGCGCGATAAATCGCATTTGCTATTCTTTCCTGATTAAAGGGAACAATAGCGCCTGTTCGTTTAATAACACTTTTAATATGCGTTTCCATTTCAGCTCCGCTTAAAGTTTTTATTTTGCCCTGTGAAATTAATAAAATAAATTTGATTGAATTAGTGCTGTATAAAATATAGTAATTGAATTATCTTAATGGAGTAACTTTTAATACTCTTTAAACAATAAGCATAATTTTATATCAACTTGATCGGAATTTGAAAAATGAAAAATATTTTAATAATAGTTTTATTCGCATCTGCAAGTCTTTTCGCTCAATACACAACTCCCGGAACAGGAGTAATCTGGAATCTCGATAGTCTTGTTCTTTATTCATCCGGAGTAGTTGTTGGTTCATTCCCGAATTATCAGATAAACAACAATGTTATTGTTGCAGCAAATGATGAACTGAATGTTGTAGCGGGTTCAAATGTAACTTTCACTTCTGCTACTGCCGGAATAGAAGTCAACGGAATTTTCAAAGCTATTGGAACACCAACAGACTCAATTATTTTCACTTCTTCAGTTGAAGATTCAACAGGTTACTATGTTGGATTCAGATTTAATGCAAATCCGAATTCAAATTTGTCTCAGATTAAGTATGCAAGAATCTATTTTGCTGATTATGGTTTCAGATGCATTGATGCAAGTCCAACGCTCAGTAATTCATATTTATATAAGTGTGGAAGAGGTGTTCAGCTAAGTTCATCAAATGCAACAATCACTAATAATGTTATTGAAAGAAGTTATGAATATGGAATAACTATGACTTTAAGTTCTTCACCACTTATTGAAGGTAATCATTTAATAAAGAATAACACCAAAGCAACATCTGTAATGAATCAGATAAGCATCGGGTTGCAGGGAAATAATTCGCCGATTATTCGTAACAACATCATTGAGGGCGGAGAAAGCGTTCCAACCGGAGGTATTAGTTTATGGGTAAGTGGTTCAACAGCATTTTCAAATGCAGTGATTGAGGGAAACCAGATTTTCAACAACAGTTTTGGAATTACTTTATACAGTACATCAAACGGAATTATTAACGCAGTTGTTAAGGATAATGTGATTTATAATAACAACATAAATCCAAATCCTTTGGTATCAGGAAGCGGAATTAATATTAATGGAAGTCCTGCTAATCAACCGATTATAAAGAGAAATATCATTTATGGAAACTGGTGGGGAATTACAATTCAAAATGGTTCAACTGTTCAGGCAGGACCTCAGCCAAATATTGGAAATGTTGAAAACTCTGATACAACCGATGATGGAATGAATATAATATTTGGAAATGTTCAGGGAACAAATGTTTATGATCTTTATAATAATTGTACAAATGATATTTATGCACAAAACAACGATTGGGGAGTTTACGATTCTCTTTCAATTGAAAACCATATTTTTCATAAAGCCGATGATCCGCTGCATGGACTTGTGAGATTTGTTCCGTTTAGCTTACAAATACCTGTTGAACTAACTTCATTCACGGCAATTGTAAATGGCAATGTTGTTGAACTGAATTGGTCAACCGCAACAGAAACTAATAATTCTGGCTTTGAAATTCTTCGATTCACTCAGAATGACAATGAGTGGAGAACTCTCGGTTTTGTAAAAGGCAAAGGAACAACAACAAATCCTCAGAATTATTCTTTTACAGATAAAGATTTGATTCCGGGAAAATACTACTACAGACTAAAGCAAATTGATTTTAACGGAACATTCGAATATTCAAAAAAGATTGAAGTAGAAATAATTTCACCAGATAAATTTGTTCTTGAGCAGAATTATCCTAATCCATTTAACCCCAAAACAATTATTCAGTATGCAATCGGAAACAGACAACTTGTTTCGATTAAAGTGTATAATGTACTTGGAAATGAAGTCGCAATACTTGTTAACGAATATAAAGAAGCTGGAAAATATCAGGTAGAATTTGATGCATCAAATCTTTCAAGCGGAGTCTATTATTACAGATTGCAAACAGATAATGTTTCTCTTACAAAGAAAATGATTTTGCAGCGGTAATTTGGTTAGAAGCATTTGAAGAAGTTTATAATGTTACAAAGATTTCATTTGTTTCTAATTTATTTATCGCTAATTTACAAGTGCCTGCTTAAAAATTAAGATAATCATTCCCGATTACTCATTCTAGTTTTTATCTACAGGAGGTGAGAGTTAAAAGTCTCTCATAATTATTTAACATTTTTATAAAAATTTCAGGAGTTTTTATTATGAATATCTTCGTTGGCAATCTGTCAAATGAAGTTCAGGAAGAAGATTTAATGAATCTTTTCTCTGAGTTCGGACAAGTAAAAGAAGTTAAAATTATCCGTGATATGTTTTCAAGACAGTCAAAAGGTTTTGGATTCGTTGAAATGCCAGGATTAGCAGATGCTCAAAAAGCAATCAATGAATTGAACACAGTTGAGGTTAAAGGAAAAAAGATTACCGTTAATGAAGCTCGACCAAAACGGGATAACAACCGGAGAGGTGGTGGTGGAAGAGGCGGAAATCGTAATGGTGGCGGTGGTTACGGACAGAACAGAAGACGCTTCTAAAATTTTCTCATCTTAACGAACCATTAACCCGAACGGTTTTGCCCGCTCGGGTTATTTTATTTTCTTGATTCTATATCACTAAGATGCAACTCTAAGGCATCAACAGATATGGCAATCTCTTTCAAAGACAGAATAAGCGAAAGCATCAATAAAAGTATGCTTAATCCAAAAACATATTTCCCAATCTCAATTTGACCAGCAAAAAGGAGAAACATACACAAAACACAAAGGAATAAGCTTGCAACGCCAACTCCCTGCATATGCTTAATCAGATAAACACGCTTGCGAAGATTTTCAATCTGACCCAGAAGAGCAGTATCCGGACTTTCTTTATAGTTTTTATGCAACGAACGAATTAACGTTGCAATTGTAAGAAATCTGTTTGTATATGCCAGCAACAGAAGTGAGATTGCCGGGAAAAGAAGAGCAGGAGTAGTTACATCAATATTCATTTTATCTCCGGAAAATTAAACAAGGTTTAGTTTCTTATTATTAAACGGATCATCACGACTAACTTCAAATGATGGACGATAAAATTCATTACTTTCAAGTTCCTGCATCCATCCGTTTTCAAGTCCGTATTTTTCAAGTAACTCAACAGCTTTCACAAATTCTTTATATCGGATGGTTCTGTTTATAAGAATATGCTTCTCGCTTCGGTTTGTTGGATAATACTGAGTCATCAAAGAGATATGAACTTTCTTATCAAGCTCTTCGCTGATAAACTTAAAGACTTTTTCGGTTTCAGATAAATCATTTGGAAGAATTAAATGTCTGATGATTAAACCTCTTACAACAACTCCATTTTCATAAACAAGCTCGCTGCCCACCTGATTATACATTTCTTTTATGGCCAGCTTTGCTTTATCAAAATAGTCGCTAACCTTTGAATAAACTCTGCCGTTTTCATTATTGCCATATTTGAAATCGGGCAGATAAATATCAATTACATCTTTGTAGAGTTTTAACATTTCAACAGAGTCATATCCGTTAGTGTTATAAATTATCGGAAGATTTAATCCAAGTTGCGAAGCGATTCGAATTGATTTAAGAATCGGAACTGCAAAGTGAGTTGGAGAAACTAATCCAATATTATGACTTCCCATATTCTGAAGCTCAATCATTATTTCAGCTAATCGTTCAACGGTGATTTCATTTCTTTTTTCGATTTTGGGATTCTGACTGATTACAAAGTTTTGACAATAAACACATCTGAGATTACAATTGCCAAAGAAAATATTCCCGGCTCCGTTTGTACCTGATAAAACTGGTTCTTCACCAAAGTGCAAAGTGTATGAAGAAACAATTGGCTTATCACCGCTTTGACAGGTTCCTAATTCACCATTTGTTCTGTCAACCATACAATTACGCGGACAGCTTGTACAGCTTTTGATTATGCTGTCGGCAACACGAATTCTTTCATCAAATTCGCTTTCTGAAATTTTCTTATAAGAAGGAATAAAACTCATAAATCAATCTTTTTTTCTGTGAAAAAATAATATTCTGTGATGAAATAGAAGAGGAATAAAATATCATACACATTGCTTGTTAAGTACAACACATATTATGAACAATTAAATTAGGTTTATAATGTTATTATACCTATGTTTGAAGTGCTCCGGAAATAGTCCGGGATTTTTTAATATTTATTTATAGAGGTTCTAGTGAGTACTAAGTTATTTGTGGGTTCTCTCCCATGGTCAGTTGATGACGAAACATTAAGAGAAACATTTGAAGAACATGGAAATGTTGTTTCTGCTAAAGTGATTAAAGATCGCGAAACAGGCAGATCAAGAGGATTTGGATTCGTTGAAATGGAGAACTCAGCCGATGCAAAAAGTGCAATTGAAGCACTCAATGATTCGGAACTTAAAGGTAGAAATATCGTAGTTAATGAAGCAAAATCGCGTAATTAAAAAGATATTCTTTTATTAAGCTCTGAGAAAGGCGTCACAACAGACGCCTTTTTTATTTTAAAGAAAAGATTTTTATAAGTCATTAAATTATCTTTGAAATGAAACAGTAAATAATTAGGAGAGTCTATGCAAACAATACTTGGTGCCGGCGGAGGTGCTGGTACAGAGATAACAAGAGAGTTATTTAACTATACAGAAGAAATTCGTGTTGTTAGCCGTAATCCGAAAAAGGTTAACGATACAGACCAACTAATGAAAGCAGATTTAACTGATCCAAAGCAGCTTGACGAAGCAGTAAAAGGATCAGAAGTTGCTTATGTAACAATTGCTTTTCCATACAATATAAAAGTCTGGCGTGAGCTTTGGCCAAAGTTTATGAGAAACCTGATTGATACTTGCATTAAGTACAAAACAAAAATCGTTTTTGTTGATAATGTCTATATGTATGATCCGAAGTATCTCAATAATATGACAGAAGAAACCCCTATAAATCCAATTTCACAAAAAGGCAAAGTTCGTGCAGAAGTAGCAAAAATGTTGATGGACGCTGTTGATAAAAACAAAGTTGAAGCAATCATAGCACGCGCACCAGATTTTTATGGACCTGGAGTTATAGGCAGTATGCTTTATCAAAGCGTTTACTTAAATCTTCTTAAAGATAAAAGTCCGCAATGGCTTGGCAACCTGGATGTAATTCATAATTTTATTTACAGTAAAGATATCGGGAAAGCTGTTGCGTTACTCGGCAATACAAAAGATGCATATAATCAGGTTTGGCATCTTCCCACGACAGATAAAAAACTTACAAACCAACAGTGGATTGAACTAATGATGACCGCAATGAATAAGCAAAAGAAAATCCAGACAATGCCGGATTGGATGATAAGTTTAGTTGGTTTGTTTATGCCGATTCTTAAAGAGTTACAAGATGTTGGTTATCAGTTTAAGCAGGATTATTTCTTCAACAGCAGTAAGTTTAACAAGAGGTTTAATTTTACTCCAATTTCACCGGAAGATGGAATAAGGGAAATGGTTAGGCTTTAAAAATTTTTTTCTGGGACAATTGTGACAAGCGGGACTGCAAATGTCGCAACAGTCACTTTTGTCCCTTGTTTCTATAATTTATCCTGGCTTTGGTCATTCTTTCCCGCAAGCCACCTTCTTTTACAAAATCTTCTTCCAGTCTTTTAATTTGCCGACTTAGTAAGTAAGAAGAAATTTTGATAAGTCCAATCAACACATTAGCACTTATTTCAGGGTTTGGGTGCTCAATGCCTTTTCTAAAAGTCTCGTAATTAGCATTTGGTGTTCTGTTTAATTCTCTTAATCTTTTGACATACTTATGTTCTTTTTCCCATTCTTTCAGTTTATGTGTTCGAAGAAAATCCTGATAATCAATTAATAATTCTTCCAAACTTGCACGGGCAACATTGGTAAGTTTAATTTCCGTTTCTTTCGAAGTTGCTGACGCCATACTTGCTTCAGCAATGTTTTGTTTTCCCGATCTTGCAGCCTGGATCATTTGATCTCTTGTACGATCACTTCTTTCCAAAAATTTATTACAGAAATAAACTGTTCCATCATAAATAATTTCTGCCTTCTGATAAGTTAAAAGTTTTTTATAACCTCCGTGATCAGGAATAAACCCATTATCAGATTTTGTTTTGTCAACCATTCTTTACTAAAAAATTTGTTTGTTTATAAAATAATAAAAATACTTGGTTAATAATCTCATATTTTTACTATCATAACAATTAGAGTTTATTATGAAATGGATTTTTTTCTTTATCGTTCTTGTTCATGCGCTGATTCATCTGCTTGGATTCTTCAAAGCATTTCAGCTTGCAGAAATCAACCAGCTCACTCAACACATATCCAAACCAATGGGTATACTCTGGCTGCTTGCATTTATACTTTTACTTGCGGCAGCAATTCAGTTTATAAGTAATCATGATTTGTGGTGGATAACCGGACTTGCCGCAGTAATCTTATCACAAATTCTAATCATATTATTCTGGCAGGATGCAAAGTTTGGAACGATACCAAACATTATAATACTTCTTGTTACAATAGTTGCCTTTGCCGGTTGGTCATTTAATCGAGATGTTAAAAGTGAAGTTACAGAAATGCTTTCTGAAAATTCCGTTGATAAAAAAGAAATTTTGACTGAAGAAAGAATATCTCATCTTCCACCAGTTATTCAAAAGTGGTTAAAAAACTCCGGAGCAGTTGGAAGAGAAAAGATACATACGGTTTATCTGAAACAGCGCGGTAAAATCCGGTTGAAACCCGAACAGGAAAAATGGTACAATGCACAAGCCGAGCAATGGTTTACTGTTGATAATCCGGCGTTTATATGGAAAGTTAAAGTTGATATGATGCCGCTCGTGTTTTTTACAGGACGAGATAAATTTTCCGATGGCAAAGGGAGTATGCTGATAAAAATTTTATCGCTTATAAATATTGTAAACTCAAGTGACAACGAAAAAATAAATCAAGGCACACTGCAAAGATACCTTGGCGAAATAGTTTGGTTTCCTTCGGCAGCAGTTAGTCCTTTTATTAAGTGGGAAGAAGTTGATTCGATGACAGCCAAAGCAACAATGAGTTACAAAGAAACAACAGGTTCGGCGTTATTTTATTTTAATGAGAATGGTGATTTTGTAAAATTCAGTGCAATGCGTTATATGGGAACAGAGAATGATTCGCAATTAAAAGAGTGGACAATAACTTTGAATGAATACAAAATTTATGATGGAATAAAAATTCCGGTTAAAGGTGAAGCAACCTGGAAACTTGAGGATGGAGATTTCACCTGGTATAAACTTGAGATTTATGATGTGAAGTACAACCAAAGAGTAATGAAAGAATAAAACTTTGAATAAATCATTTATCTGCCAACTCTGTCTTTAAATTCTTAACATCATTAGTTAAGATTTTATTTGTCTTATCAGACTCTTCATACAGGGGTTTGAGCGCTGATTATTCAAATGTTAGTAAACCCTTTCATATCCTTTTTAGTTTGGGAATAAATGATGTTATTTAATAAAAGTAAAAGAATCAACTTTTTCATTTTAATTCTCGTTTTATTTCATTTATCCATCCACTCTTTAAATGCAGATGATCTTTCCACACTTACAAGTGCTTCAACTTCTTTTGGTTCGGGGGGATTTAATTCAATTTTTATTCTTGAGCGGGAATATGGAATCATATTCTTTATTGCACTAAATGCAACTATCATTTTTCTGTTGATACGAAAAAATTTTTCCGGATCAATCACATCCTGAAGTTTATCGAGTGTAAAATCAATCGGGAATGTGCTGCCAGATGACGTTGTCAGAAAAACATTTTTCTCCAATGCATAGAAGTAAGCAACCTCATCAATTTCAACTTTTTTAATCTTTTGTCCGTACTGGATTAAAAACCTTTTCTTGTAACTAATGTCTTTGTTTTGAATGCTTCTGATTATTTCTTCAAAATCCATCAGGTAAGATGATTTGATATTTTTGTATTTATTTAATGCTTCACGCAGTTCATCTTTCTTAATGGGCTTAAGAAGATAATCTATGCTATTAAGCTTGAATGCTTTAATCGCATATTGATCATAAGCGGTCGTGAAGATAATCGGGACATCAACATCAACCTTTTCAAAGATTGAAAAACTTAATCCGTCTTCAAGCTGAATATCAAGAAAGATTAAATCCGGCTTATTCTGTTTAAGATACTTTATGGATTGCTCAACAGAAGTAAGCTTTGCAGAAATTTCAATAGACGAATCAATCTCTTTGATTAACTCTTCCAATCTTTCTGCGGCAAGTTTTTCGTCTTCAATTATTATTGTTTTCATTTCTTCCTCTGTGTAACTCTGTGTATCCTTCGTGGTTCTCCGTGTAACAATCCTTTGTTCTTTCACAGAGGATCACGGAGTAGGCACTGAGAGCCACCGAAATTAATCAGGGTTTATTAACGGTATTTTTGCAACATATTCTTTTTCAGTAACTGTAAAATGCGGAAGTTCTTCTCCCAGCAGTTCATATCTTTTTCTAAGGTTATTCAATCCAACTCCTTTTGATTCTACTCCTTTAATCTTGGGCTGAAGATTATTAACAACCACAAGCCAATCATTCTCATTATATATTTTTATTCTCAAAGGATTATCAACGGAAGCTCTATTATGTTTAAAAACATTCTCGAGTAATGTCTGCACCGCAAGTGGCGGAACGAGATAGTTTAATTTGGCGACATCTATATTTATTTCCATATCAACAGCGTTATCAAATCTGATCTTTTGAAGAAACAAAAAGGACTTAGCAAAATCTATTTCCTCTCTTAATTCAACAACAGGTTTCTCAATCACATCAAGTGTGTATCGGTAAACCGAAGAAAACTCATCCACAAAATTTTGCGCTTTGTCAGAATCTTTTTTTATTAATGATGAAAGCACATTTAAACTGTTAAATAAAAAATGTGGATTGAGCTGACTCTTCAGTGTTTCAAATCTTATTTGTGAGTTTTCTCTTTCAAGTCTTTCTGCTTTTACTAAAGACTGCTGACTTCTTTTGAACCAGATAATAGCTTCAATAACAGTTATAATGATAATGTTGAGAACCGAAGTGATCAGCGAGTTATTAATCATGTTCTTTGATAATCCATCCGGATAAGGCATTAGCGAATTGGCTAGAATAGTTATTGATGAACCGATAACAATTGCAGCAAACACGGCAAATAAAAGCTCTGCAGGTATTCTTGGTAATAGTTTTTGGGGTAGAGGAAATATTTTATCAAGTCTGTTAATAATCTGAAGGTCGAGATAAACCAGCACTAAAGCAAAAACAAAACTGAAAGAAGTGCCAATTGCTAATCGTGTTAAATAATTTCCAATGTTTGGAACAATAATATATCCTGTAACATAATTGTATGTTATAATTATCAGCTGGACAAAGAATGCCAGAAGCAGAATTGTAAGTACGGTATATTTATTTAATTTCATTTTCACACTTTAAAAATCGTCAAAAATTATATTAGATACCTTCTAATTAACTTATTGCGAAAAATTTTATCACATTTCAAGCTGCGTATCAGTAACCTGTTTTTCTTTGTAAGGAAATTGTTTTTCAAATTCGTTTAACTTATCCTCATTTACATCGAAACTTTCATCTTCAATAAATCTTCCCCCAACATCAATTAAAGAGTTTTCAAATGACTCTAAAGCCATAAACGGCTCAAAGTTTTGATAGTCTTTTGTTGTAATCCCAAACTCTTTAGCATTCTTAAAACCAAAACGATGATAGTAATCAGGATTACCAAAAAGAATCATTCCCCGAAATCCTAATCTTCTTGCTATTTCAATAGATTCTTTCAACAATCTTTCACCAATTCCTTTCTTTTGAAAATTTGGTAATACTGACAAAGGTCCAACGCATAAGACTTCGTATTCTTTATTTAGTGAATCAACTACCTTTGCCTTTGTCGAGATAATATGCCCAACAATTTGGTTGTTACGGATAGCAACAAGGTCGAGTTCTTTAATATAGCTTTGACTTTTTCTTAGATTATGTAGAACCAAATGCTCACTGCAACCAGGTTTATAAACATTCCAGAATGCTTCGCGTGTAATATTTTCGGTAATACTAAAATCTTCCCGGGATGTTTGCTTGATAAGTAAATTCATTCTCTATTCTCCATAGATTTAGTTTTATTATTCTCTGTTCTAAATTCGTTAAAAAAATTTTCAGATGATTACTCTTTTTCTCGTCATTCTGAGCAAAGCGAAGAATCTCTTAAAATTAATTTCAGAGATTCTTCACTTCACTTCGTTCCGTTCAGAATGACATACTGGATTGCTAAAACGACCACGACAATCCAACACCAACTGACAAATAATTCAAATCAACAGATGTGCTTACATTATTTATATCAATATCTCTGTTAAGTGAGCGATATCTGACAGAAGGTAATAATGAAAACTTTTCACTTAATAAAATTACCAGACCTGCTTCAGCTTGCCAACCCAATCCATGTCCGGAATCAATAGTTATATCGCCATTATTGTTTTCAATTTCTATGTGGTTGTACGTGCCGCCAGCTCTAACAAGATATTTTATATCTGATTCTCCGATTGGATGAATGAACTGAAACCCGAATGTGTAACCTGTTTCTTCAAAGCTTGCATCAGAACCAGCAAACGATTGATCAACCGCAAAATTATTATAACTCCAACCTGCATAAGCTGCAAGATGAGGCATAAATCTGTAAGCTATGGTTAACTCTCCCCCAAATCCTAAACCAAGATCAGCATCTGAAATATCCTGAGTTGCATAATTAATGCCAGGTCTCAATTCCAGACTCCATTTGTCTTGAGAATAAGATTGGTTAAAAACGGCAAAGAGTGTTAAAGCAGCGATTGTTAAAAGTAACTTTTTCATTTTTGTATCCTTATAAGTTTGTGAATAAATGTATTTAAGTTTCTGTTCCAAACTTAAGAGGCACAGATGGGGTTGGAAAAAATAAGACGATGAACTGGTTTATCAGCCAGATGAACCTGTAAAATGAAGAGATGAAAACTCATTCAAAATCAATGAACTTTTATTCAAATTAGACTGTTTTACAAACATTATGAATATACTTTTTTACATCAGTATTTTTCTATTCTTTTTCACACTGTCTGCAAATCCACAAAGTGATTCTTTATTGAAAGACTTTCATCTTGAGAGAATGAACATAAACGAATCTGCAATGCTTGTGCTTGGTGGATGGGTAGTTGGAAATATTCTGGTAGGAACTTACGGAAACTTTAAGGCAAGTGGAGAGGCAAAATATTTTCATCAGTTTAATGCAATGTGGAATGTTGTGAATTTAGGTATTGCTGCGTTTGGATATTTCAATGCTGTAAATTCTGATCCTGCATCAATGACGAATTTAGAAATTCTGAAAGATTATAATTCACTGCAAAGTTTTCTTTTACTTAACGCCGGACTGGATGCTGCTTACATAATGACGGGGTTTTATTTGAAAGAAAGATCAAAGAATTCTTCAAGTGCAGAAAGATTGAAAGGATATGGCAACAGTTTATTACTTCAGGGCGGATTTCTATTGCTGTTTGATGTGACTTTGTATTTCATTCATCAGAACAATGCTAACATTAATCTTTATCCTCATATAGAAAGTCTGCTTTCCGGTGGAGTTGGTGTTGGAATTAATTTGAAATTATAATTTGTTCTTCTCTGTGAAATCAATCGGAACTGGTTACACGGAGAACCACGGAGCCAGCTGTTTGCACTGATAACACGGAGAGCACAACTAGATTTACAATAACTAAAAATAAAATGAGAGAATATTAATGAGTACATATTTAATAATTGGAGGAACATCCGGAATCGGATTGGAAACGACAAAGCATCTGAGCAAGAACAATCGTGTTATTGTTTTAAGCAGAGAGAAAAAAAATCTTGACGGATTAAACAATGTTAAATTCATCTCCGCAGATGTAACAAAACCAATGGATGAACTTCCGCAAATCAGCGAACCACTTAACGGAATTGTTTATTGTCCCGGCACAATAAACTTAAAACCATTAAAGAGTTTAAAGCTTAAAGATTTTCAAAATGATTTTGAAGTGAATCTTCTTGGCGCTGTTAAAGTAATCAATAAATATTTTAACAACTTAAAAGAAGCCGGCAAATCAAGCATAGTTTTGTTCAGCACAGTTGCTGTTCAAACTGGAATGCCCTATCACGCTTCTATCGCTTCAGCAAAAGGTGCGGTTGAGGGATTAACCCGTTCTCTGGCGGCAGAGTTTGCACCAAACATTCGTGTTAATTGCATTGCGCCTTCAATAACAAATACTCCGCTTGCAGAAAAACTTTTAAACAATGAAACAAAAGTTAAATCATCAGAAGACCGACATCCGTTAAAAAGAATTGGTGATGCAAAAGAAATTGCAGAAGCAGTTGCTTTTCTTCTTTCTGATTCTGCTTCATTCATAACCGGACAAATATTAAAAATTGATGGCGGAATTTCTTCCATTAAAACTATTTAAACTTTGCGACTTAGCGTCCCTGTCTGCCGAAAAGAAGATTTCCGTGAAAAAAATGAAAATAACAAACGAAAACATTTTACAATTTGAGAAGTTATTCAGAACTAACTTTGTTAATTCTCTTTCGGGATTTAAGAGTGCAAACTTAATCGGAACAATTTCAAAAAAGGGCAAAACAAATCTTGCCATATTCAGCTCTGTAATTCACGTTGGTGCAAATCCACCGCTGATTGGAATGCTGGTTCGTCCTGCATCTGTACCTCGCCACACTTATGAAAACATTAAAGACGCCGGTTACTTTACAATAAATCATATCAACAAAGAAATTTATAAACAAGCACATCAAACATCCGCAAGATATGATAAAGATGTTTCTGAATTTGATGAATGCGGATTGACACCTGAATTCGCAAATACAATCAAAGCCCCTTATGTAAAAGAGTCGAATATAAAAATTGGCTGCCGTTTTGTCGAAGAACATTTAATAAAAACTAACGACACAATTTTTATAGTTGGAGAAATACTTGAAGTAATTATACCGGATGATGTGCTAACCAATGATGGATATGTTGATATTGAAAAAGCCGGAACAATAGCAATCAGTGCACTGGACAGTTACCACGAGACAAAACGAATAGCAAGACTCACTTATGCCAAACCAAGAACTAAAGTGAAGGAATTGTGAAGAGAAAAATTTTATTGTGCATAGTAGATAATTGAGTTAACGTTTTGACACTTGGTGCAGTGGCGGGTTTCCCTGCCTGCCGGCAGGCACTTGTTCAATTAACCACGTCATCCGCCATTGAGCCAAACGCCTGTTGGCGGGTCGTTGTTTATTTACCTTGTTCTCCAAACCTTTCAATTTTGTTAATCCACTTCTGTCTATAGATTTCTTTAGAAAGTCGAATAGGTCCAATATTCGTAACTCTTACAGGGTTAATTCCGCAAAACTGCAAAGTCAATTTTTTAACTGCATTATTACTTGGTTTTCCATAAACAAGCCAATAATACCACGCAGGTTGGTCAAGAGTCGAAATAATTCTTGCGGATTTGTTTTTTAGTAATTTGTCCCACCAAACAGATTTTCCTCGTTTTTGAAAAGCAAATCCGGGTAAGAATACTCTATCAAAAAAACCTTTCATAATTGCAGGAATTGAACCCCACCAAACCGGATAAATTAGCACTAAATGGTCTGCCCATTTTATTTTTTCTTGTGCATCTAATAAGTCGGGTTCAAGTTCTGTTCGTTTTCGATACCCAAATTGTAGATTAGGATTAAAATTCAAATCCCTGATGATAATTTCCTTTACTTCATGACCTCTGGATAAGGCTCCTTTTTTGTAGGCTTCAGCAAGTCCAAAATTGAAACTTTCTTTGTCTGGATGACCGTTAATTATCAGTATTTTTATCATTTTTTTATTGTTTTATCATTATGCAGTTTGATTGGTTTTTAAAAGCAAAAAAGTATTTTTATTAACCGATAACTTTAATCCATTTCTTTTTTTGTAAAGTATTGTCAAGATAATTACCAGGCCAACTGTTAAAAACCGAAAAACATTTGAATAAATTCCACCCAGAGCATTGTCGCTCACGGAAAATATTTCCCATGCTAAATTCATTAACATATGCAGGAAAATGGGAATCCAAATGTTAAAATTCCATTCAGCATATACCCAAGCAAATAAGATACCGCCCAAAAAGGTGATCAAGAATATACCCGTCAACTCAATGAAGTCATTACTTTGATACAAATGTAAAAAGCCAAAGTAAAGTGCTCCGAATAGAACCGAAAGAATAAATCCAAGTTTTGAATGTCTGAAAGGCAGTCCGAATAGGAAACCTCTGAAATATAGTTCTTCGAAAAAGCCGGCAGAAACAACTCCTATTAAAATTGCATCCGGTTTTATGCTTGGATTGAATTCAAAAATCGCACTAAAACCAATATACATTGGTAAAGTACAGATTAGGGCAAATAAAAATCCTTTGAATATAGACTTATCAAGCCCTAAATTTTGAAAAAAATCCGATCTTTTCCCAATCAATAAAGTGCCAATAAAAAATGGGATTCCTGTAATCAGATAAGTTAATATATGACTAATTCCGAGTTGATTTGTTTGTTCAAACAACCATTTTCTGATGATTTTGAAAAACATTTCATCAAAAACAAAATAAAACCCGAATGATATTACAACAATAGATAATACTTTAACTGATTTTTTCATTTCCGTTTATCAAGTTAAACCCACTTGTAAGCATAGCGTATAATAATACAAAGCAAAACAACTTCTACGGCTGCTGCAAAATACATATGCCACCAAGCTTCTCCTGCCAAATTGAAGAGCATGTAAGGAATAAGAATGATAGCCACAATAATATTTGTTATGCGATTTATTTTAGCGGGTAATACTAATGATAGAAAAATCATTAATATCGGAATAGTGGCTAAAAAAAGTGCTGTAAAAATAAAGCCTTCCGTAATATCAAATACAAATACTTTACCTTTGGTGATATCGTCAATCTTATTTGGCATATACAAGGCAAAGTAATCCACATAGATGTAGAGAAACATAAAACTCACCCATAGTGAAGCGAGTTTTAGTCTCACATTAACTTGGTTGTCTTCCAAATGCATTTGGGTATTCATTATTTAAAAATTAAATCCAAAATGCAGCCCAGGTTCTGGTGTCCACTTTGGCCACTTGTCATCTTTTTCTTTGAAACCTATAGGCATTTCAGTGTAATATGGACGACCGGCTATACCAAGTGATGGCTCAAAAAAGAATTTGTCATTAAAGAGTTTAATATGATAGCCAACACGGTAGGTATTAAAAATATTAAACCCACTACCAACTTTTTTATCATTTTCATTTTTGAAGGTTTGCCACATTGCTTGGACGTGGGCAGCAGCATACAGACCTTTCCAAAAATATCTTTGGTACGCAAAACCAAAACCTATTTCTTTTATATACCCTGGGAATTTCTCTTCAGGTGTTCCGTAAGCTTTATTATAAAAAGGATTAATGCCAAGTGGCCAAGAATGTTGCCATGTTACCAATTCAAGAGAAATCACATCTTTTCCTGTAACACGAAACCCCAAATTGAGTTGTGCAAAATGGGGTGGATCTACCTTATCAAAATTACCCAACAAAAACAAAGTACTACCAACAAAGAATTTTTTGTAGGTGCTGTCTTGCTCACTATATTGAGCTTGTACCTTTAAATTGCTTAGCATCATAAGCGCCAGTCCAATCCATAAAATTTTCTTTTGCATATCTTTTTAATTGATGTTAAACGATACTGCAAAAGTAGATTGGAGACACACTACAATTCGTTCACTTAAGTTAAGAAATAAATCTACGGTTTATTTTTTTTCAAAATTCTGGCTCTTAGTCTGCTCAACGATTGCGGTTTTATTCCCAGATAACTTGCTAATTGATGTTGCGGTATACGTTGAATGAGGTCGGGGCGTTTTTTTAATAAGTTCAGGTAACGTTGTTCGGGCGATGAGGTTTTAAATTCGTCAAAATTGATTTTTTCTTTCGCTAATTCCTGCTCTGCCATAATTCTGCAAAGCGTTTCAAGCTTTGGGAATTTTTCAAAGGTTTCTGTTTCCATTTTGGAATTTGAGATAACCAAAATACAATCCTCCACACAACTGATGTAATATTCAGAAGGCTTTTTGTTGATAACACAATGTGGAGTAACGCCTTCCATTTCGGTATAGAAAGCCGTAGTTTTTTCTTCACCGTCAATCACATAATAGGTTCGGATACAACCTTGAAGAACAAAATAGCTGTAATCGGACTTTTGTCCTTCCTTTAATAATACAGTGCCTTTTTTTGCCGAACGAAAAGTGTCAAAGGATATAATAGCCCTTTTTTCCTCCTCTGTGAGCGTAACATATTGTGATAAGTAATTGAAAAGTTTGTCGTACATTATTTTATTCCACTTAGATCCTATGGGTTGCACCCAACGGTTTGGGGGTTTGCGATGGCGGGGAGTTTTAGCACTAAACTTTGTTCGGAGAACTGAACTTACACCTTGCACAAATGTGTCTGCGAAGCACGGAACCCCCGCTATTGAAAACCCCTTGTTAGCGGCTGGTTTGCTGTCCGATTGTAGCTGTCCCAGTGTCATGGCTTTGATTTGCTGTCGTAAAGTTTGTATCCCAACACTCTTGCATATGGTCTTAGTATCTTTTTAATTGTCTTTTGAGCGTTTACAGGTGCGTCAACAACATAGCTGTCGAACAGGTCGCCAAACATTGACATTTTGAAAAAGAAATGAACCATTTTTAATTTTGAACTGCTGTCCATAAGTGGATAAAACTGTGCTAGGGTGTATGCAAAGCCCACAGGGACATAATCGCTGTCTTTGTCGCAAGTGATTACAACTTCTGAATTGGTCTTGTTGGAAAAAGTATGATACTGTCCTTTTGGAAAACTTATTCTGCTACCTGCACCCATTTCAATTACTTCATTATTCAACTTTACTGTCAATGTTCCTTGTGTTATGGTCGCACTTTCGTCAAAGCTAATGTGCAGATGTTCTGGTGGTCCCGCTGCCCCTGGAGCAAGTGTCAACTCACTATAAACTTTGTCGCCAACCTGTTTAATTATGGTCTGTGTAACTCCTTCCATCTTGCTGCTAAAGGTTTGTCCTGATTTAAAGTAACCGTCAAGTCGTGGTGGTTTTAAAGGAACCAACATATTGTAAAGAACAGGAAGCAAGATGATTGTCAAAATGATTAAAACTGTTGTCATTGTCTATCGTTTTTGTTGATTGTCAGTCGTTATTTATAGTCTAGGTTGAACTTTGTGCTATACTTGCCGCTAACTATTTATTTCCTGCAATAATAATAAAAACAATTTATTTTTATAAATTTACTGCGGGAAAACCACTAATTAAGGAGTTTTACGGTATGAAAACTAATAAAATAGCTTTGTTGCGGGAAGTCCTTTCTTTAAGAAATTATTCTCCTCAAACTATAAAAACATATTTAAAAGCAGTTGAAACGTACAACTCTTTTTCTGGTTTGCAAAATCCCAGTCAACAGTCGTTATATAAATTTGCATTACATCTTAAAGAGAAAAATTTATCTTTTAGTCACATTAAAAACTCCATAATGGCGGTAAAACTTTATTCAGAAATTGTCTTTGGTGTAAAATTAAACAGCAATTTTTTAAGAGGATACAGAAAAGAAAGAAAGCTACCGGATGTTTTAAGTATTGAAGAAGTTAAATCAATTATTAATTGCATTGAAAATCTAAAACACAGAACTATCATTTCGCTTATTTATTCTTGTGGCTTGCGTATCAGTGAATGTGTAAATCTAAAAGTAAAAGATATAGATTCTAAGCGAATGCTTTTAAGAATAGAGCAATCAAAAGGAAATAAAGATCGGTTTGTTCCGCTATCTGACAAAATGTTAGCTTTATTAAGAGAATATTATAAAGTATATAAACCAAATGAATTTATTTTTGAAGGACAGTTTGAAAAATATTATTCGACACGGAGCATACAGGCTATTCTTAAAAGAGCATTAAGAAAATGTAATATTAAAAAGCATATAACCGTTCACTCTTTAAGACATTCTTATGCAACACATTTGCTTGAGCAAGGGACTGACATTTCTATTATTCAAAAAATTCTTGGACATAGAGATATTAAAACAACTCTTCTTTATACACAAATAAGTAAATCACAGCTTAATAAAATTAAAAATCCCTTTGATACATTTTAATTTTTACTTGCGATAATATTCTCAGCCATCCCATCAAACACAAAATAATGAAACGGGAGAACAGAATACCAATACAATCTGCCAAGTAAGCCTTTTGGACGGAAGGTTGCGGTTTGTTGTAAATAATTTTTGCCGTTTCTTTCAACAATCTTAAACTCAAGCCAGGCTTCACCGGGGAGTTTCATTTCTGCATAAAGAAGTAGTCGTTTGTTCTCTTTATCAGCAGCAAGCACACGCCAGAAGTCGAGTGTATCTCCGGTATGAATTTCTGTTTTGTTTGTTCTTCCTCTTCGCAGCCCAACACCACCGACAAGCTTATCCAGAAAACCGCGAATATGCCAGAGCCAATCAGCATAATACCATCCGCGTTCACCACCAATTGACCAGATGTTATCAAGCACCTGATCAATGCTTGTTGTAATTTCTTTTTCTCTTTTGTCTACATAACAACCGTTGATGGGAACATTTATGTGTTCGAGGAGGGAATTATCTACATAACTCGAAATAAGAGAATCTTTCCAACTTGATATAACATTGTTCTGTTCAATTTTCTGAAATGCAAGTTGCACGGCTTCTTTGTAAGATATCGGTTTAATGCCAAGCATTTTTTCAAGCCGGTTATCCTTTGCAACAACTTCAACCTTCATACTGTTAACAAGATTTGTTGCAAGCATATATGATGTGGATGTAACAAAGTAAAGCCAGTAAGATGAAAGTCTTGGGGTCATTACAGGCACAGTAAAAATAAATCTCTTTAGTCCTCTTACTTCGGCAAATTGTAAAAGCATTTCTTTGTATGATAAAACATCCGGTCCGCCAACATCATAAGATTGATTGAATGTTTCTTCTTTAAGTAAAACACCGGTTAAAAACTCAAGAACATTTCTGATAGCAATTGGCTGATGTTTTGTGTTAAGCCATTTGGGAGTAATCATCACAGGAAGCTTTTCAACCAGATCACGAATGATTTCAAATGATGCGCTTCCGGAACCAACGATTATTCCCGCTTTTATTGAAGTCAAAGGAATGCCGCTTGTTGAAAGAATCTCTTCAACTCTTTTTCTGGAAGAAAGATGTTTTGAAAGTTTTTCTTCGTTTGTAATTCCACCTAGATAAATAATCTGCTTTATCGAAGTTTGCTTGACAAGTTTGATAAAATTTTTTGCGGAGGTTTCTTCAAGTGACGAAAAGTCTTTTACATTGGAACTCATTGAATGAATAAGATAGTAAGCTGCATCAATATCTTTAATAAGACCTTCACTTAAACCTGAACTTGAACTTAAACTTAAACTTTGAACCTCTTTCAGAAAATCTATTTCAAATACTGAAACATTGGGATGCTTATAGATTCCATCTGTGGGAAATCTGTTTTTATCACGAACACAGCAAATAACCTGATGTCCTTTTTCAATCAGAACAGGTAAAAGTCTTTTGCCGATATATCCGGTAGCACCGGTTAAAAGTATTTTCATATTGATAAAATAAAGTAATAATCAGAATAATTCCTGTATGAAAAGTCCACTCCTATCAGTTTAATCTGTTAAATCGGCAATCCAATTTTCTATTTTTCGTGGCAACACAATTGTTCCCAATCCATCTTCACCACCAACTTCACATCCCCTGCCATTGATAAACTCATAAACAGTTATTGCGCCAACTGAAGCATCAAGCATATCTTTTACTCCACCAATAAAATTATTCAGACATAGTTCATATTTAATATTCTCCTTCTCAAGCATTCTGTAAGAAGCAGATGGGAAAACTTCATAAACAAAATGGAAACCCGTTAATGTATCGTAAATTGAGAATCCCAGCTTCATCCAATCGGGAGAATTTTGTAATGTTCTTGTCCATTGTGGATTTGCAATGTTGTAAGATTTTATTATCACTTCGCATTCTCTTCCGATTTTTCCTTCATCATTATTTTTCCACGAATTAGTTTTTCTTTCAAAGCTTCTTTTGCGAAGTTTGTCGATGGGCATTCTTGGTGAGTCAATTCCGATTGCAATTTTGTACGGATTGTTGCTGGATACTTTAAGAAAAATTTCTTTTAATGATTGTGGAATGTTTTCCGTAACCCAGCCGCTTTCAAAATAATTTTTGTTTTCATCAATTATGTAATAACAACATCCTCTTTTGATTTGAACATCAATGCCCGCAAAAAATTTTATCTCGTTTTTCATTTTTCAACCCGATTTAACATGTTTAGATAATATTTTTTCTGCTTCGCTTTTTGAAGCTTCAGACTTTTTAATATCCCATAAAACTTTATTTGCTTGTCTGTAAGTTAACTCAGTATTGACTATTCTTTCAGGATAATCCTTTCCATAATGAAAGTTATAACTTATTTCTTCAACCGGAGTAATTTTCCAGGGTTCAATAGCAAGATACGAAGGAAGATTGGATAGCTCAGTAATCCACTTTTTTATAAAGATTGCATTGCTATCGTGTTCTAAAGCTTGTTTTGTTGGATTGTAAATTCTTATTGTATTAATTCCTGTTGTTCCTGCCTGCATCTGAAACTGTGGAAAGTGAATTCCCGGCTCAAAATCTAAAAATTGTTTTGCCAGAAAATTTGCGCCTTCTTTCCAATCAAGCCAGAGATGATGAGTGAGAAATGAGACAAGCATAGCTCTCATTCTGAAGTTGATATAGCCGGTTTCTTTTAAACATCTCATACAAGCGTCAATCAATGGATAGCCGGTTAATCCATCTTTCCAGGCATTGAAATAAGTATCGTTCCATTCTGTTCTGATGTTATCATAAGCTGAGTTGATATTTTTAAATTCATATTCCGGTTCTGTTTCAAGTTTCTGAATAAAATGACAATGCCATGCAACTCTCGATTGAAATGCAAGTAAATCTCTCTTTGACGGACGTTTCTTATATATTTGAATAGTTGCTTGCTCTACTTGTCTGATTGATAAATTCCCCCACGCAAGATATGGTGATAAACGACTACAGTGTTTGCGGCTTTCTTCAGGACGTGAAATATTTTTTGTATAACCTATATGTCTTTCATTCAGAAAAGAATTTAAAACTCTGTTAGCTTCTGTTTCTCCGCCTTTTTGCATTTGATGGTTAAAGTTTAATGATGAAATGAGTTTATCAGCCGAGAAACTTTCTAATATCTCTTTCTCTATTATAAAAGGTTTTAACTTGTCGAGTTGAGGAATTTCTATCGGTTTGGATAAGTATTCATTTCGTCTCTCATTCCAGTTATCACGATTTTTTAATCCTCGTATCACAGCATTGCTTTGAAATTCCTTCCATCTGATACCATTATTCTTGAAAAAATTTTTCACTTGGATGTCTCGCTGATAAGTCAGCCAGGTTCCTGTCTCCTGATGAGAGAAAACATTTTTTATCTCATAGTAACAGAGAATCTTTTCAAATAAAGGAATAGCTTCCCCATAAAACATATAAACTTGTTGAGAGTATTTTTTCAACTGTTCATTCAAATCTTTAATTGACTCAACAACAAATCTCCAGTGTCTTTCATCTGAATAAGGAGCTGTTATCAAAGAGTGTTCAAAGATGAAAATCATAAGAATTGGTAAACCTTCTTCAATCGCAGTTTTTAGTGGCAAATGATCTTTCAATCTAAGATCTCTTTTGAACCAGACTATGTTGATAGCAGTTTTCATTTTAACATTATTTAATTCATCAAAAATTGTTTATTCTCAAAGGCATTTGTAAGCATTGTTTTCATCTAATCAAAAACATTGAAGCATAAGGTTTAATTGTTTATTTTAACTAAAAACAAAAAAAACTATGAAAAGTTTAATTGAGAGAATTACAATAAATCCTGAAATTTGTAACGGGAAACCTACTATAAGAGGTTTAAGAATTACCGTCTCAACAATTTTAGAATATCTTTCCGCTGGCGAAACAATTGAAAATATTCTCAAAGCATATCCCATGCTTGAAGAGGAAGATATTAAAGCTTGTCTTGAATTTGCTAAAGCAGTAACAGATAAATCATTTATTACTTATCAGATAAATGCTCTCTGAAGAGTTTAAATTTCTCATTGATGTTAATTTGCCCAAAAGGTTTTCTTTTTTCAACAAAAGTAATTTTCATTTTGTGGCTGACTTAGATCCAAGAATGTCAGATATGCAATTATGGGAATATGCATTAAATAATAATTTGGTAATAGTCACAAAAGACACCGATTTTTATAATCTTTCTATTTCGTCATTGAAAAAACCAAAGGTAATTTATCTGCAACTTGGTAATATTAAAATTTCTGATTTGCACAAATTTTTTGAGAAGAACTGGTCAGATATTATTTCTCACCTCAATGATGCTTCAATGATTATTGTTCAGCAAAATAAAATTATCTCAATCAAATGAATTTATTATATTCTTTAAGTATAAATCCCAATAAAATAGAATCATATTTGAAATTCATTTAATTACGTTTCCCCATAAAGCCAAAGCTTTCTATAAGACCCATCTTTATCATATATCTCAGCTTGTTTGTTTACATTAAAATATCTGTTCGTGCGAGGATCATTACCAACGCCAGCTACATACATCCAGTTACACCAGTTGCTTGCGACATCATAATCGATAAGTTGTGATTCGAACCAGCCTGCACCCCAGCGCCAATCAATCATTAAATCTTTGCACAAGAAGCTTGCAACATTCTGTCTGCCACGATTAGACATAAATCCACTTTTCAGTAATTCAATCATATTAGCATCAACGAAATCATTTCCTGTTTTTCCGGATCGCCATTTTTCAAATAATTCAGGGTCATTTCTGCAGTCAAACTTTTTGTTTTTGATTCCACCTTTCAGAAAAATTTTATTTCCGTATTTTCTTGCAACAAATCTGAAATAGTCTCTCCACAACAATTCAAACACGAGCCAGTAGGTTGATTCATTTGCTTCCACTTCTTTTTCGAATTTTTTTATCTCAGAAAAAATTTTTCTTGCAGATAAAGAACCATTGGCAAGCCACGGTGAAAATTTTGAAGAATAACTTTCGCCAATCATTTTATTTCTTGTCTCTTTATAATTAAGAATATTCTTATCCTGCCAGATGAATTTGTTCAATCTTTTTAATCCTTCATCTTCACCGCCCATAAAATTCATCACTGCTCTTTCATCTTTTTGAGATTCAGTTAAACCAAAGTCAAATAAAGAAAATTTCTTTTCGCTTCTGAATTCATCAGGAAATGGCGGAAGTTTTTCCGGAGTATCACTTGTATCAACTAAGTAAAGCAATGGTTCGACCATCGTTCTGAAGTTAGTAAATACATCCGGCAAATTTTTAAGTGAAAAAGGAAGTTGATTTTCCTTTAGCAATGTTTTCGATTCGTGAAAATGGATTGGAATGTTCAGACGGTTTTTTAATTCTGTTTCGATAAGAATCTCTTCGCTCGTATCTTCTTTTACTGCATAAATTTCATCTGCAGAAAATTTACCTGCAATATCTGCTATTACATCTTCGGTTTTACCAAAGGTTATCAAAAGGTCAGAGCCGAGTTTCTGAAAATTGCTTTTAAGGTTATTTACAGTTTCAATTAAAAACTTTGCTCTGAAACTACCGGTTTTAGGGAAACCCAATTTGTGCTTTCTGAACCATCTTTCATCAAAACAAAAGACGGGCAAAAGAAGTATATCTTCTCGGCTTTCGAAAGATTTTAGCAATGGCTGGTCGTGCAATCTTAAATCGTTTCTGAACCAGTAGATGATTTTTTTCATATAAAATTAAAGAGGGAAGAAACTGAATTTTTTAAATTGAGGTTTTTTTATTTCTTCTGCATTTCTCGCTGCAGTATTTCACATCATTCCAAACCTTTGCCCACTTTTTTCGCCATAAGAATGGTCTGTTACATACAACGCAAATCTTCTGCGGAAGAAATTCTTTTTTCATTTCCTTTCATACTCATCAATTTTAGAACGAATAATCTCTGCACTCTTTTTTAACAACATCTTTTCTTTAACACTAAGTTTAATTGGTAAAACTCCAAGATCACCTTCTCCCCCAATAAGATGAGGCAGTGAAAGAGTAACATTTTTAATTCCTTCAACATCATCCTTGAGGGCACTGATTGTAAGTACTGCACGATTATCACGATTAATTACTTCAACAAGTTTAGCGATGGCTCCGGCTACTCCGTAATATGTTGAACCTTTACCTTCTATTATTTTATAAGCAGCATTACGAACACCATCATCAATCTTGTTTTTTATTTCATCGTTAAAATCAATATTTCTATGTGCTATAAAATCTTCTAATGGAACTCCTCCAATATCTACATTTGACCAGCAAAGTACTTCTGAATCACCGTGTTCGCCAATAACATATGCGTGAACATGCTGGGGATCAACTCCGATATGATTTCCAAGCAAAGATCGAAATCGTGCTGTGTCTAAAGTTGTTCCACTTCCGATTATTCTTGTTGAGGGAATTCCGAATTCTTTAGCGATGCTTATACAAATGTGAGTGATTATATCAACGGGATTTGTCGCGACAAGAAAAATTACATTGTGATTAACTTCCACCGTTTTAGATATAATATCTCTCATAATTGAGGCATTCTTTTCCATAAGCATTAGTCTTGTTTCACCGGGTTTTTGATTTGCACCTGCAGCAATTACAACGACTTTAGCATCTTTTAAGTCATTATAAGTCCCGGCGTATATGTCTGTTGCCGAAGCAAACGGAACGGCGTGCATAATATCCTGAGCTTCTGCGATTGCCCGCTTTTCATTCGCATCAATCAGCACAATATCGCTTGCAGCTTTGCGCATCATTATTGCATAAGCTGATGTTGCACCAACCATTCCGCTTCCGATAATTCCGACTTTCATAATTACCTCTTTTTGTTCTTTATGTTTCACCGTGATTGCTCTGTGGTTCTCTGTGTAATTATTTTCTTTCACGGAGTTACACTAAGAAGTCACAGAGAACCACCTAAAGATTATTTAATCATTTCAACTGATTTTTCTTTTACTGCTGAAAGAAACTCCTCACACTTTTCCCACAATCGTCTCTCTTCTTCGGGATTATTGAATTTGCATTTTTCTTCTTTTCTTTGATTGAAAAATCCACCATTACTTCCATCAATTTTTTCAGCAGATGCGAGCCAGACAATTGTATCAGCACCTTCCTCAATTGTTCTGCCTTCAATCAACGCAAAAACTTTTAACAGAAATTTACCAATAGCGTTTTGCTCTCTGAAAAGTTCCGTCGTCGGAACAAATCCGGGAGTCAATGAATATATAGAAATATTATCTTTCTCCAATCTTCTTGCCCATTCACGGGTTAGCATTCTGTTAGCTTGTTTGGTTTGTTTATAAGCAAGAGTTTCGTTGAATTTTCTTCTTTCAAAATTAATATCATCTATTTCAAGTCCGCCTGCGTAATGAGAAGCGACATTTATAATTCGTGATGGAGCAGCATTCTTTAACTCATCTAAAAGCAGTTCGGTCAGTAGCTGGTGACCAAGAACATTAACAGCAAAAGTCATTTCAACTCCAAGCTCTGAAATTTGCTTTGACTTTGTCCAGAGTCCAGCATTGTTAATAAGCACATCAAGTTTGTTTTCAGTTTGCCTGAACTCATTTGCAAAATTTTTAATTGAATCAACAGAGGCGAGATCGAGATGCTTTACAAAAACATTCTGATTCCCGGTTTCTTTAACAATCTCTTCTCTTGCCTGATTAGCTGAATCAAGTGAACGACAAGCCATATAGACTTTAGCTCCGAGCTTAGCAAGTTGTTTAGCGGCTTCTTTGCCAATGCCTTTATTGGCTCCGGTTATAATTACTACTTTATCTTTCATTTTTTCCTCTTTTTCATTTTTATTATACTAATTTAAGAACAATAATGGATACGAATTCGTTCCGTTGTGTTATTGTATGGCCGAGACTTGCCTCGACCGAAAACAGAAGAAGGCAGGAAAGGCAAAACCTTCCCCTACAATTAATTCTGTCGTGTTGAACTCATAAATTATTTATTCGGTTTAACTTTTTATGAAAAACTTTTCACCATCAGACATATCCAGAATAATCGAAATGGCTTGGGAAGACCGCACACCTTTCGAAGCAATTGAAAATCAATTTGGTTTGAAAGAAAATGATGTACGCGAAATTATGCGAAAGAAATTAAAGCCTTCGAGTTTTAGAATGTGGCGCAAGAGAGTAAGCGGAAGGAAAACAAAACATCTTTCACTTAGGTCAAAAGATGTAACCAGGTTTAAAAGTAAAAACCAATAGCCGCAGTGTTTTTGCTAAAGCTTTTTTCAACCACAATCTGAAATAATGTATTAAATTCAGAGTAATTTATGAATTAAGTACAATGAATCACTTCCTCAAAATCTTTTCCAGCGCTTTTCCTTTTGCGAGTTCATCTACAAGTTTATCCAGGTATCTTACTTTTTGTGTCAGAGGATTTTTAATTTCTTCAACGCGGATACCGCAGATTACTCCTGTTATAAGATGAGCATTTGGATTAAGTTTCGCTTTCTTAAAAAATGTTTCGAATGTAGTCTTCTCATCAATAAATTGATTTAATTTTTTATCATCAAAACCGGTTAACCATTTAATCACCCGATGAAGTTCTTCTTTAGTTCTGCCCTTCTTCTGAACTTTTGCAAGATAGTGCGGATAAATGGAAGCAAAAGACATTTTTGCGATTCTTTCGTCTTGAGTTGATGAATTTTTCATGTTTAGCTCTTTAGAGAAAATTAAATGAAGTATTTCTTTATAAATAATAAAAGTAAATAGAATGCAGTAGTTTGTATAAAATTATAAATGTATTTCTTTCATTGCCTTTTATAAACTATAAAGTCGGTTACAATTGGTTCCAAACCATTTTGCCTGAAGTCAGAAGCAATTTGTCCTCTGTGATAAGTGGAATGATTTATTATATGAAAAAGAATATCAAGGATATTGTTGCTGAACTTTTGTCCTTTTGTGTTGGAATAATGAATTTTCTCATCAAGAGTTTTTGAGTTAAGAATTTCCAGCGACTGATTGTGGTTGTTAATTTCAATTTCTTCCAAATCATAAAGTGGGCGAATTTCCCAAACAGAAGTTGATATTTCTTTCTGCAGAATTCTGCTGTTCCAGATCTGATGTGCATTAAGAAGATGATTGAAAATTTTTATTGCTTTCTCAGAAACTTTATCCTGATTTTCTACAAATGCTTCGCATAACTTTAAATTACATTGATGATTGTAATCGAATAATTCAATAAAAAATTGTTTCATAAGTCTCTCATTATTTATTGCAAATATATGAAGGGAGAATTTATATCAGATATAAAAAAGCCGCAGCATTTCTGTTGCGGCTTTCATTAATCGGTTCGTTAAGTTATACTAAAGACATCTCTTTAGTGAAAATAATTTATGTCATCCTTCGATCCGCTCAGGATGACATTATAATGTTATTGTAAATCGAATCTGTCTGCCATCATTACTTTATTCCACGCAGCAACGAAGTCTTTGACAAATTTTTCTTTGTTGTCGTTGCAAGCATAGAACTCAGCTACTGCTCTTAACTCGGAGTTGTGTCCGAATATCAAATCTACTCGCGTGGCTTTGTATTTTAGCTTACCTGTTTTTCTGTCGTAACCTTCAAATTTATCTTTGGACTCATCAGTTGCTTTCCATTCGGTACTCATATCAAGCAGATTAACAAAGAAGTCGTTTGTAAGAACTCCTGGTTTATCTGTAAACACACCATAATCTGAGCCGTCCCAATTTGCTTTCAAAGCACGCATACCGCCAACGAGAACAGTCATCTCCGGAACATTAAGGTTGAGCAAGTTAGCTTTGTCAACTAAAAGATGTTCTGCACAAACCCCTGCTTTGTCTTTTGCGTAATTACGGAATCCGTCTGCAATTGGTTCGAGTACTTCAAAGGATTCAACATCTGTCCATTCCTGTGATGCATCTGTTCTTCCCGGTGTGAACGGAACTTTAATATCATAGCCGGCATCCTTGGCTGCTTTTTCAATTGCTGCACATCCGCCAAGTACAATTAAATCTGCAATCGAAATTTTCTTTCCATCTTTCTGAGCCGAGTTAAATTCGGTTTGAATTTTTTCCAATACGCCAAGTACTTTTTGCAATTGTTTCGGATTATTAGCTTCCCAGTTTTTCTGCGGCTCTAATCTGATACGAGCACCATTTGCCCCACCTCTTTTATCTGAGTTGCGATATGTCGAAGCTGATGCCCAGGCAGTTGTTACTAATTCTGAAACTGAAAGTCCTGATGAGAGAATTTTCTTCTTCAGTTCGTCAATATCTTTATCATCAACAAGCTTGTGATCAACTGCCGGAACAGGATCTTGCCAGATTAAATCTTCCTTCGGTGCTTCCGGACCTAAATAGCGAGATTTTGGTCCCATATCTCTGTGAAGAAGTTTGAACCACGCACGAGCAAATGCATCTGCAAACAAGTCCGGATTCTCATAGAACTTTCTTGAAATCTTTTCATACTCAGGATCAAATCTTAACGAGAGATCTGTTGTAAGCATTGTTGGTTTATGCTTTTTGTTTGGATCGTAAGCATCGGGAATTATTTCAGGAGCGTCTTTTGCAACCCATTGGTAAGCTCCTGCAGGACTTTTTGTTAGCTCATAATCATATTCAAAAAGATGTTTGAAGAAATCGTGACTCCATTTTGTTGGAGTAGTTGTCCAGGTTACTTCCGGTCCGCCGGTTAGAGTATCCGGACCTTTACCTGATTTGTAGCCATACTTCCAACCCAAACCTTGCTGCTCAATTTCCGCTGCTTCAGGTTCCGGTCCCATTAACTTTGGATCGCCCTGACCGTGTGCTTTACCAAAAGTATGTCCACCAGCGATAAGTGCAACTGTTTCTTCATCGTTCATTGCCATTCTTCGGAAAGTTTCGCGAATATCTTTAGCAGCTGCAACAGGATCCGGATTTCCACCAGGACCTTCAGGATTAACATAAATCAATCCCATCTGAACTGCAGCAAGAGGATTTTCAAGATTTCTTTCACCCGAATAACGATTCTTATCAGAAAGCCATTCCTTTTCAGAGCCCCAGTAAATTGCTTCGTCTGGTTCCCAGTAATCTTCTCTTCCGCCGGCGAATCCAAATGTTTTGAATCCCATTGATTCAAGCGCAACATTACCAGCAAGTACCAGTAAATCAGCCCACGAAATTTTATTTCCATATTTCATTTTGATTGGCCAGAGAAGTCTGCGGGCTTTATCAAGATTTGCATTATCAGGCCAGCTGTTAGTTGGTGCGAAACGCTGTAATCCTCCGCTTGCGCCACCTCTTCCATCACCAATTCTGTATGTTCCGGCTGCGTGCCAGGAAAGTCGGATAAACAATCCACCGTAATGACCAAAATCTGCGGGCCACCAATCCTGTGATTGTGTCATAAGTTCTTTCAAATCTTTTTTCAAAGCATCGTAATCAAGACTGTTAAATGCTTCTTTGTAGTTAAAGTCTTTATCCATTGGATTAGACTTTTCAGAATTTTGGCGAAGAATGTTGAGCTTTAAGCGATTGGGCCACCAATCATTAACGCTTGTTCCGAAAGCGCTAACTCCGGTTGGATGTGGAAACGGACATTTACTTCCGTTATTAGAGTTGTTGCTCATAGTTGAACCCTTTCTTTATTTGTTAATAAAATTTTGATTTCATATTTAGGAAAAGGTTTTTATAAGAGTATAAAACTTTTCTTATCACAATTAGTTTAGCAAAGCTTTTCCCAACTATCCTCTCTAAGTATGTGACACTTTTCTTTGTTCAGAGTGACATTGCTGTCCTTGTCATTCTGAGGAACGAAGTGACGAAGAATCTCTTTCCTTCTATAAAAGACTCTTCACTTCGTTCAGAGTGACAACCCTGACCTGTCATTCTGAACGGAACAAAGTGGAGTGAAGAATCTCTTTGCTTTTAAAAAAGACTCTTCTCTTTGTTCAGAGTGACAAACATTACTGATACTTCTGTATGAATAATCGTTCTTTCGTCCACTAAAATCGTATAAATATCTTCATAAATCAAATTGATAATTTTTATATTTGTATAACTTAATCTTATAACAGTATGACACTTACTCAACTTGAATATTTAATAGCAATTGAACGATTCGGAAATTTTTCTGAAGCAGCAAAAAGTTGTTTTGTTACTCAGCCAACTTTAAGTATGCAGATACAAAAGCTTGAGGAAGAACTTGGAATAAAAATTTTCCGTAGAGACAAACAACCAATTGAGCCAACTGATATCGGAAGAAAAATTCTTGAGCAGGCAAAACTGATACTGAAAGAGAAAGAAAAACTTCACATCATTCTTCAGATGGAAAGAGGTGAGTTTGTCGGCTCTCTTCGGGTTGCAATAATTCCTACTATCTCATCTTATCTGCTACCTATGTTCCTTGGCAATTTTACAAAAAAATATCCCGAAGTGGAATTGATAATTGATGAAGTTACAACGGATGAAGTAATTGCAGGTTTGACAAAAAATCATTTTGATGTGGGAATAATCGCACTACGTTCAAATCATGAAAATCTTTTAACAGAGACTTTGTATTACGAACCTTTTGTTGCTTTCCTTCCGCCGGATCATAAGCTGATGAAGAAAAAGAAATTAAGTCAGGATGATTTAAATGTGAATGATTTTCTTCTTTTAAAAGAAGGTCATTGTTTGAGAGAACAGACGCTTTCAGTTTGCCGAAGTAACGAAAATGAATGGATTGAAAAAAGCAGTAAAGTAGTTTTTGAAAGCGGAAATCTTGAGACACTTATCAAATTAGTAGAACAGAAATTTGGGATGACACTATTACCTTTTCTTGCATTGCAGTATATCAAAGACAAGAAAAAGCTGAATCAAATAAGAGAGTTTAACAATCCGGTTCCAAAGCGTGAAGTCGGATTTATCTATACTCATACATTTATCAAAAAACATTTATCCAATGCACTGAAAGAAGAAATATTAAAAGTTATTCCTGATGAGTTAAAGCAAAAAAGGAATGGCTTGATTGTGCATTGAGGTGATTACAAAAATGAAAATCCGATTTAATTTCCTTCAACATACTTTTTAAAATTATTCAGAATTGACTGCCAACCTTGCCGCTGCTGTTCAAGTGAGAAAACATTTTCTGCGTCAAATGTTTCTGTGATGATTGTAAAATTATTTTCGGATTGAAATGTTATTTCAACTTCTCTGTTATCACCGAGTTTGTATTTAATCTTTTCAAATTCTCTTACTTCGCTATAAATTCCTTCAAAGTCAAATCCCATCGAGCCATCTTTTGATTCCATTCTCCAGGAAAATTTTCCATCAGGTTTCAAATCATTTACAGCACGCGGGCAATGCCAATCATCAGATGCAAAATTCCAGTTTATGATGTGTTCCGGCTTAGTGAAGCATTCCCAAACTTTTTCAATTGGTGCTTTGATATTTATTTCAACAGATATTCTTGTTTTATCAGTCATTAGTTGCTTTCGAGCTGTTTTAAGATTTCTTTTTAATCCAACCAATGTTAACATGCAAACTATTATCATTGCAATTGATAATGAAAAGAGAGAAAAAGTCACAACTGCCTCTGCAATTACAGGACCCTCTTTACCTTGAGCAGCAATGTTTAACATTTTCCCCGCATTGAAAATTGCTGCAACAAGAATTCCAAACCAATTTGCGAATGTTCCGTAAATTGCAAGCCAGAAATTAATTTTTAACCACCTATCAGATAAATCAATTCTGCTCCAAATCAATCCGAGCACGATTAAAAGTATACCGTTCAAAACCCCTTCAATGTGACTTGATAATCCCATCCTCGGATTTGCAAATATCGGAACGAATAATCCAACAATTAATCCAAGAAGAAAAAGAGTTACGCCTAAAAAAATTAATCTTTGGGACTGATGTTGATATAATTCAGATTTTTCCATTGAATACCTATTCTTATTCAGATGCTTTAATCAAAGTTGCTATGTCGAATTTTTTCATCGTAAATATTTCATTCATCACTTTACTCCTTTTATTGGGCTCATCCAATAATTCATTTAATATAGTTGGAATCACCTGCCACGATATTCCAAATTTATCTTTAAGCCAACCGCATTGAATTTCCTGTCCACCATCAGCGAGTTTCTGCCAGTAATAATCAATTTCTTCCTGAGTATCGCAATAAACTATAAAAGAGATCGCATCGTTGAAATCAAAATTATGTTTCATCGTTCCGCCGCTCATTGCATTGAATAAATAATTATTCAGTTTAAATTGAGCGAAGAGTAAAGTACCTTCGGGCAGATTCATTGATTTATCGAAAGGATATTCCATAATAATTTTTGAATTCGGGAAGATTGATGTAAAATGATTTGCGGCTTCTTTTACCAGATTGAACTTTTCGTTAGCGAATAAAATTGCAGGAACAATTTTTTGAGGTGAGTTTATATCTTCTATATCAAGCTGCCACGAAACACCAAATTTATCTTTAACCCACGCATACTTTGGACTCCAGTCATATTTATTCAAAGGCATATTGACCGAACCGCCCTCAGAAAGTTTTTTATAAAGAAAATTAATTCTTTCTTCTGAACCACAGTAAACAAACAATGAAACAGATTCGTTAAACTTGAAATCTGTTCCTCCATTGAGAGCAAGAAAATTCTGTCCGTTTAATTCAAATTCAACAGTCATTACAGAACCTTCTGGCTTATGATGAAATTCAAATCCTTCCTTTCCATATCGCGTGATTCTTTTGACCAAAGATTTATCAAAAAGTGATGAGTAAAACTTTACTGCTTCCTCAGCTTCGTTATCGAACCAAAAGCAAGGCGTTATAGCCGGTAGGTTCATAAAAGATGCCTCCTTAAGAAATGAAATGTTTAAAAAGTGTTTTATTCTATTTGTAATATAAAAAAAGCCGTGACATTTCTACCACGGCTTAATAAAAAGAACAATTAAAATAATTTTACTGTCCCTGTCCAAGTGAAAACGCGTGAACTCCATCAAATGCATATAAGTTTTCAGTTTTGATGACATCAATATTATTTTCTTCGGCTTTAATCAGTAAACTAATTATATCTTGCTTTGTAATATTTTTACCATCCTTATCTTTGAAACGGCATCTCCAATGATCTGTGCAAAATGTTTCTTCAAAACCTTCAGGCCATACTTTAATACCTCGATTAGTTATCATAGATAGTTTAACATTTTCGAGGTTAATCTTCTGCAGTAATTCTGCTAATTCATTTGGATTTGTTCTGCTCCAATGAACAAAGATATCAACCCCAAGTAATTCTTTTTTAGCTGGCGCTTTTCTTACATACTTTGGAAGTTTAAGTGCAGAGCCTTTTTCATAATTGACTGCTTTTAACTGAGATGGTTTTTGCCCAATTCTTTCAATCACAGCATCTGCAAATTCTTTTGTCCCTACTTTCTGTTTGCTAATTCCTTCTTTGAAAATATCATAAGTGTGAATTCCATCTTCAATAGTCTTGAGCCAGGCATTCTGAACTTTTTCTGCAACATCATTCTGACCAATATGAACCAGCATCATAATTGCACCTTGAAGTAATCCGGATGGATTAGCAAGATTCTGCCCTGCTCTTCTTGGTGCTGAACCGTGAATGGCTTCAAACATTGCACATTCTTCACCAATGTTTGCTGAACCAGCCAAACCAACTGAACCAGCGATTTGTGCTGCAACATCAGATAAAACATCGCCATAGAGATTTGGAAGAACAATTACATCAAAAGCTTCAGGTGTGTCTGCAAGTTTTGCCGAGCCGATATCTACAATCCAATGCTCATTTTCTATTTCCGGATATTCTTTTGCAATTTCGTCAAAGATTTTATGGAATAACCCATCGGTTTGTTTCATAATATTATCTTTTGTAAAGCAAGTAACTTTTTTCCTTCCATATTGCTTTGCGTATTCAAATGCATATCTTATTATTTTTTCCGAACCTGGCCGGCTGATAAGTTTCAAACACTGGACAACTTCATCAGTTTGTTGATGTTCGATTCCCGCATAAAGATCTTCTTCATTTTCTCTGATTATCACCACATCCATATTCGGATGTTTTGTTCTAACGAACGGATGTAAGCTAATACACGGTCTTACATTTGCATACAAACCAAGAAACTTTCTTGTTGTAACATTAAGACTTTTATATCCACCACCTTGAGGTGTGGTAATTGGTGCTTTCAGGAAAACTTTATTCCTCCTTATAATATCCCACGATTCTTTTGCTATGCCCGATGTATTTCCAGCCAGATAGACTTTTTCTCCAACTTCAATTTCATCTATTTCTATTTTTGCACCACCAGCTAAAATTATACTTAATGTGGCATCCATAATTTCCGGACCAATGCCATCACCTTTTGCAACTGTTATTCTTGTCATAATTTACCTCCTTCTGTTAAAATGATTGAATACTTGTTTTTTATTTATACAATTTAATAAATAACTGTTTTATTTTGCTCTGAGTTTATAATAGAATTTACCTCTTATTATATGCTATTTATTATTACTATTTCTTTTCTCAGTTCGGGAATCGTTTACTCCACAATATAAGTCACATCTGATTTTTAATTTTTATGCAAGGCGTCAAAAAGCTTATTCTCATACTCTCTTATGTATATCTCAGAAAAATTGATAACTCCTGTAAATCCTGAATATTATTTACCACTGATCAAAATCAAACCGGGTTTATGTATATCCATTTCATTAGGAAGCAGGTAGTTAAGAAAAATTTTTTTAATGTTTTTTGGCTTTATTATTAAGAAATGAATGTCGAAAGAATTTTATTTCGTATGTAATAAAAGGCCGTGATGATCTTAACACGACCTATTAAAGAAAAGATTTGAGTTTTTACTTTTTACCAAACAATCCGCCTAGCAAATCGCCGGCCTGACTGAGAATATCACCTTCAGGAACCTTACCTTCCGGAGTGAGTTTATCAACGACATCGGGCAGAAGATTTGAAAGCTGGCTGGACAAATCACTAACATTTAAACCAAGCTTTGAAGCAATTCCGCTTAATACATCTGAACCAAAAACATTTTGAATCTGATCAGGCGAAATGGATTTGTTTTGTCCTGTTCCAACCCAGGAACCAATTATATCACCCAAACCTTTTGCATCAAATTGGCTGATGAGATTTTGCAGGCCGCCTTGTCCGCCAAGCAAACCCATAACTGATGACATAAGATCGTCTTTTTTATCTCCGCCGCCAAGTGCCGATTGAATTGTGTTTAGTATATCCACTTTTTACCTCTTTATGTTTGATTGGAAATAAATGACAAGTGATTTTTAACATAATAAATTTAGAAATCAAACAACTCGCCAAGAAACGATTTTCTTTTATACTTATGATAATCCTGACTTTTGTATTTATAGTTATCTGAATCCCTGAAATCTCTGTCTCTTATCTGATCTTCGTATTTAACTGATCTCTCAATAATTTTATCAAGTTCGCCTCTGTCGAGCCAAATTCCTCTGCATTTGGGACAGTAATCAATTTCGATTCCCTGTTTATCAGATATAAGTAAATCAACATTACAAACCGGACAGGTCATAAATACCTCCTTTCATTTCAGATAGTTCAATTTTATTGAATGTGAATAAAAATATTATTTATTAACTTTTCTTGAGAGCTTTTCTTCCACTCTTATTATTTGTTCCTTTAGATTCTTGATATCGTTTCTTAGCTCTTCATTTTAATCCTGAATAATCTCTTCCACTTTAATTGTTTGCTGAGTGCTTATTTTTTGCTGAATATCTGACATTGTGTTAACAACGATAGCAATAAAAATGTTCAAAGTTGTGTAAGAAGCAATAAGTATAAAAGAGATAAAATAAAAATTAGCAAGAGGATATTTATCGCTTATAGTGCGTGCGATATCTGCCCAACCCTCCAATGTCATTATCTGAAAAAGAGAAAACATTGATGCCCAAAGAGTTCCGAACCATTCCGGATAAGAATTGCCAAACAATTTGGTTCCAACAACCGAAAAAACATAGAAAACAAGAGTAAGCAAAACAAAAATCCACCCAATACTGGGAAGTGAGAGCAACAATGATTCAACAATAAATCTTAATCTGGGTAGATTTTTAATCAGTCTCAACGACCTGAAAATTCTGAGTGAACGAAGCACTGCAAGCGCACCAGAAGCAGGCAGAAGAGCAATTGCTACTATGGAAAAATCAAAAACATTCCATTAAGCATAAAGTTTTAATAAAATTTCTATTACAAAAATTCCAAGGATTATTTTGTCAATCAGCAAAAGCGTTTTACCGAATGAATGCATTATCGCATCAGAAGTTTCCATTCCGATTGTAATTGAGTTAAAAATTATCAGAGCTACAATGAAACTTTGTACTGACTTATTTTCAACGAAATTTCTAATGTTATTTCTTATCATATAAAATAGTTTCTTATTAAACTTGTCAAAGTTAAAATTATAACTATGGCTAAGCAATATATTTAATATAAATCCTCCGATGTATTCTTCTATCGTACTAAGCTATTCAGTATTTTAGTTTGATAGTTTTCAATAATTTTTAAAACAGGTGAGAAAAATGAGCTTCAAAATTATCTGGACAAAAACCGACGAAGCACCAGCTCTTGCAAGCTATTGCCTTCTTCCGATTCTAAAATCTTTTACAAAAGGAACCGGAATTGAATTTCTCGAAAAAGATATTTCGCTTGCAGGAAGAATTCTTGCAACATTTCCCGAGTATCTGAAAGAAGATCAAAAAATTCCGGATCACCTGGCTGAGCTTGGAGAACTCACCCAACATCCCGATGCAAACATTATAAAACTTCCCAATATCAGTGCAACAATACCACAATTGAAAGCTGCAATAGCTGAACTTCAGCAAAAAGGATTTGCGGTTCCGGATTATCCTGATGAACCAAAAACTGATGAAGAAAAATCCATCAAGGAACGATACTCCAAAGTACTCGGTTCAGCGGTTAATCCAGTTCTGAGAGAAGGAAACTCAGATCGTCGTGCGGCGGCTTCAGTAAAAAAGTTTGCACAGAAATATCCGCACAAAATGATAAAGCCGTGGCCACCCGTTTCAAAGACTCGTGTTGCACATATGAATCAAAAGGATTTTTACGGATCAGAAAAATCCACTACACTTGAGAAAGATGATGTTGTTAAAATTGAATTTGTTGATGCGAATGGCAATTCAACGGTTCTGAAGGAAAGTCTTAAACTTCTTGCAGGTGAGGTTATTGATGCAGCAGTCTTGAATGTTAAAGAACTTAGAAAATTTTATGCAGAACAAATTGAAGAAGCAAAGAAAGATGATGTTCTTCTTTCGCTTCATCTGAAAGCAACTATGATGAAAGTTTCTGACCCGATAATGTTCGGTCACGCTGTTTCGGTTTATTTCAAAGATGCACTTGAAAAACACTCCGATGCACTCAAGCAAATAGGCGCTAATGTAAATAATGGTTTAATGGACATTTTAGAAAAACTTAAAAAACTTCCCGACGAAAAAAGAATTGAAATTGAAGATGACATTAACAAAGTTTATGAAACACAGCCCGGACTTGCTATGGTTGATACACGAACCGGCAAAACAAATTTGCATGTTCCGAATGATGTAATTGTTGATGCTTCAATGCCTGTTGTGATAAGAGATGGCGGGAAAATGTGGAATCGCAAAGATGAACTGCAGGATACAATTGCAATGATTCCCGACAGAAGTTACGCAACAATGTATCAGGCAATGATTGATGACATCAAAGCAAATGGTCAATTTAATCCGGCGACAATGGGTGCCGTTTCAAATGTTGGTTTAATGGCGAAGAAAGCCGAAGAATATGGTTCACACGATAAAACTTTTGAAATGAAAGATGATGGATTTGTAAGAGTGATAAATTCCGAAGGCAAGGTTTTACTCGAACAGCAGGTTGAGAAAGGCGATATCTTCAGAATGTGTCAGGCAAAAGATGAAGCAATAAAAGATTGGATAAAACTTGCGGTAAACAGAGCAAGAACTTCCAATACTCCGGCAATATTCTGGTTAGATGAAAATCGTGCACACGACAGAGAAATAATTGCAAAGGTTAAAAAATATTTGCCTGAACACGACACAACCGGACTTGAAATAAAAATTCTTAAACCGGTTGATGCAATGAAATATACTTGCGAAAGAAGTCGCAAAGGATTGGATACAATTTCTGTTACAGGTAATGTACTTAGAGATTATCTTACAGATTTATTCCCGATTCTCGAATTAGGCACAAGCGCAAGAATGCTTTCGATTGTTCCGTTGTTAAAGGGCGGCGGATTGTTTGAAACCGGTGCCGGTGGTTCTGCACCAAAACATGTTGAACAGTTACTGAAAGAAAATCATTTACGATGGGATTCACTCGGCGAGTATTGTGCACTCGTTCCATCTTTTGAAATGGTTTATGAAAAAACTAAAAATCCAAAAGCAAAGGTTTTAGCCGACACACTTGATAAGGCAATTCTCAAATATCTTGAAAACGGAAAAATGCCTTCACGCAAAGCAGGCGAGATTGATAACAGAGGAAGTTCATTTTATTTGTCAATGTATTGGGCAGAAGCTTTAGCAAATCAAAATGATGATGCTGAATTAAAATCACGCTTTGAAAAAATATATAAAGAACTTTCTGCAAACGAAGAAAAAATCTTTAATGATTTAATTACTGTGCAGGGAAAACCCGTTGACATTGGTGGCTACTATATGCCCGATGATAAAAAAGCAACAGAAGTAATGAGACCAAGCACTGTATTTAATAAAATCATTGATGGGATGTAGTAAGAGCAATAAGATTGTAAAGTAAAATTATTTAACGGACAGAGAAAAAAATCTTTGTCCGTTTTTTGTTTTTATAACTGAAGATCGGTTGATGAATTAACTTATTCACCCTCTCTTCTCTTTTGCAATTTTATAAAGTTCTACATACTTCTCCGCTGAGCGTGACCAGCTGAAATCCATCTTCATTCCGTTTAACTGAATTTTTCTCCAGATATCTTTATGCGCAAATGTGTTTACTGCCCGTTCAACTGATTTGTAAAGTGCAAATCCGGAATAATCATAAAATGAAAAACCATTTCCGTGATCAAAGCCGTAGTAGTTTTCTTCGTCCCAGTCTTTAACTGTGTCTGCAAGTCCGCCCGTTTTTCTTACAACGGGAACCGTTCCATACTTAAGAGAATAAATCTGATTAAGTCCGCAAGGTTCATAACGCGAAGGCATCAGAAAAATATCTGCGCCGGCTTCAATCAAATGTGAAAGTTCATTGTTATAGCCAATGTATGCGGCAAGTTTCCCTTTAAGATTATGTGAAAGATATCTGAACATTTCTTCATAACGATATTCACCACTACCGAGAATTATCCATTGAGCATTCAGATTCATCAGCTCATTCACTGCATCGGCAAAAATATCAAAACCTTTCTGCAGAACCAGTCGTGAAATCATTCCAATCAAAGGACGGTTCTCATCAAAAGGAAGATTAAAATGTTCCATCAGAAATTTTTTGTTCTTTAATTTTCCCGAAAGGTCATTCATCGAATATTTGTACGGAAGAAATTTATCTGTTTCCGGATTCCATTCATCGTAGTCAACTCCATTAAGTATTCCATAAACATCAGGTTTGCGTGCGCGAAGTATTCCGTCTAATCCAGCACCGTATTCCAGGGTGAGAATCTCGTGGGAATATTTATTGCTTACAGTATTTATTATATCAGCGAACACGATTCCTGTTTTCATAAATGAAACGGTGTCTTCAAATTCAACCGGTCCGCCGGGATAAAATAGTTCCGGTCTTATTTCGGCGGCATATAGAGTTGATTTCGAAAATCTTCCCTGATAAGCTATGTTGTGAATTGTAAAAACAGTCGCAGTATGATCAAACATTCTGTCCCAACTGTAATTGTCTTTTATGTATAGAGGAATCAATCCTGTTTGCCAGTCGTTGCATTGTATTACATCGGGAGTCCATTGTAATCGTTGAAGAACTTCAATGACACCTTTGCTGAAGAGAATAAATCTTTCATCTTCGTCTGAATCATTTGTATAAACAGTTCCGCGGTTATAGTAGTGTGGACAGTCAATAAAGTTGACTTCAACATTGCTGTTCGGAAGTTTTGCCTGGTGAAGATGGACAGAATGTACTTTACCATTAACACGGATTAGCATTTCACCAACATCCCAGTTATAATGAAGTCCGTGTTTTGATTCATCAATAAAAAGATATTTGGGCATAAAAACTTTTACTTCAACTCCAAGCTTTTCAAGAGCTTTTGGAAGTGAGCCGGCAACATCTGCCAGGCCACCTGTTTTTGCGTATGGAACGCATTCTGTTGTTGCAAATGCTAGTTTCATTGTTTTGTTACCTCAAAGTGACTTTGTGTCATTGAAAAGAAAGAAAATATTTTGCCACAAGGATACAAAGACACAATTCTTGTAAAAAAAATTATTTTATTTCTTATGTGAATAATAAGGCATAATGAATTAATTTTCATCTGTAAACTGAGAAGTGCTGGAAGAATGAAGTATAATAAACAAGAACAAATGTTTAAATAGATTTTTTATGTTCATTTATTAAGAAAATATTCTCAATAAATTTCAAGAGGAATATAAATGAAAGAAATCATTAATGGTTTGTCAGTTTTCTCTGAAGGTTACAACACAAACAAATCAATTATTTTTATACACGGATTTCCTTATGACCATACAATGTGGAATGCCCAGATGGAAGCACTAAAGGAAAAATATTTTTGTGTGAGTTATGATATTCGTGGTCTTGGCGAATCACCCGCAGGCGATGGACAATTCACAATGGAATCGTTTGTTGATGATCTTGAAGAGATAATTAACAAGAAAAATCTAAATAAACCTGTTATATGCGGTTTATCAATGGGCGGATATATTACTTTGCGAGCTTTGGAGAGAATGCAGGATAAATTTTCTGCAGCAATTTTATGCGACACAAGGTCCGAAGCCGATAACAACGAGGGCAAACTTAAACGCGCAGCAGGAATTAAAAGAATTAACACTGAAGGTTTGTCACCATTTGCAAAAGATTTTATCACAAATTGCTTTGCAGAAGATTTCCGGCAGAATAAAAAAGATGAGCTTGATAGTATAATTAAAAAATCATCTGCATTTAATCCGGTTGGAGTAAAAGGATGCTTGCTTGCAATGTTGAGCAGAACAGATACAACACAAAGTTTAAGTCAGATAAAAATTCCAACTCTGCTTATTTGTGGTGAGAAAGATGCTTTAACTCCGCCATCGGTGATGAAAGAAATGTTTCATAAAATTCCCAATGCTGAATTTGTTGAAATAAAAAATGCAGGACATATGACGCCAATTGAAAATCCAGATGAAGTCAACATAGCAATTATTAATTTTTTAAATAAATTGGACTAAAATATTTTCGGAGAAAGTTAATGAATGATTTTGCTCTTTTAATACTCCGCACTGTTTCAAGTGGCTTTATGTTATTTGCTCACGGATTACCGAAACTTAACCGTTTATTTTCTTCAGGTGAAATTAATTTTGCTGATCCATTGGGAATTGGTACAGTGCCAAGTCTTGCCCTTGCAGTTTTTTCAGAATTCTTTTGTTCAATTCTGGTTATACTTGGATTGTTCACAAGAGCTTCGCTTATTCCTTTAATCATTACGATGTTTGTTGCAGGTTTTGTTCATCATTCTGCCGATCCTTTTGCTCAAAAAGAAAAAGCACTTTTGTTTTTACTTATTTATGTTTTCCTTTTTATAACAGGTCCGGGGAAGTATTCGTTAAATCGGATTATTAAGCTTAAATCGTCGAACAGGTTTATTAAGTTTCTTTCCGAATAATCTTCGAAAAAAAAATTATTTTTTGCCGAACTTTCGTTTAAGCTTTATCTCTGTAGAAATAATAAGAAAAGCAACCAGGGTGAAAATTATTAATAGACTGAACCACACCTGATAATCGTTTGATATATTTGGAAGCAATAAAAAAATAAGACCAAATATTATCATTATTACTCCAACCCAAATTGAAACTTTAGCAGAATATTTCTGTGCAAAGTCCCATGCTTCCTGTGAACGCATTGATGAGCTTGTCCGGTAACCGTAGAGTAAGTTAATTTTCTTCGGAGGAAATTTTATTTGAACTATTCCCGCAAACAGAAATATTAGTCCGCATAAACCAAGTATTATAAATCCCGCACTTAAAAAGAATTGCATAAAGTTTCTCTGTTTTAATCGAAATAGGGTCGTTTATACTGTGGAATTTCGGGATACATTTTCAGAAGTTCATCCTTAATTTTTGTCAGCAATATTATCTGATTCAAAATCTGGTTGTTGAATTCAGGGCAATGCTCGTGCAGATTATTAAGTGCTGACAGGCAATTTGTTACTGCGATGTATAACAACTTTCCGGTAACATAAAGTTCTTCTTCATTTGCTTCTTTAAAATCTTCGTCCTTCTCAGCAAGATAATCTTCGTGAGCATGAATAAGCCGTTTGGTTTTAACAAAAACCTGCGGTGAATACCAACCGAGAACAGAAAGACTCTCCTGTATTTCTTTCAGTTCATTTGTCAAATTTCCAGTAATAACAGCTTCGTTTATTTGAGGGTTGTAGTAATCAAAAATTTCTTCCATTTCATTCATTGATTTTGTAAAATCTTCTGCAAGATTATTTATCTGGTAAGAATTAAAATCGGGCTCTGGCGGTAATTCCCCAGATTTAATATCTTCAGGATCAATATTCATCTCTTCGAGTTTTTCCATAAGCATTTGCATAGCCAGGTTAAGATTTTCTTCAACATCTTTCATAACTACTTCAGGATCGTTAGGATTTTTGTCATCCAAAATGTGCTGAATGTTTTTCTCAGCATCGGATTGAAACAGACGACAGCGATCAGTGTAATTACACTTTTCACACCAGCGGTCGCAATAGTTGTAAATTCCCGGAATAAAATTTTCTTCGTTCATTTCAGTAAAAAATTTATGTGATAATTGCTTTGAGATATTTATTTATATAATTATCAATGTTCTTCAGCTTATACTGCATAATGTATCTTGGATGTTCAACAATTATAATCTTTTTGAAAAAATTATGTTCATCATTTAATGCTTTAAAGTATGCTGCATTTTTCTTTCCGAGTAAAATTGCAAAATCTTTTCTTGCGCCAAACTTAATTTGCGAATTAATGTTTTTCACGATATCAACTTTAAGTCGCTCAGCAAGAACTTTGTCATCATAGTAATTATAATTTTTTCCGTTTTTAATTAAAGCGAAAGGGTAAAGTGCAGTTAAAAATACTTTGGAGAAAAATTTTTTTACTCCGCCAGATTGGTTAGCAACAGAATAAATAAATTTACTTGAAAGCTCTTTCTGATTTCCAAGATTATTTTTAATTCCACATTCCTCCCCAAGTGCCACAGGATCAGTAAAAGAAATTCCGGTTAACCCACCACCAAATCTCCCGGGATTTATACCGATGATAAAAATTCTTTCATTGTCATCATTATAAAATTTAAGATAGAATTCTCTGATAATCTTTTTTACTTCGGGTGATGAATAGGGATTCATCACTTCTGTTTGATTAAAATTTATTTCCGGTGCTTTCAGACCTGAAAAATATTTTATTGCTTTATCAGCAAAAGTCATAAAGAAAATTGATTTGTTAGTACAAGATGAAATTTATTAAAAATTAATCTGAGCAGATAATAATAAAAAAGCGCTCACGGATAAAGAGAGCGCTTGAAATATTTTGCATTAAAATAAGTTCTTAGCTTTTCGGCTTTGCTTCGCTAACTATTATGTTGCGGCCTTTAACTTCAGAGCCATTTAATGCATTGATTGCTGCAGAAGCTTCAGCTTCGGTTTCGAATTCAACAAAACCAAAACCTTTAGATCTGCGGGTCTGTTTATCGGTTACAACTTTTGCTGAAGCAACTTTACCGTATGGTTCAAATAAAGTTTTTAATTCAGCATCGTTAACCGACCAGGGAAGACTTCCCACGAACAATTTGGTACTCACTTAACGAACCTTTAATTAATTGAACAAAAAAGCGCCTTTATGACGCCAAGAAAAAATAATACTCTTATTGTTCGAAACAAAATTAATTTTTTGGTTTTTACTGAATTAAAAGGTTGATTGTATCAGAAAGATTTTCGTGCGGAATTACCTTTATTTTAGGGTTTTGCTTCAATCCTCTTGAATTTGCCTGAGGAATTATTACCGTATTAAAACCAAGTTTTTCTGCTTCCTGAATTCGCTTTTCAATATTTCCAACACTTCTTAATTCGCCACCGAGACCAACTTCACCGATTACAATTGTCTGACTGTCAATCACTTTCTCCGAAAGACTTGATGCTATGCTTAAACAAACTGCAAGGTCTGCTGCCGGTTCAGTTATTTTAATTCCGCCAGCAACATTTATAAATACATTTGCTGATGAAACTTTCACCAGAGCTCTTTTCTCAAGTACTGCTAATAAGATGGACAATCTTCTTTGATCAAATCCATTTGAAACACGCTGGGGATAACCATACATTGAAGGTGTTACCAACGCCTGAACTTCGAGTAGTATCGGACGGCTTCCTTCAATTGTTGAAGTTACAACCGAGCCGGGAGTTTGTTTTTCTCTTTCGCTTAAAAACAGTTCGCTCGGATTTTTTACCTCTCTGAGACCATCTTCACGCATTTCGAAAACACCGATTTCATTTGTGCTGCCAAATCTGTTTTTCTGTGATCTTAAAATTCTGAATGAGTGATTTGCTTCTCCCTCAAACTGAATAACCGTATCAACCATATGTTCAAGAATTTTTGGTCCGGCAATAATTCCTTCCTTTGTAACATGACCAATTATAATTACAGATAAATGTTTCTTCTTTGCCTCGTCCATCAGTAAAGCAGTACATTCTCTAATTTGTGTTACTGTGCCGGGAGAATTGTCCAGCTCGTTTCTGTACATTGTTTGAATAGAATCTATGATTACAACGGAAGGTTTAAGTGATTCAATTGCAGCAGTTACCTGATTTAGTTCTGTCTCTGCCAGAATAAAAAGGGTATCTGATTTTATTTTCAATCTCGATGATCTGAGTTTGATCTGTTTTTCGGATTCTTCGCCGGTTACATATAAAACTTTCTCTTTTATTCCCGCTGCTGCCTGCATTGCAAGAGTTGATTTTCCTATTCCCGGATCTCCACCAAGTAAAACAACAGAGCCGGGCATTAAGCCGCCACCAAGTACACGGTCAAATTCTGTTATACCTGTAATTATTCGCTCTTCTTCAGTTGCGGTTATTTCTGATAATTTGTGAATGGGAGATTTTAGAACTGCTTTTGCAGACTTGTGTTTTCCTGTTTCAATAAACTCTTCTGTGAATGAATTCCAGCTTTCACATTCGGGACATTTTCCTATCCAGCGAAGAGATTCGTATCCGCAGTTTGAGCAAACATATTTTATTTTTTGTTTTGACATAAAGGAGAATTTTCACCACTTAGACACTTAGAACACTTAGTTTTACTTAGATTCCGGAAGAGCTGCAAAAACATCTGTTACTAATGGGACTAGCTGATCTGTAATCCTTTGGGCTTTCCCGTTAATTTTAAATATGATAATAGTCGTGCTTTATAAACCGGAATCATTGTTTCGACAGCTTTTAATTCTACTATTATTAAATCATTTATTAATAAGTCTAAAATCAATGAAGTTCCCAAATCTTTACCTTTATAAATAATTGGAACCTGAACCTGGCGATTTACAATTAATCCGTTTGATTGTAATTCATCAACAAGTCAGGTTTCATATACTGACTCAAATAAGCCGGGACCCAAGTTCTTATGAACTTCAACTGCACATCCAACAACTTTATAAGCCAGCTCGTTTATGTATTTCTTTGTTACTTTCATTCTTAGTGTATCTAAGTGCGCTTAGTGTCTAAGTGGTAAAATTGTTTTACTTATTCTGCTGTGAAACGATTTCTTCAACTTTAGCTAATGCTTTTGTTATTGCCTTAATGTCCTTTCCTCCGGCAGTTGCAAGATGTGGACGACCTCCGCCTCCGCCACCAACCAATTTAGCCAGTTCACCGACAATTTTTCCCGCACTAAGATTTTTCTTTTTGATAAGATCATCAGAAACAACTGCAACTATTCCAACTTTATCTTCAATCTGTGAGATAAGAACACCAACTCCGCTGCCCATTTTATTGCGAAGCTCATCGCCAAGTGATTTGAGTTCATCCATATTGTCAGCGTGGACCTTGCCCTTATAAATCTTCACACCTTTTTCTTCTGAGTGAAGTGAAAGAATATGATCAAGTTGCTCAAGTTTCTCCCGCATCTTTAATTCAGAGATTTCTTTTTCAAGTTTTTTCTTTAAGTCAAGAAGCTCTTCAATTTTTTTCTCTGATTCTTTGAGATGTTCAAGCTGAGTGTGAATGAATTTTTCAACACCTGCGCCGGTAACAGCTTCAATTCTTCTTACTCCGCTTGCTATTGATTGTTCACTTACAATTTTGAATAAACCAATCTGACTGGAATTATTAACATGAGTTCCACCACAGAATTCCATAGTAAAATCACCGAACTGAACAACATTAACACGATCACCGTATTTATCTCCGAAGAACATCAATGCGCCCATCTTCTTTGCTTCATCAAAAGGAATGTTGCGATGATGAATAAGCGGAAGATTTCTTCTCAATTGTTCATTGACTAATGCTTCAATATCTTCAATTTCTTCGGGACTTAATTTTGCAAAATGTGTGAAGTCAAATCTTAATCTGTCTGGTCCAACATAAGAACCAGCTTGTTGCACATGTGTTCCAAGTATTGTTCTTAATGCTTTATGAAGGAAGTGTGTTGCTGAGTGATTTCTCATAATATCCCATCGACGCTTTTCATCAACTTCTGCAATTACTTTCATTCCCGGTTGTAAAGATTCTGCAACTGAATTTTCTGAAATGTGAATCACAGCATTTTCTATTTTAGCAACATCAACGATTTCAATCTCAGCCGAAGGAGCTAATATTTTTCCAATATCATCAACCTGACCACCTGCTTCGACATAAAATGGAGTTCGGTCGAGAACTATCAGATTTGCATTTCCCTCTTTTTTTATTCCAATAATTTTTGCTTCTGATTTCAACTCATCGTAACCAGTAAACTCGACCTGTTTGTTATCTGTAATGTTAAATGAAGATAAATCTGTAAGCACAACATTTACTGAGGCAAATTTTTCTTTAGAAGCTTCTCTCGCTTTTTTGCGCTGAGCTTCCATCAGTTTATTAAAACCAGCTTCGTCAACTGAAAAACCAATTTCTCTTGCCATTAAGCTTGTAAGATCAACAGGAAATCCGTAGGTGTCGTAAAGTTTAAAGACATCTTCTCCGGGAATAACTTTCTGATTATTCTTGTTGAGTCTTCGCACAACATCTTCAAACAATTCAATTCCGCGATCGAGTGTAGCGTTAAAACTTTCCTCCTCCGCTTTAATTAC